>JAHDBM010000127.1 GCA_020630395.1 Flavobacteriales bacterium
TCTTTCATTGTTGTCTTTTGTTTGAAAAAGGTCAACCTATTTCAGTAAAAGACATTAAGCTTTCACCTAATTTTAATTCACTTAATTTTTCTAGAATAATATGATCATCTTCATTTGAATGAAATACAAATAGGATTCTTTTCGGAATGTCAAATTCCAAGTATTTTATATTAGTTAATTCCTCTAATTTTAATCTAATTAAATTCTCCTCAGAAGGACAATCCATTTTAGATATTTTAAAGGTTGTTTTTTTCAAATTTGAAGTTGCGGTTAGACAATTGGCGCCAAAACCTTGTAAACTCAGCGGTAGCGTCGTTTAACCAGTTTAGTGGCGCAGTTAATTTTGTTTGATTACGAAGTTAAATAAAATTAACAAGTAAACGTAAAGAACTGGTTAAATGGAGCTTACAAGTAGTTGGGGCCTGTTATTTTTTTATTATTTGTTGTCTATATGTTGTATTTGAAGTAGTCACTTCAACGAAGTAAACCCCTGGATATAAATAAGTCATATCAATTATGTTTTTATTATAGCTCTGATTACTTTCAATTACTTTGTTATTAACATCAGTGATTGTATATGAATTGATTTTTTCAATAAAATTCAAAATATCTCGTGTTGGGTTTGGATAAAAAGAGAAGGTCTTATTAGCATTTTTTTCATTTGACGTTATTTGGTTACCCTCTAATTTAACTACCCAAATGTTTTCACCATTGTAACAAGTGACATCTTGATCATCAGAGTTAACAGTAGAAGTCACTATATAACCACCATCAGACGACAATGCTATTGATTCACCAGACTCAGATTCTATACCACCTATTGCAGACTCCCATTCAATTGTTCCTATAGAATCAATCTTTAAGATCCATGCGTTGCTTGTAAATGAAATATTATTACTCATCACATCATAGGTTGTTGATTTAGTATATCCTGTGATAATAAAGCCTAAATCGGGAGTTTGTATAATTTGATTAGCTGATTCCAAATCATCTCCACCATAATTTCTTTCCCAAATTAAATTTCCTTGATTGTCTAATTTAACAACCCAAAAATCATTAAGGCCATAATTTTCTGATACTATGCCATCAGATGAATAAGAATATCCTGCCAAAACATATCCCCCATCAATTGTTTTAGTTGAAGAAAATGCAATATCTGATTGACTACCACCATAGGTCTTAATCCATAGGACATTTCCATCAGAATCAATTTTAATAGCTAATAAATTTGGTTTATTAACAGGAATTGTGCCATTAGATATAGAGTGGGACTGACCTGTTATTAGTAAATCAGAACCATCATTAATAATTGAATATGCATTATCATTAGCACTTAAACTAATAGTTTTATCCCAAATTAATGAGCCATTATGACTAAGTTTTAAAACCCATATTTTAGTAGATATACTACTAAAGGTAGTATCTGTAATATCACCATCATTTGACATTGTACTGCCAGTCAATACATACGTTCCATCATTTAGCTCGACTACACTATTTGCTATATCAGTTTCTGAGCCTCCAAATGATTGAGCCCATTCTTGATTTCCATTACTATTCAGCTTAACTATAAAAAAATCTTGACCACCTTCGTTATCTACAAACCCACTATCACTTGATTGTGAATTACCAACTATTACATAACCACCATCAGAAGTTTGAATTATATCTGAACTGCTTTCATGGGATAAACCACCAACTGTTTTTTGCCACTCAATATTTCCTTGATTATCTAATTTGATAACCCAAATATCACTTCCCCCATTATTATTACTAACATCTCCGTCGAAAGACGTTGTAAAACCAGTCATAATGTACCCACCCTCATAAGTTTGGATAATTTTTTCTGGAGCTTCTACTTGAGAACCACCAAAACATTTTTGCCACTCAATATTAGGTGTTTGAGAAAATAGCCTGGTAACTAGACTTACAAGTAAATAACTTAGTAATATTTTTTTCATATTAAAAATGGCTATGTGCGTTGGGAAATAGGCCCCAAAACCTTGTAAGCTCAGCGGTAGCGTCGTTTAACCAGTTTAGTGGCGCAGTTAATTTTGTTTAGATTCAAATGTAAACAAAATTAATAAGTAAACGTAAAGAACTGGTTAAATGGAGTTTACAAGTAGTTGGCCTCAGTTATTTTACAATTAGCTTTAATTCTATTTATTATTCCTTTTTTGTGTGAAGAACCATATAGAATAGCTATTTTCTGATGTTGAGAAGATACTATTTTATTAAATAAAAAATCATCTCTTATTTTAGTTGTATAGTTAAATCTATCTTCTATTTTTTTTTGACGATAAGTTGGGTCATCTAAGGGCAAAGTATCAATTGAAGTAAGAACTATTTTACCGTATTTTTTTTCACAAGAATCAACAATTACAGACATTTCCATATCTACATTTAGGTCTTCTTTTATCTTTATTCCAAGGGACTTGTCTTTTGGTTGAACTATAGTTGATTTAATCTCTCTTTGTTTTCTTTTATTTTTTCTTGAAGGATAATGACCTATTATCTTTCTGAATTTTCTCAAGACAATGTCATGTTTTAAGCTATCTAATTCATTAGGCTCTTTGACACCTTCATAATAAACTATAAAGCCCTCTTTTTTTAAGACTATAATAGAATCTTTAACACTCTTATAAAAACCTTCTTGACCAACATGATGCATTGGAATAAAAACGATCTCCTTTTTAAAACAATTTTTAAGCTTCTGAAGCTTCACCGATTTTTGAAATAAGTGTTTCTTTTTTTGATATACTTTATAAGTTGCTAATGACAAGACACCTAAAATAAATCCTAGTAAAACTAGAGCTATATTTTTAAAGCATTTCTTCATTAAGGAAATTGAGGCCAAAACCCGCTAAAAAAGGCGGTAGCCGACGTTTGGTCGATTTAGCGCTGCAGCTGATTTTGGTTAATTTGTTTAAAGATAAGCAAAATCAGCAAAGAAGCGTTGAAAATCGACCAAATGGATTTTCAGCGATAGTTGGGCAACGGCAAATTAAAAGCTCAAGCACTAAAGCCTGCAAGTACATAATTCAAGCCAATTAGATAGCGCTTTTTTTTATTGCTTCAGATAACCACTCTGCCAAAAAAATCTTGTTCTTGATCAAACTAAATTGTCAAAACTTGAACTTGGAAAAAATGGAAATGTAAAATTTCCGGAGCTGTTGCCCAAAACCTTGTAAACTCAGCGGTAGCGTCGTTTAACCAGTTTAGTGGCGCAG
>JAHDBM010000128.1 GCA_020630395.1 Flavobacteriales bacterium
GGTTATGATGGGCTAATATTACAGCAAATAACTGAATTTTCAAAAAAATATATACTAGATTGATAGGAGAGTTAGTTAACAAGTAGAAAGAAAGTAATTGAAAAAAAGCAATTAACTTATATAAGTTAATTGCTTGCACTCTAATTGTGTATTACGACATTCAATTAAAGAATAATAATTTGATTGAATATAACACTTTATTTTAGACCATTTATGATTATAATTAAAAGAAACTGATATGATAAGTTTTATTTACTAATATGTAATGAGTAGAGTGGTCTTTCTGATGAATAGTTAAGGAAAGACTTTTACTAACTAAAAATAACAATATGGATAACGTTTTCTTAGTGATTGATAAGATACTTATCCTACACCGTCAATGAAGTCCTTTAGTTGCTCTTTTGTTTTACCTAATTTTTTTTGAAGTCTACCAAGAAGTTCCTCCTCTTGTCCTTCTTGATAGGCTAAATCATCATCAGTTAGTTCGGCATATTGTTGTTTAAACTTTCCTTTAAGAACGTTCCAGTTACCTTTAATTTTATTTGATAATTCGCTCATAATAAGATTGGTTTTAAATGTTTTATGAAAATAATTTGATATGTATTTATACTCTCCTTACTAGCTTCATAACTAGTGATATTAGAAAAAGGATAATGAAGATATAAAATACTGCTTGTGCTATTCCTGTAGCAGCTCCAGCTATTCCGCTGAATCCTAATAATCCCGAAATTAATGCTATAATTAGTAATGTGATGATTATTCTTAACATAATAATGTTGAGTTTTATAGTGAGATACTAATACATTTTATACTTTTGTTTAAGTTGTATTTTATTCACTAGCTTTTACCATTCTAGAGAAATAAATTTGCAAGCCTAAAGATAAATCTAATTCACTTACTAGTTCCCTACTAGTCACTTCATTTACTGCGGTAGTACCACGTACCCAGTTGTATTTTGCAAGTGCTTCGATACCGATAAAATCATTTGAGAAAATAGTGAACCCTGGCCCTACACCAATACCTAATAAAGAGGTATTAACACTGTTGTCCCCTTCACTAACACCTGTTCTACCGAATCCGAAATTAGATTCGAAGAAAATAGCTTTATTACTATCACCCATTGGTAAATAATATCTTAAAAAGGGACCAGCTAAAAATTTATTGGCTACATTCTTTTCGTTTTCTGTTTTGGTAGTTAAGTTAGTAGACTCAAGTTGAACTCCTGCCGCAAAATTGTCGGCAAAAAAGAAACCAATTTTGGGTATAATATCGAATGCAGTAGTAGTGGTAGTACCAATTTCATCGTCTACACCTGCCTGTTCTACAGTAGTGCTAGAGTTGGAGAATCCAAAACCTAGTCCACCTCCGATCAAAAAGTTTCCTTTATCAGTTTGTGCACTTAATGTGTTGGAAATTAACAATAAAAATAGAATATAAATAGATGACTTTAGATAATTCATATATGTGTGTGTATTTTAGGTTAGGAAAAAACAGGAGACAGGTGCAAACAAGCTACGCAGGTTAGTGTGTCTGCCGCAAAAACAATTTTCTCGACGAATTATGCGCTATGGTTTCAGAATAATTATTTATTTATTCATATCCGCTAATGTACTATTGCCATAATAGGTATCAACTTTAGACAAGTATTCGTACATTGGTTTTGTTGGCCAGTTATCTTTATCAAATCCTGGAGCATTTTCGAGTTTTTCTTTAGAAACATTTAAAATAAATTTGTCCGTAAAATCGGCTTTAAAAACAAATGAACTCCAGGGGATAGCAAAGTATTTTCCTCCAAATCCTAAGAAATCGTCAAAGTGTAATACTGCATATACTACTTTTCCATTAGAGATATTAATCATTAAGTCTATTACTTTACCTAAATCTTGACCAGAAATGTTTTCAACTCCTGTACCATTTACACTGGTAGCTGAAATTAATGATAATGCCATAATTAAAGTTATTTAAGGTTACTTGTCGAGAGAATTGTCTATTGTTATCATTGCAAACTTAAACAAAAAGAGAGTGCATGAGTGATCCTAATGGAATTGTTAATAGTCTAATTAGACGTATTTGAGCCATTAAGAATAAGTTTTTCATTAATAATGTTTTTTTGTAGTTGCAATTTATTCAGTTTAGCATACTCACTAGGCAGGCAACCAAATTGTTTTTTAAAAATTCGAGAGAAATGACTTTTATTAGTATAGCCTACCTCAAAAGCAATATTCTGTATGGATAGCTCTTCTTTGAGTAGTAGAAGACGAGCTGTCTCTAGTCTTGTCGTAATAATAAATTGCTTAATAGTTGTATCGAAGACTTGTTTGAATCCAGTTTTCAATTTAGTCTGATTAACTCCCACTTTTTTTGCTAATTCCACAATTGTAGGAGGGGAAGTTATTTGTTTAAGGATTATGTTTTTTGCTAAAACAATTTTATCTATATCATATTGCCTTAATAAAGACTGCTTGCTCTTTGGTTCTAGATCATCTCTATACTGTTTGATGAGTTTGGATAACAGATTGAGTGTTTTCCCTTCTATAAATGTGGATCTAACAATATCTTTATTTTTATCTTTAATTATTTCCTTAATTAAATTGGAGGCAATAACACTATAGTTACCCTCATAGAAAAATAATTTTTCAGCTTTTATATCTTCAATTATTCCTTGTAATTGGGCAGGTATATCTTCTAAATAACAGTCAATTTTATCTAGATATATTTTGCGATCTAAGAATATAATGGCTGCTATTATGTGTTGTCCTGCTGGAAATCGAATGATTTCTAAGTTGTTATTTTGGGCAGATGAAATTGCTCCTTGAAGAGGGTTAAGTTGATGTGTTATCTGGTGATTATTAATAATGTGAAAGACTTCTCCTTGAGAACTAAATTTAAAGATAAGTGGTGGTGGAGAAGCTGTAGTATTAAATTGTAATGACCACTCTTTTTCAAGGATCCCATTAATAATGAGCAAATCTATACCATCACTGAAGCTGAATCCTGCTATTTTCTTTTCAAGATCAGTTCCATTTAGATATATATACTTTTCTAAACAATCTTCGTGAGTTTTCTTATTTAGACGTTTAGCGATAATATCTATAATATTATGAGTCTTGTAATTATTTAACTGGAATTGAATCATGGTCTAAATTTTTTTGCGTGAGGGATAGTAGTGGTAGCTTGGTGAAATAGCTGCTTTTGTGAAGCAAAGA
>JAHDBM010000059.1 GCA_020630395.1 Flavobacteriales bacterium
TTATTCACATGAAATTCAACTCCTTCCATATCTCGTAAATCATCAATTAACTCTTTCGTAACATCAAGTTTGACACTCCTAGAAAATAGGTTTACTTTAGTTTTTACTTCATCAGAAACACAAATTTTTAATTGACAAACTCCTTTTTTTTCTTCTTCTTCGTTAACAAGAGTTTCCAGTAAATGATCTACAAAAGGTTTGTCAATTTTAGAAAGTGGTAAGGTAATCGTGATAGCTTTGCTTAATTTTTTTCTTATTTCAGTTAAGAGCTCAACAGATTGGATTTTAAATTCAGGAGCCATATCTCCCCATCTTTTACGATCAATTCTACCTTTAATAAATAGAAAGTTACCCGGAACTAAAAAATGCTTGTATTTAAGGTATTCTTCTTTAAACATAAATTGTTTAAAGCCGTCTATATAATCTTCGAATTCGAATATACCAAATGGATTTCCATTTTTTGCAACTCTATGCTCGGCAGAAGTAATAATACCAGCTAAACTAAGCTCTCTCCCGATATGATTCTCCATATTGTTAATAGCAGATGCATTTCCAACACAAAAATTATCAATCTCGAATTTAAAATCATCAAGAGGATGTCCAGATATGTAAACTCCTACAACTTCTTTTTCTCTGTTTAAGGTATGAATAGTTCCCCATTCTTCAGTTTTAGGAAGTTGTGGCTCTACAATGTTAGCATCACTTCCTCCTCCCATATCGAAGAGGTTAGTTTGTGAACTATTTTCTGCTTCGCGTAATGAATTTCCATATTTAGAGGCAATTTCTAATGTGGTTTTTCCGCTTCCATCTTGAGCAAAGTATTGTGCTCTATGACCACCAAAAGAATCGAACCCTCCTCCATAAGCCAGATTTTCTAAGGCTCTTTTATTGGCTGCTCTTAAATCTATTCTTGAAGCCATTTCAAAAACAGAAGTATATTTTCCGTCTTCTAAACGATTTTTAACAATAGTTTCAACTGCTCCTTCACCAACACCTTTTATGGCACCCATCCCAAAACGGACAGCACCTTCTTCATTAACCGTAAACTTATAAAAAGATTCATTTACATCTGGTCCCAGTACACTTAATCCCATTCGTTTACATTCTTCCATAAAGAAGGTAACCGATTTAATGTCGTTCATGTTGTTAGATAAAACTGCTGCCATATATTCGGCAGGGTAGTGGGCTTTTAGATAAGCTGTTTGATAGGCGATCCAAGCATAGCAAGTAGAGTGAGATTTGTTAAAGGCATAGGCTGCAAATGCTTCCCAGTCTTTCCAAATTTTATTTAGTGCTTTTTCATCATGACCTCTTTCTTTACCACCTTCTACAAACTTCGGCTTTAGTTCTGCTAGTAAAGCAAAGATTTTTTTACCCATTGCCTTTCTTAAAACATCAGCTTCACCTTTGGTAAAACCAGCTAAGCTTTGAGATAGAAGCATCACTTGCTCTTGGTAAACGGTAATACCGTAGGTTTCACCAAGATATTCTTCGCACGCATCAAGATCGTATACAATTTCTTCTACACCATGTTTACGATTAATAAAACTAGGAATGTAGGCGATAGGACCTGGACGGTATAGGGCATTCATGGCGATAAGATCTGCAAATACAGTTGGCTTCAGTTCCTTCATGTATTTTTGCATTCCAGGAGATTCGTATTGAAAAATACCAACTGTTTCTCCTCTTTGGAAGAGTTCATAGGTCATGACATCATCCAGAGGGAATGATTCGGGATCAAGTTCTACATCATGTATGTGTTTAACAAGTTTTACTGTATCCTTTATTAAGGTTAATGTTTTTAACCCTAGGAAATCCATTTTTAGCAGCCCTGCATTTTCTACAACCGAGTTATCGAATTGGGTAACATACATGTCACTATCCTTAGCTTTAGCGACTGGGACATAATTGGTGATGTCTCCTGGTGTTATAATAACACCACAAGCATGAATTCCTGTGTTTCTTAAAGAACCTTCTAGCGTAATGGCTTTGTTTACAACATTTCCTTCTTCGGTATCAGTTTCGGCAATTTTTTTAAGTTCTAATGCCATGTCAACTTCCTCCTGCTTACCAAGTTTGGCTTTTAGTCCTTTTTCATCAAGCGCAAACATTTTGTTAAGCTTAATACCTGGTACAAGATTGGCTAATCTTCCTGCATCTTGCAGGGGTAGGTCTAAAGCACGGGCTGTATCTCGAATAGAAGATTTAGCGGCCATTGTACCATAGGTAATAATTTGTGCTACTTGACTCGCGCCATATTTATCGATTACCCAATCAATAACGCTTCCTCTTCCTTCATCATCAAAGTCGATATCGATATCGGGCATGGATACACGATCGGGATTTAAGAAACGCTCAAAAAGTAGATCGTACTTAATAGGATCTATATTGGTTATTTTTAGGCAATAGGCTACTGCCGAACCTGCAGCCGAACCTCTTCCCGGACCAACAGAAACTCCCATGTCTCTTGCGGCAGCTATAAAGTCTTGAACAATAAGGAAGTAACCCGGATAACCTGTATTGGCGATAACTTCTAGCTCAAAATCCAGACGTTCTTTTATCTCGTCAGTAATTTCTTCGTATCGTTCTTTTGCCCCTTCGTATGTTAAATGTTTTAGGTAATTGTTTTCTCCTCTTTTGCCACCATCTTCATTATCTTTTTCGTCTCTAAATTCATTTGGAATATCGAATTCAGGAAGTAAAACATCTCGAGCTAGTACAAAAGGTTCTATTTTGTTAACTATTTCTTGTGTATTGAGGATGGTTTCTGGGAGATCTTTAAAAAGTTCTCGCATTTGCTCAGCACTTTTAAAATAAAACTCATTGTTTGGCATTCCATATCGAAATCCTCTACCTCTACCAATTGGAGTCGATTGTCTTTCCCCATCACGTATACAGAGTAAAATATCATGTGCTTCGGAGTCGTCTTGACTAATATAAAAGGTATTATTTGCAGCTACTAGCTTTACATTATGCTTTTTAGCAAATTTTATTAAGGTATTATTTAAATGTTCTTCGGCTTGTTTGTCTTCAGTATTGACGTTTGAACCCGCATTATGACGAACTAATTCTAGGTAAAAATCATCTTTAAATTGCTCTTTCCACCATATTAAGGCTTCTTCGGCTTGTTTTTCCCCAACATTAAGAATTAGATTAGGAATTTCTCCATTTCTACCGCCAGAAAGTACAATAACATCATCCTTGTATTCTTGAATGAGTTCTTTGTCGATTCTTGGAACATAATAAAAGCCATCTACATGAGCAAAAGAAGATAATTTAGAAATGTTTTGATATCCTTTTTTATTTTTTGCTAGAAAAACAACTTGATATCCATTGTCTTTATGGGTTTTATCTTTATGATCTTTACACACATAAAACTCACAACCGACAATACCTTTTAGTTCTTTTTTTGCAACATGATCTGGGTTATTAAGGTTTTCTTCATTTTCTTTCTTAACCTTTTTATTGTGAGCAGTTACTTCTTTTACAAAATGAAAGGCGCCCATCATATTAGCAGTATCAGTCATAGCTACGGCAGGCATTTTATTCTCTATGGCTGCTTTAACTAATGATTTAATGTTACTCGTAGATTGAAGAATGGAGAACTGAGTATGATTATGTAAATGGGTAAAAGGCGCACCTTTTAATTCTTCAAGATTTTCTCGAATTTCTTTTCGAGTAGGAGTAGAAGCTGTTTCTACTTCTATAACATTCTCCGTAAGTTCTTCAGGACTGTATGGTTGTATATTAAGACCAATTAGTTCGAATGGAGTAGGGTTAGCTTCTTTAAAATCAGTAAAATAATCTGGGTTAACTCCTAAATCAACATCAGTATATAGTTGTTTTCTTATAAGTTCTAGAAAGCATCTTGCTGTAGCTTCAACATCAGCTGATGCATTATGTGCTTCTGCAAAATCTTCTTCAAATAAATGTTGATGTAGTTCACCAAGCTTAGGAAGTTTAAATTTTCCACCCCTACCACCAGGTATTTGACAGATTTGAGCGGTAGTTTCAGTACAAGAATCAAGTGTTTTTTTAGTTGAGAGAGGAGAGTCAATATTTTTACGGTATAGTTCGGCTCCCATTATGTTGTTATCAAATCCAATATTGTGGCCAACAACAAATTTAGATTTCTCGAGTACTTGGTTAAATTCATTTAATACCCATTCCAAATCCATTCCTTGCTTTTCGGCACGTTCGGTAGTTATACCATGAATTTGGGCCGCATTAAAAGGAATGTCATATCCTTCGGGTTTAATGATGTAGTTTTTTACTTCTACCAATTGCCCCATATCATCATGCAGTTGCCATGCAATTTGCACACACCTGGGCCAGTTATCACTATCTGTGATAGGGGCATTCCAGTTTTTTGGAAGTCCAGTGGTCTCGGTATCGTAAATTAAATACATTGGCTATTGTGATTATTAAGGCAAAGTAAAAATACAATAAACCATTTTTACTTGAAGTAAAAAGAGTAGGGAGTTGTTAAGAAATAATGAACATTAAAAAAGCTGTCAACTAATTTTAGGAAGACTCATTTGTAGAATTTTTTATTCTTTTAATAATAGTTTCATTGCTTTCTCAAGTTTTTCTATTCTTTGTTTTAACTCTTTATTTTCATTAGATGTTTTCTCAAGTTTTTTAATCTTTTTTGATTGCTCTTCAATTATTTTTTGTTGCTTTTCTGTTTTCTTTTCAAGCCCAATAAATGTTTTTGAGATATCAATTTTTTGTAAGTGAAGCTTACCTGAGTTTCTATCTTTGATATACACTAAATTTTCACCAGATAGTTGTTCTACTGTTCTAGCTAATTTTGCCATGTCTACGTTTATTGCTTTTCCATCACGTTCGCTATAAAATGCCCAAGCTAATTCTTCACTAGCACCTTGAGGAATAATACTAAAATTGTGGGGTGAAATAGTAGTAATATTATCAGCTTCATCTTTAACTTGTATTTCTCCAGCATTATTAAAGATTGCTGTCTTGTTTGATCCAATTAGAGACCCTGGAGATGTGCTTCTATTTATTAATAGTACATTTTCTCCAGAGGTAAATCTTGTTCCTCCAGAAGATGAAGGGTAATCCCCTCCTATGAATAAATTACCATTTTTTTGGATGACTAAGGCATCCATGGCTTCGAAAGGATTTGTAGAGGCTCCTATAGTTAAAATTCTATCAGTACTATCATAAGATGTTTTGCTTATTGCAGTATATGATGAGCTAAATAGTCCTCCAGAAATTTCTCCAAATGAGCTTGTTTGATTTTGTTTCCCACCTATAATAGATGAACAGTCAGCATTTATTTCATTTCGCTCCCCTCCTGAAATAGTACCATAATTACTATTCATATAATTTTCATCACCACCACCAATAGTAGAGAATACTAAAAGAGTATCTTTAAATCGGTTAAAATGTCCACCAGCAATAGTATTATGCATACCTCCTCTGATAAGATTGGCATCACCACCTCCAATAAAACACTCTGTACCTTTTAAATAATGATCACCACCACCACCAATAACTGATCGTGTTGAATTACTATCAATATGGTTTCCAGAACCTCCAAGGATAGAAGAAGAATTACCTGAAATTACATTTCCTATTCCATTACCGATAAAATTGTACCTTCCTCCAGTAGAGTCAATTACATTATTAAGGCCTCCTCCAATAAACCCCCCAAATGATCGGATAGCATTAAAGTCACCATTTGCGATAAAACCTTTTTCGTCAGTAATGCCATTAGAACGCCCTCCTGCAATGATAGAATTGTTTGCTGAGATATCATTAAGTCTACCTGCGATAATGGCTGAGTAAACTCCTGTGCTAATATCATTGTCCAATCCAGCTCCAATAAAACTGTAATCACTTGAAATAGTATTTTGACTTCCAGAACTAATTGAGCTTAAATCTCCAGATATGGTATTGGTACCTCCTCCAGAAATGGCTGATCCAGCACCACTTATTGAATTGTTTCCACCTCCAATTATACTAGCATCATCTCCACTTACGATATTATTTCTACCAGCTGCAATAAAACTATTATCACCACTAACATTGTTAGTTTGACCAGCTCCAATAATACTGTAAAGTCCAGAAACTGTATCATTAAGTCCAGAAACAATTGATGAGTAATCACTTGAAATTGTATTGTTTTGTCCACTTCCTAAGAAATTGTAATTGGAAGATATATTATTATCTCTACCATTTGAAATAACTGAATATTGATTAGTGATAATATTTCGATTTCCACCTAGGATAGAGGAGTATCGTCCTGCAGTAGGTATTTGATTATTATCACCTCCTATAATTGAAGAGTTAGCAGAATTAAAACCAATAAAGTTTCCAGAACCTGCTCCTATGAATGAATAAAAAGAATTTCCTGCATTTGAATTAATAATATTTCCATCTCCTCCTCCAATAAAACCTGTAATATCAATAGCTTTATTGTTAGTTCCACCAACAACAACTGATCCATAGTTTGAAGCATTTCTAAAGCCACCAACTGTTGTTGAATATTGGCTTACAGCAGTGTCGTTTCTCCCTCCTCCAATAAAAGTATAATTTCCAGAGGATAAGTTTCCCTGTCCACCAGTGATTACTCCATGTTCACCAGAAACAGTATTCTCAGATCCTCCTCCAATATACGCATATTCGCTAGAGATAGAATCTTTGGCTCCTCCCGAAATTGATGAGTAATTTGCTGTAATATTATTTTCCTCTCCCCCAGAGATAACAGAAAATTCTGAAGAAGCAGAATTTCTACTACCACCTCCAATTGTGCTATGATTACCGTTAGGCATACTGTTGTTTTCACCCCCAACAATTGAATTATATCCTTTTCCATCAATTAAGTTGTTTTGACCACTTCCTATAAAAGATGATTCGGATAAGATACTATTGTTACGTCCTCCAGAAATAGTACTATTATCACCAGATGTAGTATCATTTTGACCAGCTGCAATTGAATAGGCGCCACTTGCTGAATTAGTTCCTAAAACTAACATCTCCAAGCCCGTTCCATTAGGATTAATATTCCAATCTCCATCAACTGAATCTATGCTGGCTAAAGCACTATCAATAATTGGTTGAAGATCAACTTTTTCAAAGTTTCCATTTTCTATATAAGTTGTAAGAGTAGTTCCGTTTAAAGTGATACTGTCAATGTTCTGATCGTCAGTTCCAGAATCGTTTAGAGCAGAAATGTCAACCGTATATGGAGTCCCGTTTTCAATATAAACAGTTAAGTTATTACCATTTAAAATTACCGAATCAATATTTTGATCATCTGTACCTGTTCCATCCTGAAGAGCAGATAAATCTATGCTAGCAGATGAACCATTTTCAATATAAGTTGTTAAAGTAGTTCCACTTAAAGTTAAACTATCAATATTTTGGTCATCAGTACCAGTACCATCTTGTATAGATGATAAATCAACATTAGCAGATGAACCATTTTCTATATATGCTGTAAGAATATTTCCATTTAACGTTAAGGAATCTAAATTTTGGTCATCCGTACCTGTTCCATCTTGTAGAGATGATAAATCAATATTGGCTGATATTCCATTTTCAATATACACAGTAAGTAATGTTCCAATTAGAGATAAAGAGTCAATGTTTTGGTCATCAGTTCCTCCACTTCCTGCCAAGGGGGTTAAATCTATTGATGCGGGATTTCCATTTTCTATATATACAGTTAAAATATTTCCAGTTAGAGTCAAACTGTCAATATTTTGATCATCAGTTCCTAATCCTCCTGTGATAATTGAGTTAAGGCTATCTACATGGATATGTTTTACAATTCCAGAAGCAGGATCAACAATAAAAAGATTACGCTCAGTATTATATTGATTTAAGCCATCTATTCTTAATGGATCATTACCTGCTGATGGTATAACATGTAGCGTGTGAGTTGGAGAAGTAGTACCAATTCCTACATTTTGACTGTAAAAAAATGTTGAAAAAAGAGAACTAATAAAAATTAGGAGAATGTGCTTTTTCATTGTATTTGATTGTAAATTAACTTGCTACAAATATAACATATGTTAGTTTACAATCAAATAGTATTAGAAGTTTGTGGCACTTGGTATTATCTCTACATCTCCATGTTTAATAACTCCAGTTGAAACTTTATAAGAATCGATTGTTAAATATCGATTGATATTAGCGCCAGTATTATTATCCATTCTTAAGTATTTTAATCCATCAGTTCCTTGGTATATACTAAAAGAAGTTGGAGAAGCATAGTCATGTACAGTTAAACCTCCAACACCTGATGCATTACCTCCAAAAGAGACTATTGAATGAATCATTGTATTTCCTGCATTTTGGTTATCGTTACTTAATCGTATAAATCCTCTTATTTCAAACCAGTAAATGTTATTAGTGTTAATGATTGATAGGTTATTTAACCTTATGTGTAACGGTCTTGTTTCACTAGTGTATTCAGTGTATGTAGCTATTCCAATATATTTGTTAAAGTCGGCATAAGTTCCTCCACCAGTTCCTCCAAAGAATTTATAGTCACCATCTCCTAACTGAGGTTTAACGACTTTGGTATAATGCACTGGAGTGCTAGATGAGGCTCCATTTTCAATATAAACAGATAGGTTGTCTTCATATTGATTGGTTATATTCTCACGTATAGTAACACTATCAATATCTTGATCATCATTGCTAGATGAGTTAGCAATAGCAGAATCGATAATAGGCTGTAAATCAATACTGGTAGAAGCTCCATTTTCTATATTTGTATTTAATATGGTTCCTGTTAAAGTAGGTGTAAGTAGATTTTGATCGTCAGTACCGGTCCCATCTTGTAGAGAAGATAAGTTTACTGTTTGTGGGGCTTGCCCATCATTTTCTACTTCAAGAGTAAGAGTAGTGCCAGATAAAGAGAAATTATCTATCATTTGATCGTCCGTACCCGTTCCATCTTGTAAAGAAGATAAGTTTACTGTTTGAGGAGCTTGTCCATCATTTTCTACCTCAAGAGTAAGAGTAGTACCAGATAAAGAGAAATTATCTATCATTTGATCGTCAGTGCCAGATGAATTAGCAATAGCAGAATCGATAATGGGTTGTAAATCAATATTGGTAGAAGCACCATTTTCAATGTTAGTAGTTAATATTGTTCCCGATAGAGTAGGAGTTTGTAGATTTTGATCGTCCGTACCCGTTCCATCTTGTAGAGAAGATAAGTTTACCGTTTGTGGGGCTTGTCCATCATTTTCTATTTCAAGAGTAAGAGTGGTTCCAGATAAAGAGAAATTATCTATCATTTGATCATCAGTACCAGATGAATTAGCAATAGCAGAATCGATAATGGGTTGTAAATCAATATTGGTAGAAGCACCATTTTCAATATTCGTATTTAATATTGTTCCCGATAGAGTAGGAGTTTGTAGATTTTGATCGTCTGTTCCAGTTCCATCTTGTAGGGAAGATAAGTCTATGTTTGCACTTGTTCCGTTTTCAATGTATACGGTTAATGTAGTTCCAGTTAATGTTAAACTGTCGATATTTTGATCATCAGTACCTCCAGAAGCAGCAATAGGTGTTAAGTCTATTGAGGCAGGGTTCCCATTTTCTATATAAACGGTTAGAATATTTCCATTTAAGGCTAAACTATCAATATTTTGGTCGTCAGTTCCTAAACCACCTGTTATAACACTAGCTAAACTATCTACATGTATGTGTTTAACAACACCTGTAGTTGGGTCTACAATAAATAAATTCCTTTCGGTATTATATTGATTTAAGCCATTAACTCTTAAGGGGTTATTACCCAGAGAGGGTTCAATATGTAGCGTATGAGTTGGTGTAGTTGTCCCGATACCTACGTTTTGGCTAAAATTAATATTACAAATAAGAGATAATAAAAAAAGAGTAAATATTACTTTCATGTGATGGTTTTAAATTTTAGCAAAGATAGATTAAAAAAATGTTCTTACAGCCAACAGAAATCTTTTCTAACAATTGTTAGTGTGCTTCAAAAAACTCGAATGCTCTTGTTTCGTTATAGGTCATTTTACCACCATAGTAGAAACCTAAATGGCCTCCAACTTTAGGAGATTCGAAATAAAAATTTGGGTTGTTTTTTGCTGCTTGCAGAGGAAAACATTTAGGACTTAAAAAAGAATCATTTTTAGCATTTATCAATAGGGTAGGAACTTTAATGTTATCCATGTATTGATGAGAGCTGCATTTTTCGTAGTAATCAAAAGCATCTTTAAACCCATGAGCTTTTGAGGTGTATATGTTGTCTATGTCGGTAAGCGTTTTTACCTTTTTTATAGATGCTAATGATAGTTGATTAGGGAATGCTTCGTGTTTTTGCTTTAACTTTTTCTTCATGGTAATGAGAAAGTTTTTAGCATATAGCATGTTTTGTCTTTTTGTTTGTTGATCGCAACATGCCTTTAAAAAATTAGGAGAAGATACTGCCATTATAGCTTTTACTTCTTTAGGTATGTTTTTATTCATACCAGCATATAGCATTGTTAAATTACCACCTAAACTAAAACCTTTAATGTATATAGATTCATATTTTTTTTGCTTAAGCACATGATCTAAAACTGCTTCTAAATCTTCTGTGGCACCTGCATGGTATGCTCTAAATAATCTATTGGGTTCTCCACTACATCCTCTGAAATTTACATTGACAACATCATATTCTTTTTCACTGCCATATTTAGCCATAGCTAACATGTATTTACTAGTAGAGTTACCTTCTAGACCATGCATGCAAATGATGACTTTATTGGTTTTAGCATTACTATGTTTCCAGTCAATATCGAGAAAATCTCCATCAGGTAATTCTACTCGTTCACGCTTATCGTATGTAACTTTTACTTTACGGACAGTATTATTAAATATGGTAGAGAAATGCATTGAGCTATGCAACCCTTTTACCCTATATTTACTCGTAATTACTGGCATTAGTTTTTCATTACTTCTTTATATAAATCCATTACTTCTTGTGCTTGTTTTTCACTAGAAAATTTTAGAGCATGGTTATATCCATCCGTTTTCATTTTTTCTTGAAGTTCTAATGATTCAATTACAAGATCTAGTTTACTTGCAAGTTCGTCAGTATTGAAAGGAGGAACGTAAATAGTAGATGGTCCACCAACTTCTTCTAAACAACTACCGTTTGCTGCAATAACTGGTGTTTTACTGTATAGGGCTTCTAGAATTGGAATGCCAAAACCTTCAAAAACGGAAGGGTAGGCAAATACATTTGCCATAGCATAAAGAGCAGGTAAATCTAAAAAAGAGATGTTTTCGTAAAAGCCTACTTGATCTTCTAACTTATATTTTTCGATCATAGCTTGTACTTCTTTTACATAAGGTGTTTTACCACCAATAATAATTAAAGGAAGTTTGGTGTTTGATTTACCAATAGCTTCAACCAATGAGGCTATATTTTTTCTTTTTTCAATTGTGCCAACACTTAAAATAAAGTTCTCTGGCAGATTATACTTCTTACGAATGGACTCTACATATAAAACGCTTAAATCATTTTTATAGGCATCTGCGCAGGTTTGGTAAATAACTTGAATTTTACCAGGATCTACTTTTAAAAACTCAATAAGATCTCTTTTGGTTTGTTCACTTATGGCAATTATCCTATCAGCATGTTTAACTGCATACCTAATCTTTTTTGTGTAGATTTTACGATCTATTGCTGAATAATTTTCAGGATATCTTAAAAAAATTAAATCATGAACAGTAAGCACATATTTAATTTTGCTGTTTTTTCCCTTTTTTGGAATTTCATGACTTAATCCATGGAAAACATCTATCTTATTCTTGATTAATTCTTTTTCTAGTTTAATAGATCGCCAATAACTTTTTAATGATTTATTTACTCCAGTAGGTTTAATAATAGTTGCATTGGTATCCCCTTTTAAGAATTTTGTTCTTAAATCAATTTCTCCCTCGGGAGTATATAAAAAATAGGAGTTTGTAGGGTGATAATGCAATAAGCTTCGCACTAAATCACGACTGTAGTTTCCTAAACCAGTATGGTTAAGAAATAATCGTTTTGCATCAAAACCTATGTTCATGTATGATGTTAGTTAAGCGCTTCTATAGAAAATGTAAACGATTCCATAATTTGGTTGCAAAGTAAGTCTTTACATGCTTGTGTTACTTTTTCGTTTGCTATTGTTTCATTTTCTGCATCTACTTTTAAGGTGATATGCTTACCAATACGAACGTTAGAAATTTCAGTTAAGCCTATATTACTCATACTTGAAGTAACTGCTTTCCCTTGTGGATCAAGAATAGCTTCTAGTGGCATAATGTCTATTTCTGCTTTAAAAATCATGTTGTTTCGTTTTTATAGTAAATATGATATGGTATCGACAAAAGTATATACAATATTATAATTAATGGAATAGCAAGAAATATATTTCCTAACAAGTAGCAAACAACTCCTAAAATGGGAGCTCCAGTAATTAAGGCGTAACGGTAAATATTATCTCCTTTGAAAGCTAGATTTTTCATTTTAAAGGATAACATTTTTATGTTGCTCATCATGAGCAGGGACATGATTATGAGTAGTAAACATATAATTATTGGATTTATGTCTGTTCCTAATGTCATTGCATATATCAATCCACACCAAAAGATTGCATTTGCAGGTGTTGGAATTCCCTTAAAGTAGGTTGTTTGTTCAGTGTCAATATTGAATTTGGCTAATCTAAGAGCAGAAAATATAGGAATAAGGAAAGATAAATATTTCATAGCTATTGCAAAGTGCCAGTACATAAAAAGGGGAGTAGTTGAATGTGAATCAATGTTTTCTGGTATTGGCAATATAAAATATGCCTGATGCACTGTTTCATTTTGAACTAAAAAGTTTTCGGCAATTACATATAATAAAATTCCTGGAGCAACACCAAAGGTTACCATATCTGATAAAGAGTCTAATTGTGCACCAATTTTTGATTTAGCATTTAGTATTTTAGCCATGAATCCATCTAGAAAATCAAATACTGTTGCTAATAAAATCAATCCAATTCCAAAATGTAAACTCGAAAAAAATGTATATTGATTTGATTGCCAAATGTCAGCATTGTTGACTCCCCATGTTCCTAAAGGGTTATTTGTTGAGACAGAAATTACCGTTAAATAGTTAAGGAAACATATAATAGCTGATATTCCACACACTAAATTAGCTAGGGTAAATAAGTTGGGAATATGTTTTTTGATATTCATTATTGGCAAATATAAAGAAACCAATTGTTCATTTAATAAAATCTTTAAGTTCTATTGAGTTTTGCTGTTATTAAATTCTCGATACAAGTTTTAGTGCCTCAAAATCACTGGAACTGACAATTGAGAATTGATCTTTCTTATGTGTCACTTCTAGTGGTTAAGTTGTTGAATGAATATGAACAATTAAATTGTATCGAGAAGCATTTTTTTAGAATAATAAAGGAATTGGCTTATTGTCTTACTTTTCCATTGATGAAAAGTAACCAAAAATCTAGTCAGAAAAATCCTCCTCGCTTATTGCTTTCACACGCCAGGCTTTCTGACGGGCTCACACACTTTTTATGGATGCTTTGCTAGATTGCTTCGTTTAAATTCTTAATGACGTTAATGAGATTTTTTGCTAATCATACAACAATAGCGTTATTACGAATGTGAATGAAGTGAGCATGAGGTAATCTCAAGGTCTTAATCTAAGAATTCTCCATTAACAAAAGTATTTTAAAGCTGGTATTAAATTCTTTATTAATAAATTGCTGACAGATCTGTAAGTAATGAAACCTTTTTTCGACTACTTTTGTAGATAAGAGGTCATACTGACATAAGATTTATTTTTGGTACAGCTTTTGATCTAAACAAAAAAGAATAACAAACATTAAACATTAAAAAAAATGGCACAAGAATTCACAGAAGCTAATTTTGAAGAATTAGTATTAAAATCAGATAAGCCTGTATTGGTTGACTTTTGGGCTGAGTGGTGTGGACCATGTAGAATGGTAGGACCTTTAGTTGAAGAAGTAGCTAATGATTATGAAGGTAAAGCTGGTGTTGGTAAATTAAACGTAGATAGTAACCAAGCGATAGCAATTAAATACGGAGTAAGAAATATCCCAACAATCCTTTATTTTAAAGGAGGAGAAGTTGTAGATAAAGTTGTAGGAGCAGTTCCTAAAGCTAAATTAGAAGAAAAATTAGCTGCTTTAGTATAATAAACTATAATACCACAGTGATTTAGCATTTACTAATTCACTCGATCAAGAAAAAGGAGAGGCATTGCTTCTCCTTTTTTATTGTAAAATAATTTCCCACTTATTCTCTATACAAGTTGTAGTGCCTCAAAATCACTCGAACTGACAGTGAAAAATTACTGCTTTATTATAATCTATAAGCTAACGAAATATATCCCATTCTTGGTGGAGCAGGAATTATCCCTGGACCCGGATATCCAATAGCTCTTCTGGTAAAGTAGCTGTTATTACTAATGTTATTGATGTTTAGTGCTGCTCTTATTCTTTTATGTTCAACTGTTAAACTACCATCAAACACTAGAAAAGCAGGAATTAATCCGCTTATAGCATTAGAAGCAAAGGTTGCATTTGTTGCATCAGTAAATTGGTCGCTAGTGTAATTACCCTGAAAGGACAGTGAAAAAGCTTTATAGTTAAGTATAATACCTGATCTTGCAATAAAAGAGGGTAGGAGTTCTACTTTTTTGTTTTGTATAGCCTTTTCTTGTGATTTAACATATTTGCCATCTACCAAGCTAATATTAAAGAATTGTTTTACGTTTAATGTGTTTTGCTTTGAAGAGAATACATTACTCCAATTAATGGTAACTGTAGATTCCATTCCTATATTTCTTGATTGAGAAATATTTGTTCTAAAACGATACAAATTAAATAATGCTGAATCTGTTTTTAACACGAAACCAATTCTATTGGCATATTGAAGGTAAAATAGGCTGATATCAAAAGAAATAATATTTCCAATTAGACCTCTAATTCCTAAATCAGCATTAAATCCTTTTTCGTCCGTAAGATTAGGATCAACTCTAAAATTAGGATTGGTAATTCGTAAATCATTAAAATTTATTGCTCTGTAATTTTGAGAAAAATTGCCATAAAACTGTATGCTGTCGTTAAATTCATGGCTTATACCAATCGATCCCAAGATAAAACTTCTGTTTCTATTTTTAGTTTCATTGTAGGCAGTATCGAAAATAATGTTTTCAGCTAAATCTCTATTCGTTACACGGTAATAACCATCTGCTTGTGTGTTAATAAACTCACCTCTTGCACCAATTGTTATACTTGTTTTATTGGTTATGTAAATTACATTTTCACCAAATAAGGCAAGGTTTAAACTCGGGAATCTATAATCAGATCCTTCTAAATAAGTTGGGTTTAAGTAATTGAAATCAGGACCAGAACCATCATTTGCATCCCCTTGTTTTTTTATGGTATTTCCTTTATAAACTCTAAATCCTAATAATCCAATATTGAGTTTTTTATTTAAAGTATATCTTTTTAGCCATTTTGTTTCATTACCAAGGTTAAGGTATTCATCTAACAAATAATCTCTATTTTTTAAAGGATCGATACGGGTTATGTTTCCTAAAAAGCCTAACGCTTTTCTATTTGCGAATAAGCTAAAAAACTTGGTCTGTAATTCAGCTTTCGAAGATATTTTGTAAAATAAAGAAACGCTTGGTAAATTCCAGCTTACTGAAAACCAATTACGATCACGAATACTAGTTGTAGGATCATTATTAAACTGAGCATCAGTTAGCCCACCAGGTTGTTGTGCTAAATAATAAAAGTGAGTGTATTCAGCATTAAGTAAGATGTTTTTTGATAGTTGAATTTCTCCTTGAACGTAAGCATTCTTAGCATTGAAACCAGCATTAGGTTTCCAATCATCTCCTTGTTTATAACCTATGTATGCATAAAAGTTAGCTTTTTTATTTCGTCCATATACCGAATTGAAACTATTGATGAAATTATAAGAACCATAAGTTAAATCTATATTAGCTCCAATACCGTTTAGGTTTAATGGAGCTTTCTTTTTACGGTAATTAATCATTCCTCCAAATTGGGTTCCATATTGAAGCGCACCAGCACCTCTAACTGATTCTATTAAATCTATAGCTTGTGAGGGCGGAACATAATAAGCATCAGGATATCCTAAAGCATCAGCACTTATATCATATCCATTTTGTCTTATGTTTAGATTGGATGAACGCTCTGGACTTAACCCCCTAACGCCAATCTCGGTTCCTAAGCCACTGCTACTAGATTCTATATAATTTAAACCGGCAACATTACGGTAAATTTCCCTTGCATTGTTTGTTGCTAAGTTAGCTTGTTTGTTATTTACTAATATTCGCTCAGATTTTTTACCATGATAAATGAATAAGTGTTCTACTTTTCTTAAATATGATGGTGATACTTCATGAATGTCATGAGTGTCTTTTATGGTAATATCTTTTAATCGTATTTGTTTGGGCAAAAGGTATATTGACGAAGTGTTGTTGTTAACGATAATGTTTTTAGTGAAAAATCCATTTTTAACAATAATCATTTCTTCATGTTGATTAATTGTTGCACAAAAGCTTCCTTTTTTATTGGTGTAGTATGTTTTATTTTGATTAGGCAAAAACACCTCTACATCTTTAACCTTAGTGCTATCTTTAGATGAATACAAAGTGATACAGGTTTGCTGCGCAACAATACTTTGAAACACTAGATTGAACAATATGAGTAAACTAATAATCTTCAAGCCAGTCTATTGGTAATAATGAGTTTGATTTAGTAGTAAGATCAATAGTTGGTTTAACAAAACGTCTGCTTCCTTGACCATTCAAAGATACAAAAACATCAGCTGTAATCTTTGGTAAACCATCTTTAGTGGTATTTTTTTTAGCAAGATAGTGGGCATATTGTAAAATGAAGTCAGGTTGAGTACTCATCATCTTTTCTTGTTGAGGTGTTAAGTAATCTGAATTGTTTACAATAGAATAATTATTGTTCTTATTGGGGTATATTTTAAATTGAGCATATCCTACTTTTTCCATTAACATTACCCTCCAAGAGAAACGATACCCTTGTTCAGTCCAATATAAGTTTCCTGGATAAAGCATATACCGAAAAGGAAATAAGATTTGAAAGCCGAAAAAGATAATCAAAAAAGTAGTAGTGATTTTTTTTCTAGTGAATGAGTGATTAAGTATGGTTTTATTTGGTCTTTGAGCTAGTGATTTCCATATGCGAGTGTGAATTTTTGGAGCAAAAAATATAGTGGTGCTAAGTATCATTACATAGGGAAAAATACCTATAGGAAAAAGAATGGAGGTGAAAACATGAAAGAAAATAACGAGTAAATAACCCATTATCCTTGTTTTTTTATTTAATAGTAAAAATGGGATACTAAGATCAAACAGTGCTCCGCCCCAACTAAAAGCATATGCTGTAAACTCATTATCCATTAAGCTACCAATTATTGGGATATTGGTATGAGGAGCTAACCATATTTTTAATGGTAAAGCCTCTACTAACCAATTATAATTTAGTTTAGCTATACCTGCATAAAAATATACAATGCTAAGGAGTAACATAATACCCCATATGTTCCAAGAATAAACATTTGCTTTAGGTTTAACTCGTTTAAAGTAGACATCTAATGAAATATTATGGTTTGCAGGTATAAAAATGAGAAAGAGACTAACTAAACTTACAAAATAGTAATGATTAAGATAGTATGTAGCGTCTATTAGTTCAATATAGGTAAATGAAAGAAAGAAGCTTATGGCAGCTATACGATAAAATAATCCTAAGGCAATACATAAGGCGGCTATTGCCATTACAATAAATAAGGTATATAAAATGGTTGCTGATGGCTCTTGGACAAAAGAGAAACCATAAAATTTAAAATGAAAATCTGGCTGAATGTATAATTCTTCTATCCATCCATTTAACCAAAAACGAATAACACTAAAAAACATCATTCCTCCAAATAATACTCTAAATGTAATGAGAGGAAAAATGGAAATTTCTTTATGGAGGAAATCCCTTATGTTTTTAACGTAAGGCATTAGTCACCATCATTATCTTGATACGTGATAAGAACTGATAAAGCACTTGATAAATCAACTTTTAATAATACAACTAATTTTTGTAATTCATCATACAAGGCATTAACATTTGCTTGATTGTCTATTACTTCTCTATCAATGCTGTTTGTTAAAACACTTAATTTTTGATTTATAGAGGCAAATTGATTGTTTATTTTGGTAGAAAGATTGTCGTTTCCGTGTTTTGCTCCTAAATGATTTAAGTAGTCATCAAAACCAATGCTCCCAGTAAGTTCACCATTGCCGTTAATAAGGTTTTGCAGACTAGAAATTGACTCTTCTAATAGAGGTAATGAATATTTAGAGTAAAATGCTTCAGATTTTTCGGGTAAAGCAGTACCTAAACTTCTTTTTCCTACAGGAATACCAACTTTCCCATCTCTAATAAATTTTTCGAAATCTAGGTTTAACGAATTTATTAGCAATCCAATGGAACTTCCTACATCAGTTCCATTGGCATTTTTAAAGGTAGAAAGATAACTTCCTTGCCAGCTATTGTGTACAGTGTTAACGGAGTTTTTAATATACACAGAAACATCTTTTAAATAAGTAAGTCTTTTATTACCATTGGTAACATCATTAAAAAAGGCAGTTGTATTCGATACATTGGTGTCATTAAATAATAGGAAATCTAAAGCAGGAAAACCAATTGCAGCTATATTAGCTGCTGTGCCTAAGTTGTAGCCTCCATTTGTTATGTTATTATTTATTACACTGGTGTCACTAGGGTAGGTATTTAAATTAAATTTTAATGTAGTATTAGCAGCAGGGCCAAATTCAAACGAACTACATGATTGCCATGATAAGTAGGCTGTTTTAAATTGAGTTCTAATGTTTGTTATATCTGTTGTGGTAACTGGAATCGTAAGATTAGCTATGCTAGTGTTTAATGTATTGACTGTGTTATTTAAATCATCATACCTAGGTTTAATAATGTTATCTCCAAGATTTTCTAATAGACTATTTCTATCAAAATCTTCTGGGTTTTGCTCATTTTCTTTTTTCTTTTTACATCCAATTAATGCAAGAGAACAAGTAATAATAATTAAACTGTTTTTGATGTATAATAACATAAGCTAAAATTAAAAAACATCTCAAGTAATGTCAATTACTTGAGATGTGAATATATATAAGTTTTGATTATAAACTCGCTTTTACAGCATCTAAACTATAAGTAGTACTCAGTAAATCAATAGCACTGTTCATATCTGCAACAGTAACATTTCTAAAATCTGGAACAGTAGTTGGACCAGCTACAGATTCAAAATATCCTTTTGCAGTAGCTAAATCTGTGTTAGATATTAATTTATCAGCATTATATGCTAAAGAAAACATAAAAGCATAAGCTTCTGAAATTGCATGGTTTCTTAATGCGTCATCAGCAAAATTAGCTTTAGCTGAGTTTAAATAATGAATAGCTGTTGTAGCTAAGATTAATTCATATTCTTTTCTTACTTGTACAGCAGCTTCATCTCTCATTGTATAATCTTTATTTGTTATACCGTATCTTCCTTTAATAAATTGTTTCATTACTTTATCAGAAGTTTCAAGACCTACAGCATTTCCTTTTTTAGAATATATAGCATGATACCTTGCATTTACATCATTAGCGACAGAGAAATCGATAGGTGCTCCCCAATATCCAAATGCTTCATCCCAGTGATGTTCCATATCAGTTCCTT
>JAHDBM010000129.1 GCA_020630395.1 Flavobacteriales bacterium
GGTGCTCCCCAATATCCAAATGCTTCATCCCAGTGATGTTCCATATCAGTTCCTTTGCCAGGAGTAACAGTAGTATTGTCAACTCCATCACCAATTTTACCCGCTCTAGTATATGTTTCAGCTATTTGGTAATAAAAAACTGCTCCCATTAAACCTTTTTCAATTAGTTGCGTGTACTCTACACCATATTCATCAAAAAAGTAGGCTTTTGTTCCGCTAGTTGCAACCCCTGCATTTCCGCTACTCCAAGTATTACCAGCTTGGCTACTAATATCAGCTTGTCTAGCTAGTAAATATTCAAAGTATTGAACATTTTCTGCTCCAACACTACTATAACATTTGTTTTTTAATTGCTTTGTAGATGAATTTAAATTTGTTGCAGTAAATGGAGAATTTGTATTAGCAAACATGTTAAATATAGTTGCTGAATCTACTTGAGTACCAGCATTAGCTTTCTTTAATTCTATGGTTAATTCTGCTAACATATCTAATCTATCCGTTTGTCCCGAGTAGCTTACATTATCAAAATTATAAGTTGTTGGTAGTTGAACAGCAGGGTTGTTATCACGATCATGCTCTTCTTCTGTTTTCTTTTTACAAGAAGCAAAAACGATTGTTAAAGCTAGTGCCGATAAAATTGTTTTTTTCATAAGGTTAGATTTACTGTTCTTATTTAGAATAATTAAAAATAATAAGCAAATGTAATCTTTATTTAGAATAATTAAAAATAAAGAAAGATGATTGTGATCAGTTTTTAGTTAACTACTTAAAAAACAATTAAATTCTTTTTTTTCTCGTTAAGAAGTCATGAAATTGATTAACTTAAAACTTTCAATAATTAAATCTATTTGAAGCTAGACAAGAAAAATATCGCACAGTTTGGAAACATGGAGTTTCTTGCAAAACAAGTTGTAGAGGGATTTATAACAGGTTTACATAAAAGTCCATTTCATGGTTTTTCGGTTGAATTTGCAGAGCATAGGCTATATAACAAAGGAGAATCTACCAAGCATATAGATTGGAAATTATATGCAAGAACTGAGAAATTGTTTGTTAAGAGATATGAAGAAGAAACGAATTTAAGATGTCAATTGTTAATTGATACATCTTCATCTATGAATTTCCCTATAGACCAAGTAAAGTTAAATAAGCTTGAGTTTTCTGTTTTTGCTTCGGCTGCTTTAATTGAGTTGTTGCGGAGGCAAAGAGATGCGGTTGGTTTGTCTTTGTTTTCGGATGAATTAAAGTTAGAAACCAGAACAAAAACAAGTGTTTCTCATCATAGGTTTTTATATAGTGAATTAGACAAGTTATTAGATCGTTCTACAAAGTCAACAGGTCAAGCAACTAATATTGTAGAGGCTATCCATCATTTTGCCGAAAAAATTCACAGGAGGTCGTTAGTGGTTATTTTTACTGACATGTTAGATGATGAGTTGGTGAGTAATGTAGAAGCATTTTCTGCATTACAACATCTTAGACATAAAAAGCATGATGTTATTTTGTTTCATGTAGTAGATAAAAGTAAAGAACTAGAGCTTGAGTTTGAAAATCGTCCTTATGTTTTTGTAGATATGGAAACAGGTGAGGAGTTAAAGTTAAATCCGGCACAGATTAAGGAAAAGTATAGTGAGCTTTCACAAAAACATACCGAAAACATTAAATTAAAATGTGGTCAGTTTAAGATAGATTATGTACTTGCTGATATTAACGAAGGAGTACAACCAGTACTTATGAAGTATTTGGTGAAAAGAAATAGCGTAGCTAAATAAACTTAAAATGGATTTTTTCATACACATGTAAAAAAGAGTATGAAAGTATTATTTACCCTAACAATCCTAATATTAGAAGTTTTTTGTTCAATTGCTCAGTCACCCCAATTAATTTTTAGAAGTGGTTTCGAACCAGGTTCGCAAGTGGTAAATCAAAGTTCAAGTGATTGCGATATTATTGGTTTAGATAGCTCCGTAGCTTCTCCAAATGATTGGGTGAATGATCTAGAGAATCATCCAAACATAGGAGATTTTAAAATTCAATATCAAGGAGGAAGTTCAAGTGAAAGATTAGCAGAGATATTAACTGATCCGACTGATTCTACTAATAAAGTATTGAAATATTGGACGACTCATGGCGCTATTTCAGGAAGTTCAAGAGACTATACACGAATACAAGGAAATGTGTATGGAAATAATGGCTTAACCAATGTGTTTCATAAGTTTAGAATGTACTTGCCTCACGATTGGGATCCTATAAAGTATACGTACACTCGTGATTTAGAATGGATGACGATTACAGAGTATTGGAATAATGCAAATTGGACAAGTGAGGGAGATGAGTTTCGAATAACTGTAAATATTCAAAAATTAAGTACAGGGCCAGATTCTCTTTATTTACAGGTTCATGGAGATGATAGAAGTGGTTCATGGAATACATATTGGGATACGGTAAATACAACCTTTTTTATACCTACGGGAAAATGGATAACTGTAACTAGTCATTTTATAGAAGGAGATGCTGCTAATGGTAGGATCATTATTAAAATGCAACCAGATGGAGAACCAGAAACGGTAGTCCATGATATTAGAAATTTTACACACGGACCTAATGATAATAGTCCAGATGGGTTGAGCCATTTTAATCCATTAAAATTGTATACATCTGAATGGCCAATAGATCATATAAGAAATAATGGAGGTGTAATGAACATTTTATGGGATGATTTGGAGATATGGAAAGATGTACCGGAGCAAACTACTGGTATAGAAAAAGTGACTAATTCAAATGTATTATACAATACCATTGTGCATGATGTATTATCTTTTTCATCAGCAACCGAAAGTGCAATTGATCATGTTGTGATATATGATTTAAATGGTAAAGTTGTTCATCAAAAAAGCTTTAAATCAATTAAATGGGGAGAATTGGATATTTCTTTTTTAGAATCGGCAAATTACATTGTACATTTCAAAACTGAATCTGGGATCATTGTTGGAAAACTAGTTAAAATAAAATAAATCATTTTTTTTCAGAATTAATTTTGAGAAAAGAAAATTAGTGTTACTTTTGTTCCGCTCACGTTAATAACGTAAAGCACGGTCCGGTAGTTCAGCTGGTTAGAATACCTGCCTGTCACGCAGGGGGTCGCGGGT
>JAHDBM010000060.1:0-5484 GCA_020630395.1 Flavobacteriales bacterium
CTGTGTTGAAGGGGGAATAGTTGTTGTTTAGATCCTGATCTTTATCAGGATGACAAAATAATAGTAACAATAAAAACCTATAACGCTTCGACTCCGCTCAGCATGACATGAATTTGTCATCTTGAGCGGAGTCGAAAGATCATTAGATATCTTCAAATAAGGTGTCTCTCGGGACTAACAAAATTGCTCGAAAGCAGCCTGTAAGTTCTCAGAAATATCTTGAGCTGTATTTCCCTCAATATGATGTCTTTCTAAAAAGTGAACTAACTTACCATCTTTAAATAATCCCATACTCGGAGATGATGGAGGATAAGGTAATGTATATTTTCTTGCTTGGTTTACTGCTTCTGCATCAACACCTGCAAATACAGTTACAATATTATCTGGCTTTTTACTTGCATTTTCTACCGAATGAGATGCAGCTGGCCTTGCATTTCTTGCTGCACAACCACAAACAGAATTTATTACCAAAAAAGTAGTCCCTTCTTTCGCTAATGTAGCATCTACTTCTTCTGCTGTTACTAATTGTTCGAATCCTGCTCCTGTTAATTCTTCTTTCATTGGAGCTACCATTTCTGCTGGATACATATTTATAATTTTTAACCTTTAAAAGGCAGTTATTTATTTTATTTACTTAATTCTTTGTCTGTTTATTGTCTTTGTCCTTACAATAACCCTTCGACTCCGCTCAGGATGACAATAAGAAATTATATGTTATACTCGCCCAATAATAACACTGGGTTTTCCATGTAATTTCTAAACGTGTTTAAGAAAGCTGAACCAACTGCCCCATCCACTACTCTATGATCACATGATAAAGTAACTTTCATAATATTACCTGGCACAACTTGATTGTTTTTAACAACAGGAACTTTGTCTATTCCTCCAATTGCAAGGATACAAGCATCTGGAGTGTTAATAATAGCTGTAAATTCATCTATACCAAACATTCCCAAATTAGAAATCGTAAAGGTATTCCCTTCCATTTCACTTGGTTGAAGTTTTTTAGATTTTGCTTTACCAGCCAATTCTCTTACTTCACTAGAAATTTGGGTTAATGTTTTACCATCAGCAAATCTAACTACTGGGACAACTAAACCTTCAGGAACAGCAACTGCTACTCCAACATGAACGTGTTCATTATATCGAATTACATCTTCTCTCCATGAAGCATTAACTGCAGGATGCTTTTTAAGCGAAGCTGATGTAGCTTTAATAACTAAGTCATTAAATGATATTTTATTAGGCTTAATAGATTCATTTATCGCTTTACGAACATTAATCGCATTATCCATATCTATCTTAATCGTTAGATAAAAATGAGGAGCTTGGAATTTACTTGCTGATAATCGCTTAGCAATAACTTTTCTCATTTGAGATACTGATTCTTCAGTATAAGTTTCAACACCTACAAAGGATGCCGATTTACCACCTTTAAAGTTTTCTACATCTCTTTTAATGATCCTACCTCCATCTCCTGAACCTTTTATCATAGATAGAGCTATCCCTTTATCTTTTGCTAGGTTTCTAGCTAATGGAGAAGCTTTAATATCTAAATCTCCACCTGCTGAAGCAAAAGATTCTGTTTTTTCGACAGCTTCAGTTTTAACTTGAGGTTTATTTTGAGTTTGTTCCTCTTGCTTAGGCTCACTTTTTTTATCATCTACCTTAACCTCTTTTTTAGATTCCTCCTTCTTTTCTTCTTTCTGCTCTTCTTTTTTAGGTTTATCTTCTTCTAATAGCTTTTTTATATCCTCTCCTTCTTCACCTATAATAGCTAAAATATCATTTACAGGGGCTGCCTTACCTTTATCTACTCCAATATGCAATAGAACTCCATCATAAAAAGATTCAAATTCCATTGTTGCTTTATCGGTTTCAATCTCGGCAAGTAACTCACCTGCTTCTACTGCATCACCAACTTTTTTATGCCATTCAGCCACTACACCTTCTTCCATGGTGTCACTTAATTTGGGCATTCTTACGATTTCAGCCATACTAACTGTCGTTTTATAATATTAATATTCTTTTATAAATGGATATCCTTCTTCCGCATATACGTCCTCATACAATTCACTAGCATCAGGTAATGGAGATTCTTCAGCAAATTTAACCGATTCAACAACAAGATCTTTTACTTTTACCTCAATGGTATCTAGTTGCTTTTGTGTTGCAAATTTATTGTCTTTTATGACCTTTAACACTTTTTGAATTGGATCTTGAGCTTTATATTCTTCAACTTCTTCTTTAGTCCTGTATTTTTGAGGATCGGACATTGAATGTCCTTTGTAACGATACGTTTGTATATCTAACAAAGTTGGTCCATCTCCTTTTCTAGCTCGTTTAGCAGCTCTTTCAATTGCTTCATGAACTGCTTCGCAACTCATTCCGTCTACTGTTTCTGCTGGCATATCATAAGCTAATCCTAGTTTTTTAAGATCAATAATGTTTGATGTTCTTTCTACTGAAGTTCCCATTGCATAATTATTATTTTCAATAATAAAAATAACGGGTAGTTTCCATGTCATGGCCATGTTAAACGTTTCGTGCAATGCTCCTTGTCTAGCAGCACCATCTCCGAAAGAAGTTAACACAACATTTTTTGTTTTATTATACTTCTCGGCAAAAGCAAGTCCAGCTCCCATTGGTATTTGAGCTCCCACTATTCCATGTCCTCCCCATAAACCTATACTGGTATCAAACATGTGCATTGATCCTCCTTTACCTTTAGAACAACCTGTTGATTTTCCATATAGCTCAGCCATAACATATTTAGGATGCATGCCTAATCCAATTGGATGTGCATGATCTCTATAGGCAGTCATGTGCTTATCTCCTTTTTTTGTTGCACTTACTGCTCCTGCAACTATTGCTTCTTGACCTATATATAAATGACAAAATCCACCAAATTTTTGTTGGATATATAATTGCCCTGCTTTTTCTTCAAATTTTCTCATTAACAACATGTCTTCATACCATTTAAGATAAGTTGCTTTAGAAAATTTAGCTTTTGTTGAAGTTTTAGCCATACTATTCCTTTTTAAGTTCTTGTTCATTAAACATGAACGGTAATAACATTTTTAATCCATTACAAATATGAATACTTCCAGATTCTCCCATCATGATAATTCGAATAGGTTTTTGCTGTTTTATTTCATATTCAGCTATCGCTTGTCGACAAGAACCACATGGTGTGATTGGTTTATCAACTTCGAAATTTTTAGTTTTAGCTGTAATAGCAATCGATTCAATTTCTTCTTTTGGATAAGTAGCATTGGCATAATATACAGCTACTCTTTCTGCACATAATCCACTAGGATAAGCAACATTTTCTTGATTACTACCTTGAATTATCTTTCCGCTTTTAAGACGAACGGCAGCACCAACTTGAAATTGAGAATAAGGAGCATAAGCTTCGTTAGAGGCTTCTTTTGCCTTAGTTATCAATTCTTGATCTTCTTGAGATAGTTCTCCAAAATTATCAAAAACATCAATGGTAACTGTATGTTGAATTGTTTTTGCCACTCTAAATACTTTGTTTATCCTTAGATAAAGATAAGGAAGTATTTTAATTTTAGCATCTTATTAAGTCTCAATATTACCCTTTAAACCCAAAGGATTAAGCACATTAAAACACAGTTCTATAGAACACTAATAATCATTAAGATAACCTATTAACACAGCATTTAAAGCTTTATCATATACCCTTACATCATCAATTGCTCCAACAAAGCTTCCATGATCAGTTCCTTGATATGCTTCAAATCTTTTCCCAATAAACAAAGAAGTTGGTTGAGCTTGATTAAATGGACTATTAAAAGACTGTATTAAATCACCATCTACATAAAGGTAGGTCATGTTTACATCCGCCTGATAAACAATAGCTACATGCATCCATTGTTGCTTATTCCACCATGTTGGATTTGTAGCTGCAAGTGTACCTGTTAACGATCCTCCTGCATAAGATACTAATCCAACTTGATCATTTTTGTATAGTAAATAACGATCACTATTTGGGGATGCATCAAATAAATAATTAGAACCAGGATCGTTATAATCAAAATCTGGTCTAATCCACATAGTTATAGTAATATCTTTTGTTGTGATTAGTGATCTATTAACGATATCTACTCCACTAAAATTACCATTAAAATACATAGCATTTTCATTATTACCATAACGATCCATTACAGGAGTAGCTCCTAAAGCTACACCATGATGTTCATTTCCACTAATATCATTTGCATCACCATCTAACTGATATTGAGCGACTAAATTATCAGGAGCTACATTAACGTTATCCCATACATCCCAACTTTTCTCAATTAAGCACCATTCATTGTATACTAACGTTTTTATCCAAACTTTTAATTTAAAATCAATACATGCTCCCATAACAAAATCAATATCGGTTTTAGAACCTCCTTGAGTTAACACATCATAATCCACATTTAATGCTGCCTTTGCATACACAGATGATCTTGCATTACAATAGTCATATAAACAAAAGTCTATTCCGGCTCTTAAAAACGGCAATTCAATATCTATACCATATCCGTTTATCGCTTGTATAGCTGCAGATTTTAGGTTTGTTATGTTTAACGTATTGCTTCCTTGTACATTTAACACTCTGTTCCAAGAAGAAAAATTACCAGTCCTCATTCCTGATGGCTTTTCTACATAGGCTTCAACTTGTGAAGAACCTTGGTATACGGTATTGATATTAATCTCTCCATTTCCTTTTACTCCTAATTTCACTTTAAAATAAGAGGTAATAACAACTGGTACAGGACCAACCATAAATTGAATTGGACGTAAAAATTTAGAGTAAATATCAAATTCTTTAATAAAGTCTTTCGGTAATACATTAAGATCTCCTTCAATATGCAAATCTCTGGTATTTTCCATTTCAAAACCAACTTTCATATAATCTAGGTTCATAAATCCTCTCCACTTTGCATCCAAAATAAGTTTAGGTGAAACATCTATTGTCCCCTTCATTCTAACCTGATCATCTTTTGTAAAGAAATTAAAATCAGCATCATAAATTGGTAAATCTACATCCATATGAAAATCTCTTGATCTAGAATTTTCTGGTTGGTATAATTGTGCAACACTTAAATCTCCATTTATGATAGTTTCTGATAAAGATGCTTGTTCAGTATAAAAAGTAGTTGTAGCGTTATTATGATCAACTCGCAGTACTTTTCTTAAATATCCTTGTGGTGATTGAGGAGTGATCCCTGCAACCATAATATCACCAGCCGACACTTTAGATACAATGCCTCCTGCCGCACTAAAAGTAAGTTTTGATGAATCTATAAAAATTAACTCTCTATTCTCTTCAAGAGATATAATCCTTACGTTAGAAGCCACTATTACGTCTTGAGTTGGAATAAAAGGGTCTAATTGTTGCTCGTTTTGTTTTTTACAGCTCAGAAAAAAACTAACAAATGTTAGAATTATAATAGAATGTTTGATCAT
>JAHDBM010000060.1:5584-15228 GCA_020630395.1 Flavobacteriales bacterium
CAGGGCTCAAGTGTTACATATAGTGTGCATTCATTTAAATACTTATTAGAAAAATACTCTGATCCCGAAGTGAAGGCTAACATTTCTGCATGCGCAGTAAAGTCATTTAATTGCTCTGTTAAGTTATGCGCTTTTGCAATTACTAGATTATTATGTACTAATATAGCTCCAACAGGTATCTCATCTTTTAGAAGCGCCATATTAGCTTGGTCAATTGCTTGCTTCATAAAACTTTCATCAGAAAAGACTGTTAACCCCATAAAATTGATTCTTAATAATTATAAAAGTATGCACATTGGTATTAATCCAAAAACTTGTTTAAGATGTGAACTCAAAAATAAAAAATCAACATAATATGAAAGAATTAATACAAACAAAAAAAGCTACCCTAAGGTAGCTTTAAATAAATTTTATAATATTATAAATGCCATAAGTCATGCTCGATTTTAGACATATCTGCCTTTATTTTCTCAGCATTAAGCAATGCTCGAACACCATCTCTTTCATAACGATCTATCTCTCTATCATAAACATTTGACTCTTTATATATAAAGCTACCAAACATCCTTTTCCAAAATAAATCATCAAAAGACATTCTTTGTGCATCATTTTGTCTATTGTAAACAAAATAGTTTTGAAATACATAACGACATTCAGGGAAATACAACCAAAATTTTTGCTCTAAACCTGGCTTTAAATTTCCTTCTTCATCATATTTTCTAACCATTGGACAAATTCCAATAATTCTAACATCCATAACAGACCTTTGCTTATCAAAGAACCAATCTTCTTTAACCAAGTATTGAACTACATCTTGACTAGAAATTGGATTTTTCTCTTCGATATAAATAGGATCTCCATTATCGTCAACTGCAGGCTGATCTAATTCATCATCCCATTTTTCAATAGTTGAAACAGTATAAAATAAATTGTTGATCTTTTCTACGTATCCAGAATCCTTAATATTTCCACTTGGTGGCTTAATTGGGTACAGAAATTGACCATCTTGATCAAACTTTACTGGACCTGAATCTTCTCCATCTTCACTAGGAATAATTTCATAAGGAGTTAAACTACCTTCAGTTTCTATCCCGTATTTTATTACATGCCATAAACTTCTTCGATCAGTTAAAGGATCTACAGGATAATATAAAGGAAAATTGATCTTTTCTCTTAAATCAATTTTTCTCCAAATTCTCTTACTCCACATAACATCTGCCTCCCTAAGAGAAGCATATCCAATAACTTTCTTTGTAGGAATATGCTCTTGAACATATACACCATCTAATACTCCAGATGGAGATACTCCAGAACTTGGTAATTGGCTATACCCATTTACCATTCCCATAAGACATGTACTAACACATCCTATTCTAATCAAATTTACAACACTTTTCATACGCTCTTTCTTTATTCTTTAACGAAATAAATATTATTTTATTTTAAACGATAATCCACCAACTGGGTATGATTTTCCGTCTGGTCCAGCAATTTTTACTTGCTCAAAATAAACTTTATCTCCTTTCTTAAGACCTCTAATAACATTTTTCATTTTAGATGTTAAACTTCCACCTCCTGATCTACCTCCATCAAGAATTTTCCCTTTAGAAGATGCTGACATAGCAAACCCTTTAACATTATATGTTACGTTAAGTGGAGAGTTAGGAAGTTTTGCTGTTAATTTAGATCCTTGCTTTAAATTACCTGAAGACATTGTTGATGTTCCATAAGTTTTACCAACAAAAAACGGTTGTGCTTTCGGTAACGGTAAAATTCTAAATTCTTGAAATCCAACTTTTTTCCCTCCTGCAGTAACAGAAACTGTAGCTTTACTACCAGAACCTACTTTTGCAATGTAGTCTCCGCCCTTACCTTTTGAGAAACTCTTACATCCTGAACAGCTAACTTTTACTTGATCTGGTGGATAACCAGAAGCAACTGCTCTAATCTTATTAGGATAACCTCTATACATTACGTTAAGTTCTGGTGCTGCAATAGAAGCAGATGGCTTACCAACCGTGTAACTAAAATTCCAATCCCTTTCTTGCAATTCTCCTGCTATCTCAACCATTAATTTACCTTCCACATATTTTGGACCTGGTGAATCTGCCTTAATTGTAAATTTACCATCAGGATCTTTACTATAATCGCCAGTAGAGTCATATCTATATTTTACTTCATATTGTTTAGAAGAATCATAGGCAACAATACCTATTCTAACACCTAAAGTATCGCCCATATTCATGTATTGTGTACTAGCCAAAACCTGTGCCTCTACTTTATTAATGTTCATCATTGGCACATCAACTCTTTCCATTAACATTTTGGATGCTTTTTGTTGTGCTAAACGGATATCATTTCTTAAAGAAGTGAATGTACCTACAACACCCACCATTGGTTGATGATAAAATCTTGCTTGGTTCCAATCCTTCATTTCTTTATGCTGAGAAACTTTTTCTGGTTTAGTTAAAATACCATAGATATCCAATAAATTATCTGCTTGAGGATGCTTTTGTTGTTCCAAATATTTTTTAAAACCTTCTTCTGTTTTTAAATTAGCTTTTGTTATGGTATAAATCTTATTCTTGTCTTTCATATTACCAGCCACAGTAAGAATAAGTTCATCACGTAATTTCATTAATTCGTCACGTAGAGCTTTTCCTCTTTTATCAGCTTTAGGATTAGAAGGATCTCCAAACATTGCAGATGGCGTATCATAGTCATCTTTTTTCTTCATGTCATTAAAATCCTTGTAAGAAGTTATTTGAGTCTTAGGATCTTTAGTAAACCAGCTTTTATCTTGCTCTGTCTTAGAAAATAATTCATTAAGCTCAGCCATAAAAAAGTCATCTGCTTTGTTGGATACTTTTTTAACTTTAATGTATATAGGTTCTATTTCAGCTGCTGATTTTTTAGACTGAGGGTCTTCTTTCAACAAACTTAACTTAGATCCAATACCGTTAATGGATTCTACTAATCGTTTGTTTTGTTCTAAACCTTGCTCATCAGTTGTTATAAATGCATCTAATATACTCTTAGATACGTTAAGGGCTAAAAGTGCGGTTAGTACTAAGTACATCATACCGATCATCTTTTGCCTTGGGGTTTCTTTACCACCTGCCATTCTTTATAATTTTAATAGATTAATAAGTTATTTAAAACTACCTAATTATGAATTAGGATTAATATTCATTGCATTAAGCATATTACCATATACTTTGTTTAAAGCAGATAAGTTTTTACTTAATTCAGCAATGTTTGATTTATATAACTTAGTATCCTCAACAGAATCACTAAGGTTAGTCATTAATTCGGTAATACCACCTTGTATTTTTTGAGTTGCCTCAAGTGAATCAGAAGCACCTTTTAATTGCATTTCATATACATTATTAAGAGCTGTTAAGTTAGAAGTAACTTTTTGCATTTGCTCTCCAAAAGAAGCTCCTTCTTTTTGGGTATTTGTTAATCCCATTAAAGATTCGGATGCTGTAGCGTAAGAATCAGCAAGAACATCAACTTTTTCTGCTGCTTTCTTTAAACTTTCAGTGTAATTAGCAGACTCAGCAGATGCATCAGCAACATTACTAATTTTTCCTGCTGTTTCACTTAAGTTTCTCATACCATCACCTAAACTTTTTATAAGATCTCCGTCAATTTTAGCATCTTCTAACATTACATCTAGCTCTTGAGATACAGATGAACCTCCGCCTCTATTTCTTGAAGTTTGTAATGCCAATTCTTCCATATCTTCATCATCATGGTCTTTTCCTAGAGCTAACTCTGGATATGCTAGAGTCCAATCTAATTCTTCGTGTATCGGCTCAAATGATGAGAATATAAATATAATTGCTTCGGCAGAAAGCCCAACAATTAACGCAATATTTGCACCTGGCCAGTGCATAATTTTAAATAAAGCTCCTATAATTACAATCGCAGCACCAAATCCATATAGCTTCGACATAAAAACTTTCCATCCTTTACTTCCTGGCTTCATAATCTTTTCTTTTTTGTTTTATTAATACTTTTGCTTTCTTTTTACTTTTTATTAAGAAACACAACTTCTTACGACAAGAAGTTGTGTTAGTTTCAATGAATCATTGATTTTTTTATAAATAATTGATTGTAAGGATTAAATCCCTTCATTTTTATCTGGCCCTCCTCTACCTAAGTAACTCATTACACATCTAAACCCTATGTAACTTTTGGCAGTATCTTGATACTCATAAGTACGTGTACCATTTTGAAGGTAATAACCTACATCTTTCCATGAACCTCCTCTTATTACTTTTCTTTTCATAGATATAGGATCATGATCTAAAGCATGGTAAGTGTATTCAGGGTTTAAATCGTGAGAAAACTCATACATTGACTCATCAAAGGCAGTGCTAGTCCATTCAGACACATTTCCTGCCATACAATATAAACCGTAATCATTAGGATGATAAGAAGTTACTTTAACTGTATAAAAACCACCATCTTCCATATAACGACCTCTCATAGGCTTAAAGTTACCTAAGAAACATCCTTTTGCATTTCTTATGTAAGGACCACCCCAAGGGTATGGACTTAATGTTAAACCACCTCTTGCAGCATACTCCCATTCAGCCTCTGTTGGCAATCTATAATCATCAACATAAACCTCTCCCATATCATTTCTCCAACCATTTAAGAGTTGAGTTCTCCATATACAAAATGCATTAGCTTGTTGCCATGTAATACCAACAACTGGATAATCATCATAAGCTGGATGCCAAAAGTACTTTCTTGTCATTGGCTCATTGTAAGAGTATGTAAAATCATGCACCCATACTAATGTATCAGGGAATACATTAATTTTTTCATGTATAATAAATCTTGAACGATCTGAATGACCTCTGATAGAAAAATTTTGACCTTTCTTGTTTCTCCATCCACCACCTATATCGATATCTTTACCTCTTTGAACTTCCTCATCATATTGGTCTACTGGAAATGGAAACCCACCATCTTTCATCTGAATTCTATGTTCTGTTCTGTCTTCATACTCCGTATTAGACAACTTTTTAATTAATGGCCTACCTTTTTTAGATGCTTCTTTAAGGTCTATCCAATAGTAATCGAAAATTAACTTTCTATGATCTATTTGTCTTGCTTTATAAAACCTTTGATTTTCAGGCAACACTAATTCAGAAACTAATAAAGGATAGTATTCTTCATCATCCCATCTTAAACGGGCATCCCAATCTAAATTCCAATCTTCTTCATCCATTTCCTCTAATTCATCATCTAGAGTTGGAATCAAAAATTCTTCTGGGAATTCTTCCGCTAATATTCTTCTAGCCAATGAGTCTCTTGTCCATTCTACAAACTGGCGATATTCATTATTACTAATCTCAGTAATATCTATATAAAATGCAGATATAGAAACTGTTTTACTTCTAGTTTGATGTACAAATGGCGCATCTTGATCGCTTTGCCCCATATTATAACTACCAGCCGGGATGTAATTCATCCCATAAGGATCATACCCATACCACTTCGGCCTATTTTGAGAACCGATTAACTCCCCTGTTCTTTCTGAGCAACTTGACAAAATAATTGCTGCAAGAACCATCACCATTAACACCTTTTTCATATCTCTCTCTTTTTTTCTCTTTTTTCTTTCTACTAGTTATAAACCTTTTTTTGTTAATAACTTGTTTCGTTCTGCACTTTACGCAAAACAAAAACAAAAGGTTTCAAAAAAATTATAAAAATCTTGGATGAACTGAACGTTCAAATACTTTTGGTATAACAATATTAAAACAATAATTAACCATAATCTCGTGTGAACCATTACTGTAATTACTAATATCAGATGTTGTCACATCATAAGAATATCCAACTTTAAGCGTTCCAAATTTATTAAATGAATGCTGGTAACCAAGAAGCGGAGCCCACGCATCTTTGTTTCTCCAAGTAACTCCAGCCCAAAACTTTTTTAAATACATAACGGTAAGATTGGCATCAAATTGTGTACTTGCTAGATCAGACTTAACTAATACGTTAGGTTTTATATCTAAATCTCCATTAAGAACAGGATGAGAATATCCACCCATAAAGTAATAATGACGAGCAGCCTTAACATTTAATGTTTTAAGATTGGCCTCACTTAAATGAGTAGAAGATATACCTGCATAAAAATTACTAGCATAATAATAAGCTCCTAATGAAAAATCTAAATTACCTTCAATATTAGTTGAAGTTGGTATTGCACCATCAATTGATGCTGCAACATCAGGAGTGATCCATTGAGGATTTATTTTATGAGTGAAATATCCTGCCGAAATACCAACACCTAATGTTCCTGGACCAAGATTTTTAATATGATATGAATAAGAAAGCCTTATAAAGTTGCTGTTAAACCAACCTAGTTTATCATTAAAATAAGTTAATCCTAAACCACCTTTAACAAAATCAACAGGAGCATGAGCATTGATAAGAACAGTTTTTGGTTCATCACCTAATCCAGACCATTGATTTCTCCAAATACCAGTAAAACAATACGCTTCATTTGTACCTGCAAAACCAGGATTAATCGATAATTTATCGAACATGAAATGCGTGAATTGTGGGTCTTGTTGAGACTTTCCTGCCACCATAACAAAAACCATGGCTACTAAAAACAACTGTTTTTTCATTAACTTTCTTTTTTCGGTACTAAAGTGCTAAAATAAACAAAAAATGCAGGTTTTAAAATTTTTTAACTAGAAGTTGTTAATAACAAGTATCTAAACATTATTTATTTTAGACTAGTAGACATTAATTTTTTTATATGTTCTTATCCATAGATCAGGCATCTCATCATTCATTGCCATTTCATAATCTTTGTAATCGCAAGGAACTAAATGATGTCTTTCAAATTTTGTTTTAGAAGAAGGAGGATATGGCACCTTCATCCACCACCTATTGGATTTTGTGCTTTTAATAAAAGTTAATTCTTCTTGAGTATTATTTAATACTACTTTATACTTCGTATAATTTTTATCGCTACTTAAAGGTGATTCTTTTTTACGATTAGCAAACCCTTCAATAAAATACCAAATCATTTGAGCTAGTAAGCTAAATGTTTGTCCGTTAACATCATATTCTGGTGTTGTTTCGAAAAAAGCAACTGAAGATAATTTATCGCTCATTCCTGCATATCGTGTTAACTGACATGCTTCATTACCAAAAAAACCATTTGGAGACGCTACAGTTGTGCCAGGAACTTCAGCTTGTCGAATAGCATTTAAATCAAATGAAAATATATCGGCATTTCGAATATATGGCTCAGAAAATGTTTTATCCTGTTGAATTTGACCTAATCGAATATTGTCAAAGAATAATTTCTCCATTAATGCTTCTATCTCTGGGTTACAAAAATAACCTTGAGCACCTAAATTAGTATAGTTGAACAGGTAATTTGGCTTACTTAAAATAATATCTCGTAAATAAGTATCGCTTTTGTTTCCCTCTTCATTTAAGTCAACTTTTCTATCTACTGTTACAAGATTAACCGTTTGCTCTAATCTTTCATATCCTTTGTAAACTCCATACCCCAAGTCATTGGATCCTCCAATAATTACGGGAAGTATATTATTACTCACTAATGAAAATACAACTTCTGATAACGCATAATTAGTATCTTTCCACTCGTTTCCTTCTTCAATATTACCAAGATCAATAATATTTAAGTTTTTCCAAGATGGATATAGGCTATATAAATGATCTCTAAAATAGTTAGCAGAATCTTTACATGAAATAGAGTGACCTCCTCTTCCTTCTTTTACTCCAATAATTGCCAATTGAAAATCACCATCAATTTCATCTCCTTTATAAAAATACACCTGTGAACCCAATGTATCTTTAGCAGACATATAATCAACAATTTTATTGCCTGCAAGTGGAGTTATAAAAAGTGATAAATCCATTTATTTCTTTTTAGCTTTTGGTTTAGCCTTTGCCTTAGGTTTCTTTTTGTTTTCCAACATTATTTTTTCAAACTCAATACATTGTTCTAATGTTAAGTCTGCTGGTTCTCCTTCATAGCTTTTCGGAATTTTTACGTTCTTCTTTCCAATTTTTATGTAAGGTCCATATCTCCCATTTAATACCTGCACATTTTCATTCTCTGGAAATGTTTTAATGTATTTATTCTTATCAGCTTCAATTTTTTCTTTAATCAATACCTCAGCACGATCCATTGTTATAGTCATTGGATCGTCTCCTTCATCTTTCTTTAAGGAAACAAATTTATTATTATACCTAACATAGGGCCCAAAACGACCAACTGCTACAGTTACTTCATGCCCCTCAAATTCACCAATAGACCTAGGTAGTTTAAATAGCTCCAAAGCTTCTTCTAATGTTATACTTTGCAGACTTAAGTCACCAGTAATAGAAGCAAACTTAGGTTTTACATCTTCTGGTAATGTATCAGCATTTCCAATTTGCACCATGGCACCATAACGCCCTAAACGAGCAATTACAGGCAAACCACTTTCTGGATGATTACCTAAAGCTCTTTCTCCTGATGAACGCTCTCCGTTTTCTAATGTATCTTCAATTCGCTCATGGAATGGATTATAGAAAGAAGCTATCATTTCTTTCCATGTTTTTAATCCTTGCGCTATATCATCAAATTCTTTTTCTACAGATGCTGTGAAATTATAATCTAAAATTTTATCGAAATGTTCAACTAAAAAGTCGGTTACCACCATTCCAATATCAGTTGGAGATAATTTATTTTTTTCAGCTCCATAATTTTCGCTTAGTTCTTCTCTTTTTAATTCGTCATTTAAAAGCGTAAACTTTAAATAATCTCTTTGCTTAGCTTTTTTCTCTTCTTTATGAACATATCCTCTTTTTTGAACGGTAGAAATAGTTGGTGCGTAAGTAGATGGTCTACCAATACCAAGCTCCTCTAATTTCTTTACTAAGGATGCCTCTGTAAATCTAGATGGAGGTCTTGAGTATCTTTGGGTTGCTTCAATTAAGCTTCTTGTAAGCTTATCTCCTTTACTAACATTTGGTAACAATCCTTCAGTTGCTTCATCTTCTTCCTCTTCATCATCATTTCCTTCTAGGTAAACCTTAAGAAACCCTTCGAATTTAATTACCTCTCCTTTTGCTACGAATAATTCTTTAACATTAGATCCTGCAATTTTTATAGTCGTTCGCTCAACTTGAGCGTCACTCATTTGTGATGCAATTGAACGTTTCCAAATTAAATCATATAACTTTTGCTCAGATGCATCACCTCCAGCAGTATGCGTTCCAAAATCGGTAGGACGAATTGCTTCGTGTGCCTCTTGAGCTCCTTTAGATTTTGTAGCAAATGTTCTTTCAAAAGCATAATCTGCTCCGTAAGCATTATGGATTTCAGTTTTAGCTCCTTCTCTTGCTGTCTCTGATAAGTTTAATGAGTCTGTTCTCATGTAGGTAATCTTACCAGCTTCATACAATCTTTGTGCAAGCGACATAGTTCTTGCAACCGTATAGCCAAGTTTTCTACCAGCTTCCTGTTGTAATGTAGATGTTGTAAAAGGTGCTGCAGGAGTTTTCTTAGCTGGTTTTTTCTCCATGCTATCAACTTCAAAGTCGCTAGACATGCATCCTTCTAAAAAGCTAGAAACTTCTTCTTC
>JAHDBM010000060.1:15328-19416 GCA_020630395.1 Flavobacteriales bacterium
TGTTTCATATAAGTGCCAAGAAATAGCTTCTCCTTCTCGGTCTTCATCAGTTGCTAACCAAACAGTTTCTGCTTCTTTGGTAAGCTTCTTTAATTCACTAACTACTTTCTTTTTATCAGTTGAGACTTCATAGGTTGGTTCGAAATCTTGTTCGATATCAATTCCCATTCCTTTCTTTGGTAAGTCTCTTACATGACCAAAGCTAGATTTTACGACAAACTCTTTACCTAAATACCCTTCTATTGTCTTTGCTTTTGCAGGTGACTCCACAATAACTAAATTCTTAGCCATACTATATATTTTCTGTTAATGAACTTCGCGTAAAATTAGGCACAATCTTTTCGATTTTCAAAATGCAATACTAAAAACTCCTGTTTTAACCACACCTACGCCCTAATTATATTAGAAAAATTATTTTTTTCTTTTTTTGGCACGATACTTGTTTTGTCTTTGTTAACATAAAAATAACACATTATGAAAACTCATACGCTACTTCTATCTATCTTTTGCTTAGCACTACTATCTGCATGTAAAAAAAACAAAGGAACTATTCAGCAAACCTACAATAAGGCAATTGCTGTATACGAAGATGAAAACACTATTAGAAAAATAAACATCAATGCCCCATCTCGAAGTATCCAAAACACTGGGAAAATATTTTATGGTAAAGATGTTATTCTAATTGGAGAAAAAAACGAAGGGATTCATATTATAAATAACACAAGTAAGGGCACACCTACAAATGCAGCTTTTATTAATTTGCCTTATACAAATGAGTTTTATGTGAAAGACAATATTATTTATGCTATTTGTCATTATGATTTAGTTAAAATTGATATTGCTAGTCCATCTCAACCTCAATTAATATACAGAGTAAATAATGCTTTCGGCAACACCATTAAAGATGCTAACGGCAGATTACTAGTAGGATTTGACCATAAAATTACTACCGAGACTTTTGAAATTGGAAGTGCTAAAGAAGTAGCTTTAAGAGAAAACAGCACATTATATTTTGATTTTCAAGACGAAGTCATACCATTTAGCGAAGTTCCATCTTCTTTTATAGGAAGTAGTGCTAAAAACAAAGGAACACTAAACAGGTTAGCCTTTGACAACTCACACCTATATGTTATTGGAAGAACAGACATCCATACATTTGAAGACTTAGGTTCTACAATAGAAAAAAGAAACAAAAAATATGTTGGTGAGGATTTGGAAACTATATATACTGAAAACAATAATGTTTTTATTGGTTCAAAATCATCAATGATTGTTATGACAAAAACAAGTAACCCTCAAAAAGTATCTAGCTATACTCATGTTGTATCTTGTGATCCAGTTTTACCTCATGGAAACATAGCCTATTTAACGCTAAGATCTGTTGGCTCTAATGGGTGTAACAATAATGTAAACGCAGTGGAGGTAATCGATATTTCTAACATTAATAATCCTACTAAAATAAATGAAGTGCAATTGAATAGCCCTTATGGTATGGCTGTAATGAATAACCGTTTATTTATTGGAGAAGGCAACAATGGATTAAGTGTTCTGGATATTTCATCACCTGCAAATCCAATTTTATTAAACACCTACAGAAACATCTCTACTTTTGATGTAATTAAGCACCCAACAGATTCTGATGCTCTTTTAATTACTGGATCTAATGGAATAAAGCAATTATCCTACAACACGAACACAAATTCTATTACTGAATTAAGTGAAATTATAGCCCCATAATTTCAATCTAACCCTTAGAATCATGAATAAGCTAACTCTCTCTCTCTTTCTTTTGTTATCATGTTCCTTTATAAGTGTTACTGGTCAAAACTTCCCATTATTGGAGCCTTCAGAACGTAACTTCTCTCTACTGAAAAGACCTAATGATTATAGAACTGGGCTTGTATATTCAGGGTCTATAGGGTTTTCTAAATATCACACTAGTTTAAATGGAAACTTAAGCTATGCTTTATCAAACGGCTTAGAATTTGGAATAGGTATTGGGTTTCACAACAATAGATTAAGCTTGCCAATAAATAATTTGAACGATTCTTTATCTATTAATGGAACTCCTGTATTTATTACTGGAAGATACTTTTTAGCTAATTTTTGGGATGATATTTTAAAACCTTATGTGAGAACACGTATTGGTTATAGTTTTGCAACAGCAAATAGTGAAGAAACTAACGGCAGAGGCTTCATTTTTGAAAACAGTCTTGGATTAGAACTAAGAATAAACTGGAATGAATATGTTTTTATTGAATGTTCTCAATACAATCAAAAAGCATTAGGTTCAATGGTAGACAATAACCGTGATTTAAGCGTTAATTACAACCTATGGTTTAATGATATTGTATTTAGGTTGGGATATACTAGGAGGTTGTTTGAGTAAATGATTATATCTTAATAATCTTATACTTAAAACTGAGCATAACATATCTTCTTAACACATTTACATTAGACTCCACAAAGTAGTTTTGCTGACCGTAAAAATTAACTCCTGTTCTTTGGTTTAAAATATCACTAACCGATAATTCTAAATCTCCTCTTTGATTTTTGGTTACTGTTTTAGAGACATAAGCATTTAATATTAAGAATGAGGGATTATCATTATTTAACGACCCTTGATAGAAATTTTGACTTGCATCAGCTCCAAAATTCCATTTATTCTTTAACTCTATGTTTATCTCTCCAAAAATAGAGGTATTGATGTACTGTGTATTTGCTTCTGGGTTAAGTGAAAAAGTATTTTCATTTACATTCATTTTTACACCTGCAGCAATATCAAATACTTCTTTCTTAATGTTTCCTATTCTTAAATTAACACCATAATCGTAAGTAGTAAAATCATTTTCTACATCATTTACAAAATTAATTCCATTGCCTACTCCTCCATTAACCCTAATGTTTACTGAGGTCTTTAATGGCTTAATTCTAAAACCATAACCAACTGATCCTTGAGCACCTAAATTACTAGCTGTATTGATTGGAGTTGACCTTCTTAGGTTTGTAACAGAATCTATATACTGTGCGTTTACAATTTTATTCTCAGTTCCATAAAGTGATATATTAGCATTAAAATTAGTGTAGTTAAACGCATCATATTTAAAATAACCATAACTTATACTGTGGCTGTATTCGGGTATTAAATTTGGGTTACCTTCATAAATATTAAGTGGATTAGCATTATTAACAACTGGTTGTAGTTGATCTAAAGATGGCTCAGTAAAAGTAGTAGTATATCGCATCTCCATTCTGTTACTCATACTAACTTGATTTTTCCAATAAAAGTTGGGTAATAAAATAGAAAAATCTCTTAGTATAGGTGTTTCGCTTGCACTAGTTGTTCCTTTTAATCTAGATAACTGACCATCTACTCCTAAAACAAATAAATTTTTCTTGTACTTATAATTAATTTTAGCCCCTACTTGATTAAAAGAATATTCACTTTTAAATGCATTACTTAAAAATTGATTCTTTATTGACTGATTACCGACTGAATCAAAAAAGCTTTTATCCTTAGACTGTGTTTGATAAAACGTTCCTATATCTATTATTAAAAACATTTTTCTATTTAAAGGTTCGGTCCAGGTTGCTTTAGCTACATATTCCTTTTTATCATTAAAATCTGTTTGCAATTGAACAAGGTTTGTAGAAATTGGAAGTGTATCAACTACAATATCTCTTTGGATTCTTGTGTTTCTATCTCCCTCATTATTTAACATATAAAAACTTCCGTCAATATTCATAGATCTACCCTTTTTCTTGAATTTTTGTCGGTAGTTTGCGTCCAATTGTCCATTCAACCCAAAACCTTCATCTGTAAAAATATTTTCTGCAGTATTGTTTTTTCCATTTGCAAAAACATTATTATCAGTCGTTATTCCCCTATCATTGTTACCAGAATATATACCTGTTAATTTTAAGTCTAATCTACTTTTTTCGGTAAACTCATGCTGAAGCTTAGCGTTTAATCGGTAATTCTGTAATATTTGGTTTTGATCTTCAAGTGATTGAGAAGTAAATGCCTCATCATTAATAAAATTGGTTGTATTGGTTGATCTAACAATATCAGTATTAGAATTGTTTGC
>JAHDBM010000130.1 GCA_020630395.1 Flavobacteriales bacterium
GAGTTTGTATTAATTGAGATTCTCCATCTAAATCTATTTTACCATCAAGGTTTAAATAATGTGTAACTGTTAATCCATTTCCAGTCTTTGCTCCATTACTGCCAAGTATCGTTAAAATATTGGAGTCTACGAATAATCCTAAAACCGTTCTGTTGTTTTGATTAATAAGAGGTAAACTGGTTGTATTATTCATCAATATGTTATGATTGGTTTTTACAATGTTCCAATCTATTGTAATATTGGGGTCAACAATAGAAGTCGATCCTGGTGCATATTGTTCAATGCCATTGGTCCATGTAGCTGAAACATCCCAATTTCGGTTTTGATCAGATTCGTAAGGTAATGGTGAGGATTGAAACTCTATACTAAATGTATCTGGACTTATTAATTCTCCTCTATTACCGTTGCCAGACACATCGTTAAGGTGTGTAGCTATGAATGAATTCATAGAATAATAAGCTAATAAACTAGACCAATTTACAGTAGCTATGTCGTTTTTAGTAATTGTATTTGGTATAATGGCTCCGTTTACAAAAATTCCATTTTGTATAATCTCTTGATTCATTATATAACGTAATTGATTTACAGTAAGTACTTCATCCCAAATACGAATTTCATCAATATCACCTTTAAAATGATCTCTAACATCATCTTTAGTAATTTGCATGGCTCCTATGGTAAAATTTGCACTATTTATTGCAGGAGAATTTAACATTTTTGTAGTATCTAATACGCCATCTATATATAGGCTAGCAGTAATTCCGTCATACATTACAGCTACATGATGCCATATATTTTTAGGTATTTTAGTATTGGATTGAATGACATTTATAGGAGAGTTTCCTACAGAAAAGCTAAGAAAATCATCTGCATTTAAAAAGAATTTATAACCGTACACTCCATCATTTTTTGAAATAATTGTTCTATCATTTATAACAGTATTTGAAGCATCGGGTTTTATCCATGCAGATGCTGTAAAGCGTCCAGATAAGTCTATTTTATCTCCTACTAAGACATAGTTATTAGCCCCGTCAAACCCTAAATGTCTTGGTGCGTTTATTTCTCTTGCTACTCCAAAGGTAAAGTATTTAGTACCATCAAAATCATAAGTTCCTTCTCTTGTAGATATACCATTAAAGGTGTTTGGGTTTAAAAACACGGTATTTAAATTTGTAGTAAAATTAGAATCTTCAGCTACTAGCATTACATACTGATCATTGCCAGCTAATGGGGGTAAACCTGCTAAATCGGCTTCATAAATGGAAACTTCTACTTTTTTAATATCCTTGCCAGAAGTTTCGTTAATTTTCCAAATTCTGTTCATTACATCGGTAACAGTGGTAATAGTATCTGGTCCTAAATCTACAGTGATTGCAGTAGAGGAAGAATTAGTATCATTGCCGTCATTGCCCCATATTAAAAATTCATTATTTGTGTCAAATAAATTTGGGTTAAGATTGTTTGTTAATTCTGTATTGTCTAAAGCCATTGATACAATGGCAGTTTTATTTACACTTTTAGATTGCTTTTGGTATAAATCAGATGCATCATCTCTACCTATACCAGCAATATCATAGTTGTAACCTGCGTTTGCAGAAGTATTCCATATCATTTCGTTGTTTGAAGCAATGTAATCTTGACTTATACCATTAGTGCCTAAAGTAATGCCATATTTTATTGCTAAATAAGATTGAATTTTATTTCGTTCTGGGTTTTCATTATTTCTAGAGGAATAAGCAATGATTTCAACTATGCGCCCATCTAAACTACTTTTATATCCTTCACTTCGTCCTATCCAATATTTAGAATTGTCTATAGTACCAAATTGTGGGATACCAACTTCTGTGTTAACGACATCTTTATTATTATATAAAAGTTCGTAACCCGTGGCTGCTATATCATTGTTATGGCGTCCATTTATAATACCTACATTATCAAAAATCGTAGTAGTGTTCGTTTCAGCTACTCCATAACCTCTTTCATTTATTGGCGGATAGCCATTTGGAGTTGTACCATGTGCGTATGATAAAACTTCATTTTCAAACCTTACAGAGTAAGAACCAAAACCTATACCACTAGCATCTGTGGCTTGTCTACTTGGGTTTGAATCTCCACAAAAAATGTCATAAAAACCAGATGAGGAACTAGCAGGTCTATTTGGTATTAGAACTATATATATATCGTCTGTATAAAAACCACCATCTCCTTTAAGAAATTGTCTATTGGTATCTGCATATGTATAATCTATAGGATAGTTACTAAAATTATTATTAAAATCTACAACAGCATTATAATTAACATTAGCATTTGGGTTATCTCTATACGTTGGTTCTTGCCCAGGTAAATTGACTGTTGCATTGTTGTTTTTTGCTTGATCTATCCATAAAGATAAAGGCTGTCCATCAACTATACCTGCTCCTTTATTGGCTTTTAACCATAATTGAATATTATTATTTACACCTCCTGGGCCTTCACCAATTAAAGTACTTCCAAAGCCTTGGATAGCAAAAGAATAGTTTTTATTACTAGCATCGTTGCTAGTAATAGTAACTAAAGCCCTTTTTAAACCATTTTCAGAAGGGTTAAAGGTAATATCAAAACTTGTTGATTCTCCTGGCCCAATAGGACTAGTAGGAGGAGAGCTAAGTATGAAATCTGAAGCATTGGTACCAGTTGTTGTAATATATGGCATAGCACCAGTTAGATTTAATGGTAATGTTCCTACGTTATTTATTAAAAAAGTATGTGTTTTAGATTCTGATGATATATATATTGACCCAAAATTAGTATTGTTTGAAGAAATAGTAGCTATATCTCCATTATTAATGACCACATTATTGCCAGTAACATTAATTTCTGGCTCTGGAGGTAATACGGTGTTTAAATGACATGTTGCGTTTACATAATCATTAACTCCATTGGTTATTATTGGATTATTAAGATTGTATGTTTCTAATTTATTTGTAAATAAACATTCAGACCAATTAAAGGCTGTATGTAAAGCATTTGAATTAATAATAATAAAAAAAAGAACAAAAAATAATGATTTGCTTTTTGCTTTAAAAAAAAATAAATTCTTTGGGGTAGAATTTTTCATAAGCAATAAATTTTGGTGTTTGGG
>JAHDBM010000131.1 GCA_020630395.1 Flavobacteriales bacterium
CAAAGCAAACTACATAATTGTTTGTTCCATCACCAGTTAAAGTAACAGCAGTAGAGCCAGGGTCAGCTGGACAGGTAGATTCGCAATTGATACCAGTTGTATCTGCAAAAGTTAAAGACCAATCCACCAAATAACCTATGTCTTGGTCGCACACATCAGCGACGCTTAATGTCCAAGTTCCACTCACGGTATTACCTGGTACATTAAATGCATTCAAATCACAACCAGGTGCTTGAGTAGCTCCTGCAATAGTAGGAGTTGTAACACCACCGCAAGGCATAGTGAAATTGCCATCTAAACAAGGGACGCCACCATTACAAATATAGTTAGTATTAGTATTAATAGGGTTAGCATTACCTAACTCGATACAAACATCAACATCATCTGAGCTAGTACCACATCCTCCAAAGTCATTATCGTTATCAGCCATTACTATATATTGTAAACCATCTGGAGAAGTTAAAGTAACCGCTAAATCACCTACCCAAGTATGTTGTAAAGTAAAGCAAACTTGTTCAAGATTATTCAATCCTAAATCATCGATACCTGGTGAGTTTACAGTCACATCAAGGAAACCATCAAATACACCATTGTCAGTAATGGGAACTGGACAGTTGGTACAACCACATTCTCCTGGAGGGGGAGGCACTAAATTGGTTTCAAACCTCCAAGTACAATTAGCACCTGCATTACCATCAATAAATAAATAATAATCACCAGCAGGTAAGTCAGGAAGTAGCATGTTCACATCGCCTGTTGCTACAGTACAATCAATAAATGTTTCAGAAGCTAAGTTACATGTTCCAGAATTAGTCCAAACACCTACTTGTAAATCACCACCACCAGTACCATCGCAATTAATATCTAATAAATCAATAGTAATATCTTGTTGTTCAGGGACATTGAACGTGTACCAAACGGCATTTTCAATACTACTCCATGAACCAGGGTTACAAGTACCTGGTGTCCATGAATTAGGTTCTCCTGTATTTGTCGCATCATAATTACAACCGAAATCACCAGCCATATCTAAAGGCATAGCATTAGCACATAAATCATTTGAAGGTGGATCGGTATTAGTATATACCTCTGTTAAAATTTGGTGATCTTGATTATCTATTTCCCAAAGTCGAATATATATGATTTCGCCAGGGGTTAAACCTGTCAATGTAGTGACTTGATTGGTAGTCGGAAAGAAGCCATCATCTCCATCGCAAGTTCCAGTAATATAAGTTGGACTTGCACAAGCACCATTATAAAGCGCATAACCAGGATTAGTAGTACAGAATAATCCACAATCCCAAGTCATATCAAAAGTTAATTGGGTTTCTCCTAGAGGGACTTGTACCATAAACCAATAGTCTTCTGGTCCTCCATTCCAAGCACCTCCAGTACAATCTCCTGGGTTAGCAACACCTGATGCTGTCATCCCTGTAAGGTCTGCAATTTGTAATAAGGAATTGTTGGAACAGTTTCCATTTTGGAAATTGATAACATTGGCTGCACAAGGACTGTTTTGTGAATATAAATTTGAGTTATAGAGTAGTACAATAAAAATAAATGCTATTTGGTGTATAAAAGTCTTCATGAATAAGTATTTTATTTCAGAATCATTTAAGTAATCTTTCCCCCTTAGATTTTAAAATTTATTCTTCTTTCTTTTTTTCTTTAGTAATTAAATAAACTTTTTCTTCCTTTGAGCCTGTATTGATATTGATAATTCTTTCTTTTCGTAAAACTTGATTGGACTTGATTTCAGAGACTTTTTCTTTAGAAATTTCCTGTTTTGTTATTATAGGTGTCTCTTCCTCTTTTAAATTGTCATTACAATTAGGTGATTCTTCTTGGATAGATTTAGATTTTATAATATATTCATGAGTACATTCTTTTCCTTCTTCTTCTAATGTTTCTAATTTAGTAGAAACGTCACTTTTGTCATTTTTTAATGTTCTAGCTTCTTTGCTTTTTGCAGATTGGAGTCTAGTTCTATTAGTTTGTTTTTCTTTATTGGTAGTATTTTCAATATCTTCTTTATTAGCATTGTTTTTTTTATTCTCCCATTCTTTAGTTTCTTCTTTAGAAAAACCTTTATAATGTTTTTGAGATAATTTATTAGGTGTGGCTTTAGGTTTATTTTCTTCTTGTGCAAAAGAAGACATAGAAATAGTGGTAAAAATTAGAATTAAAAAATACTTCATCGTTAAAAAATATAAATTATTATAATTAAAATAACTCCTAAAGTTAAGGATATTATGGTAAATTATAGATATTAATATTAAAGTTTATTGTGTTAAATTTTATATTGGATTTATGTAGATGTATATTTATTTGTTAATTAGTGTTTTTTGTTAATAATGTTATTGATACTAATGCCTGTTTGTTTATTTTAATTTATTAAATATTTAGTGAGATTTTTTTTAGGATAAAAAACTAAAAATAAATTATTTATTTCCTTTAAATATACGTCCCATTGATTTAAAAAACATATCTAAGTTCATGGCTTTTGCATCACGTATTGCAGCTCTAGTTAATAGAAAACAAGGTATAAAAAAGATAAAAACGGGTATCCAAGCGGCTAAAAAAGGACTTAAGTCTCCTGATTCGCTTAGTTTTTGAAAAATCGAATTCATTGCAATAAAAATTACAAAAAGAATTACTCCAAAAAGTACAGGGTATCCAAAACCTCCTTTCTGAATAATTGCTCCTAGAGAAGCACCAATAAACAAAAAAATCATACAAGCTATTGCTAAAGTGAATTTGATGTAAATTTGGAAGTGAATGTTTTTAATTTTGGTAATATTTATCTTTTCTTTTCTATGATAATCATTGCTTCTACCACTGACTTCTTTTGCTTTTTGAGATGCTTTTGTTAGCATATCTTTTTTATGTTTGTAAACAAATATTTGACTGAAGTCTAAAAATTCGCCTTTTGTTAAAATGGCTTCATTATACCTTCCTGATGAGTTGTTTTTTTTCTGTTCTTTCTGTTGAGAACCCATGTTATTTAACTTTGAGTTTTTATTGTTTGATGGTAAATTAAGTGACCTTTTCTTCCTGTTTTGA
>JAHDBM010000007.1:0-16211 GCA_020630395.1 Flavobacteriales bacterium
TAAACTAAAAGAAGAAATTAAAACATCACCACATACGTTTACTGAATGGTTTAAGCTAATTATGGAACATAATTTTTAAAAACTATATTATTCCTTCTTTTTGTTAAACACCTTTTCTTTAAACAAAACAAAATCCTCTTTATTCGGTATCATAGTACTTAATGGAAGGTTTGTTTTTTTGAAAAAAATGTAAGCTAAATATATAGTTGATCCTAAATATGCAATAGAAGTTACTACCCCTGCTCCTACTAACTTATAAGAATCTATTAAAAACCAACCTAGACTCACTACTAATGTTAATCCAATAGCAGAAGCAACTATATTATACTTATATATGCCTTTTCCTGATAAATAATGACTAAATATTTGATTTACTGCAACAGCCATTACTCCAACAGAAAGACTCAATAGAATTACACCTAGCCCATCAAAATCTTTTCCAAAAATCCACCCAATAAATTCTTCCGGCACTAATAATAAAATAGCTAGTAGAATTAATGTTAAAAGAAAAGTTAGCTTTAAAAAACTTGCAGAAACTTGTTTTCTTTTCTCTTCATTTTTTTCATTAGAAACAACACTATATTGTATTATAGCTAATGCTTTAGAAGGAATCCACAAACTTTCTGCTAATTGAACAGCTACTATATAAATACCCAGAACATCTCCCATTGTTTTTTCGATAAAAACATATATCAATCGGTAATTAAGTAATTGTAATATATTGGACGACTGAATTTGAATTCCGTAATTAAACAACTGTTTAAATGATGCTAAAGGTTTATCAATTAGGTAGGCTTTAATTTCTTTACTTAAAAAGTATAGAGAAATGAGTAATGTAACTCCAAACGATATAAATAATGCAAGAACGAAATTATCTATTGTAATACCTAAAACGATAAAAGCAAGAAGTAAACTAACCTTTTGAATAAGTTTAATAGCATTGTGTAAATGAATTTTTTTTCTCCCCAGTAACACTTGTATGTTTATTGAAAATATCGATTCAATAAATCCAAGTATACCAACATGAATAACATATTCTGAAGGAACTAATTCAAAAAACCATAAAACAAGCGTCATAAAACAAGCCGATAGTAGCGCCCATATATACGAAACGCAAACTAAATTGGTAATAATAGCTCTAGGAACCATGTAAACTAATGAGGCACCTCCAATAATGTTATTAAGCATAACAACAAAGCTTATACCGAGCACTATTAATCCCATTTCTGTAACACCAGCTTTACCAAGTGTATTGCTTATTAGTAATACAACAGCTAGATTAATAATACTGATAATACCCAAAGTCCCTGATGTAGATAAAATACTACGAAACATGTTGTATAACTTTTAAGTATTTTGCTAAATATGCCTTACCTACCTCCTCTTTCGAAAAATTATTAATAGCATAATCTCTTATCAATTTACTATTGAATTGTTCATAGTTAACTATTAATTCTAGCATTGCTGTAATTAAACCTTTTTCATCTTTTGGCTCAACCATTAACCCTTTAGACTCATCTAAATGTTCAGGTATACCGGCAATTCTAGTAGAAATCACAGGTAAACCACAACTCATACTTTCTGTTATCACGCACGGTAAGTTCTCGTAATTACTAAACATTAAAAAGCAATGACTACTCTGATAAAATTCAACTATCTCTTGAGGTGTTTTAGTTCCATGAAAATTAATATAATTAATGACGCCTATTTCATTTGCTAATGCTATTCCCTTATCAATATCTCCATCTGTTACAATGGTAAGACGAACCTCCTTTAACGAAACCTTCACTACCTCTTTTAGCGCTCTAAATATTCCTGATATATTCTTTTGATCATCATCTAACGTAGATACATGTAAAAAATTAAAATAAGAAGGACGTTTACTTTCATCAGGAATAAACATTTTAGTGTCTACCACATTAGGAACCACCTCAAATGCTTTATTTAATCCTAAATTATTCATGGATTTCCCTAAATGATGAGAAACTGGTAACAATAAATCAGCATCTGCTACAATTTTCTTAGTCATGTTTTTAACATAAAAAGGGAGCTTACTAAATAATGTTCTATATGGTAAATAACCTGTCCAATGTTCAGTAATCACATAAGGAAGTCCTACTTTTCTTTTTAAATATCGTGCAAAAATACCTGATTGAAACGTAACATTAACATGTATCAAATCAAAATGAGCTTGTTTTCTTCTTTTCAACAAAAGCTCATATCCAGTAGTATATGAATTTAAATACCTTTTATATTTTAAGTACGAGCTTAATAAAGGAACTTTATTACTAACTTTTTTATAATACACCATAGTAGTAGATACACCATCAATAATAGTATGATCTATTTCAAACGATTTAGTAGTAGAAGATCCAATTACAACCAAAACCTCTAAATCAACATAAGGATAAATCGCCTCAGCATGTCTCTGCACAAAATTACCCAAGGTTGGGTGTTCCCTACTAGGATACCAGCTTGAAATAAAAAGGACTTTAGGCTTCTGCATTATTGATTTAAAGCATTAATTTTAGCTTAACTAAAAACTTACTACTTTTAGTGTATCACGAAGATACTATTATTTTAAAATGAAAAGCCCATAATGGGCAACAATAACTGAGTAACATCAACCATCATGAATAAAATAAGTTTCACAATATCAATTAATTAACTTGCTTTAAGCGTATGAAAAAAGATTTACGAATAGTGTTCATGGGAACACCAGATTTTGCAGTTGAAACACTAAAGTCATTATTAGACCATGATTTTAATGTTGTTGGTGTCATAACAGCTCCCGATAAACCTGCTGGAAGAGGTAGAAAGTTAAGACAATCGGCTGTAAAAGAATTTGCTGTTGCTAATGGACTAACAGTACTTCAACCCGTTAAATTTAAAAATGAGGAGTTTTTAACTGAACTAAAAAATTTAAACGCTAATCTTCAAGTTGTTGTTGCTTTTAGAATGTTACCAGAAGTAGTATGGAACATGCCAGAATATGGAACTTTTAATTTACATGCTTCTCTCCTTCCTCAATACAGAGGTGCAGCTCCTATAAATTGGGCTATAATTAATGGTGAAAAACAAACAGGAATTACCACTTTTTTTATAGAAAAAGAGATTGACACTGGTAATATTATCGATCAAGTCACTATCGATATAGAACCTAATGAATCGGCAGGGACACTACACGATAAATTAATGATTAAAGGAGCTGAACTAGTAGCTAATACCGTAAAAAAAATAGAAGAAGGAAACGTAACCACAATAGATCAAGAGGACTTATTTAAAACTACTGATGAATTAAAACCTGCTCCAAAAATTTTTAAAGAAGATTGTGAAATCAATTTTGATGATAACATCAATAATATTTACAATAAGATTAGAGGATTATCTCCATACCCATGCGCATGGATAAAGTTAACAAGAGAAAATGGAGAAGAAACCAACATGAAAGTATATGAAGCAACTATTATAGATGAAAATTCTAATACTACAGCTATTAAAACTGATGGAAAAGATTACATCCACATTGAAACCAAAACAGGAACTTTAGCTTTATTGGACATTCAACTAGCAGGAAAAAAGAGAATGAAAACTGCTGATTTTTTAAGAGGCAATAAAATTGATGACTTAATGTTAGCTTAGGCATGGAGTTTACATTAAATCATATTATCCCACATCCCTTAAATGATTTATCATTTAATAAAGAAAGTGTATGGGATAATGAATTAAGCATCTCCAGCAATCAATCTTACATTATAAAAGCCAACTCAGGAAAAGGAAAATCTACTTTTATCTCCTTATTATATGGGCTTAGAAGCGATTTTAATGGAGAACTAAAAATCAACAATAAAAACAGCAAAAGCCTTACGATTAAAGAATGGAGCGAGCTTAGAACAAATAAACTCTCTATCGTATTTCAAGATATGAGACTCTTTGATGATCTACCATTATGGGATAATTTAATGGTGAAAAATGAATTAACTAAACATAAATCAGAAGCTCAAATTACGGAATATATTAACCTTTTAGGATTAGATGGAAAGCAACATCAACTATGCGGCACATTATCCTTAGGACAACAACAAAGAGTGGCTATTATTAGGTCTCTACTACAACCATTTGAATTTTTACTAATGGATGAACCTTTTAGTCATTTAGATGAAACAAACACCAAATTAGCGCTAGATATTATCAAACATGAATGTAACAACCAGCAAGCAAGTTTTTTAATTTCTAGTTTAGGCTCCAATCATCACTTAACAAACGTTAAAGCGTTAACTATTTAATGAATGTAATAGGCAACATATTATCTAAAAGTAACTCAGGTAAGTTAAATAAAATCCTATCCTCTGTTGGATTGGTTATGGGAATTGTTCTAATAACTCTCACGCTAGAATTCTATTTTGATTATAAAAACTTAACGAATCAATCTCAAGAAGATGCGCTTAATGCTGATTTTTTAGTCATAACCAAAGAAATAAACGAGCTACATACATCTGGAATATTAACTACTGCTTTTAACGATAAAGAAATTAATAATATTGAAAGCAAAGACTTTTTTACTGAGGTAAAACCTTTTATCAAAAACAACTATGAAGCTTTTATTGAATCCAAAAATGATGAGTTTCCTCTAAAATTTTCGTCTTTAGTCACATTTGAAGCAATTCCTAATCATTTTATTGATGTTAAAACTGATAATTGGAATTGGAATGAAACTTCAACCTACTTACCTGTAATTGTACCAAGAAGTTATATTAACATGTATAATTTTGGAATGGCAGATGTGCAAGGATTACCCGTTATTAGTGAAAACCTCATTAGTAACTTTACTGTTTCACTTAATATAAAAGGTAATGGATATACTCAATCCTTAGATACCAAAATAGTTGGGTTTAGTGATCGGATTCAATCTGTTTTAGTACCAGAGTCTTTTTTAACCTATTCCAACAAAAAGTTTGGCAATAAAGAACTTAATAAGGTTAGTAAACTAATAGCATCTAGTAAAGACGCTTCTAATCCTGAATTAGCTAAATTCTTAGAAAAAAAAGGATATGTAACCAACAAAGAAATGCTTAAAGGAACCAAAAGCAACACACTATTACAACTGGTATTTAGCTTTATTCTTTTTATTGGTTTATTAGTTGTGTTTTTGTCAATTTTAAATTTTGTGCAACAAGCTCAACTAAAAATAGAAAAAACAAGTGCTAACATCACGAAACTTATCCAAATAGGATATTATTACAAGCAATTGAGTAAAGTATATTATAAAAAACTGATTCTTCAATTTTCAATAACCCTAACGATAGGTTTTATGTTAGCTTTATTAATTAAAGCCCTCTTTATAATACCATTTGCTCAATCTTATTTAACGGATGATTTTAATACGTATATCAACCTACAAACAGTTCTATTTTTCATCATACTAATCGTATTAATCTCTATTTATATTTTTACAAAAATTAATAACTCGTTTAAAAAATTAGCCACTTGATACAATTGTATAAAAAAAGCTATATCATTTTATCGTTAACATTGTTAATTGTAGCTTGTGCCCCAAGTCGTTTTATTGAACCACTAAAAAAAAATGAACAAGCTATATCGGTTAACCTTGGCGGGCCAATAATAAATCCTGGTATAGTATTACCTGTTCCATTAAGTGCAGCTACATATGGCTACGGAATAGATTCAAATATTACAGCTTTTGGAAGTATTCACATTACCTCACTCCTATTTGGCAACATACAAACCGATTTAGGAACGACAGTTTCATTATACAGATCAACAGAAACGTATATCCCTTCTATTTCAACATCACTAAATGCAAATATAATTTGGGATGTAGAAGACAAGATAGTGAGAGCATGGCCTCAACTTGATGTAAACTCCTATTGGCAATATGGCAAAAAAAATCACTATGCCTATATAGGAATATCCAATTGGTTTGAGTTATCTAAAACTCGTTATAGTGGTCAATCGCAAATCGCTAGATGGATTCCAAACCCTCAAATTGGAACAACATTAAAAACTAAGCGCTATCAATTTCAACTTGAATTAAAATTTTTATCCCCAGGTACCAACAATGAATTTGCCTTTGTTCCTTATGCTACTCCTTTTAAAAGAGGAGCATTAGGGTTCTATTTTGGCGTAATAAGAACATTTTAACATCATAATAATATGCTAAATAAACTCACCTTCTTCTTATTGTTAGCTATTGGTTTAAGTTGTTTTAAATTAGACGATTTACCCTTTTTAGGAACATCCATAGAAGAATATAAATTTGATAAATATGGAGATTGGAATGGTTTTATCCTAGATAATTCTTATACAATTCCCGATTCTAATATTCATTTATTTACGCTTAATTCTCAATTACCCTCAGAAACATCATCTACCAAAATTTATGCAGCTTTTATTGGTAATATAAACACCATAACACAAGACACCATTATCATGTATTTGCATGGCCAATCTAAACACATGGATGCCTATTGGCAAAGAACTAAACTATTGGCTAATGTTGGTGGTAAAAATAAATATGGAGTATTAACCATGGATTATAGAGGATATGGATTAAGTGAAGGAAAATCTACTGAAGCTAGCCTTACTCATGATGTTAAAACCTGTTTAGACTGGCTTAAAAACAAAGGAGTAAATAACAACAAAATTATTATGTATGGTTTTAGTTTAGGTTGTATTCCTGCTATTAATTTATGTGCAAATAACAGCAATTATCTACCACATAAATTAATCATTGAAGCACCATTAGCTTCTATTCAAAATTTAACAGAAGAATCGCTTATTATTAACGTTCAAAAAGAATTTATAACCAGTTTAAATTTCGATAATGCTGAAGAAATAAAAGGCGTCTCTCAATCCTTACAATGGTTTCATGGTACTGATGATGATTATATTTCAATCTCTAACGGAGAATTAATATACAATAATCACAATGGAGCATACAAAAAGGCTAACAGAATTTCATCTGCCGGGCATGGAAATATTATTGAAACAATGGGAATAAACAATTATGTAAATAAGGTTAATGAATTTATAACTAATTAATCTTAACCCATAAAGTAAATCTCAACACCCCAATGTTTAATACTCTTAACCTTAATAAATAGTTAATAGATAATATTCGATTATATTTATTGTTATTCTTACAAGACAAGAAAATAACACAAGAAATGCCATGATGGCATCTATAATTGAGCAACATGAATAACTACAACTAAAATTAGTTGCAGATTTAGAGTCTCATTAGAATTATACAAAATGAAAAAAATAACTTATTTATCAATATTAGTATGCTTTTTATTAGCATCATGCACTACATCTGCACAAACTGGAAAATATACATCAAAAAATAAAAAAGCGATCAAAAGTTTTGAAAGCGCACTCAGTTCTTATCGAAATTCACAATACGAAAGCCGAAGTAAAAACTTATCAGCAGCAATAAGTTCACTTGACAAGGCAATAGATAAAGACCCTAACTTTGTTGATGCCTATATGATGAGGTCTAAAATATTGGCTGAAACTGGCAAATTAAAAGAAGCTATTAAAGACAAAGAGAAAGGGCTACAAATTATGCCTGAATATTCAAAAGTAGAATATTTCTATTTGGCAGAAATGCAAATGAAAGCCGCACAATACCAAGATGGGGCAAAAAACGCAGCCAAATTCCTTACCTATAGAAATAACAATCCAACATTTGAAGCGTTAGCAAAAAAATATATTAAAAATGCTGAATTTGCCCAAGATGCAATGAAAAACCCAGTGAAATTTGAGCCAAAAAACTTAGGTGCAAATATTAACACAACTGCTGATGAATACCATCCTTCTATAATGGGAGATGAAAATACCATTATTTTTACAAGAGTAATTAAAGATCCAAGAATTCAAAACAGAAGAGGTGCTCATGAAGATTTATATACTAGTAATCGTGAAACTGATGGAGAATGGAAAGTTAGTACATCAATAAGCAAAAAAATAAACACCTTATTAAATGAAGGCTCTTCCTCTATCTCAGCAGATGGTAATTATTTAATTTTTACGAATTGTGCTGGTGCAGATGGAACTTATGGTGATACAAGAAGAGGAAAAGGAAGTTGTGACCTTTTTTACACCAAAAAAATTGGAAAAAGATGGGCTACTCCGAGAAACATGGGTATCCCAGTAAATTCTGTACATTGGGAATCTCAACCCTCATTTTCAGCTGATGGAAGATCCATGTATTTTATACAAAGAAGATCTAGACAAGCCGATATTAACAAACAAGATATATACGAAACGCATGTTGGTGATGATGGATATTGGACTAAACCAAAAAAATTATCTTCTGTTATCAATACACCCGAAGCTGAACAAACCGTATTTATTCATCCAGATGGACAAACGTTATACTTTGCTTCTAACGGACATACTGGAATGGGTGGATTAGATTTATTTTTATCACGAAAACAACCAAACGGAGAATGGGGAACTCCGGTAAATCTTGGTTACCCAATAAATACCGAAAAGAATGAAGACGGTATTATTGTTTCTGCTAATGGAGAACGAGCATATTTTGCTTCTACTCGTGATGGAGGTTTTGGTGGTTCTGATATTTATTATTTTGATTTACCAGAAGAATCCAGGCCAGTACTTACGACTTACATGAAAGGAAAGGTATTTGATGCAGAAAGTAAAACACCACTAGGTGCTATTTTTGAACTAGTTGATGTAGAAACTGGCGAACTCATTATTCAATCGGAATCTAATGATATGACGGGTGACTTTTTAGTCAATATCCCCACCAACAAAAAACTAGCATTAAATGTATCAAAAGATGGATATTTCTTTTACAGTAAAAACTACACATTTGAAGAGAAAGAGAACAAAAACGATCCTTTTTTAGTAGATGTACCGCTAGAAAAAATAAAAGTTAGTGATAAAGGGTTTGTGTTAGAAAATGTATTTTTTGATGTAAATAAATATGATTTAAAACCCGAATCTAAAGTTGAACTAAACAAACTGTATGACTTCTTGCTTCTCAATAAAACACTAAAAGTAGAACTTGGAGGACATACAGATAGTGATGGAGAAGACACTAAAAATCAAGTGTTATCAGAAAACAGAGCAAAAGCAGTTGTAACTTATCTAATAGAAAAAGGTATTAATAAAGACCGTTTAACCTACAAAGGATATGGAGAAACAGTCCCTGTAGCTCCAAATGACACTAAAGAAAACAAAGCTAAAAACAGACGTACAGAAGTTAAAATTATTGGAAAATAAAAGCTAGTTGAACTTATCTTTATATAAGGTGTACACATCATAAATAAAAAAATGAAATCAATAATTCTATTATTTACGCTAGCAATTTCAAGTCAGTTAATAAGTCAAATTAATGACAACAACCTATCATCATACAATATTAAAATCAAAACTATTAAATCATTAACTGTTGATGAAGTTGTAGCAACTGTTAAAACTTATGATGGAAATAGTGCTATTGCCATTTTTTCTAAAAAACTATTAAAATCACCTGATTCTTTTTCAACTGTTAAGGCAAATGATAGCTTATCTATTGTTGGGAAAGATGCTTATAAAAATGGAGAATTAGACACAATATATGTTAGAAACTACTCTTATTTAAACAAAGAAGAGGATTTTAACAAAATACTTTCCTATGAACTTACTCCGGAAGAAGTTAAATTAGAAAACAATATAACTTTTACTGAATTTGAAGATGAAAATGGAGTAAAGTATAAACTCTTAAATTTCACATTGACTGTTTTCAATTTAAGTAATCAATCTATACCTAAGTTAAGTGCATCCAATAATGGAAAGTATCTAAATAATGAACCTATAACGTCTGTATATATAGATGGAAAATCATCAGGTTTAAGTATATATAATGGATTAGGTTATGAATATGAAACTATTGGCAAAAATGGTATATCACAAACTAAGCAAAGTTGGATATTAACTCCAGATACGGGAATACATGAATACGGTACAGAAATTACCGTTCAATGGAAATACATGGGGATATACTCTCCAAAAACTAAAGTAAATTTAAATACATATAAAGTCACACATTACTAATGAACAATATAGAAATAAACACCTGGGAAGATTTAAAACCTCTATTCGAAAACCTAGCGCAACAAGACCTTACATCTAAAGCATCATTACTTCAATGGATGGATGAATTAAGCAAGTTAGAATGTGCAATTGAAGAAAATTTAGCTTGGCGATATATTAAAATGACGATTGATACTACCAAGGAAGATCTCACAGAAGCATACTCTTATTTTGTATCAGAAATTCAGCCAAAAATTGCTCCTTTCGATAATACATTTAATAAAAAATTAATAGACTCCCCTGCCCTATCTAGTCTAGATCAAGAGCGATTTAAAAACCATATCAGAGGTGTTCAGTCTCAATTAGAGTTGTTTAGAGAAGAAAACATTGAATTGCAATCTCAAGATCAACAAGAAGCACAAAAATATGGAGCAATTGCTGGTAAACAATCTATTACATATAAAGGTGATGAACTTACCATACAACAAGCTGCTAAGTTCTTAAAAGATGTAAATCGTGAAGTAAGAAAAGAAGTTTTCGAACTCATTAACGAAAGAAGAAGTCAAGATACTGATGAGTTTAACACATTATACACTAAACTTATTGAAATAAGAACCAACATTGGAAAAAATGCAGGTTTTGCTAACTACAGAGACTATAAATTCAAAGCTATGGGTAGGTTTGATTACACTCCTAAGCATTGTTTTGATTTTCATCAAGCTGTTCAAGAAGTACTTATTCCATTAGCCACTGATGTTATTAAAGAAAGGAAAGAAACATTGGGTTATGACAGTTTAAGACCTTATGATTTATCGGTTGATTTAAAAGGAAGGGAACCTCTAAAACCCTTTATCACTCCTGATGAATTATTAGACAATACGATTAAAATTTTTGATCGTATTAGGCCTTTCTTTGGTGATTGCCTTAGAACCATGAAAAAAATGAATCATTTAGACCTAGGTTCTAAAAAAGGAAAAGCACCAGGTGGTTATAATTATCCATTATACCAATCGGGTTATCCCTTTATTTTTATGAATGCTGTTGGTTCACAAAGAGACTTGATTACTATGGTACATGAAGGCGGTCATGCGATTCATTCTGTTTTAACCAAAGATTTACCATATGTTGCTGATAAAAGTCTTCCAAGCGAAGTTGCCGAACTTGCTTCTATGAGTATGGAACTTATCTCAATGGATTATTGGGATGAATTTTACACGAGTGAAGACGAATTAAAACGTGCTAAAAAAGAACATATCGAAGATATTTTTAGTGTTTTGCCATGGGTTGCAACAATAGATAAGTTTCAACACTGGGTGTATGAAAACCCTAATCATACAATAGAAGAAAGAACTACTAACTGGAATAAACTCTTAACAGAATTTGGAACTGCACAAGTAGATTGGAGTGGATATGAGCAATACAAAGATTTTTCATGGCAAAAACAGCTTCACTTATTTGAAGTTCCTTTTTACTATATAGAATATGGTTTTGCTCAATTAGGAGCTATTGCTATGTGGCGAAACTTTAAACTAGATAAAGAAAAAACACTAAATCAATATCAAGAGGCGTTAAGCTTAGGGTATACCAAATCTATTCCAGAAATATATGATGCTGCAGGGATAAAATTCGATTTTTCTAAAGCCTATATTCAAGAATTAATGGATTTTCTATGGAAAGAATATGAAGCTGTACGTTAACTTTATTTGTACATATCTTATCATGACGATTGTGTCTCTTGGAAATGTAAATTCCCAAGAAATTCAACAAAAATTTATTTTAGATGGAGAGACACAAACAACTATTCCTTTTGTAAATGTCTACCTAAAAAATGGAACCCATGGTTGGATAACCGACTTAAATGGAATATTTAGGTATAAAACAGAAGACATTAATGATACTGATATTATAACCTTTTCGGCTATTGGCTATAAAACCTTCGAACTTCCCTATTTTGCTATTAAAGACTGTACGCTTATTAACCTACAGCAAAAAGTGTTTACCCTTAATGAGGTTAAAGTAAAAACGCGAAATTATAAAAGAGGACGATTAGGAAAAAGAAGAAAAAGTAGCATTGATATGATTAATTTTGGTGTTAGAAGTGATCATATTGGGTTAAAAGAAGAAGCCACATTCATCCCAAATGAGAAAAGCTATGATGGAATCTTTGATGAAGTAGTAGTTTTCATAAAAAAAGGTAGTCCAACCCCTTTTAATGTCAATTTACATGAAGTAAACCTTGCTAATGGATCTCCAGGAAGAATTATTAATGATGATCCCATATATGCGATTGCCTCTAACAACTTAACTTGGCTCAAAATACCGGTTAAAAATCAAAATATCTCTATCCCTAAAACTGGCTTTTTCATCAGTATAAATTGGCAAGTTGATAGTATTTACTGGGCTAAAGCAGATACACTTATTATTGAAAACCAGCAATATATTTCAAGAGGTGTTGTTGTGGGAGATGATTTTACTAAAACAAAAAATAGGTGGATTAAAGACACTGATGGTAACTGGAAAAAATGTTATGTAGCGAACGAAGAGTCTCTTAGTCAAAATAACAACTACAGTTCGTATCAAAGCATAGCTTCGTATTGCACTGTGTTACTAGACAAAGAATCTTTAAAAAACAAAAAAGTTTTCTTAAAATCTCAACAAATACTCTCCAGAAAAAAAACTCAAAAAAAACTGAACCGTAAAATAAAACAAGATATTTACACCTATCCTCAACACACCCCCTCAGATTTATTAAAATCTATAGTAAAAGCTGAAAAAGCAGCTCACTTTGATTATGCTTTGAGTAATCTTTATTTCTATAGAAAACAAGAATTAGATTCTTTACTCTCGAATAATACGCTACCAAAATTTAGTAACATTGATCCTACTAAACCTAGTTTAATGGATTCTTTAAGTGTAACACATAATACAGAAAACACCTACAATCTTGAGTACAATAACAAAACAATTGAATTACTCTACGAAAATGGATTGTGGTATATTTCACCTATTATGAAGTGATCCTAGTCTATAAAAACTTCAATTAATCAATATATTTGAATATATACTACATAAGTAATATTGTATAGAGATCAATCTAGAATATCCTCTTGCGACTTCTTTAACTGAATCTTTTTCTCTGCGGCTTTTGCTAGTCCTTTTCTTCCCAAAGAGAAAAACCAACTACCAACACCTAACGAACCAACTATTAATACGATTTCAAACAATCCAGCTCCTTGATTGATGATAGCCAATACCAATAAAACAAATCCAAATAGAAATAATCCTCCTCCAATAATAAGTCTTAAGGAATTGTCAAGAATCGCAACTGGATTTTTAGCTCTTTTTTGAGCTGATGCTAATAGATATTGTTCATCAATTTCACTGATAAATGAAGAGATTTCTGTTTTAGCATATCCTTCATCTTTCATCTCTCTTCTAAACGTAGCGTAATCCTCTCCATCAAATCTTCTATTTACATAATCATCAATATTCATGTCTATAAAAAACTAATAGCATTAGGTCCTTCATTAAACAGTAAATCCAATATACTAAGATTAGGAATAAATCCCTCTTTAGATTCAAAAACCTGCGTATATTTTACTGAATCAAAACCAGCAGTTAACCTAGTTTTAGGAGTTAAACTACTTCTTAAATCCAAACCTTCAACCTCCTTATATTCAGCAGTATAATTAACATCTATATTGTCATTTAATAACCGAAAAATGGTTTGTAAGAAGTCCATATTAAAATCTACTAAATACTCATATTTTTTTTCCGTGTAAAAAGGAGCAAAATCTTGTTCGTAATATTCAAAATAAGGAGAAGAACGATAAGCAGACGATAATGACTTGAAATGATGTTTTTGCCAATTTTCATGATATGCAATCTTAACCTTTTTCATGGGGGTTCTTTCTCTTCTTTTTTCCAAAGGAATAATCAAAGAAAGTTTACCATTTGCGCCATAAATCTCTGTCCTATTTCGGTATGTTTGCTTTACGAAATGCTCATTCCCATCAAATAAAATGTGGTCTTTATGTTTCATCAGCAACTGAAAATATTGAATATTCCCAGCATAAACAATTGGAAAAATGTGTTCACTCATTTAATATATATTTACTTCTCTTTCTAATGTAATTCCTGTTTTTTCTTTAACAGAAGCGATAATTTCACTCGATAAATTATAAATATCACTTCCACTAGCATCATCATAATTAACTAAAACTAAAGCCTGATTTTTATGAACTCCATAATTTTTAATCGTTTTACCCTTCCATCCAAGATGGTCAATTAACCAACCAGCAGCCAATTTAATATCTCCATTAGGCAATTGATAATGTGCAATTCCTTTAAAGTTACCTTTAATCCTATCAAATTGATCTTTTGTAATTACTGGGTTTTTAAAAAAACTACCTGCATTACCAATCTCTTTTGGATTAGGAAGCTTACTTTCTCGTATTTGAATAATAGCATCACTAACTGCTTTTAGAGACAATTCTTTAACTCCATTTTTTTGTAACTGCTTTTCAATTGCACCATAAGAAACATTAAATTGATGTGTTTTGTTAAGTCTATACGTTACTGAAGTAATAACAAAATGATTACGGTACTCGTTTTTAAAAACACTCTCTCTATAACCAAACTTACAAGACTCATTATCAAAAACTTGCTTATCTCCTGTTCTTCGATTAATGGCTTCTAATTCATGAAAAACATCTTTAATTTCTACACCATAAGCTCCAATATTTTGCATAGGACTTGCTCCAACATTTCCAGGTATTAACGATAAGTTCTCTATACCTGCATAACCATTTGATATACAATGCAAAACAAAACTATGCCAATTTTCACCTGCACCAGCCTTAACAAAAACGTGATCGTTAGTTTCTTTTATAACCTCAATCCCTTTAATTTCATTTTTAATGATTAAACCATCAAAATCTTCGGTAAACAAAATATTACTTCCTCCCCCTAAAATGAGTTGATGTTTTTCTTTTCCTTCTTCACTCAACAAAATCTCCTTTAAATCTTCTTCATTTTTAAAAGAAGCTAAGTATTTTGCGTTTACATCAATACCGAATGTATTATACTGTAAAACAGAGACATTTCGCTTAATATCCATTATTTTTCATTAATTTTAATTGTTAAACTTAATACAATTGTTTTGGATAGGGTTCAACTATTATTTTTTTTGTTAATTAAAGGCATCTTTTCGGTTGTTTTTACGTTATCTAAGTAGTGTTTTTAAACAGAAATAAAAAAATCACATATATCCTACTGATTATAGTAGGTTTGCTATATAATAAATCGTTATATAGTCAAGATTCTCATGCCCATTCTCAACCTAAACATATTTTTAAAGAAAATAAAGGGCAATGGAATTCAAATGCTTTATACAAAATGGCTATTGCAGATGGCAGTATGTTTTTTGAAAAAGATGGTATTACCTATAACTTCATTGATAAAAGCTACATCAAAGCAGTACATTCAGACAATAAACCAACCAAAGCACCCGATAAGATTGATGCACATGGTGTAAAAGTAAAGTTTTTAAATGCTAACAATACAACTGTAATTCCTTCTAAAGCTTCAACAGCATACGAAAATTACTTTATTGGAGACGATCCTGCTAAATGGGCTAAACATGTTTATGCCTACGAAAAATTATTCTACCCTTCTATTTACAAGGGAATCGATTTTCAAATATATCAAGTAGATGGAAATTTAAAGTATGATTTTATCGTAGCTCCCAATAGCGATCCAAAACAAATAAACATTCAATATAATGGGGCTGACAATATCGTATTAGATCATGGTTTATTAAGAATTAAAACTTCCATTACCGAAATTATAGAAAACAAGCCTATTGCTTATCAATTTATTAATGGAGAGGAAGTTGAAGTTGCATGTGAATATGTACTAAAAGATTCTACAGTAGGTTTTCATTTCCCCAATGGTTATGATAAATCTATTGATTTGGTAATTGACCCAATACTCGTTTTTTCATCATACACAGGTTCTACTGCTGATAATTTTGGTTTTACAGCTACTTATGACAATAATGGCTTTACCTATGCTGGAGGCATTGTTTTTGGTGTAGGTTATCCAACTACAGTTGGAGCTTATAATGCGGCATATACAAATGGTGG
>JAHDBM010000007.1:16311-81566 GCA_020630395.1 Flavobacteriales bacterium
AGTGCTAATGGTAGCAATTTATTGGGATCAACATACATTGGTGGTACTGCAAATGATGGATTAAATACTGTTGTTGCTTTAGAATATAATTATGGTGATGCCTTCAGAGGTGAAATAACAGTAGACAACTCCGGTAATTGTTATGTTGCATCAACTACAAATTCTTCTAATTTCCCTGTTACAAATGGTAGTTCGAGTGCTGGAGGATCAGAGGGAGTTAGTTTTAAATTTAATGCAAGTCTTACAAGTTTGTTATGGAGCACTTATATTGGAGGAACTTCTAATGATGCTGCTTATGGTGTTCAATTAGATGCTAGTAATAACATATTTATAACTGGAGGAACACAAAGTAATAATTTAACAGGATCATCTAACGCACACAATGGAGGTGTTGATGGTTATCTTCAAAAATATAACCCAGCTGGAACATTATTAGCTTCACGATACATTGGCACTGCTTCTTACGATCAAACTTATTTAGTACAGGTAGATATTAATGATGATATATATGTAGTTGGACAATCAACTGGTCCTATTCCTGTTAGCCCAGGAAAATATAATAATGCAAACAGTGGTCAATTCATTCAAAAATACAACAACAACTTAAGTGCGCTAACTTACAGTACGGTTGTGGGTAGAGGTTCTGGAGCTATTGATATTTCTCCTTCTGCTTTTTTAGTTAACGATTGTGGTTTAATTTATTTATCTGGTTGGGGAGGACAATCTAATAAACCTGCTTCCAGTACAACAACTGGGCTTCCAATTACAGGAAATGCTTTTCAAAGCACAACAGATGGTAGTGATTTTTACCTAATGGTATTAGATAAAGATGCTACAGGATTATTATACGCTACTTTTTTTGGCGGTAGTAGCAGTGCAGAACATGTTGATGGAGGAACTAGTCGTTTTGATAAAGACGGAAATGTGTACCAAGCTGTATGTGCAGGATGTGGAGGCAACTCAGATTTTCCAACTAATTCTGGAGCTTACAGCCAAACAAATAACAGTACAAACTGTAATTTAGCTGTTTTTAAATTTAATGTAGATGTTATTTTTGCTTTAGCAAGCACCCCTCAAGCTACTTATTGTTGGCCAAACCCTGTTTCCTTTACAAATGCTAGTAGTGGTGGGAACACTTATTTTTGGGATTTTGGGGATGGAACAACATCAACACAATTTTCTCCTACTCACTCCTACCCTAGTTCTGGTACATATACAGTTAAATTAGTTGTTTCTGATTCTACTGGATGTATTTTACCCGATTCTTCTACAATAACTATTCAGCTATATAATCCTGTTAATTTAACGGTTACTCCAGACACTGGAATTTGTCCCAATACTGCACTTCAACTAAATGTATCTGGTGCAGCAAGTTATGTCTGGTCTCCTTCTGCTACGTTAAGTAATAGCACAAGTGCTAACCCAATTGCTTCTCCTAATACAAATACTACTTATACAGTTATTGGCACTGATGTTTGTGGTGCTGATACTGCTCAAGTAAATGTTATTATACATCCTATCAATACATTTGCAGGAAATGACACCATTATATGTGCAGGTGGATCAGCTAATTTATGGGCAAATGGAGGAGCTTCTTACACTTGGTCACCAGCTATTACAACCAATCCATCCAATACTGCAAATACTGTTGCTACACCAACTTCTACTACTACTTACACTGTTAATATCACAACAAATGAAGGTTGTCCTTCTACTGAATCCGTCACTGTTGAAGTTGACAATGGCTTATCAATCCCAGTTTTAACAAATGATACTGGAATGTGCAATGGGGAAACAATGCTCTTACAAGCTTCTGGGGCAAGAAATTACGTTTGGTCGCCTACAACTAATTTATTTTTTATTAACGACTCTACCGTTAATGCTTCTCCTTCCAATATCACAACTTATGCTGTAGACTTTTCAAATGCATGTGGTACGGTTAGAGAATCAGTTGAAGTTGCTATTCAAAAGCCAACTGCAGTTGCAAGTCCAAGTGACACTATTTGTTTTAATGACACCTTTTTATTGTGGGCTGATGGCGGAGTAGCTTACCAATGGCAACCTAATGGAAATTTAGCCTCTCCATCTAATGACTCTACAATTGGATTACCTGCTCCAGAAAGAGAATATTTGGTAATTGTTACTGATGCTTTAGGCTGTAGAGACACTGCCTACACAACAATTTATCACTTCCCTAGACCTTTTGTAGATGCAGGTGAAGATCAAATCATAAATTTTGGTGAAGAAGTCATGTTGAATCCAGATCACAGTGATGGAAGTTTTTTCTGGACAAATTCGCCTTATTTAAGTTGTCACGCTTGTAAGTATCCTACCGCAATGCCAGCTACAACAACTACGTTTACTGCTAATCTTATCGATCAATATGGTTGTAAAGTAACTGATGATGTAACCATATCTGTAGATGGAGTATTATTTATACCAAATTCCTTTACACCAAATGGAGATGGATTTAATGATCTATTTAAAGCTGTTGGACAAGACCTTACAGAATTTGAACTTCTTATATTCAACAGATGGGGGCAGTTAATATATGAATCTACTGATATTAATGAATCTTGGGATGGAACATATAAAGGTCTTCAAGCACCAATAGACACGTATGTATGGAAAGTTGTGTATTCTGATGTAAATACATTTGACCAAAGTGCTATAGGGCATGTTAATCTAATTCGTTAAGAAAACATTAACATCACACATCTTTTTTACACTATATACTAATTATCAAATCTGTTAACTTTGTTAAGTCATAATAAAGTAAAACATGAATAAATTAATTAAAAACGAGGAATTTTGGAATACGTTAACACATGGTGTTGGCATATTTCTTAGCATAGCTGCATTAGTTTTGTTAATCGTTTATGGAAATAATAGTGAAGAACCATTTTCTTTACTCTCTGGGATATTTTTTGGCATATCATTAATTGTACTTTATACAGCTTCAACTGTTTATCATGCGGTTACTAATGTAAAGAAGAAAAAGAAACTAAGGATATTCGATCATATTAGTATTTATTATTTAATAGCAGGCACTTATACTCCATTTGCATTAGTTGCACTAAGAGATAGCATGGGTTGGTGGATATTTGGTATAGTATGGACAGTAGCCATTTTGGGGACATTATTTAAGCTATTCTTTACAGGTAAATATGAATTTGTGTCTATAATCGTATACATCACTATGGGGTGGCTTATTATAATGGACTTTTCTTATTTAATAGATCATGTTTCTTCTCAAACCTTATGGTTTTTAATCTTAGGCGGAGGATTGTACACATTAGGCACTATTTTCTATGCAGGAAATAAAATACCATACAATCATGCTATTTGGCATGTATTTGTTTTAGGAGGAAGCATTTTTCACTTTTTTAGTGTGGTTGATATGATGTAGAAAATCTATAAACACAATAGTTATAAAACGATATCGTAAGCTTGATGTTAGGAAAGCGAAGAGATCTAATTGTCGGTTTCTGAAATTGAAATTACTTCACACTCATTTCATTCGTGTTCGTAATGACGGTTCTTTCAACTAATCTTGCTTAATATTTAATTTACCCACATTAACCAAAACACCAAATCCAACATTAAAATGTTGTACAGGACCAACATAATCAGGAAGATTAAAATCTTGAAAATCATCTAATGAAACAGTTCCCGGAGTAAAACTAGTTTGTGTAAATGTATAACCTATTGTAAAACTATAGGATATACGATCTATTCCTTTTAAATAAATAGCAAAATTTGGAGAAATAAAATTACCATTATTTTGTTTAAAAGGGACACCTATATTTCTTGAAGGATTACTGCTAGTTCGCATTTGATATACGCCAGCTTGTATTGAAGCATCCATGAATATTTTAGAGGTAAAATAATTAATATAGCTTACTTCACCATAAGCTCCAATATAATGTGTTTTAGCATCTAAATTTTCACTTATTTTAAATTGACTTATCTCAAAAAAACTATGCTTAGCCCCTGCTCCAACATTAAATCCATTTACAATATCATAATTAACGCTTAATGCTACATCCGATATACCTCTGGATACGCTTTTATAAAAGTTATTAGTTGTAACTGCTGGTAACCTAAAATAAGATTTAACAAATAGTTTAGAAACCTCTATTCGTTCTTTTTCTTCTTGTTGACTATAACTATTAAACGTAACTGTATAGCATATTAATAATATGCATATTCGAAAGCTATTTAATTTAATCTTTTTAATGACTAATAATTACTTTTTTTGTGATCCTTTGATTAGCGGTTATTAACTGAAAAAAATAAGTGCCAGTAGGTACTTGTGTAACATCAACATCCATTTTATGATATCCTTCATTTAATCGTTTATTAAGAACGGTTTTAATTTCCTTAAATTCTTCATTAACTAATTTAATAACGGTATCAGTCTCAACACCCAACTTAAATTTTAATGGAGCTTTATCACTAACTGCTCCAATAAAATCACTCAATTCAGCATAATCAACTTTTTCAACTTTATCTTTAGTCAACACCCATTTACCCCATACAATCAGTAAAGAGATAATCCAAAATAAAATTGGGCTTGCAATAAGTATTACTAAGGCTAAAAAGCCCCATTTACCTAAATCTTCTGGCATATTAATTAAAATTTAAACCTAGCGAAACCTAAACTAGCTGATAAAATTGGTTTTTCTACACTATTAAACTGTACTAAAGATAACACATCTCGAGTAGAAATTCCAGCCTCCCAAGTACCACTTGCAGGTGCAAATACAATACCAAATGGAACACGGGTTAAATAATTTCCTCCAAAAACAGCCCCAGTCGATAATCTAATAGGACCTAACTTTAAATCTCCCCCAAGAGCAATAATTGCTTTATCTATACTTCCTGGAGTTTTATTAAAAGGCATCACTATATCAGCTCCTATTTCTAATTTTTTAAAATGAAAACCAATTCCTAATCTCATAGTAGATGCTAATGGAACAGTTCTAGATACATTCGTATTTTGAATTTTAATAAGCGCATTGGTAACACTATCAAACGTAGCCGATCCACTTCCGTTTTGAACTGAAGAAGAATCATAATAAAATCCTCCAACCGTAAAGTTAGATAAAACAGAATCTCCTAGAGCTGTAAAGGTATTTTTAGTCCATTTAACACTACCTATATTATTTACAGCTGCTCCAATTTTTATAACGTTCTTAATTTTTACATTTGCCCCTAAATCTAAACCAAATCCACTACCTGCAGCTTTAGGGAAACCAAAACGGTAAGCTCCTGGACCTATAAAACCACCTGTGTTTCCATTACCCGAAAAAGAGGGTGAGTATGCACCAAAAGCACTAAGCTGATTATTTTCTACACCTAAATCAAACATAGCAATACCTTGGATGTATTTTAATCCTGCTCCAACATATACTCCAAAACCATCTTCAGTTGAAATAAGCTGTCTACCATATCCCACATTCCATTCTCGCAACCAAGAAATACTCATATTAGTACCTTCAATAAGGTCTTTTATCGATTTAGGATTTGATGAAGTTCCGGCTACAATAGATACACTCGTATCATTTTGAAGTGAATCATAATTATTTGGTGTATTCTCTACTTTGCTAAAACTTCCTCCACTATTTATTACTAAACTATCAAAGTAAGGTGCACCAAATCCAAAAGTTGCAATATCAGCAAAATCTTCTGAGAGGTTAAAGTTCATTTGGTAGTTATCATTCATACTAAAAGCAAAAGTTCCTATCCCTTTTATAGTCATTGCTGCTCCTAGCCATCTAAAATTTGCATTGAGGACAAATCCATCTTGTAAATCTGTAGATACTTCTTTGAACTCATCAAAACTAAAACTATTTGATATTTCAAAATTTAACGGGAATGCTCTCACATTTTTTATAACATCATTATTAAACAACTTACTACTTGTTGAAAAACCAAACTCACTTGTTCCTAATGCTATTCTTTTATTCCCATTATTAATACCATAACCTAAATTAGCAGGATTAATACCTAATGCCTGATAATCACTAGCAAAAGTAGTAGATGCGCCTCTACCAGTTAATGTAAATGCACTTCCTTCAGTTTGAGCATTTGTATCACTTATTATAAATAAGGCTATTATTATGTAAACTATATTTTTCATCTAACTTATTATTAGTTATCTCCAAATTTCTCAATTACTTGTTGTGTAACTCCTGTTGCAGAAAACCCTCCATCATGAAATAGGTTTTGCATGGTTACGTACCTTGTAAAATCAGAAAACAAAGACACACAATAGGCTGCACATGCTTCTGCACTAGCATTTCCTAATGGACTCATTTGCTCAGCATAATTTATAAACTCATTAAATCCTTTTACACCTGAACCAGCAGTTGTAACGGTTGGAGATTGAGATATTGTATTAATTCTTACTTTTCTTTTAATCCCGTAATGATATCCAAAACTACGTGAAATTGATTCTAATAAAGACTTTGCATCTGCCATATCTCCATAATCTGGAAATATTCTTTGCGCAGCTATATACGTTAAAGCCAAGACCGATCCCCAATCATTAATCGCATCTTTCTCCATTGCGGTTTGCAATACTTTGTGAAATGAAATAGCTGAAACATCTAATGTTTGATTATACCACTTATGATTTAGTCCAGTATAGTGTTTTCCTTTACGAACATTGGGTGACATACCTATTGAATGTAATATAAAATCTACCTTACCTCCTAAAATCTCCATAGATCCATCAATTAACTTTTCTAAATCTTCGTTAGAAGTAGCATCTGCAGGTATAATTTTACTACCTGTTTTTTCTGCAAGTTCATTAATAGCTCCCATTCTCATAGCTACAGGTGCATTAGTTAAAACAAACTCAGCTCCTTCAGCATGAGCTAACTCTGCCACTTTCCAAGCTATAGATTGATCATTTAATGCTCCAAAAATAATTCCCTTCTTTCCTTTTAATAAGTTATTTGACATGCGTTTATTGTTAGTCTTTTATAATTTACAAATATAAAACAAATCCACTTCTTGTTACGGTAAGTTTTGAATAATTAGCTGTTCATAATCTTTCAATTAAAAAGAACATACTAACATATGTTCTTTAATTTTGCTGTTAAACAACCTTTTTCATTTTGATTTCGTAATATTAATATAGCTTAAATACTATGAAACAATTAATTATTATTCTATTCTTTATATCTAGTCTTAGTTTTGGACAAAATATATTTATATCTACTGGTTCGGGTACATTATACAAAACCAATCCAAACACCTGTACCTCTACTTTAATTGGATCATGCCCTACTTTTGTTGATATTGCTTTTTTACCCAATGGTAAATTATATGGACAAACATGGGGAGCAATTTATGAGGTTGATACATTAACTGCCGCTACAACACTTGTGATGACTGTACCATCTGGAAATTCACTTGTAGGTGGGCCTAATGGTAAATTATATGCTGTAAGTGGAACTACTTTAAGAGAAATTGATCCTGTAGCAGGTACTTCAGTTATTTTAGGAACTGTAAACTGCGGTTCTGGAGGGGATTTAGCTTTTTTTAATGGAATTTTACATTTAGCTTGTGGTGGGAACAATCTTTTGCAAATTGACATATCAAATCCTGGAGCAAGTTTTGTTGTGGGTAACATGTCTATATCTGGTGCTGCATGGGGATTAGTAAATAATGTTAATGGATGTACTGAAAATCCTTTTGTTATTTCTAGCTCTGGTTTATTATACAACTTAGATTATACAACTGCTGGAACTACAGGTGGATGCAATATGGGAATTACTGGAAGTGTTTATGGTGCTGCAGCTCCTAACGAATTTCTTGCAAGTGGAGGGGTCGTTAATATTTTAGGAGCTGATACGACTATTTGTAATACTCCATCCTATACAATGACTGTACCTCCTGCTCCTAATACAACCATTTTATGGAGTAATGCCACTACCTCCAATTCTTTAACCGTTAACTCAACTGGTCAATATTGGGTTCAAATTACCGATACCGCTCAAGGGTGTGTTATATCTGATACGATAAATATCACATTCAATAATTTTACCGTTAATGATACTATTATAGAAATTTGCTTAACTGGTGATATTGACTTGCAAGCAGAAGTCAATCCGCCTACTGGATCTACTTGGTATGATAATACGTTTACTCCACTTGGAGGATTCCCATTAACGCTTAATAACATTGGTAGTTACACGTATTATTATGCAACATCAGGCACATGTGCAGATACCGCAATGGTAACCGTTAATGTTTTATATGATTCTATTGATTTAGGCAATGACACCATATTTTGTGATGGAGGAAATGCAACTTATGGTGTAAATTTAGCTGGTTTCACTTATTTATGGAGTAATGGAGCTACCACTAATTCAACTTCATTTACCACATCTGGAACTTATTACTTAGATGCAACATCAATTGCGCATGGATGTGTATTAAGTGATACTGTTAATGTGTTAGTTTTACCTGTTCCTGATGCTGGCTTAGAAGGATCTGTAACCATGTGTGATTATACAGGTGTTGATTTATATAATTGGTTGAATGGCTCACCTGTTACAGGCGGAACTTGGCTTGACCCAAGTAACACCCCTGTGTCAATGCCTTTTTCAATAGCTTCTCCTGCTGATGGAGCTTATAAATACGTAGTTACTAATGGTGTTTGCTCAGATAGTAGTTTTGTTAACCTTACTAATATTTTTCCCGATTTATCTGGATTTACTTACGGTCCTGACCGAATTATTGTAGATCAAACTCCTGTTACTTTTACTAGGCTTTCATCTGCAGATCATGCGCTATGGACTGTAAATGGAATTATTCGTAATAATTTACCAACTATTACTGAGATCTTTCCAAATGAAGGACTTCAAGAAGTATGCTTAGTTTTAACGACTGATAATTGCATTGATACCTTATGTAATGACATTCCTGTAATTGAAGATATAGGCGTATTTGTTCCTAATGCCTTTACACCAGATAATGACGGACACAATGACAATTTTACACCTTCAATTACTGGAGATATTGAAAACTATCACTTCTATATTTTTAATAGATGGGGTAATTTAATATATGAAACTGAGGACACAGATGGTGCTTGGGATGGAAAACACAAAGGTAATTTATGCCCAAATGATTCTTATGTTTGGAGGGTAACCTATGAAATTCCAGGTACAATAGAAAAAAAATCAGTTGTAGGTCATATTAATTTGATTAAATAATTTTCAATATCATACGTTCTTAAGATTAGTCATAACCAACCATATTTTGTACTTTTAGTCATTAAAGATTTTCTTGTATGAATATTGATGTGCTAAATATTGCAATGATGGTTGTTTCGCTAATCCTAGCTACTATCATACCCATTGAATTACTTGTTATTTCTTATGCTTTTTTAGGGCCTCTTCATTACCTTACCGAAATAAATTGGTTAGAAGACAAAAACTTCTTTGTGAAAGGCAAAAAATGGGCTTGGATATTAGTCGCTCTTACATTTGCCTTAATAATCCCTCCTACCATTAATGAATTAGTTGCCAATGGTTTTTTAGGAAAAAAAACATTTGAAAATGTATTAACTTTTTTAGGAGATAATTATGAAATGTTTCTGTTTTTCGGACTCATGTTATCGCTAATTCTAGTATTCGTAAAGCATAACTGGGCTATACTTGTCGCTTTTATTGCTGTAATTATTACATCATATTTAGTATACACTCCTGGTGTAGGAGCTTATGTTGACGTTATTGGTATAGATGGACTTCCAGTTAAAGATTCTTTGGGACGACCTACACAAGAAGCTAATAACTTTTACTTTATGATGGGAGTGTTTTTGCCAACTATTATCCATGTATTTCTTTTTACCAGTTTCTTTATGTTATATGGCGCTTTGAAAGGGAAAAGCAATTTGGGAGTAATCTCATTTTTTGTGTTAATTATGGTACCTGTTTTTATCTTTAATACTGATTTTGATATTGACAACTACAGGCATATTACAGATTATGGTAATCGAGCTATACGTGATAGTAATTTTGCTGGTTTAAATCAAGCAATGATTAGCTATTTCTCTGATGTTAATATATATGACACCATAAACCAAAGTGTAGCATTACCGCAATATACTGAGATAATTAATGGAGAAGAAGTTGTATTTAGAAAACAACCCATTCACTTAAAAGCACAGGTTTTTATAGCTTTTGCCTATATCTATCATTATATGAATTGGTTTTCAAAAACAAGTGTAATTAAATGGCATAAAAGTTTTTCTAGAAAAAGAGTTATCGCTATTGTAGCTACTTATGCTATAGCTATTGGCTTATACATTTATGACTTCAAAACTGGATTTATAGCTATGTTTTTTCTAAGCTTTTTACATGTATTATTAGAATTTCCACTAAATGTAGTATCTATTAAAGGTATTTTCGAAGAATTAGGAAAGCGGATGGGATTTGTTAGTACTAGTAAATAGTATTATTTACTAAAAACGCTATATTAATTACCCCAATAAAAAACAAACCATACAAATCAAACAGCTTAAGTGTAGAAAATTAGTTATCCATTATCTGGGAATGTTTTTTTATTGGTTTATTCGGGAGTCGTAGATAAAACCATAAGTTGTAAACTTGACTTTACTTTGAAACTTATACGAAATACATGTTACTTATTAAGCAATGGTATTTTGTATGAAATAGAATAATAAGTATTATTTAGCAAAGGAGCATTCTTATATTTAAATCCCTGTGCTCTAAATGATACTAATCCGATTTCGGCTCCTAAAAAGAACCCAGAAACCATCCCACTTTTATTTAATAAAATATTATTAAATTTATTTTGGTCGTCTGGTAATGGTGTTGATGCTGCTAAAGTTTGTTGGTAAGTATTATTTGAAACTCCAGCATATCCTACCGAGTAGCCAAATGTTAATGCAGTTAAATTAGTTGTTCCAGAATACTCCCTAACTAATCCCATAAGTGCTAATGGTAAAGTCGTTATATCAATCCCTATATCAACATAACCTTGGTAAGTATTAAAACGTTCATCATTTATTACATCTATACTCCTATCTACTTTTTTAAACCATTTTGAATCTTCATTAGCTATCTCAGTACCATGACCCATTTTACCCATTTCTAAATTAAGACCAGCTAAAAAAACAGATTTACGAGCTGTAAGGTTAATGCCTGCTATCCATCCTCTATTCATATAATTTTTACTCTTAAAACTATTAAACCCAAATTTTGGACCAATAGCAATAAAATCACCAATATCTAATACTTTTATACTCCCAGAAGATGAGCTTACATCAGCAGTCGTAGTTGTGGTTGTTGTAGTAGTTTTAGTATTACCATTGTATGTGGTATTCGTATTTGATTTAGATTTAATATTTGATACACTATAAGTTGATGCATTGACAGAAACACTGGTCCCATCTAAAAATTCTCTTCGAGAATTAAATCTTAAAATAATTGACGGGATTATAGACCCATATCTTAACGCATCATTATCTCCATCATGATAATACAATCCTACATTAAACCTAATATTGGGTTCAATAGTAATTAAAGGTAATCTTATTCTTGCTCCGGCACCAATTCCAAAATGATAAAATGTTCCCTTATTACTTCTTACCCTATTTTCTATAAAAGAAGTTCCACCTAAAGACATTGCTAAAGTTGGCATGAATCGATCAGAATTAAATACTTCTGTTAATGGCACATTAGCTCCTAATGTTAAGTCAGTTCCAAAGGCAGTTCTTCCGCTAAATCTAGGTGTATTAACACCATCTCCAAAACCACTAATTGGCTCACTAAATTGTGCTTGACCAAAACTCAATTTAGCTTCAAAAATACTGGCTAAAAAATTAAACCCATACCAATTCTTATCAACCATAGTTCTTTTACCAAAATATGGTCTGGATACCTCTAAGCCTATTCCATAATACTCTAATCCAATATCATAATCATCAGCATCTGAAAAAACAGTTTTAAAGTAACTCTGACCAACCGTAACAAACGGGAGGATACCAATAAGAAGAATAAATAATACTTTTTTCATGTTTAAATATACACCTAGATACAATACAATCAAATACGCATAAATGCGTATTTGATTACAACAGTTTAGTGATCTTATAAATTTGCAAAAAAAAATCACGCTAAGATATTAGCGTGATTAAAATTAAATTATTTGTCTTTATGATTATCCTCCAAAGTCATCAAAACGTACGTTCTCATCAGGAACTCCCCAATCATCACACATTTTAATAATCGCTTGGTTCATTAATGGAGGACCACAGAAATAAACTTCTAAGTCTTCTGGTGCTTCGTGTTGCTTTAAATACTGATCTATTACTGCATTATGAACAAATCCAGTAAATCCATCTCCATTTTCATCATGAATATCTTTCTTTTCTACCCAATTATCTTCTGGTAAGGCATCAGATAATACTAAATAGAATTTAAAGTTTGGAAATTCTCTTTCTAAGTCTCTAAAGTAGTGAATGTAAAATAATTCAGCTCTAGAACGTCCACCATACCAATACGTAACTTTTCTATTCGTTTTTAACGTCTTAAATAGTTCATATAAATGAGATCTCATTGGTGCCATACCTGCTCCACCTCCTACATAAAGCATTTCTGCATCTGAATGATTAATGAAGAATTCTCCATAAGGACCAGAGATTGTACACTTATCTCCAGGGTTTAATCCAAATATGTAAGATGAAGCTATACCAGGATTAACATTCATCCAAGTACCTGCTTTTCTATCAAATGGTGGAGCTGCAACCCTAACATTAAGCATTACATTTCTTCCTTCTGCAGGATAAGAGGCCATAGAGTATGCACGAACAACTTCTTCTGGGTTCTTCATTACTAGCCCTCTTAGAGCATAAGGACCTTCTGACCAATCTTTTTCAAACTTATCAGGTTCTCCTGGGTGATCTTGTGGATGTGCCTTAATATCCATATCGGCATACTTCACAGTACAAGCAGGAACTTTAATTTGGATATATCCACCTGCTTTGTAATCCATGTCTTCTGGAATCTCTACAACAAACTCTTTAATATAAGTTGCAACATTGTAGTTGGATACAACTGTAGCTTCCCATTCCTTAATTCCCATTATCTCCTCCTCTACTTCAATTTCCATGTCTTCTTTTACCTTTACTTGGCAACCTAATCTATGATTTGTAGCTATTTCTTTTCTTGAAAAATGTGGCTCTTCGGTAGGAAGTATTGAACCTCCTCCGCTATGTACTTGACAAACACATTGTACACAAGTACCACCACCACCACAAGCTGATGGTAAGAAAATACCTGCATTACCTAATGTACTTAATAAGGTGTCACCTCCATCAACTTCTAATTCTTTTTCTCCATTGATTGTAATTTTTATTTTACCAGAAGGTGAAAGTTTTGCCTTTGCAAACAACAACATACTAACCAACACTAGAATAACAATTAAAAAAACAATTATTGTAATTATTACTGGACTCATATCTCTCTACTTTTTATTAAAATCCAAGGAAACCTAAAAAGGCTAACCCCATTAAACCTGTTAATATAAACGCCATACCTACCCCTCTCAATGGTGCAGGAACATCAGAATATCTAATTTTTTCACGAATAGCTGCAATTAACACAATCGCTAAAAACCATCCAAAACCAGATCCTAAACCGTATACTGTAGCTTCTCCAACATGCGCAAAATTCTTTTGCTGCATGAATAAAGAACCACCTAAGATTGCACAGTTTACTGCAATAAGCGGTAAAAATATACCTAAAGCTCCATATAATGCTGGAGCAAATTTTTCTACAACCATTTCAACTAACTGAACCATTGCTGCAATTACGGCAATGAACATAATAAAACTCAAGAAACTCAAGTCAAGCTCAGCATAATCTGGTCCTAACCATGATAAAGCCCCATCTGCTAAAATGTATGTTTGTAATAAATAATTTACAGGAACTGTAATTCCTAATACAAATATTACAGCTGCACCAAGACCTACAGCAGTTTTAACCGTTTTAGACACGGCTAAATACGAACACATTCCAAAGAAAAAAGTAAATACCATGTTCTCTGCAAATGCACTTTTAATAAATAAATTAAATAATTCCATTGTTATCTTATTCGTGTATTATAAAATCTTATTAATGACTTTCAATTAATTCTGGGTTGTTCTTCTTTTGTATCCAGATGTATATCGCTACGATAATTAATGATGAAGGTGGTAATAACATTAAACCATTATCTTCATACCCCATTTCATATATAGCTTCTGGGATAATTTGTAATTTACCCATACCCGGTATTGTTAATGTACCCGATCCAAATACTTCTTTGAAAAAAGCTACAACTACAAGTACTAATCCATATCCTAATCCATTACCTACACCATCCATTATAGATGCCCATGGTTTGTTACCTAAAGCAAAAGCTTCTAAACGTCCCATGATTATACAGTTGGTAATAATTAACCCTACGAATACTGATAATTGCTTAGATACATCATATACGAAAGCCTGTAATACTTGATCTACGATAATTACTAAGGATGCTACAATTACTAATTGCACAATAATTTTAATACGACTAGGTATCATGTTTCGCATTAACGAAACCGTTAGGTTACCTATAACGAGTACAAATAATACTGCAAAAGACATAATCAATGCGTTATCCATTTGTACCGTTACCGCTAAAGCTGAACAAATCCCTAATACCTGTATCGTAACAGGGTTATTAAAATTCAAGGGATCAGTTATTAATTTTTTATTTTTCTTAGAAAATAAAGCTTCTTTTTCTGCCATTTCTCTTGTTTTAAACTATTTTACTTTGGAGTAAGATGATACTAAAGAAGCATCAGCCCATTTAATTAATAATAAATTATCAGTTAACTCAACAACTTGTCCTTTACGTCCATTGTAACTTAATGAATCACCCATCATAGAAGTAGTAGAACTTGAAATCTTTAATTCTTTATCTGTTTGTGATGACCATTCACCAGTTAGCGTTTCTATGTTAGCATCTAAGCCATAAGTTTCTGCTTCACCAACATACGTATCACCCGCTATTTCAACATTTTTCTTCATGTAAGCATGAGTAGATTGGAGTGCTCTTCCCATCATTTCATCAACACCAACACCAGTAAAAGTAGCTCCACTAATACCGTTAACTGAATATTCATCTGTCTCTACTCCTGGCTTGTATACTTTAATCGATTTATATTCATCATTATTAGTAGCCATAGTTTTATCTATGTATTGATCTTGAAACCAATCTTCAGTAATTTTAGAACCTAAACCAGGTGTTTCAGCTTTATGATCGAATACAGCTGCATTTATTTTTCTACTTGGTTTAATACCAACATATCCCCAAATATCATCCCATAATCCTTTACCACTAAAATGTGCAACATATACTGGTTGTCCATTCTTTTCACAAATAAACATAGGTGCGTATATATTTTGCTCTTTCATTTTATTCTCAACACATGCTTCATCTCCACCACATTCTTTACGAATGGTAGCAATCTTTGGATATTGCTTTCTTGGATTAAGATTAAATGCATCTTCTTCATTTTTTGGATCAATTTCGTCTTCTGGTGTTAATTCAGAAACAATATTCCCTTCGTAATCTAAAATGATTCTTTTTTGAACATGTTTGTTAAACAATTCCACCACCTCTTTTCTTTTCATCTTCTTCATCTCTGCTCCATCAAAAGAAGGATCAATAGCTTGAAGAATATTAATCATTTTCTCGTTCTTAATATTACCTTCCTGAGCAGGCTTTAGTGATGATGCAATAAATGCTAACAATCCACCTACTACAACCACCATAACACTTGCAAAAATGATGGTATATACGTTACTTTCTCTATTCATTACGTTTCTATTTATAAAGAAATATTATTAATTAATTTTAGCTACAGCTAATGCTCTTTTCTTTCTTCTATTAATATTTGCTTGAACAACATAGTGATCTATAGTTGGAGCAAATACATTAGCTATTAATATCCCTAACATTACTCCTTCAGGGTAAGCAGGGTTTAATACTCTTATTAAAATAGAAAGGAAACCAGCTAAAAAGCCATAAATATATTTACCTGTGTTTGTTTGAGCAGCTGATACTGGATCAGTAACCATAAATACCATACCAAACATAAATCCACCTAAGAATAGTAAGTGAAATGGATCCATTTGGAAGTAAAAATTATCTTCTGGAGCGAACACATTAAATAAGTATGCTAATGATAATCCTCCTAAAAAGAAGGACAGCATAATTCTCCAACTACCAATTCCTGTAAGCAGTAAAAATATTGCTCCTAAACCTATAGCAATAACAGATGTTTCACCTATACAACCTAGCTCAACACCCGATATAGTATCCCATATAGTATTATTTGCTAATACTTGATCATAAGCGGCTTGAGTATCAATAGATGGTAATTGACCTAGAGCAGTTGCTCCAGAATAACCATCAATCATCTCGCCTGTAGCTTTCATGTTTTCCATTCCTCCTAACCAAACTTTATCTCCTATCATGGAGTTTGGATGAGCAAAGAATATGAATGCACGAGCTGTTAAGGCTACATTTAAAATATTCATTCCTGTACCTCCAAACACCTCTTTACCAATAACAACAGCAAATATAGTAGCTACAGCAACTTGCCATAATGGAACTTCTACAGGCATGATTAATGGAATTAACATACCCGACACAAGAAACCCTTCGTGAAGTGAATGTCCTTTAATGACACCAAAAATAAATTCAACAGTAAGTCCTGCGATATAAGAAACGGCTACAATTGGCACGACTTTTAATGCTCCATACCCAAATTTATACCAAAAAGACTCTCCTAGCTCAGGATATAATCCTTGTGCTATATAGTGTTGATGCCCTACATTCCACATTCCAAATAATAAACAAGGAATCATTGCAATGATAACAAACATCATTATTCTCTTAAGGTCAGCACCATCTCTAATATGTGCTCCCGATTTTGTAACAATATTTGGTGTAAAGTGTATGGTATCAAACGATTCTACAATCGGATGAAACTTATGTTTTACTACCTTATACTGATTATCAAAGAAATCTCTTAAAAACTTCATTCTTATCTTTTAATTAAAATTACATGCATTCTTTTTCAATCACTCCCAGTCCTTCTCGCACTATTTTTTGCGAATTGATCTTTGCAGAACATACAAACTCACATAATGCGAAATCTTCTGGAGCAACTTCATAAATTCCTAAGTTCTCCATTCCGTCAATATCATTAGTAAGAATTGACTTTAACAATTGAACAGGCATAATATCCCATGGAAAAACTTTATCATACTCACCCGATATAACAAAAGCTCTCTCCTCTCCATTGGTATTAGTATCTACATCAAATACTTTATTCTTAAATAATGATGACGGATACACTCGATTAGCACTAAGCTTATTCAATCCTAAAGACAACCATCCTTTTGTTAAAAAGAATTTATGTTCATCTCCTTCTGGAATAATCGTAATTTGATTATCATAAAAACCTAAATAGCCATCTTTACGATCTATTGTTTTACCGGTTAATACATTACCTGATATAACTCTTGAGTTATGAGATTCTATATTACCATCTAATACATTCGATACATTAGCACAAGACTGCACGTTATAATATGCTGGTCTTGCAACTTCACTACCTGTAACAGCTATAGTTTTAGAAAAATCTAATTTCCCCTCTTCGAAGAACTTCCCAATTCTAGCTACATCTAAAGCATTAACAGTCCAAACTGTTTCTCCTTTATTAATGGGATCAATATGGTGTATTTGTGTGCCAACATTTCCAATTGGATGTTTCCCTGTTATAGAGTGAATTTCTGCACCTCTTACTTTAGCAAAAACTCCAGCACTAGCATTTGCATGCTCTACTGTAACATTTACTTTCCCTTTTGTTAGGGTTTTAAGGGCTTCAATTCCTTTTTGTAATTCTTTTTCTTTACCTCTAAGTAAAAACTCATAATCTGGAGCTAATGGATGAGAGTCAAATCCAGAAATAAAGATAGCCTTAGGCTCTTCATTTGGATTCGCTATCTTATCTAAAGGTCTTTGTTTAATAAGAGGCCATAAACCAGATTTCAATAAAACTTCTTTCACATCTCCTGAAGTATCAAAAGATTCGTAAGTCATTTCAGTATCGGCTTCAATAGTAATTGCTAAAATTTTTCTTTTAGCTCCTCTCACTATTTCCTTTAGTGTTCCACTCACTGGAGATACAAATCGAATAGATTCATTTGCTTTTGAATAGAAAATTTCTGTTCCAACTTTAACTTTAGCTCCTTCTTTTAAAAGCAACTTTGGAGTTAAACCTGGAAAATCTTCCGGTTTTAAAGCAAAGATATTCGCAATTGTAGTATCGTGAATTTTCTTTTCTGCAGGACCTTTTATCTTGATATCCAGTCCTTTCCTAACACGTATTGTTTTTCCCATATAGTTAACGCGCAATTTTTAACAGATCAAATGTAAATATTTGAATACTTATAACTAAAAATATGAGCGAATTTTTTTCACATTTTTTTACAATTAAGAATAACTCAAAATAATATCATCAACTTATACCTTATTAGTATATTTGTTTATTCAACACAATAAATTAACATGCAATACTACGGCAATGTACTGGAAACTATAGGAAACACCCCTTTAGTTAAGCTTAATAAATTAACCAAAAACCTACCTGGATTATTTCTTGCAAAAGTAGAAACTACTAACCCTGGAAATTCTGTAAAGGATAGAATGGCAGTTAGAATGATCGAAGATGCTGAAAAAGCTGGTTTAATAAAACCTGGCGGAACAGTTATTGAGGGTACTTCGGGGAATACAGGTATGGGACTTGCTTTAGCTTGTATTATTAAAGGTTACAAATTAATTTGTGTACTAAGCGATAAACAATCCAAAGAAAAAATGGATATTTTAAGGGCTGTTGGTGCTGAAGTAGTTGTTTGTCCTACTGCTGTTGAACCAGATGACCCAAGATCATACTACTCTGTTTCTAAACGTTTAGCGAAAGAAACTCCAAATTCATGGTATGTTAATCAATATGATAATTTATCGAATAGAGCTGCTCATTATGACAGCACTGGTCCCGAAATTTGGGAACAAACAGCAGGAAAAATCACACATTTTGTTGTAGGAGTTGGAACAGGAGGAACAATATCGGGTGTTGGTAAGTATTTAAAAGAAAAAAATCCCAACATTAAAATATTTGGAATTGATACATACGGATCTGTTTTTAAAAAATACCATGAAACTGGAATTTTTGATGAAAATGAAATATATCCTTACATAACCGAAGGTATTGGTGAGGATATTTTACCTGAAAATGTTGATTTTGACATTATAGACCATTTTGAAAAGGTTACGGATAAGGATGCAGCAATTATGACTAGGCGAATTGCAAAGGAAGAAGGTTTATTTGTTGGAAATTCTGCTGGATCTGCAATAAAGGGAATTCTACAAATGGAACATATGTTTAAACCTGATGATGTGGTAGTTGTTTTATTTCACGATCATGGAAGTAGATATGTAGGAAAATTCTTTAATGATGATTGGATGAGAGATAGAGGTTTTCTTGAAACAAAACCTTCATCTGCAATAGATATTATAAATCATGATGATAAAGATATTATAACGGTTAATGTAAATGATACGCTTCATAGTGCTGTTGAAAAAATGACAAGTTTCGATATCTCCCAGATACCCGTTATAAAAGAAGGTGAAATAGTTGGGTCGGTTAACGAAAACAAAATGTTTAATCATTTATTTGCTCATCCTTATGACAGAGAAGCAAAAGTTGAAAGTATCATGAGTGATCCATTCCCTGTTGTTGCTACAACTGCTACAATTGAAGAAATATCTAATCTTATTAATAAAGAAAATTCAGCTGTTTTAGTAGAAACTGGAAATAATAACTATAAAATCATTACTAAACAAGACATTATTAAAGCCTTTGCTTAATAAACAATGGGAAGATTTAAACGCATATTTCAATACTTAAAACCGTATAGAGGTGTTTTCTTTTTTACTTTATTCGCTACTTTATTTTTAGCTGTTCTATCCCCTATTCGTCCCTTTATTATTGGGTTCATGATAGATAAATATGTTATGGGAGCCTCATTTGAAGAAGGAAAATCTGTTATTAATAATATTGATACTTCTTTTTTTAATGAATCTAATGGTTTATGGTACTGGACCCTAGTCGCTATTAGCACCTTAATAATTGAAGCTGTTTTTAGGTTTATAATCGTTTATGCCTCAAATTGGCTTGGACAAAGTATTATTAAAGATATTAGAAATAACCTTTTTAGTCATTTACAAGGGTTCAAAACACAATACTTTGATAAAAATCCGATTGGACGTGTTGTTACTCGATTGGTATCGGATACTGAAGCTTTTGCTGAAATATTTTCTAATGGAATAATTAATATTATTGGAGATGTAGTCACATTATTGATAGTTGTAACTTTTATGTTCACTATTAATTGGAAGTTTACCTTGATGGTTCTTATACCTATACCAATTCTATTATATGCAACCAAAATATTTAAAAATTCTATTAAAAAGGCATATCAAACGGAAAGTAAACAAGTTTCTAAACTAAATTCATTTGTTCAAGAGCGTATAATTGGAATGAGTTTATTACAGTTGTTTACTCGAGAAAAAACCGAATATGATAAATTTATAAACATCAACAAAGAGCATAGAAATGCACATATCAAAACCGTTTGGGCTTACTCAATCTTTTTTCCTGTTGTAGAAATACTCAGCAGTATTTCAATTGCTTTTGTTATTTTTTATGCTTCTTACCAAATAATAGACAACCCATTAAAAGAAGTGAGCGGAGGACAACTATTTGCTTTTATATTATATATCAATATGCTTTATAGACCTATTAGAATGTTAGCTGATAAGTTTAATGTATTGCAAAGAGGTCTTGTGAGATCAAAAAACATATTTGAAGTATTAGATGATGACCAAAAAATAACACCTAAAGAAGAGCATACTATATCAGATGATTTTAAAGGGAATGTAAGCTTTGAAGATGTTTCGTTTGCTTATAACGAACCTGAATATGTGCTGAAAAACGTTTCATTTAACATAAAAGAAGGAGAAACTGTTGCTTTTGTCGGAGCCACTGGTGCAGGAAAATCTACTATTATTAATATACTTGGCCGATTTTATGAGTACCAAAAAGGATCTGTAAAAATTGACGACAATGATTTGCGTTCTTTTTCTAGTGCATCTATTAGAAAGAATATTGCAGTTGTATTACAAGATATTTTTCTTTTTTCTGATAGTATTTATAATAACATTACCCTTTACAATAAAAACATAACCAAAACGCAAGTAATAGAAGCAGCAAAAAAAGTGGGAGTTCATGATTTTATATCTAAACTACCTGGAGGTTATGATTTTAATGTTAAAGAAAGAGGTGGTGTGTTAAGTACTGGACAAAGGCAATTGATTTCTTTTATCAGGGCTTATATATATAATCCTAAAATTTTAATTCTAGATGAAGCCACTTCTTCTATCGATACTGAGACTGAAGAAATGATTCAGTTAGCAATTGATAAACTTACTGAAGGGCGAACATCTATTATAATTGCTCATAGACTATCAACTATTAAAAATGCTAGTAAAATAATCGTGTTAGAAAAAGGCGAAATTATTGAGATGGGTTCTCATGAAGAACTAATGAATAACAAAGGACATTATTTTAATTTGCATGAAATTCAATTTAATCATCATTCGTAATGTCTATTAAAACATCATATAACAAGATAGCAAGTGACTTACCTAAAAAGGTTTTATTGGTAGCTGTCTCTAAAACTAAACCCATAGAAGTATTGCAGGAAGCTTATGATTGTGGGGTTAGGATTTTTGGAGAAAACAGGGTGCAAGAATTAGTTAAAAAACATGATGCCCTTGAAAAAGATATAGAATGGCACATGATTGGCCATTTACAATCGAAAAAAGTAAAACATATTGCACCTTTTGTTTCGCTAATTCATTCGGTAGATAGTATTAAATTATTAGAAGTAATAAATAAAGAGGGAGAAAAAAACAATAGAAGAATTCCTGTTTTACTACAATTTCATATTGCAAAAGAAGATAGTAAGTATGGGTTTAGACTTGATGAAGTTGATACCGTAATGAACGAAATAAACGGTCTTGATTTAGATTATGTTAGTATCAAAGGACTAATGGGTATGGCTACCTTTACTGATGACAAGGAACAGATAAAACAAGAATTTAAACGTTTAAAACATACTTTCACGCATGTTAAAAACAATTATCTCCCGTCAATATCAGAACTTTCAATGGGGATGAGTGGAGACTACCAACTTGCAATAGAAGAAGGAAGTACTATGATACGAGTTGGTAGTTTAATTTTTGGTAAACGATAAATGAGTAAAGTATTAACATATTCGCCTGTAAAATATTACTTAGGAGTTTTTATTCCGTTACTACTTTGTGGCTTAATATGTTTGTTCTTTAGATCAAGTGATACATACGCTAATATTATTTGGAATGATCTATTTTCCTTTAATTTATCTTCTTCTTGGAAATTAAATGATATTATCATTTATAATTTGCCCTCAGCATTATGGGTGTTTAGTATTACGTTAATTTCTTTTAATATTAAACCTTCTATCACAAAAAAACTTCCTTTTTCTACAACCCTACTCCCACTCTTTTTTATCATTATTTTAGAATTTTTTCAACTCTTCAATCTAACCAATGGAACTTTTGATATACTAGACATATTACTACCTGCATTAGCATGGCTTTTTGCTATATTTCTTTTAAGTAGAAATAAACAGGCTATACAATCAATGAAAGTTTCTTTTCATCACTCCATTTTATTTCAACTCGTTTTTTTATTGGTTTTTTTGTCGGATACTGTTGGTTGATTGTTTTATTAAGCCAATAACATATATTATAGATGTTTAACCCTAAACTTAAAATTTCAGTTCATTTAGCTAACGATTAAAAATTTACTTTAGAACAGTTGTATGCTTTAAATATCGAAGTTTAAAACTTCTCCTATTTGATAGCTACAAGTTAAAAACTTGCGGAAGATTTGGGTTTAAATAACGTAGTCAAACAGTTCTTTTAGCTATAACTACAAATTATAAACTAACAGGAACTATGACAATTATTATCGTATTAAACCTACATTCTTTAATCCAAAAAAAGAGGCTTAAATTAAGCCTCTTTTAAATTATATATTTCGGAAATTTATTAAAACCTCATATCATTCTCTTCAATACCAGGATATTTAGAGGCATCAAATTTAAACTTAGATTTACTAATAGCTGCATCTCCTTGTAATTTTTTAAGGTTATACTCCATATTAACTCCGTCTCTTCCCTTAACTTTAATTTTTAAAATTTCACTTTTAGCTTTGTTTACAAAAAGACTAACAGTATGAAATTTAAATTTCTTTGGATTTTCTGGATATAGCTTAATTTCTTCAGCTGCTTTACCATTAACAGTTGTCGCTTTTCCTAATTTATATTTAAATCCTTTTTCCCAAATAGTGATTAGCTTTGTTGGATTAAGCATTTCACTTTCTTCATCTTCTCCATCTTCAACAGAAGTAATGGTTACTTGATTATCAGCTTTAACGTAAGTCCAAACTGATTTACCATCACAAACTACTTTATAATCTTCAGTATCATAAGCATATTTTTCACCTTGCTTATATGCTTTACCTTTGATTGTTTCATTAATACCATCACCTTTTAACTTAACTTCAAAGTCGATCGTTAACGTTTTGTAGGCTTTGTACTTCTTATTTACTTTATCTAAAATTACTTTTGCCTTTGGATCTTTATCAGCAGGCTCTGGCTTAGCTTTTGTAGTTTGTGCATAAGTAGCTGTTCCAAAAACAGATAATAAGGTATATATAATTAAATTTTTCATAGTCTATTGTTTAATAGTATAAGTCAAATTTACTTTTGATATTATAATCTTCAAAAAAAATAACAAAAGAATAACCAACTTCTACTTGTTCATATCTATAAGTTCTTCAAATACTGTTCCAAACTCATTTCATCAGGAATTAATACCTTTCTAGCCTTACTTCCTTCAAATGGCCCAATTATACCCGCAGCTTCTAATTGGTCTACAATTCGCCCTGCTCTGTTATATCCTAATTTTAATTTTCTTTGCAACAAAGAAGCTGATCCTTGTTGATGAATAACAATAATTTTAGCAGCATCTTCGAATAATACATCTCTATCTTCATCAAGGGCTCCTTTACTTTGAGATGCAGTTTCATCTACATATTCTGGCAATAACAATGCATTAGGATATGCTCTTTGATCCCCAATAAAGTTACAGATAGCTTCAACTTCTGGTGTATCCACAAATCCACATTGTAATCGAATGATATCACTACCAGTAGAATAAATCATATCTCCCCTACCGATTAATTGATCTGCTCCACCTGTATCTAAAATTGTCCTTGAATCTATTTTAGAAGTTACTCTAAACGCAATTCTTCCAGGGAAATTTGCTTTAATTATACCTGTAATTACATTTACAGAAGGTCTTTGTGTTGCCACAATTAAATGAATTCCAATAGCTCTTGCTAACTGAGCTATACGTGCAATTGGTGTTTCCACTTCTTTACCTGCAGTCATGATTAAGTCGGCAAACTCATCAATAACCAATACGATATAAGGTAAATACCTATGTCCTTTTTCTGGATTTAATTTTCTTTGGACAAACTTTTTGTTGTACTCCTTAATATTTCTTGTTTGCGCATCTTTTAGTAAGTCATATCGCGCATCCATTTCAATACATAATGAATTTAAGGTAGCAACAACTTTAGATGTATCTGTTATAATAGGTTCTTCTTCATCAGGTAGTTTCGCTAAGAAATGACGCTCAATTTTATTAAATAACGTAAGCTCTACTTTCTTAGGGTCTACCAAAACAAACTTAACCTGTGATGGATGTTTCTTATATAAAATAGAAACTAATATAGCATTTAATCCTACTGATTTTCCTTGTCCGGTAGCACCAGCCATTAATAAGTGAGGCATTTTTGTTAAATCTGCTACTAACGTTTCATTTGATATCGTTTTTCCAAGCGCAACTGGTAATTCAAAATCAGAATTTTGAAACTTATCAGAACTCAATAATGATTTCATGGAAACAATTTGAGGTTTTGAGTTAGGAACCTCAATACCAATAGTTCCTTTACCAGGTATAGGTGCTATTATCCTAATCCCTAAGGCAGAAAGACTTAATGCAATATCATCTTCTAAGTTCTTAATTTTAGAAATTCTGACTCCAGGTGCAGGCACAACCTCATAAAGCGTTACAGTTGGTCCTACAGTTGCTTTAATCTTATCAATTTCTATTTTGTAATTAGCTAATGTATTTACAATTCTATCCTTGTTATTTTCAAGTTCAGCTTTATCAACATTAATACCGGCCCCTCCTCCATGACCTTCTAATAAATCTATTGAAGGCAACCTGTATGAAGATAAATCCAACTCTGGATCATATTCTCCAAATTGTTTTACTTTATCATTTAATTCCCCTTTAGACAACACCACTTCTTTATCCTCTTTAACTTCAATCTCAAATTCTTCTTCCTCCTCCTTTTTACTATCTTTTTCTTCTTTTACAGGAAGTTCTAAATCTAACGATACATTTTCCTCTTCTTTTTCTACAGTCTCCTCTTTTTTATCGCTAAAAACCACAGTCTCTACTGGTTTTTCTTTAACAATTTCTTCTTCCTTAATCGTATTTACTACCTTAATATCTAACTCCTCCTTATCATTAACTACAGGTTTTTCTTTCTTTTTATCTTGATTTGTTTTAAATAACTTACCTACCCATGCATACGAGACATTAAACAATAAAGTAGTAATGGCAAAAAATGAAAAGACCAATAAAAAAAAGGCTCCCGCTTTCCCTAAAGAATCTATTAACCATGAATTAACACTATAACCAAAATTCCCCCCAACAAACAAATAGTTTTCTCTAAAAATAAATCCAAAGAAAACAGAACCAAAAACAAGTATTACAGTAGAAACTTTTAATGTCTTTTTTATTGGTAATAAACTAATTCCAAAAGCTAATCGCGTCCCTAGCAATAGGAATAAAAAAGGAAATATAAAAGACGCTATTCCAAATCCATTATAAATAAACCTATGTGATACAATAGCTCCTAATTTTCCTAACCAATTATCAATTTCGAATGGCTGATTTGTAAATACAAACGAAAAGAAATTTGCACCATCTACCTTATCTTGATCTATTTTCCATGTGTAGAGATAAGATAAAAAAGCTATAAAAAAATAAATAGCTAACAGAATTAAAAATAACCCAATCCCTTTTTTAATCTTCTCTTTATTAACAGTAACCCCTTCCCCTTTTTTTGTTGAGGATTTCTTTTTTGCTGTCGATTTTTTACTTTTCGTTACAGTATTTGCTTTGCGTTTCGCCATTTACGTTTTTCAATATCTTACTAAAATAACGGTTATTTCTTTAACCAAAAAACTCTCAAGGATAACTTGAGAGGTAATTAAAATATTATGTGAACATAATGTTATTGTTTCACAATTTTCTTAGTAAAAATATCTCCACTATTAAGAGTCGATAATTTAACGATATAATTTCCTTTAGATAAAGTTGATAAATCTATGCTCGTTTTAGTTTGATACAGCAGTGAATTATATACTTCTACTCCTTTAGTAGTATTAATTGTTACTAATACATCATCTGGAATATCATTAAAATTATTTAGCTGTATTGTAATCATATTTGCAGTGGGATTTGGATAAACAGCAAAGCCAACTATTAAATCATGATACTCATTAACACTAGCTGTTCCTGGAGCCCATGTCCATACCCCCTCTCCCTGCGTACCAACTACTAACCCATTATCATTAGCATTAAACGTAGTAATACCAGAAGAAAAATAGTGTTCAAAACGTTTCCAATTTACACCATTATCAGTTGAATAATAAATATAGTTTTCTACTGAACAGTATATTGTATTGTTAAATTTAGCAAATTCAATAAAAAAAGGAGTTGGTGCAAAAAACTCAGAAAAATATTGATGAGTTCTTAGGGTGTCGTCAGAGAAATGATAGCTATCTCCTCTTAAACCTCTAAAAAAACGCCCGTCATTAAAAAATATATCTGCTACCTCACTAAAATTTCCATGAATATTCTTAGATATACCATTATTTCTTTCTTCCCATACAGTTAAATTATCATTCCAAACATACACACCATCTTTGTATGTTCCTGAGTATAATATATTATCTTCCAAATAAAGCTCTACAACACCTTCAAATTTTGTAGTGTCACCATAAAACTTAGGTAATCCATCAACCATACTTGTCCATGAACTTCCATTATTAGTAGACTTTAAAACACCATTTTCACTAGTTGCTATGAATATAGCATTTCCTTTAATATAAATTTGATTAATATAAATTGATGATAAAGATGGAATTGTAAGGGTATTCCAAGTAACTGCTCTATCATTTGACACCATTACTTTAGCTGATGAACCAAGCGAAATATTACCTTCTGTTGCTAAATAAACAACTCCAGTATTTTTATTGTAAGAAACTACATTGTAATTGTATATAGTTGGTAGTGTTGTAATATTAGAGTAAGAAACTCCATAATCACTAGAAACGTATAACCCATTTGCAGTTAATGTATATACTTTGTTACTGTCGGCAGTTGTAGAAACTACATGTGTATTAGCTACTGATGTTTGAGTAAACTGTCCTATCACCATCATTGGTGCTATTAAAAATAGTAAACTTAATATTCTATTAATCATATCATTTTTATTCATTGCCCAAAAATACAACTTGTATTTCCCTATTTCATCATAACAAGCTTTGTTAAACACAACATTCCTTGAATCACTTGTTATTACTTAGCAGAACATGTAATCAATTAATAAATAACAAATGTTAGTCAGTGTACTATTTAAATAGTGATAGTTCAAATTTGTATTAAAATCTATCTATTGATAGCTTAAAAACAAAAGTATTTTAAGTATAAAAAACACATTAACCCGTTATTTCTCTTATTTTTACATTATGAGATTTTTATTACTACTAATCATATTATTACTTTTCTTTTCGTGTAAAAGAAGAGAAGAAACAACTTGGGACATTAATGTTCATTCTCCACTAATTAAAACAAGCCTTTCTATAAACAATCTATTACATGATTCTATTTTAAATGAAAATCCTGATAGCAGTTTAATGATAGACTATTCTTATTCGCTAAACGCATTTAATACAGACTCTGCTTTTAAAATTCCTGATACTATTATTAATGCATTTTATAATATTCCCTTTGGATCTCCTACATCACTTAATCCTGGGTTTCAATTTGCAAATGATCCTGCATCAAATCAATTTAATTATGGAGATGCTAGAATTACAGAAATGAAATTAACATCTGGTAAGATAAAATTTAAAATTATCAGTCAAATTAATGAAAAAACTATTTACACTTATGAGGTTTTAAAATCTGATGACGGCAATGGTAATTTGTTTACAAAAAAAATAACAGTACCTGCAGGAACAGTTAGTTCTCCTGGAATTGCACAAGGAGAATTTGATCTTGATGGATACACTTTTGATATGACTGGCACAAATAGTAATAGCTATAACACGTTAGAAACAAGACTTAAAGTACTAATTGATCCAGATGGAAATAGTGTATTGGTTTCTGGTGCTGATAGTGTATTAGTTGAAAATGGGTTAATTAATCTTAAACCAGCATATATTAAAGGTTTTATTGGGACATCTACATTTGATGAACCTAACAGTGAGCTAGAAGCTGGATTATTTGATAATATTATAAGTGGTGGATTAGATATAGATCAACTAGATGTGACCCTTAGTTTTACTAACTATATTGGTGCTGAGTTAAGGTTCAAATTAAACCATTTAAGGTCATTAAATTCTAGAACTTCCAACACAATAAGTCTATCACATAATATTATTGGTAATGATAACAATATAAACCGTGCAACTTTATCTGGCTCAACCATCACTCCTTATGTTGTCAATTATCAAATGAATACGTCAAACTCTAATATTGATTTATTTTTAGAAAACTTACCTACAGCAATGGAATTTGGTTTTGAAGCCGAAATCAATCCATTAGGCAATATCTCAAGTGGTAATGATTTTCTATTTATCAATAAAACTATTGATATAAACTTTGATGTAATGATGCCACTAAGCTTAATTGCGAATAATTTAACATTACTTGATACCATTGAATTATCTATTGATTCTGCTAACAATAGATTAAAAAAAGGAGATTTTACGCTTATTGCTGAGAATGGCTTTCCTTTTGATGCTGAATTACAATTGTATCTCTTAGACATTGATAACAATGTGATTGATTCTTTATTTAATGGTCAAATTATTACATCTGGAACATTAAATGGAGCCAATAGAGTTATAAACTCTACTACTACAACCATCATGGCTAACTTAAATGAGGACAAGATCAAATTATTAGAACAAAACAACAGAGTAATACTAACAAGCAGATATCATACTCTAGCTTCAAGTCATACGACTATTTATAGTAATTACAAGCTCGATTTAAAACTTATTGGAGACATAACATACGAAGCATCAATCAAGTAAATTATATGAAGCAATTTAGTTTAATAGTCATTATTCTTGGATTTATTTCTGTGGATTATTCTCAGGATACAACAAGTACTTGGAAAAAAACACCTCCTTTTGTGCTCTCAGTAGACTTTTTTGGGGGACTTGGGTCTACTAATATGACAAATGAATTTACCTCAAAACTTATTTTTGGTGGTCATATTGATTCTACTTTAAAAAACAATGTGTTAGATAACACAAAAAAAATGAATAGAGCTGGTTTTGAATTAAACTACGAAGTTAAATTCTATAACATGCAAGATACCTTTTTAAGAACATTGCCTGATTATCGATATTATATAGGGATAGGATCTTATGCAAATACCAGTGCTTCTTTTACTCAAGATTTTTTTAAAACCATTTTTTATGGTAATGCATCTTTTGGAAATACTCCTGCTGTATTTGATAATACCACATTATTTCAATCTAATTTTAAAAAAATCTCTTTTGGATTAATGAATTTAAAAACAAAAACATCTTTTGCTTTATCAATTATTAGTGGAAACAATCATCAACTATTTGATTTTAATACCGCTAGATTAACTACTGGTGAAGATGCAAATGAACTTACCTTTGAGTATGATGGTAATTTTCAACAATCAGATTCTATAGCAAATGGTTTTTTAAAGTTTAGTGGAGCAGGTATTGCTTTAGATTACTCTATGCACATAAAAGAGACCGTTCAACTTTCCATTACTAACTTAGGTTTCGCGTTATGGGCTAGAAATCCATCATCTGCTAGATTAAATGAAACTATCAATTATGATGGTTTTTATGTTTCTAATGTTTTTAGTGAAAACTCATTTAATGTGAGCAACTCATTAGACTCTATTATTCCAAATATAGAAAGCAAAGCTTTTGTAAGCTTTTTACCTGCAATAATTGAAGCTAAAAAAGTAATTAATACTGATAAAGAACTTCAATTAAATTATGGCCTTCGTTATCGATTTATGTCAAATTACTTTCCCTATTTATACATAGGTGGATTTTACAATGCTACTGAACAATTAAAATTATCATCTGCACTGTCTTATGGGGGGTATAATGCTTTTGAAATGAATTTTAATGCATATTATTCAACCAATACATACTACATTGGAGTTGGAACAAACAATCTATTAGGTAATTTCTCTAAAAAAGGAAGAGGAAGAAGTCTTCTATTATCAGCAATGATTAAATTTTAACTCTATTGGAAGATAAACAAGTACTCATACAAGCATTTAAGAATGCTAAATTTAGCAAGAATGAACTAGAGAAAGTATTGGCTTCTTTTGAGTTAGTTCATTTTAAAAAAGGTGAAAACATATTACTTGAAGGGAAAACGGCTAAAGAATACTATTATGTAAATGATGGTTTTTTAAGATCTTATGTAACAGATTATAAAGGAAATGATATTACAACTGGTTTTTATTCTAAAGGAAAAATAATATTAGACATGACCTCTTTTTTCTTAAAAAGGCCTTCTGATGAAACTATAGAAACCTTAACCAATTGTACTTGTTGGAAAATTACGTTTGATCGTTCTCAATATCTTTTTCACCATTATGAATCATACAGAGAAGCTGGAAGAGCTAGATTAGTTGGTGCATATTTTAACCTAAAAAAAAGAAGTATTGGTATTATTACAAAAACAGCCAAAGAACGATATATAGAGCTCTTACAAGACCAACCTATTATCATACAACAAGCTCCCCTCAAACAAATTGCGAGTTATTTAGGTGTTACCGACACTTCACTTAGTCGAATCAGAAAAGAAATTACGCTTTAAATCTATTTCTTGTCATTTGGCAAGATTTATCATCACTACATCTTCTACATTTGAACTATCTAATTAGATAATTGATTTGTCGCGACTTCATTTATTAAACATTAAAAACTAACAAACATGAAAGAATTTATGATGATATTTCGATATCCAAAAGATGAAACTAAATTACAATATAACGAATCTGACTACTTAAGTTGGCAGGATTGGATTGGCTCGTTAATACGTAATCAACAGTTTGTTGCAACCCATAAACTTGCACAAAACTCTGAAATAGTTAACACAAATAATAAAGAGGTTACAACTTTATCTACCAATATGAATGTTGGAGGATATCTTATTGCTAAAGCTAATTCTATTCTTGAAGCAAAAACATTAGCTAAAGAATGTCCAATTTTAGCTATTGGAGGTAATGTAGAAATTAAAGAAATAGAACCAATGTAAACGAATGAGCTATGAAAACAATATTTGATTTAACAACAAGACAACATCTCATTGAAAGAGTTGAAACGTTATCTAATAACTCCAATAAAGAATGGGGTAAAATGTCTATTTACCAAATGATAGAACACTGTGTATTAAGTGAGGAAATGTACCTTGGCAAAACCAAATACAAAAGACTATTTATTGGCAAGCTATTTGGCAAAGGCGAGCTTAAAAAAATGACAAAAAACACACATGATTTAAAGAAAAATCAACCTACTCATCCTACATTTAAAACTACTGGAAATGGAGATATAACGCCTTTAAAAAATAAGTGGATTGATTTATTAACTGAATATGGAAATGATGCAATCGATTTTGAACATTTTGAACATCCATTCTTTGGAAAAATGAGCAAGGAGCAAATTGGTATATCGGTATATAAACATACCGATCACCACCTAAGACAGTTTAATGTTTAATTCAAAATGTTTTAATTTAGCTCTACCATTGCCTATTCTTTAATTACAAGGTAATAACAAAAAAGCCTCTAGTATACTAGAGGCTTTGATTTTAATATCGTGCTTTTTTATAAATGAATCACCTCATCATAAGCTGCTGCTGCTGCTTCCATAACCGCTTCACTCATTGTTGGGTGAGGATGAACTGTTTTTATAATTTCATGACCAGTAGCTTCTAATTTTCTTAATGCTACAATCTCTGCAATCATTTCTGTTACATTATACCCTATCATGTGACCTCCTAAAATCTCTCCATATTTTGCATCAAAAATAAGTTTAACAAACCCATCTTTATGTCCGGCAGCACTTGCTTTTCCAGATGCAGAAAAAGGAAATTTTCCTACTTTGATATCATAACCAGCTTCTTTGGCTGCTTTCTCTGTCATTCCAACTGATGAAATTTCCGGAGAACAATATGTACAACCTGGTATATTTCCATAATCTAATGGTTCAACATCTTGTCCTGCAATTTTCTCAACACAAATAATACCTTCGGCAGATGCTACGTGAGCAAGAGCTGCACCCGGAGTACAATCTCCTATAGCATAATAACCTGGTATATTCGTTTGAGCAAAATCGTTCACTAAAATCTTACCTCTGTCAGTTGCAATACCAACATCTTCTAATCCTATATTTTCAATATTAGCCTCAATACCTACTGCCGACAACACTACATCAGCCTCAAGAGTTTCTTCTCCTTTTTTGGTTTTAACAGTTACTTTACATCCATCTCTAACTACTTCCACTTTTTCTACTGAAGAGTTAGTCATGATTTTCATCTTCTTTTTCTTGAATGTACGCTCTAATTGTTTAGAAACCTCTTCATCTTCTACTGGAACAATAGTTGGTTGGTATTCTACAATAGTAACATCAGTACCCATTGCATTATAAAAGTATGCAAACTCAACACCTATAGCTCCTGAACCAACAATAACCATCTTTTTTGGTTGTTTTGGAAGTGACATAGCCTCTCTGTAACCAATAACATGCTTACCATCTTGTTTTAAGTTTGGTAATTGTCTTGATCTAGCTCCTGTTGCTATAATGATATTTGTAGCACTATATTCTTCTACTTTACCTTTATCATCAGTAACCGCAATCTTTTTACCTGGAAGAACTTTTCCAGTTCCCATAATTACATCAATCTTATTCTTTTTCATAAGGAATTTAACGCCTCCACTCATTCCATTTGCCACTTCCCTACTCCTATTAACAACTGCTCCAAAATCATGAGAAGCATCTTTAACAGTTATTCCAAAATCTTCAGCATGATTAATATATTCGAATACGCTAGCACTTTTTAATAACGCTTTTGTAGGTATACAACCCCAGTTTAAGCAAATACCTCCTAAACTTTCTTTTTCAATTATGGCAGTTTTTAAACCAAGCTGAGATGCTCTAATAGCTGCAACATATCCTCCTGGTCCACTTCCTAAAACTATAATATCGTAATTCATCTGTCTATTTAATTATGTTAATCTAAATTAATAATTAATGTGGGAATTCATTCCCTTTTAATCTTAATATCAACTATAAATCTTTTGGATTAATCTTTTTTCTAGTTGATTTTATCTCCGATTTATTTTTCTTATTCTTTAACCTTTTGGCTTTAACTGCTCTAGGCACCTTGGTTTCTTTTCTTTCTTTTTCCTCAACTAACACTTCTTCTAAAAATGCTTGAAGCTTTTCGGTAGTATCTTTTTTATTTTTTAACTGAGATCTTGTTTTTGCTGATGAAATTCTAATAATAGGATAATTAATATACCTATGTTCAGCTTCTTTTAACTTTTCTAAAACGTCATCACTAAGTGATGGTATAGCATCTAGATCAAGAACAAGCGTAACCTTGGTTTCAACTTTATTAACATGTTGGCCTCCTTTCCCTCCACTTCTAGAAGTTTCAAATGCTAGCTTCTCTTTAAAAAGAGACATAATATGATCTGTATTAAACAACATCTTTTTAATGTACTGCTGATCTCCATTCTAGTTTACGACAAATATCTCCTTCAATGTTATTCAGCTCTTCTAATCTTTTATAAATAGCTTCTTCATCCCAGTAATTAAATGCTAATCTTACAAATAGTGTTGCATGCTTAGCCTCTGAAGTCCAAATATCTCTATAAAAATCACTCAATTCCTTATCCTCAATGGTATCAGCAATTAATTTAAAGCGTTCCATTCCTCTCATCTCAATAATAGAAGTAATTAACATTCGATCCATTAATCTTTCATCAGGAGTTGATCTACAGGCATCCATCAATTGTCTTATGTAAGGATTCTTCTCCATTTTTTTTGGTAATTGAAGTCCTCTCTTTTCCATCAAGGCGTAAACTTGTTGAAAATGTTCCAATTCCTCAATAGCCGTATCAATTAGCTCAGGAATAATCTCAACTTTATCCGGACATTTAGCTACAAATCCTAAAGCAGTTGCTGATGCTTTTCGCTCACAGTCTGCATGATCTATTAAAAAAGAATCGAAATCCTTAATAGCATGATCTGCCCATTCTTTTGGGGTTTTATAGGTTAAATCGATTGAATATCTCATAATAATAAAAAATGTACTAATGTTTACTAAAAGAAGTTTCACTTATTCTCGATAATATTTAGCCTTTACAAACCTAAATCACTCGAACTGACAGTGAAATTGTATTTTATTTTTATTGAACTATAATTTCTTGTACTTAATAAGTATAAAAGTAAGTAACTTTAAGAAGAAAATAATGTATTTAACCCATGAGTGATATCAATTCCTTTATAGCTAATGATCGTAAAGACTTTACAAAAGGTGAGTTAAACAAACAATCCTTGGAAGAAAATCCATTTAAATTATTTAACAAATGGTTTAAAGAAGCGCTAGATAAAATGGTTATAGAACCCTATGCCTTTCATTTATCTACTGCTGTTAATAACAAGCCTACCTCTAGAGTTGTTTATTTAAGAACTATAGAAGATAATGGCTTTGTTTTTTTTACAAATTATAAAGGAAGAAAGGGCAAAGAAATTGAAACAAACAATAATGTTTCTATGAACTTTTTTTGGGCAGAAAAGGAGCGTCAAATAAGAATTGAAGGAAGGGTATTTAAAATTGAACCTGAAGCTTCTGATGCGTATTTTGCCAGCAGACCAAGAAAAAGTCAAATTGGAGCATGGGCATCTAACCAAAGTGAATCTATTGAAGATTACAAAACATTAGAAGAAAGGGTTCTTTATTTTGAAGAAAAATTTAAAGACCAAGATGTACCTAGACCTCCTCATTGGGGTGGATATATTATTAAACCTAATTATTTTGAGTTTTGGCAAGGAAGACAAAATAGGCTTCATGATCGTTTTGCTTATACTCTTGATGAGCAAAAATGGAATATTGATCGTTTAAATCCATAATACATGATAAAACATCTACTATTATGTTGGATAATACTTTTAGCAGTTAGTTGTGAAACAACTGAATCTATTAATACACATGAAAAAACATTAATATCTAACACTAAATATGCAAAAGGATTTAATATTTACGAAACAGAAACCAGTTTTATATATGAAACACTAGATCCTTCATCCCTTAAACAACTTGGAAAAATTGAAATATTAAAAACTAATCGAAATAACCAAGATTATTTTAATAATATTATCCCATTATCAGCTACTCACATTTCATATTTAGACAAGCTGGATTTAATGAAAAACATTAAAGGAGTTACCTATTCGAATAGCATATTTAATAAAGACATACAAAAAGGCATTAAAGATAAATCTATTAGAGATATTGGGAGTGATAACAACCCTAATAAAGAATTAATCTTAGAAATTAATCCTTCAATCGTTTTTAGCTTCCCGTTTTCTTCAGCTGATAGCTGGATAGAAGCATTGGGTTATCGCCATATTCCTATCTCCGAGTATTTAGAAACACATCCGTTAGCACAAGCTGAATGGATTACCTTTTTTGGGCATTTATTTAATAAAGAATCTATTGCAAACGAAGTTTTTAATAATATTGAACAAGCTTATAATAACACCCTATTAAAACTTAATAGTCAACATAAAAAACCTGCTATTTTAACTGGAGAATTATACGATAATATGTGGACTTTACCAGGCGGAAAAAGCATTACTACTACCTTGATTGAAGATGCAGGTGGAAATGTTATCACTTTTAATGACACTACAGTTGGCTCAAGAAAAATTGATTTCGAAATTATATTGGACAAACAAGACCAATATGACAAATGGATATTTATCTCCTACACTTCTTTATCCAAACAAAAAATGAAGGATAAAGAACCTAAATACAACTTCCTTGATATTCTTAATACTGATAATGTGTTTGTTTGTAATTCAAGTACCACTCCATATTTTGAACAAGGAATATTAGAACCTCATATTATATTATTAGATTTAATAAATATTTTCTCAGATTCAGTTGAAAACAACACCTATTTTAAAAGGCTTAACTAAAGCAACACTAGTAGTTCTCTTTTCTTTTTTGAGTTCGTTTGTGAAAAGTCAAAAAAAGCTTCCTAGCATAGAAATGCGAGAAGTTACCTCTGCAATTACCATAGATGGAGAGCTTAACGAAGAAGGTTGGCAAAACCTTCCTTTAGCAAATGATTTTTATCAAAGTGTACCTTTTGACACTTCCTATGCAAAAACTAAAACTGAAGTGAAAATTACATATGACAAAAAATTTATTTACATAGGTGCTGTTTGTTATGATGATCTAGATGGTGATTACATTATACAATCCCTTAAAAGAGACTTCTCCTACCCTATTAGTGATGCTTTTGGTATTTATTTAGATCCTTTTGATGACCATCAAAATGGATTTTCATTTGCAGTAAATCCTAAAGGAGTTCAAAGAGAAGGTTTGTTACAAGATGGAGGAATATATGGTGTATCCACCAGTTGGGATAATTACTGGTTCTCTGAAGTAAAAACGTATCCAAATAAATGGGTAGTAGAAATTGCTATTCCTTTTACCTCTATTCGGTTTAAACCTGGAACTACTAAATGGAGAATAAATTTTTCTAGAAACGATTTAAAAAGAAACGAAGGCTCTTCATGGGCTTATGTGCCAAGAAATTTTAATATAGCAACACTATCATACTGTGGTGAATTACTTTGGGATAAGCCTGTAAAAAAAGCAGCTAGAAACATAGCCATTATTCCTTATGTAACTGGAGCTACTAGAACAGATTATGAAGGCGAAGACGAAACTACTTACAATGCTAATATTGGTACGGATGCTAAAATTGGAATAAGTTCTTCTTTACAACTAGACTTAACAGTAAATCCCGATTTTTCGCAAGTAGAAGTTGATAGACAAGTTACTAATCTTAGCCGGTTTAGTTTATTCTTTCCGGAAAGAAGAAATTTCTTTATTGAAAACAGTGACCTCTTTTCTAATTTTGGATTTCGAAACATCAGACCATTTTTCTCTAGAAAAATAGGATTAAATAATGGTCAAATAGTGCCTATTTTGGCTGGTGCTAGGTTAAGTGGTAAAATAGGTAACGATTGGAGAATTGGGGTAATGAATATTCAAACGGAAGGTAATGAAGCAAATACTCCTCAAAACTATAGTGTATTAGCCCTACAAAAAACTGTGCTTAAAAACTCTAATATTGGATTTATTGGTTTAAATCGACTGGCTTTTGATCATACTACACCTACTTACGATAATTTCAATAGAATATTAGGAGTAGATTTTAACTATGCATCTGAAGATAGGAAGTGGTTAGGAAAGGTATTTTACCATCATTCTTTTGCACCAAACATTGGTAATAACAACTTTACACATGCCTCTTTTGCACGTTATAATGACAAGAATTGGGTGTTTATGTGGAATCATGAATATGTTGGCAATAATTATACTGCCGATTTTGGTTTTGTACCTAGACAAACAAGGTTCAATCCTGATTTAGGAATTCAAGAAAAAAGGACGTTTTGGAGAATTGAACCTGAAATTGGATATACCTTTTTCCCTAAAAAATCAGAACGATATCTTAATCAAAAAGTTTTTCTTTACATGGATCAATATCTAGACAGTAAAGGAGAAACTACAGACAACTTAATTAGACTACAATATGGGTTAACACTAAAAAACACCAGTAGTTTAAACATATTCTTAAAGCAAAATTTCACTAAATTATTTTTTAATACTGATGTGTCATTTTCTGGTCAAACCCCAATATCAAATGGAGATTATAATTATGTAGATGGATATATTGAGTATACTTCTAACAGAAGAAAAAAACTATTCTTCAATGCTTTTACAGGATACGGAGAGTATTATAATGGCAATAGAATATCTTACGGAGCTGAAGTCAATTATCGGCTACAACCAATTGGTAAATTTTCTCTTGGTATAAGACAAAACAGTATCCACCTCCCACAATTAGATAAACCTGTTGATTTAACACTTGTTAGTGCTACTGCCGAATTATCTTTTACTAAAAGTATCTTTTTTACCACTTTTTTTCAGTATAACACTCAAATCCAAAACTTTAATATAAATAGTCGTTTACAATGGCGATTTAAACCTATGAGCGACTTATATTTAGTATATACCGAAAATTATTTAACAACAAATACATCCATAAAAAACAGAGGTCTTGTACTGAAGTTTGTTTATTGGTTACAGTAAAATCATATAATGGAATTTGACTATTTAGAATTAGAAGAGCAGCTAAAAAAAGAAATTCAAGAGTATGTAAATCAATTTGCTAATACCGAAAAAAACAATAACATCTTCTGCTTTCAAATAGTTTATCATCCAGAATATTTATACTTAAGTCTAGTATTCTTTCAACATGATGATATATATAAAGGAATTGATCCAACAGATACTTCATCCTCTCCACTACTCGATTATAAACACATTAAATCAGACTATATTAAATCTCTTGAAGCTAATTATTCTGAATATTTGTTACATGAAAGTGAAAATTCTTATGAAGAAGATGTATTACGTCTAGAATTAAGTCTAATAAATATTATTAATATTCTTAACTTTTCTGGAATTGACAAGCATAATGATTTCTTTTTTATGATTAGTGATATGACAGGAGATAGCAATATGTGGCAAAAAACCTTACCTTTTAACTTATTAAAAAAATATTGGCCAGATGTTGCAATGCTATCAAACCCAAATATAGATATAAGTGACCATTCATATTCAACAACAGAAAAACAGTTTTCAATAACTAGGGTAATTTTATATAAATGGATCGGATTCGAAATTAAAGCACAAAATAACTTCTTAAAACTTGAGAGAAACAACTTATTTTTTAAAATAAGAAACAAACAAAAAACAATTAAATACTCTAAAATTGATGAAATTGATTTAAAGAAAATAGACAATATTGAATTCCTTATTATTTCGATTAATCAATTTATACATTATGCATTGAAGTTTAAAGATGAAAATGAAATGTATGAAGTCATTGAAAAATTGAGTTTAAAAGTCAAAACAACAGGAAATATTAGAAAGTATTTAAATATAAAAAATTGGATAAAATGAAACACTTTGGATTTAAAAATAAAAACAAAATAGCTGCTATTGGTTTAGGCACATGGAAATCTAAACCAGGAGAAGTTGAAGTAGCTGTTAAAACAGCCTTAAAAGAAGGATACAGGCATATTGATTGCGCAGCAATTTACAGAAATGAAAAAGAAATTGGAAATGCTTTTTCTCATGCATTTGATAATGGACTAAACAGAAATAGGCTTTGGGTAACTTCTAAACTTTGGAACAATGCTCATAAAAAAGAAGATGTAATCCCTGCATTAAAACAAACACTAGCTGATTTACAATTAGACTATCTTGACTTATACCTTATGCATTGGCCTGTAGCATTTAAACCTGAATTTATGAATGCATCTAAACCAGAAGAATATCTTTCTCTTGAAGAAGTTCCTTTAGTTGAAACATGGGAAGCTATGGTTGAAGCTAAAAAACAAGGACTGGTTAAACATATTGGTGTTTCTAATTTTAGTATAAAAAAACTAACAGAACTAATTGATGTTGCCTCAGAAAAACCTGAAGTGAATCAAATAGAGCTTCACCCCTATTTACAACAAGATGATATGGTTGAATTTTGTAAAGAACAGGATATTTTGTTAACAGCCTACTCACCACTTGGATCTGGAGATCGATCAGAAGGAATGAAAAAGGAAAATGAACCTAGTTTACTTGAAAATTCTGTGATATTAGAAATAGCTAAACGCAATAATTGTTCTGCCGGACAAGTGTTAATTGCTTGGCATTTACACAGAGGGACTTCCGTAATTCCAAAAAGCACTAATGCTAGACGAATAAAAGAAAATTTAGCTTCTGCTAATTTAGAATTAACCCATGGAGATATGAAGCGTATTAAAACTTTAGATAAAGGTTACCGCTATGTTGATGGTAAATTCTTTGAGATACCTGGTAATGAGTATACCAATATTTATGATGAGTAATTTTTAAAGTTGCTAATTATGAACGTTTTACAAAAAGTGTAAAGGTTTTGTAAAGGTCACTATTATATTGATCCTACATTTTAAATTGTTGTTTTGGGAAACAAACATCTAAAACAATTTAAAATGAAAAAATTACTTTACTTAGTTTGCTCGCTTTCATTAGTAATGAGTGCCTGCAAAAAGAAATCTGAAGAAGATCCCGGAAATAATCAAGGAACCACTCCAACTGCAAAAGACAGGGTATTATTAATCGAACAAGGAGCTACTTCAGTTCCGCTAGGTCAAACCACTTCTTTTTCTGCAGTATTTGTTAAAACTGATGGTACTACAGAAGCAGCATCTGGTGTTTCATGGTCAAGTTCAGATCAAAACATTGCTACAATTAATAGCTCAGGAGTACTATCTAGTGGAGGATTAGGATCTATTCAAGTTACTGCTAGCGCATCAGTATCTGGAAATACATATTCAGTGAAAGTTCCAGTATCTATCAAAGCACAATTACCTTTTGCTGTTGCTCCAAGCGGAATTATTGGAGAAACAAATGACTCTTATCAACTTAATGTTGTAAATTTTAGTATAAGCAATCCAACCTACACTTATAGCTCAGATGATGCTAATATTGCATCAGTTAATAGCAATGGTTTAGTAACATTAAATGCTATAGGGTTTACTGTTATATCTGTTACTTCAAGTGATAATCCAAACAGTTCTTTTACAGTGCCAGTTCAAGTAGTAGAACCTATAACTATTCCGCTACCAGTTGTTAAAGTTGAAGTAACGCCAGGTTCTGCTCAAAAATTTAGAGGACAAACGCAGCAATTTTCTGCAACTGCTTACGATATAGATGATAATGTAGTTAGCACTACAATTTCATGGGCTTCTTTAGATCCATCAATTGCTACAGTTGATGCTTCAGGACTTGCAACTGCTGTAAATATTGGAGAAACTAAAATTCATGCTATCGCTAATGGTATGATTGGAGAAGCTACATTAGTTGTTAATCCTGACACTGTTGTTATTGTTTCACCATTCTTTAGTGCTATTGCTCCAAGTAAAAACAAGCAATTTACCGCAAATGCTTATGATGCAAGAAATAGCATGACATTACTTAGCGGTATCACAAACTTTAATTGGTCTGTTCCTTCTTATGGTTTTCCAATTTTTGATGTAGCAACAGTGAACACAACAGGATTAGTAACTGCTAAAAGTTCTGCAACACCAGGAATGTTTTCTTTTGTTATAGCACAAATACCATCTAATCCAGATGTATTAATTGGAGCTGCTCAACTTATGATTACTGATTGTGATTGCGGAGCTGGAAATGCTAATGTAGCTTCAATAGAAGTTACCAACTCTATGCCTATAACACTCAATATGTTTAGTCCGCCAACCTTTTTAAATGCAATTGGTAAAGATGCTACTAACAATAATGTTACCAACCCTGCATTAAAATTTTGCTCTAGTGATTTTAATACTGTTTCTATTGATGAAGATACTGGAGAAATGTTTGCTAGTGCACCAGGTACAGTTGATATAACAATTTGTTCTGGAAATTATGCTACCAAAACAATTCAAGTTACAGTTCAGTAAAAACTAAAAAAGGGATCAACAGAGTTGATCCCTTTATATTAAATTGTAATAATTTTATTTTTTAACAATCTTTTTAATTGTTTTAAACTCACCTTGAGTAATTACAAACATGTAAGTTCTGTTTGGTAAAGAGCTCATATCATATTGTAAAGAATTAAATCCAGTACCTGCTGATGCAGAAAAACCATCAACAGTTCTTCCTGTTAAATCTATAATAGAAACATCAACATTTTTATTTGATTTTCCTGCAAAATTAATTGTTAAATTATTAGATGTAGGGTTAGGATAAACTGAAGTTAGTAATGAATTATTTTCATCAATAGAAACAGTTCCACCAGAAATTGAAACTAAATCAATTAAAAAACTAGAGCCTGGGTTTTCACCAGAAGTAAACACTATTCTCATAGAATCTGGTGTTCTAGGATCATAATAATTTAAACTTGCAGTACCCATTGTATAGGTTGATGTAGCCGTAGGTTGATAAAATACTCCATCTCCTATTAATGTATCTTCAAGGTATAATTGAATTTGACCTACTGCCGCATCTGAACCTGATGGAGCATACTTATAGAAAAAATCCATTTGTGTAGGGCGAGAAGTATAGGGCATTTTACCAAACCAATAGGTATTAAAATCGAATGGTGCATTAGATAGAAAACCTTTAATGGTATCTCCATTATCACTTTCAAATCCTTTTATTTCAGCTGCATATACATTACTATGCGCATCAGTAGTTTTAAAAATGGTAGTATCAACTATTAAATCATTATTTGAATACCAATCATCAGGCGTTTCGTTTGTCAAAGAATCCCATGCCTCAAATCCCGCATTAGGCAAATGAAAAATTGCTCCAGTTGTATTTTTTACTTGTGCCCTATCTATTTGCAACCAAGTACCTGGTATTGCAAAATCATTTAAAGCATCTCCTGCTGCAAAAGCAACAATAATCGAATCAACAACTACTCCAGGTGTCATTTCAAAAGCAACTCTTTGGTAGCTACCTGTATTCGTTCCAATCCATTTAAATACATCCATTGCTACTTGTGCACCTCCTGCTCTACTTGCAATAAAGCAAGTTCCAGAATCTCCTACTTGAATGTCGTACTTAGCCCAAAAAATTAAAGAATCAGGTGTTCCTCCTGTATATGGAATTCCATTTTCAGGACCTAAATCTCCAAACTCTCCCAATAAAACATAAGCAAAAGCAGTATCACTACCAGCAAGTTTTGTTTCTAATCTTGCAGCATATAGACCATGATTTGCATCAGTTGTTTTAGTTGTTGTTAAAACTGTTCCATTGGTATTTTGATTACCTGTTTCCCATTGTTGTGGATCTTCGTATAAAAAATTAGTTGTCCAATTTTCAAAATCATCATTTAATACTTGAGAATATCCCGACAACATTCCAGTAAGTGCAACAATACTTAGTAATACTTTTTTCATAATATAGTTTTTGGTTATGCCAATATAAGCACAAAATCAACATTAAACACCACAAAACAAACTACTTAACAAAAAAAAAGGAATCAATATAATGTTGATCCCTTTTAACATGCTATGTAAATAACAAATTATTTTGTTTCGATAACAAGGTATTTAGAGACACTCCAAAATTTCTTAGGATCAGCTATAACTAATTTCTCTCCAGTTAATTCATAAGTACCTTCTGGATGAGTGGTAACTAATTTAGCTTTAGAAACCCCTAATGTTATAGTAGTAGCTTTAGTGATATCTACTTTTGTAAAATAATCTTTATTAAAATCATCTTTTAATTTTTTTGTTTTACCTATTCCAATAAAACCTCCTTCTTTCGAAATTACCCCATTATTTTTTAACTCTTTAACAGAACCAAATGTATAATAAGCTGTATTTAATTCATTTTCTTGCGTCTCAATAATTTCATTTTTATCTGCAAGAACTACAATATTATCTTCATAAGCTGAAAGTAATTCATCAAATGCGACACCTAAATCACTAAGCTCTCCTTTTAAGCCCATAATTTCAGTGTCTTTCTTTTCTACTTGATCCGTTAAATTAAGTACTACACTTTCTAAATCAGATATTTGAATATTTGCATTACTCAATTTAGCTTTCATACTATTCACTTTAGCTTTATTTTCAGCAAGTAACTTACCTAATTCTTGCATATCGCTAATAATGGTAGCATCACTCCCATTTAACTCAGGATTTCTAGATTTTAACAATAAAGAATTTTCTTTTTCATTTATTTTATTCAAATTATTTTGAATATCCATAATGAACTTTGCATACTCGTTTATTGCAGAATCTTTTTCGGCAATAACCTTTGTTTGCTCTTTTAATTCAATATTCTCTTGTTTTAATTTTTCTAGTTCATCTGCTAGCATTTCTCCATTCTCATCTCCGCAAGACATTAACAAAGCTGTTAATATTAATATTGACCAAACTTTTTTCATTTCTCTTTTATTTAAATGTTTATACAAAGGTAAAATATTCCTTACAAAAACTTAATATTCTGACCCTTATTGCACGTATATATCTAAAACAACAAAAAATCATTCCTATATTTATACTTATATTCTCTAAAATTAATACTTGCTCACAGAATATTTTAATCGATTAGGCCTTAAGCCATCTGCATCTAAAGAAGAAATTAAAAAAGCTTATCGTAAGCAAGCTCTTAAGTTTCATCCAGATATTAATCCTGCTTACGAAGAAAAATTTAAAGAAATATTAGAGGCGTATCAAATTCTTACTGGAGTAATTTCTCCGCCCAAACAAAAGCGAAATCCTTATGAAGATAAGCCAACTAAAGGCGATCAAGTTTTCGTTAGAAAATATAACAAATGGATGTCTAAAGCTGAGTACGAAAAGCATATACAAGCATCTAAAGAAATACTAAAAAAACAAAAAAACGAGAAACAACAAATTGCTGAAGACTTTAAGAATATTTTAAATTCTAAAACATACAAAAACTTTAAATGGGTAGCCATTGTAGGTACTTTATTCTCCATTTTATTACTACTTGACTATTTTTTACCATTTAACACTAACATAGAATCTATCAATGAAATTGTAGAAATTAAAGATATAAGTGAAGATCCTTTTAGAAACATAACGTTTGAACATACCACATCATATGTTTACACAACAAACGGAAGATCTATTGTTATAGATCGAACTTTAAATAACTTATTAGAAAAAGGAAATGTTATTAACTTTCATCAATCTTATGTCTTTAAGTCTCCTATAGCAATCGAAAACGAGACTTTTTATTTTAATTCGAAGTGGATAAACTTTCGAAACTTCACTTTGGTCTTAGCTATCATTCAGCTTTCCATAATTGTGTTAACTTTTGTATCAAAAGGACCAACTCCTCTATTCTATATTGCATTAAACATGGCAGTTTATGGTATTCCCATTAGTGCTACAACTTATCTATTGTATATTTTATTCAGTTAACCTAAATTAAATTGCATTACAGAATACTCTAACGTCTTTTTTAATAAAAGACAAATATCTTCTATCTATACTGTACACAATAATTTCGAATGTTATTGAATTACTATCTTCTTCAATAATTGAAATCTTTGGAGGATAATTAGAAAAAGTCCAAGGTAAATTAGCAATATATTCTTCTATTTGCTCTATTGATATATGCTGAATTGTGTTTATTTTAAACGAATCAGAGAAAAAATCAGAAGAAAAATCTTTGAATATAATTTTCTCATTTTCTAGTGTACTATATGGAATATGAATTAATTCTCCAGAACTAGCTTCTAATACCAGATCAAAACTATTAGTTTCCATTATAGTTCCTTCGTAATTTCCGATTCTTACTCTTTGTCCTTGCTCAATATTAGCTTTAAATCTTATAAACAGACCTTGTATTAAATTATTAATGGGTTTTCTAGCTATAATAATAGATACTAAAAACACTAATACCCCCATTAATGGGTAAGGTTTTATAAATAAATACATAACATATACGCCATATAATAGCCAAAAGAGAGAAGCATATATTGGTATACTATTGATTATTCTTTTTTGTCGAATAGGTGATTTTACAATAGCATATATTAAATACCTTTTTACAAATTGAATAAATACCCATAACAAAATACCAACAAACAACACCCATACATAATTAAGAATGGACAGTTGGGACAAATCTATTTTAAAAAAATCGTTCAACTAATTAATTTTCTTTCTTTTAAATATTGTTCAAAATACCAATAAACATCAACATCTAACGTATACACACCATAAGCCTCTTCATGAATTATTTCCAATTTAGACAATTGGTATAAAACAAACTCAACATCAATATGCCCATTAAACAATTTATTGAGCATACATGCAGACACTTTTTTATGTAAAAACAATTCTCCAAGTATAATTAACCAATCATTATTATTAATATCTGGAAAGTAATAATATTGTGGTTCTTTAATCGAAATTCTATTATTTTCTGCTGCAACAATACTATTAACCCATAATCTAGTGCCTACTCCAATATTACCATTAGCGATAGCGTAGTACTGCTTAAAAACATTATTTAATCTTCTATTATTAAATTGTCCTTGTAACAACCCTTTATAACTAAAGGTTAATCCACTAGCAAGGTGTTTTTCTTTAAGTGTATCTATAAATACTTTTCGTGATAAATGTGATAGAATAACTGTATGATTAATAATACTATCAATATTAAAAGACACATATTTCTCTTTATAAGTATTAATATCACTGCATAATATTATAGTATGTAGCTTACCATATTTAGTAACGATTTGCTTTAATAAACTAATCACTTCTTGACTAAGCATCCAAACTTCAACATGTTGAAATACAATTGTTGTTCTATTGGCATTAAATGCCTCTTCTAGGCTATCTACTTGAAAAGCTTTTAAAATACTCTCCACAAAGCATATTTCAAGCTCTTCATTTGTAATAATAGGATTAATTATAACATAATCATCTTCTATTTTTTGTGAAACTAAATAATTTGTAAAATACCTTTTCCCTGCTAAGTGCTCTCCCACTATTGCTAAACAACCTCCGTTTTTCTTGATTTCAAAAATTGCCTTAGTGCATTCTAATAATTCTGTATCTCTATTTTTTAATTCTGATACTGTTTTCTTTTCTCCTACAAAAATTTTCAAATACTCTAATGGAATAGCACTTTTAACCTCCTCTTTAAGTTTAATTTCTTTTAAAAAATCTCTTATTTTACTTCCATCATTAATGATAGATTTTGTTTTATTCTTTAATTCTTGCTTAATAAAAGATTCTCTTTGCGCATTTAAATAACTAACTCCACCTTCAAAAACTCCTATTGTTCTATTTTTTAACTTATTAAAACCATTAGCAAGTGGGCTTATTACGCTATTGTTTGATTTAATATTATTTGATAAGCCAATTTCAGCATTATCAACAGTTAAAAAACGTTCTAAAATTTCATCCTTAAGCAGCACAATATCAGAATTAAACTTATGAAGTCTATTATCAATTAATGCTAAAGATTCATTACATGATAAGGTTAACCTTACGTATAATTCTTTTTCTTCATTAGAATCATTAAAATCTGCTACTTCTATTAATTTAACTTTGGTTTTTAAATCAAATACGATATTATTTATGCCCCTTTCTAAACTATCTATGGCTGATAATAATATTTCATAGTATTCTTCTTTAACAAAAGACCTTACAGTTTCTTTAAAACTAAGCCTTATTCCTTTCAGTTTAACATTTGCATAAGTCGGTAATCCTTTTAACTCATTTTTAGTTGCAAAATTAAGTTCACTAGGTAGCTTAGTTAATTGCTTATCAAAGCTATTTAACACATACAATAAAAAGTCTTTATTCTCTATTTGAACAGGTTGTAAGGCACTAAAAAATGACAACCAACTATCTTTATCATTTTTTTTAACCTGTTTAATTAAACTAATGGTATTTCGAGTTGATTCTACTATTACTTTATCTTCTATTTTTGGAAGTAAGTATTCTATCTCAGGAAACAATTTGCATAAATTAAAACTATAATGAAGTCTACTTAGAGTTAATTGTTGATTGTATCCTAAATAGCTTACTGAATTATAAATATCGTTTTCCTTTTTTGCTAAATGTTTACTTTTATTTTTTTCAGTTCTTTCTTCCATAATAGAAGAAATTCTTATTCTTTTAACGTCCTTAATTATTGCATTAATATAAGACAAATACACTTTCCTGTAGCGTTCACTATATTTAGCTATTAAGCCTAATGAATAGGATTTACCAATATTTAATAACCCTGTTTTTAAAGAAATCAATTGTTGATCAAATATTCCGTTAGATTGAGGATTATGAACAACATCAATCATTCCTTCTCTAAACGTTTCTAATATGTGTTCTATACTTATTATATATTGTTGAATCATTTTACTATGAGAAGGAACACACTCTTGTTTAAACATAGCAAGAAATTCATGCTGATACTGATAATTTACAACCTCTTTAATGGGTATTCTTAACTTTCCTTTTCCTGTACTTAATCTTCTTTTTAATATTTTTCTAATACGTGTTAATATTCCATCTTCTTGATCTCGCAATAATTCATCTTTTGTTAGTGCTCTAGTATATTTAGTAGGAAGAAGACTAATCAACTTTTTTTCTTGATTTAAAATATGACTAAAAGATGCTGAAATTTTATTTTCAATATTGCTAAATTCGGTTTCATTATTGTTTAATGTAGTGATCATTTGAGATAACAAATCATCACCTATTGTTCTTTGTAATTCATACTCATCAATGGAAAACTTTTTATTTTTTAATTTGTCTTGAGCATTTTTTACCTTATCTAATAGTTCATCTATCAAAAACTGATATTGATTTGATAAAACCCTTAAACTGTCAATATAATGATGATGATTTTTAGTAAACGAAGATTCAAACCAACTGCCATATTTTCCAATATATTGTTCGTTTTTAATTTCAATCGTACTAGAAATAGTATCTGGAGCATTTACCCATATTTTATCTACATTTTTTTCATCTTTAACCTCTTTAATAATTTCAAAATCATCAAAATAGCTAGATGCATGTATTAAAACAGTAGAACCAATTTTATCTAAAATGAATGCTAAAGATTTTTGTTCCTCTTCATCTGTTGGTAATTCAATAAAAATTAAATCAGTTTGATCAGATTCTTTTGCTATTAAACTAGCTGTGTCAGTAAACTCTTTCTTATTAAAAAATTTCGTTTCAATTTTTAACCTAAACAGTTCTTTTAACTCATTTACAGCTTTTTTTAAGGCCTTATCATTAGCATCATCCCCAACATATTTAATAATAATTTCAGCATTTCTCCAATCTAATGATTGACTAAAAAACTTTGCTATACTTAATGTTAATTCTGTTGTGTTAGATAAGTTATTCCACCATATATCTATTTTCTTTTTATTTCCAAAACCTTTTCGATCATTATAGTGCAAAAAACAAATGTTGTAATCCCAATCAATTAATTTATCAACTGAAGATTTAAAACGCTCTTTATCTATAAAACTCTGTTTCCAATCTAACAAGATGGTATTAGGTTCTACTCCAGAAAACCCATAATATTGAGCCACAGATAAAACGCCTTCCCAATAATTATCAGCATTTACCTTTCGTTTAAAAATACCTTTTACTACAGAATCTTTAGTTGTAACAGATTGATCCTCTTTTCTTATATGTTCTACAGATGAATCAATCAATTTAAATTGAGAAATAAAACCTAACTTACCCGCCAATGAACTAGAAAAAGCTAATGCATTATCTTCTGGTATGTCATCACTTAAAAAAGAAACGATATTAGGCTCCCAGTTTCTTTTGTGGGACTTTTTGTTGATGAGATTTTTTAAACCAAGCTTTACTACTCCATACCATACATTTTGCCATACATCACCAGATCCTAAATCTAATTGACGTTTAGCCAGAAACAAGAACAAAATAACCATAATTAAAATGGAAATTACTGCTGCTACAAGATTCAATTGAATCATTAATAAAAACGTTACAACTGCACCCAATAATGGAACAAATAATGGGATTTTAAATTTTGGTAAAAAATCTGGACTAGCCCATTGCTCTAATAAACAAGTGACATTTATAAATAAATATGCTGTCATGTAAAACATAGCTACTACCTCTGCAATAACATCTAACTCTCCTATTAATATTCCTAACTCAGCTAAAACAAATGTTAAAAGAAGTGCATTTCTTGGCTCATTACCAGCTCCAACTCCTTTAGCAAATAATTTTGGCGTAATACCATCTAAAGACATGGCTTGTAATATCCTAGGAGCTCCAAGTATTCCTCCTAAAGCTGATGATAATGTTGCTCCCCATATACCTGCAATAACAAGTCCAGGTACTAACCCAAATACAACTAATGCATTTTTATCAGATACAAGAATATCTTGATCTATCGAATAAAAAATAAAAATAGCTAGTACAACATAAACGATTAATCCAGTAAAAATAGACAGCATAGTACCCCAAGGAATAGATTTTTTAGGGTCTTTTAGATCTCCTGACATGGCTACCCCAGCAGTAAACCCAGTTACCGCAGGAAAGAAAATTCCAAAAAGAACTGCAAAACTTACTCCGCTTTCTTCTACAGCAGACATATCAAACTCTTTACCATCTGCAGTTCCAAAAAATACTGACAATAATGATAAAACTATTGCCCCTAGTATAAAATATTGAGATTTAATTGCAATACTAGTACTTATAAATGCAATGGTAACAATAATAAACAAAGCTATTGACCCTACAATTCTTAGGTGATTAAGTGTTACTTCTTGAATTCCTAATGGCTCTTTTAAAATAGCCATTGCGCTCTCTGCAAAACCTATGAGATATAACGCAATACTAAGACCAGTTGCAACAAATAATGTGATTCCAATAGATCCTCCAATGGGTAATCCTAAGCTTCTAGAAAGCATATAATAAATACCCCCAGCTTTAATTTTTTTATCAGTTGCCACTGATGAAACACTAAGCCCAGTAGTTAATGAAACCAAATGAGCCATTAAAATAATAATAATGGCTACTGTTAATGTTCCTGCACTACCAACAACCCATCCAAGACGCATATACATTATTACGCCTAGAATAGTTAAAATAGAAGGGGTGAAAACACCTCCAAAAGTTCCAAATTTTTTGGGTTGTAACATAAGTTAAGAAAGATAATTATTCTAAATGGATAATGGAATATCCTTTCTTATTTTTTGCAAACATTTATTATATCTAAAGTAGCTAAAACAACTTAAAATATGATTAATAAAGTTTTTATCTAGAACATAAAAAGGTGACTAATAAAAATGGTTTTACTAAATATTCAAAAAAACACACTCAATTTAAGCAACCTTTTTGCATTTTATGTGTTATATATGCGTTATCAATGTTTAAAAAGTAACATTTTTATAGTACTTTTGTACTATATTAATACATTAATACTTTATCAGTAAAATAATCTACATATTTCTATTGTTCACGATACCTCTCGTATCGCTTGGCCAACCTGCAAATGATATATGTTTAAATAATACAAATATTGGTAGTCTTCCAACTCCAGGAACATGTGTTGCAGGACTTCAAGATGGAGCACAGGTAACAATTAATGGAACTACAGTTGGTGCTAATCCAGAATTTCCTTATCCATCTGCAACTGGTAGTTGTGCTGGTAGTATTTCTGGGACCAGTAACCCTGCAAATGATGTATGGTATTCATTTACCTCTACTGGTACTACTCTTAATTTTGATATTACTGGTCTACCTAATGCCAATGTAGTTATATATGAAGGAGGTGTATGTGGAGCTTTTCAATATGTTAGAGGTTGTATGAAAGCAGATGCTGCTGGGAATGGAAACTTTTCTATAACACCTGTAGGTGTTGGTGCAACATTTTATGCTCAAGTATCTAGTGATGATACCACTAATGCGAGTGATGGTCCTTTTACATTAAGAATTGATAATGATATAGACTGTGATAATTGCTTTAGAAATGGAACACTAACTGCAAATCCAGCTCCACTAAACGGAACCTATCAACCAGGTCAAGTTGTTTCATTTTGTTTTGAAGTTACTGAATGGGAACAAATGAACACCAATTGGTTTCATGGAGTTCAATTAGATTTTGGAACCGGTTGGAATGGTGTAGTATCAAACCCTACTCCTGCAAATACATGTATGACTGTACCTGGTGGACCACCTCATGGTTCGTGGGATTATTATCCGGCTGGAATTGGAGTTGTTAATGGAACAAATTGGACTAGAGGTTTTTATTTTACCGAAGCAAACAATCCTATAGGCCCTGCATTTAGTTATGGAGATGATTGTGGGGGAAATACTGTTAGTTGGACCTTCTGTTGGGATTTAACTGTAACAGCAGGTTGTGATCCTAATGCAGATTTATCTGTAACGATTAATACATCTGGAGATGGTGAAAGTGGTAGTTGGATGAGTCCTGCATGTATTCCAGATGAACCTTTTACATTTAATGCCACCAAAGAAGACATACCGCCTGTTTATCCTTCCATAAATAGTCCCCTATGTATAGGTGACAATTTACAATTAACTTGTAATACTGTAGCTGGTGGAACATATTCTTGGACAGGTCCAAATGGGTTTACTGCTGCTATTCAAAACCCTACTCGTAACAATATTACAGCTAATGATACAGGTTTTTATGTATTAACCATCACTAGAAATGGCTGTACGAATACTGATTCAGTTAAACTCAATTTAAAATCAATTTTAGTATTAAATCCTGTTAGTAACAGTCCTATTTGTCAAGGAGATACACTTAAAATAACTGTTGACACAATTACCGGAGCTACTTATTCTTGGACAGGACCTCTAGGATATACTTCTCCCAACCAAAATATCAGTAGACCAAATGGCTTATCATCTTTTAGTGGAAAATATTACATTAATACAACAGCAAATGGTTGTTCTGGAACGGATAGCATAACCGTTACGGTTAACGTACCTGCAAAAGCTACTGCCTATAGTAATTCTCCAGTTTGTCTTGACTCGTCTATCATTTTTTCTGCTCAATTTGCTGTTGGTGCTACTTATTCATGGACTGGACCTAACGGATTTACATCTGCAATAAGAAACCCCACCATAAATCAAGCTGCCCTTATAAACCAAGGTCAATATATTTTAGAAGTAATGTTAAATGGATGTCCTAGTTATGACACCATAAATGTTATCGTTAATACTCCTCCTTCAGCAGTAGCAAATGCAAATACTCCTTTGTGCGAAGGAGATACCTTAAGGCTTACAGCTAATACCGTAGCAGGTGCAACTTATGAATGGACTGGACCTAATGGATTTACATCTGTTATTCAAAATCCAACAATCAATACTGTTACACTTGCAATGAGCGGTAGTTACATTCTTACTACAACATTAAACGGGTGTCCTGCTCATGATACAATTGCAGTTGTTATTAATTTTACTCCAACTATTAATACCAGTTCTAATACTCCAATATGCGAAGGGGACTCTATTTTTCTTTTTTCTGGAAACAACAGTGCCACAACATATGCTTGGAGTGGTCCAAATGGATTTACAGCTAATATTTCAAATCCAAAAATAGGCAACACTAGTGTTATTAATAGTGGAGACTATATGTTAACATTAAGCTTAAATGGATGTTCAATTATTGACACCACAACAGTTACTGTTAATCCTACACCTACTATAATAGCCGGAAGTAATACTCCTGTTTGTGAAAATGACACTTTGTTTTTAACTGCTAATGGAACAGCTGGTTCAAGCTACAGTTGGACTGGACCTAATGGTTTCACTTCTGTATTGCAAAATCCATTTATCGCGAATACATCTGCTGTACATAATGGAAGATATTATGTTACCACTACATTGGGTAGCTGTTCTGCCATTGATAGTACTGATGTAATAATAACTCCCCTTCCAACTTTAACAGTAACTAGTAATAATCCTGTTTGTGAAAACGACACCTTATTTCTGAATGCTGGAAACTCAACAGCTGCTACTTATAGTTGGACTGGACCTAATGGTTTTACTTCTAACCTAGAAAATCCTTTTGTACCAAATTTCACTTCTGCTTTAAATGGCTTTTATGTCCTAGAGATATCAGAAAATGGATGTACAAATAGTGACTCTGTTAATATTACTGCACAAGGTATTCCATTAATAGTTATGGGAAGTAATGCTCCTATTTGTGAATTAGACACCCTTAGGTTAACTGCTAATTTTATTGCTGGTGCTACCTATTCTTGGTCTGGCCCTAATGGATTCACTTCTGCTATTCAAAATCCCTCTATTAATAATGTTACAGTTCTTAACTCTGGAGATTATTACTTAACCATCTCTAATTTAGGATGCTCTAGTACTGATACTTTATCTATAATAATCGATCCAAAACCTACCTCTATTGCAGGATCTAACTCGCCAGTGTGTGAAGGTGACCCTCTAAATTTAACTGCTGGATTTGTTCCAGCAGCTTCTTATGATTGGACTGGACCAAATGCGTTTAATTCTAATCTTCAAAATCCTAGTTTAACTCCTGCCGCATTAAATATGACGGGTAATTATATTTTAACTACCAACCTTAATGACTGTATGACTAGCGATACTATATCTGTTATTATAAATCCAATTCCTACAGTCACTATAACTGCTTCAGATAGTTTATGTGAAACTGATACTTTATTTCTAAATGCAAATACAGTAGCTGGTGCTACTTATGGCTGGACAGGTCCCAATGGGTTTAATTCTGTATTACAAAATCCAGTAATCAATAGTGTTAATGCTTCGCATATTGGAGAGTATATTCTTACCATTACGCTAAATGGATGTTCTAACACTGATACTTTAGACTTTTTTGTGAAACCAAAACCAAATGCAATAGCAGGATCAAATAGTCCTATTTGTGAAGGTGATGATATAAACTTAACAACTAATGCTATTGTTGGTGCAACATATAGTTGGAGTGGTCCTAATGGATATTCTTCTGCTGTCCAAAATCCAACTTTAACTCCTTCAGCACTAAATATGAGCGGAGATTATTATTTAGCCATTGATTTAAATGGCTGTTTATCTTATGACACAATTAATGTTACTGTAAATCCCCTGCCAAATGTTAATGCTAACAGTGCTCTTGTTGTTTGCCAATTTGATTCTATTTCACTTTCAACTCCAATAGTTGTAGGTGCTACCTATCAATGGACAGGTCCTAATGGATATACTTCTAACAATAGTGATTCTACTTTTTTTGCTGGTTCAACTAATTTGTCTGGCACATACAAAATTGTTGTTACACTTAATGGTTGTAGTGATAGTACAGAAATTAATGTAACTGTTAATGAAACACCACAAGCGATAGCAAATGGAAATACTCCTTTATGTGAAAGAGACACATTAAATCTTACCGCAAATAATATCACCAGTGGTACTTTTAATTGGACAGGACCAAATGGTTTTACATCTATTTTGCAAAATCCATCTTTAAATGGAGTAACTCTTACAAATGCAGGATGGTATTATTTAACCACTACACATACTACAAATGGTTGTTTTAGTATTGATTCTGTGGAAATAACAATTAACCCTACTCCTACTGCTATAGCTGGAAGCAATTCACCTGTATGTGAAGAAGACACTATATTTTTAACTGCCAATAATGATCCTTTAGCTTCTTATAATTGGACTGGACCTAACGGGTTTACATCTGTTATACAAAACCCATTTATTCCAAATGCTCAACTAATAAATACTGGACAATATATTGTAACGCTCTCTACAGCACAAGGGTGTAGTGATAGTGATACCATTAATCTTATTATTAATCCTAAACCAAATGCTGTAGCAGGATCAAATAGTCCAATATGTGAAGGAGAAGATTTAAACTTAACTGCCAATACTATTGTTGGCGCAACATATAGTTGGAGTGGTCCTAATGGATATTCTTCTGCTATCCAAAATCCAACTTTAACTCCATCAGTAATCAGTATGAGTGGAGATTATTATTTAGCCATTGATTTAAATGGCTGTATATCTTATGATACGGTAAATGTTATTGTAAATCCACTTCCAAATGTCAATGCCAATAGTGCACTTGTTGTTTGCCAATTTGATTCTATTTCACTTTCAACTCCAATAGTTGGTGGTGCTACTTATCAATGGACTGGTCCTAATGGATATACTTCTAACAGTAATGACACTACTTTTTATGCTGATGTTACTACACTATCTGGCACATACAAAGTTATTGTGACACTTAATGGATGTAGCGACAGTACAGAAATTAATGTAACCGTTAACGAAACACCTGATGCTGTTGCAAATGGTAACACCCCATTATGCGAAAGAGACACGTTAAATCTTACAGCAAACAATATAACAAGTGGAACATTCAGTTGGACTGGACCAAATGGCTTTACCTCTGCTTTGCAAAATCCATCTATTAATGGAGTAACTTCTGCTAATGCCGGATGGTATTATGTAACAACAACTCATCCTACTAATGGTTGTTTTGATGTTGATTCTGTTGAAATAACAATTAACTATACTCCTACTGCAATTGCTGGAAGTAATTCTCCTATATGTGAACAAGACACTATCTTTTTAACTGCCAACAATGATCCCTTAGCATCTTATAATTGGACTGGACCCAATGGATTTACTTCTATCATACAAAATCCTTTTATTCCTAATGCACAACTCATAAATTCGGGACAATATATTGTTACACTATCTACTGCTTTTGGTTGTATTGATAGTGACACGATTAATGTCTTAGTAAACCCTAAACCTATTGCTGATGTAGGAACAGACCAAACATTATGTGATAATGACACTTTATTTTTAACAGCACAAAATCAATCTGGTGCTACTTATAACTGGACAGGACCTAACGGTTTTACCTCTGTTATACAAAATCCTTTTATTCCTAATGTTAATGCAACTCATGGAGGATTATACATACTAACTGTAACACTAAATGGATGTACTGATGAAGACACAGTTGACATTACCATAAACCCTAATCCATCTGCAATAGCAAATTCAAACACTCCTGTGTGTGAAGATGATACCTTAAGAATTACAAGTAATCAAGTAACTGGTGCAACTTATCAATGGACAGGTCCTAACGGATTTACAAGTATAAATCAAAATGACTCTATTGTTCCTGTTTCCCTATTAGCTAACGGAGATTATTATTTAGAAATTACCTTAAATGGATGTACTAGTTATGATACAACATCAGTTGTAATAGTACCTAAACCAATAGCAATATCTACTAGTAACAGCCCCGTATGTGAACATGATACGATAAGATTAACTAGTAACTTTATTGCTGGCGCTACTTATTATTGGACTGGACCCAATGGATTTATTAGTATTAATCAACATGATTCTATAATAAATGCTGATTTAATTCATGCGGGTGACTATATATTAACGATTACCGAAAACGGATGTAGTACAAGTGATACAACAAACGTAATTATTAATCCTATACCTACTGCAAATGCGGGAAGTAATGCTCCATTATGTATTAACGATACCTTGAGATTAACTGCTAACACAGTTGCTGGAGCAACTTATTCTTGGTCTGGGCCTAATGGATTTACATCTGGTTTACAAAATCCAACTATCAATACAGTTACTGCAGCAATGAGTGGTAATTATTTCCTAGAAGTTGAATTAAATGGTTGTGTTGGGTATGATACTATTACAGTTAACATTGGTGTTAATCTGCTTATTAATGCAAATGGAAATTCTCCTGTATGCGAAGGTGATAGTATTATTTTATCTGTTACTAATGTTGTTGGAGCAAGCTATTCTTGGACAGGACCTAATGGCTTCACATCTATATTGCAAAACCCTAAAATACCGAATAGCACGTTAGCTATGGATGGTCGATATTTTGTTACAGCCAGTCAACCTAGTGGTTGTAATGGTATTGATTCTATTGATATTGTAATAACACCACTTCCTCAAATTAATTTATCTAGCAATAATCCTATATGTCAAGATGATACTATCTTTTTAAATACTATCAATTTTCCTGGAGTAAATTACTCTTGGACTGGACCTAATGGTTTTACTTCAAATATTCATAATCCATTTATACCAAATGCTCAAACCACAATGGATGGGTATTACGTATTAACAGCAACTGCAAATGGATGTTCAGCAATAGATAGTATACTTATAAGAGTTACCCCTCTACCAACTATAAATGCTTCTTCTAACTCTCCTATTTGTAATGGAGATACCATAAAATTATTTAATAACATTGTGCCTGGAGCGACCTATAATTGGTCTGGACCGAACGGATTTAATCAAGTTGGTTCTAATCCATTTATTTTAGATGCTCAACCTATAGATGATGGTGATTATTACTTAGAAATTATTTCGGGTGGATGTTCTAACTTTGATACAACATCTGTTGTAATTCTTCCGCTACCTGTAGTTGTAGCAAATGGTAATACTCCTGTTTGTCAGGATGACACCTTGTTTTTAACATCCAATGCTATTATTGGAGCAACTTACCAATGGACTGGTCCTAATGGTTACGTAGCAACTACTCAAAATGCTATATTACCAAACATTAAACTTGCAGATGCTGGACAATATATAGTTAGAGCCGAAGTAAATGGATGTTATGGATATGATACATTAGATGTTCAAGTTCTTCCATTACCTGTCGCTATTGCTAATAGTAACTCGCCTGTATGTATTGGAGATACCATATACTTAACTGCTGCAAATTCTGTTGGTGCAACATACAGTTGGATAGGACCTAATGGTTTTATATCTGCTTTACAAAATCCTTTTATTCCTAATGCTACAGCTTTAGCATCTGGCAATTACATCTTAACTACTTTATTAAATGGTTGCCCTAATCGAGACACGGTAACGGTATTAGTAACACCAATTGTTCCGGCAACCATAAACCCTGCTGGTCCTTTTTGTTACAATGATGCACAAGTTATATTAACTGCTGTTAATCCAGGTGGACAATGGAGTGGAAATGGAATTATTAATGCGGGTATTGGAGATTTTTCTCCTGTATTTGCTGGTGCAGGAACACATACCATTACCTATATCTCTCCCGGAGCTTGTCCGGATACACAGAGTATTAATATAATTGTACATCCTCAACAAAATACACAGGTCGTACTAGATCAAACTATTGGCTGTGCTCCTTTAACGGTTAATGGAACAACCACCAATATTGGTAATTTAGATTGTAAATGGTTTATTGATAATAATCCTGTATCGGATAATTGTATTGGATTTACTGAAATATTTACAACTGAAGGATGCTTTGACCTTCGATTAGATATTATTGATGCAAATGGATGTTCCAATACAGTTGTATATCCTGATACTATTTGTACTCATCCTATTCCACAGGCTTTATTTGATTACCCTAATAAAAAGTACACCATCTTTAACTCTACAGTAGATTTCTTTAATAACTCAATTAATGGAGACACATACTTATGGACGTTTATGGGAATAAACACCACTAACCTAGTTGATCCTACTTATACTTTCCCAGATGTTGCAGGCGACTATGAAGTATGTTTAGAAGTAACATCTATAAATGGTTGTAAAGACACGTTATGTAAAGATGTTTCCATTGTTGATGTACCCTATTTCTATGTGCCAAATGCCTTCACTCCTAATAAAGATGGTTTTAATGATGTATTCCAACCTATTATCTCTGAAGTAAATATTGAACAATACGAATTTCAAATCTTTAATAGATGGGGACAATTACTTTTTGAAACCAAAGAATTAAACGAAGGTTGGGATGGAATGTACCAAGGATTATTATCGCAAACTGATACTTATGTTTGGAAAGTAAAACTTAAAGAAACAAATGATATTGAAGTGAAAGTGTATATTGGACATTTTTCGATAGTGAGGTAATTTGACTTCTTTCTGCAATCATTATATAAATGTTCCTTAAAAAAAATCCATGGAAAAATTAGAAAGTGATTGTTTTCTGCTCGATAAAGAGAAAAACACAATATTTGACTTGTATAAATTAAATGAATTTAGAATTAGTGATGGGTTGTTTGTAGCTTACCAAGGAGTAATTCATAATATTGAAGAAATAATTAAACTAGAAGCAAACTTATTTCAATCAAGCGGGCTAAAAGGGCTAAAGGGTTCTTTCTTTTCAGACTACTCTAAACATACTAACTATTTTATATGGTTTTCAATTTCATTGACTAATTATTTAAGGTTGGTGTTTTTTGTAGAACTTATAACTGAAAAAGAATGGAATCTTAAAGATCTAGAAGAACGTAATAATAAAGAAACTTTAAAAACATTTATTAGAGAAAATATTAGCAGTGTTATTCCAGAGATTTATAAATGGAGAAATAAAGTATCTGCTCATTACTCTATAACCGACCCTCACAACAGAGATAATCTTTCTACTTTAATTAACTCAACTAATATGGTCTCATATCAGTGTCCTTTTTTTATAACTAATGGTTATACACATTCTAATAAAGATACAGCTGGTGATAAACCAAATATTCAACCATGGTCAATTACCGTAGAATTTGAAAAACTAAAAGATCGGTTTTTTAGTGAATTGAACAATTTAAGTATTAAAAATCGACTTATACAAATTGCTCCTAAAACAAAGTCAAGTGATGATTTTGATGCTATTAACTTCGCTACTAATATTTTTACTCAGAATGAGAATTTAAATAAGAATGAAGGTGTACTAAATTATGATTTAATAAAGCAATTGTTTGAAAAAAAAAAGTTTGAAAAAGCATTATCCGAATTAAAAAAAATGATAAAAAACGAACCTTCAAACGGTACTTTATGGCATAATTTTATTTCCTGTCTTTTAAACTTAGAAGAAAATGTAATTGTAACTAAAGTTTTATCAATTCTAGAAAGCAATAAACTACTTACAATACAAATGCTAGTTTTAAATATTAAAATGATGGGCATTAATTCCAAATTTGATGAAATAGTTGAATTACACTCTAAAATGTCTATTGAAGATCTTAAAGCCTTAAATGAGTTTGATAAAAAAAATGGAGGGATAAACTTCTTGATAGAGAACTCTAAAATTATAGTTAATCCGAAAGATTTCGTTTATCCAACATTCAATTAGAAAATAATAAAAAAAAATTATCTCCAAAGAGCATTTTTTTTTAGTATTAACAAAGAGATAAGCAAAAGTTTTTTTAACCTTAAAAAGGATAAAATCGATTTATAACTTATTACTTTAGTATTGTTTTATGAACAATAAAAGACTAGAACCAGTTATCACCTCCTTAGAAGAGAAATGGTCTATAAAAAATTATATCCCTCTCAAAAAAGCTGAATACGTATCTCTAAACTGAATACCTTCGGTAAACTTCTCCTTCATTAGTTTTTCGTTTTCTACTAATGCCCACAGTATAAATTCTTTTAAGAAATAAATGGTTGCTGCATCCTCTACATTGGGCTGATAAGTTTGTAAAATATCATGTAATGGTGTAATACTATCTAATTGTTTACGATACTCTTTTTCAGTTAAATCATCATATAATTCAAATTCACCTTCGTCTACAAACCAATCAACAATAGGCTGAAACCATTGAGATTCTCCTGGTTTTTCTAATTTCTCAATTTTAGGGAAATAAGTGATAAATAAACTTTTAATCGCATCTCCAATTAAATATTCTGCTACTTTAGCTGCTCCCTCCTGCTCTCCCTCGTACACTAACTCTACTTTACCTGTTATTGCGGGAATAATAGCTCTAAAATCATTTAATCGTATAGTCGTAGCTGTATCTCCAGATTGCAACATTCTTCTTTCAGCAGCAGATAATAAATTTTGAAAAGCTGTTATACTCATACGAGCACTAACTCCAGACTTTACATCAATAAAATCACTTTCTCTTGCTTCGAAACTAATTTGCTCTACAATATCTTTCGCAAGTTCTGGGACTTCAATATTGGAATAGTCTCCCGCTATCTTCTTAACTTCTTGTTCAGTAATTGTTTTAGCTGTTGCAACATCTTTAGGGTAATGCGTTAATATTTGTGAACCAATTCTATCTTTTAAAGGTGTTACAATACTTCCTCTATTGGTATAATCTTCAGGGTTGGCAGTAAATACAAACTGCATATCTAATGGTAATCTCAATTTAAATCCCCTTATTTGAATATCCCCTTCTTGTAAAATATTAAATAAGGCTACTTGTATTCGTGCCTGTAAATCGGGTAATTCATTAATTACAAAAATACACCTGTTGGCTCTTGGTATCATTCCGTAATGAATAACTCGATCATCTGCATAACTTAATTTAAGGTTTGCAGCTTTTATTGGATCAACATCTCCAATAATATCGGCTACTGTTACATCTGGTGTAGCAAGTTTTTCCGCAAAACGATCATCTCTATGCAACCAAGTTATAGGAGTATCATCTCCTTTTTGTTTTATTAGTTCAACCGCAAATCTAGATATAGGCTGTTGAGGATCGTCATTAATTTCTGATCCTTCAACTACAGGGATATATTCATCTAGTAATTGTACCATTAGCCTTGCTAAACGTGTTTTTGCCTGACCTCTTAATCCCAATAAATTAATATTGTGTTTAGAAAGTATTGCTCTCTCTAACTCCGGAATTACAGTTGATTCATAACCATGAATACCTTCAAAAACTGTCGTTCCCTCTTTTATATGGTTAATTAAATTATCTCTTAATTCATCTTTTATTGACTTAGAAACAATTCCTGCTTTCTTTAATTCTCCAAGTGTTTTTATTGATGGTTTACTCATCCTTTAATTCGTTTTTTTCTGTTTGTTTCGTAATCTTCAAAAATCATCTCTCCTAATCCTCTTAATCCTGTGTAAAATGCTTTTCCTTGATTAGCTTCTGTAAAATTCTCTACAAACTCCATGAGATATTCATCTCTAGCAATCATAAAAGTGGTAATGGGTATTTTTAGTTTTCTTGCTTGAGCTGCCATAGTGTAACACTTCTCTGTCACGTAAGGATCAAGACCAAAAGAATTTTTATAATAACTTCCATCTCGTTCTTTTATACAGCTAGGCTTACCATCTGTAATCATGAAAATTTGTTTGTTTGTATTTCGCTTTCTTCTTAAAATATCTAACGCAAGATTTAATCCTGCAACTGTATTCGTATGATATGGACCAACTTGTAAATAAGGTAAATCCTTTATTTTTATTGGCCATGCATCATTTCCAAATACAATAATATCAATACTGTCTTTTGGATAACGTGTTGTTATTAATTGAGATAGCGCCATGGCTACTTTCTTAGCAGGAGTAATACGATCTTCACCATATAAAATCATAGAATGACTTATATCGATCATCAAAACGGTACTCATAGAGGCTTTAAATGAGCTTTCTTCTACCACTAAATCATTCTCGGTTAGATTAAAATCTCCAACACCATTATTGATTTGAGCATTTCGAATACTCTCGGTCATGGATATCTTATCTAATGCGTCTCCAAACTGGTAGGGCCTTAAATCTCCCGTAATATCATCTCCTTTGCCTAGGTGTTTTGTTTTATGATTTCCTGAACCACTTTTCTTAAGGTTACCAAATATTTGTTCTAAAGCAGATTGTCTAATGGAGCGCTCTGTTTTAGCCGTTATTTGCATACCTCCACCTTCGGTTGGATCTTTTTTCTCCTTTATGTAACCTCTTTCGATTAATTCATTTTTAAAATCTTCGAGGGTATAATCAGGTGTAGTTAAATGATATTCATTATCTATTGTTTGCATCCATTCAAAAGACTCGTCAATATCCCCACTAACATGTACAATAACTTCCTTCCAAACGTCAAACAATCGATCGAATGGTGTTTGATCTTCTTTGATGAATTGTTTAAAAATTATACCTTGTCGTATATCTTTTTCTTTGCCCATTACATTAAAGTTACGGATAAATTAATTGTGATATATGTTGTCAACAAATAATGTTTTAATATGTTGATTTCAAGACCTTAAAAAGATATTAAAATAGATAGATCCCCAGTCAAGCTGAGGATGACATATTAAAACATTGATAATAAATAAAAATGTGACTTTGAGATTACTTCATGCTTATTACATGCGCATTCGTAATGACGGTTATGTAATTAGTAGAGTTCAATTAATTTAAACTATCATAACAATCTCTTGTTCAATGTTTCGACTCCGCTCAACATGACAGTCATCCTGAGCGGAGTCGAAGGGTGCTTCTTATAACAAAACATATTGATTTTAAATCTTAAAAGAAAATTATAACGGTTAGATCCCCAGTCAAGCTGAGGATGACAAATTAGAAGACTTTTAAACTAAACTCTTGAAATTACTTCATACTCATTTCATTCGCATTCGTAATGACGGTATAAAAAATTAATTTATTAGAGTATTCAGCAATTGTCTTTTTTCCAAAAACTCTACTTTCATTAATCCATCACGATCCACTTCGGTCATTTTAACGTCCGCAATTTTATTCGTCATTAAAGGATTAAAAGGAGCTTTAATTTTAACATAATTAGAAGTAAAACCAACCATCATGCCATCTTCTTCAGATGCTTCTAATAACACTTGCTCATTTCTTTGAACATTTGCTTCATAAAATGCTCGCTTCTTTTTGTGAGATAGCAATCGTAATTGTTTACTTCTTTCTTTACGAATAGGCATTGGAATTACATCTTCCATACGGACTGCTGTTGTATTTGCCCTTTCAGAATAAGTAAA
>JAHDBM010000132.1 GCA_020630395.1 Flavobacteriales bacterium
AGTAATGCTGGGTATCTATTGATGTCCAATTTGTAGTGCTATATGCAGCATTATCCACCTGGATGCAAGTTAAATCCGGATTATCCCAAAGTGAAAAAGAAGTTATTGCTATGTTATTTCCATTTGCTACGTTTAGGCTAGTCAATTCACCAGATTGGCAATTAAATTGTTCTAAAGAGTCCACATTACTAAGATCTAACATTGATATGGGATTGCTACCAGCGGATAGCTCTACTAATCTTGAGTTGCCAGAAAGATCTAATGAAGTAAGGTTGTTATTTTCACATCGTAATATTTCTAATACGGTATTGTTAGAGATATCCAATGAAGATAGTTGATTGCTATATAACCAAATTCTATTTAAATTAATTTGAGCAGATAAATCAATTGCAGTAATATCATTATTATCTAAGAATATGGATTCCAGTAATGGGTTATTACTTAGATTAATAGAAGTTAAATCATTGTGCCCAAAATTAATTCCAAAGAGTTGATTATTGGTTGATATATCTACATTGGTCAAATCATTATTTCTACAGTATAGCACGATTAAAGAATCTAAGCCAGTAACATCAATTGATGTTAACATATTATCGCCGGATAGAACAGTTTTTAATTTTTGATTATTTGTTAAATCTAAAGTTGTTAATTGATTTTGAGAACAATACAACTCGGATAAGTTTGTAAATGCTTCTATGCCTGTTAAATCAGCAATGTTGGCATTCTGTACGTAAATACTTCCTGTAAAAGCTTGTGCTTCTGTAAGGCAAATTTCATTATCCCCATCAGTGTTAATTCCAATATTTGCTACCAACGCGGCTTTAAAATTGGCATCGGGAATGTTAACAATGTTTGCACAAACAGGACCTGTACAATTATCACTCCATGAGGCTGTGGCATCTTTTATCCATCCTTGTAGCGTAGGAGGAAACCAGGGCGGTGGAACAAACCCAGGATCATGTTGAATACAGAGCAAACTAGGATTATTATCTGCTTGCATAGAAATGATTAAATTATTATTCCCATTACTAAGATCTAAACTTGTTAACGAATTGTTTTTACATTCAAGCGTTTCCAAAGCAACGTTTGCTGTAAAATCTAAAGATGTAATTTGATTCCCACTACACGTTACCTTTGTTAAAGCGACGTTCTGACTTAAATCAAGTGAAGTAAGTTGATTGCCGTCACAATATAGGAGCGTTAAGGACGTATTTTGTGATAAATCTAAAGTAGTTAACTGATTACTCCAACACCAAAGAGCATTTAGAGAGGTAAACTCTTCTATTCCAGTCAAGTCTGAGATTCCGGAATTTTGACATTCTATTTGCCCGCTAAAATTATTAGCCTCACTTACTTGTATTTCGTTATCACCATTTGTATTAATTGCTGAATTGTTAACCAAGTACGCTTTAAAGTTTGCATCAGGAATATTAACATTCTGACCGAAGATGTTAAACGCTGAAAGCAAAAGTATTCCTAGTAAAAATTTTTTCATAATTCTTTGTTTTTAGATTATGTAATCGTAAGCAAAAAAACATGAAAAATTGGTAGTATAAAAATCTGTTTTACGAAAGCAGGTTTTTGGTTTACAAACTAGAAATTAGTTGTTGGAGTTCTTTGATTTTTTGAGGTGAAACTTTTATTTCATTATTGTTCGATAAAAGTAATTTTTGCTCACTACTCACAATCTTTTCAATTTCATTCAAATTGATTATCCAGGATTTATGGCATCTAAAAAAGTTGAATTTGTCTTTAAGTAAATTCTCAAAGTACTTTAGATTTTTGCTTGCTAAAATAGATGTGTTATTCCTTAACATGATGTTGCTATATGCTCTTTGTCCTTCTATGGCAAGAATATCATTTAATTTAACAACTCGTTTTCCTATTGCTTCACTAATAACAATTTGAGGGTTTTTCTCATTCTGCATATTATTAAGCAGTGCTTTATATTCTTTTAATTCTAGTGCTTTTTCTTTTTTCTCTTGTACTTTAGCGACCGCTTCTTTTAAACGGTTTCTGTCAATTGGCTTAAGTAAATAATCTAGGGCACTTAAATCAAAAGCTTTAATTGCAAATTCATCGAATGCTGTAACAAAAATGATATCAAAATCAATCTTATCAAAAAAATTTGTGATTTCATAACCTGCATATTCAGGCATTTGTATGTCTAAAAAAACAAGATCAGGAGAATGAAGTTTAATTTGTTCTACTGCATTAAGGAGATTGTTACATTTTGAAATCACATTTACATCAGGACAATTTCTTTTGAGTAAAGTGTCTAAAACTTCTCTTGCTTTTTCTTCATCATCCACTATTATTGTAGTTATTTTATTCATTGAACTTGAATATAAATTAATTCGAAGAATTTATTGTGAATCATTTTACCAAAGCTAGTTTATACTTTACCAAACTTGCCTGTAAGGCATCACTATCTCAACTTTTGTACCTATTGGCCTTTCTTGATCAAATAAGTCTATGTATATAAAAGAGACTTCTTGTCCTAGTTTTTCTGATAAAATTTTTAATCGTTCGTTAATTGCTTTTGTAGAAAAAGATTCATGCCTATGTTTTTGTCTTTCTCTTATTTCTGAAGCTCGTTTTCTTCCTACCCCATTGTCTTGTACGATACAAGTTAATACCCTATTTATGAAATTAAATTCAACAGAAATAAATTTATCTCCTTGTTTGTTCAGTAAACCGTGTAACAGAGCATTTTCTATAAATGGCTGAATAATTAATGAAGGTACTTCCACTGATTCAGAACCTAAATTGTTTTTAATGAAAAAGTTAAAATTTTCTCCGAATCTTAATTTTTCAAGCGATAAATAAATGTTTAAAAACTCGATCTCATCTTCTAACGGAATAAATTCTTTTTCTGAAAAATTAAGCGTATTTCTAATCAGTTTAGAAAACATAGTAATGTAGTCGTATGAAATATCGGTCTCTTTCTTGAGTATAAAATGTTGAATAGAGTTTAATGAATTAAATATAAAATGTGGATTCATTTGGGATTTAAGTGCCTTCAGTTGATTTT
>JAHDBM010000061.1:0-4234 GCA_020630395.1 Flavobacteriales bacterium
AAAAATATTCTGTTATACCAGCTTCATTAAAACACAACTCGACTGTATCTCCTTCGCATATTGTTAAATCTGGACCTATATTCAGCTTTAATGACGGAAAACATACTTGCTGTAAATTTGTAGCTCCTCCTGTAGAAGAAGTAAACCCCCACTGTACATTTGAATTGCCTCCAAAAACCGTGTTCTTAATATCTTGTTGATAGGAAAAACGAAGCACACCATCAAAATACATGGATAATGTAGTATTTCTTGGATTCCATGTAATACGAACAAAATGAATATTGCCATCTTCGACATCTGGAGCTGTTGCACTCATTAAAATTGGGCCAACTTGATGACTTGACAAAACTCCATTAATAGACAAAGCAGTATGATCGAAAGGTATATCATTATATGGAGCTGTATTAGCATAAGTATCAAACTCAATTGCTACTGAAGGAGATATCGATTCATACCCTATTCCTCCACCAGTTATTCCTATATTAGCTGTTCCTGTATCTTTTAATACAAATGCTATTCCATCAGCTCCATTATCTTTTGAACCAAAATTTAAACAAAAAACTCCATCAAAAAAATGGTTAAGATTAAATAAATCGGGATGAAAAACCGACCCTTCTTGAAAATTTGAATCTGGTGTTAATGTAAAACAAGTATCTGCTGTAGTACAACTTCCAGATAAAATTGGCACGCCAAACGCATCTCCATGCACAGTAAAATTTTGAGATCTTAATTGAACATTAACATACAATAAGGCTATAATTAACACCAGTAGTTTCATATATTAAATGTAATTAATAGTTTATTACAATAAATCAAATAACTAAAAAATCCGCTAAAAGTATACTTTTAGCGGATTAACTACTGTAATATGATGTTAAAATGTAACTATCGATTAAATATCAAACTTAATCCCCTGTGCTAATGGTAAACTTGTAGAGTAATTAATTGTATTGGTTTGTCTTCTCATGTATATTTTCCATGCATCAGAACCAGATTCTCTACCTCCCCCAGTTTCTTTTTCACCTCCAAAAGCACCTCCAATCTCTGCTCCAGATGTTCCAATATTAACATTAGCGATACCACAATCAGATCCAGCATGAGATAAAAACAATTCACTTTCTCTCATATTGGTTGTCATAATAGCAGAAGACAGTCCTTGCTTAACATTATTTTGCATTTCGATAGCATTGGTAACGTCTCCACTATACTTTAGTAAGTATAAGATTGGGGCAAATGTTTCATCTTGTACAATTTCAAATTCATTTTTAGCTTCTACAATAGCTGGTTTAACGTAACATCCACTTTCGTAACCCTCTCCAAATAATACTCCTCCTTCAATAATTACATTTCCTCCTTCTGCTTTTGCTTTTTCAATTGCATTTAAATACATGTTAACCGCATCTTTATCAATTAGTGGTCCTACATGATTATTTTCATCTAACGGATTTCCTATTCTCAATTGTTTATATGCTGCTACTAATTTTTCTTTAACCGTATCATACATAGATTCATGTATAATTAACCTACGAGTAGATGTACATCTTTGACCACATGTACCAACTGCTCCAAATACAGCTCCAATCACTGTCATTTCTAAATCAGCATTTGGTGTTACAATAATTGCATTGTTTCCTCCTAATTCTAATAAAGATTTACCAAAACGTTCAGCTACTTTTGCACCAACTATTCTTCCCATTCTGGTAGAACCCGTAGCCGATATCAATGGTAATCTAGTATCAGTAGTCATCATTTCACCTACTTTATAATCTCCATTAATTAACCCACAAATACCTTCAGGTAAATTATTTTCTTTTAATACCTCAGCCATAATATTTTGACAAGCTACTCCACATACTGGAGCTTTTTCACTAGGCTTCCAAACACAAACATCTCCACAAATCCATGCTAAGGCAGTATTCCAAGCCCAAACTGCTACAGGGAAGTTAAAAGCTGATATAATTCCAACTACCCCTAAAGGATGATACTGATCGTACATTCTATGCAATGGTCTTTCAGAGTGCATAGTCATACCATTTAATTGTCTAGATAAACCTACTGCAAAATCACAGATATCGATCATTTCTTGCACCTCTCCATATCCTTCTTGTAAAGACTTCCCCATTTCATAAGAAACAAGTTTTCCTAATGGCTCTTTATATTGTCTTAATTTTTCTCCGAATTGACGTACAATTTCTCCTCTTTGAGGAGCAGGCATAATTCTCCAAGTTTTAAACGCTTCTTCTGCAGCAACTATTACTTTATTATAATCTTCTTTAGTAGATGCTTTTACCTTAGCAATTAAAGCACCATCTACTGGCGAATATGATTCAATAATTTCTCCTGATGAAAAATGATGTTGTCCAGTTGAAGTACCTTCGTTTACTTCTTTAATGCCTAATTCGGCTAAAAATGATAATTGTGTTAAAACTTCCATATTATTTTGTTTGTTAGCACAAAGATAGAAGTAAAATATGGTTTAAAGATAAGAAGTTGTAAACATTAAGGAGATGGATATGCAAAACCAAATGCTCCATCAAAATATAGTGAATCAGTAACCCCTCCTATAGTATCCTTTACATAACAGAATAGTTGAAAATCTACTTTTTTTGTTTTTTGACCATTAGCATTAACATCAAATTCGGTTACATTAGTAATAGTGAAATTAGATAAATTACCTTCATTGGTAGTCATGAATCTTGAAGATAGTTCAACACCAGAATTATTGACAAAATCTACATATATTTCATTAGTAGTTTGAAAGCCCAAAGAAGAAATACTATCTATGGTAAAATTAAAGTTTCTTGATGTATTAAACATCAAGGAATCATTAAATCTACCCACATTAGTATCATTATTATAAGAGCTCAAAAATATACTTAAAGAAGATGGACAATTACCAGAGCAATTTAATTTTTTAAGGTCACTTTGAAACGTAAAAAAAGATTGACTGGGCTGAACATACACATCAGAAAACATATAATAACCGTTAATTCCAGCTTGTATAGCAAACGTTTGTGATCGATATATGCCTGTAATAGTAAACTCAACATCTCCATTTGTAATATCAGGCTCAACCAATTGACCTTGCTTTTTACAAGATAAAATAAAGACTACTAAAGTCAGTGTTATGATTATTAATCGATTAATCATTTAAGCAATAAATATTTTAAAGTAATTAAAAATCTAGAGTTTCTATCAATTGCAGTTAGCTTAACCTTTTCATCAATCGTTAAATCATTTAACCCATAATAATAACGTGCCTCAACACCAAACCTCTTATATCTATATTCATAAGTTCCAAATACTGATAATGTATTATTATACGTGTTTGTAAACCCTCCTAATTGTTCAATGTTTTGCATTTCATTGGAATTGATACCAGTTGGAGTGTAGTCAGTTGAATTAGTCCATTGTCTATTTTCTCCTCCTATTACAATAGAATATGCTCCACCAAGACCTATTAAATGATTTGATTTTAATTGATAATTAATCTTTAATGGTATTTCTAACAAGTAAATTTTATCTAAAGATGTAATAGATGAAGTTTCAGATTTACCAAAACCATAACTTGTTGATGTAGAACTTAAAATATATCCAATATTCGATCTACTATACCACCCTGCTCCAGCAGCAATATTAATTTTATTACTTATTTGATAATACAACTCTCCTCCCAAATATGGCAAGTCAGCACTAATTTTACCTCCATTGTAACCTCTCGAAAAAGTAATTCCTGCATTAGCCACAAGTGATATTTTGTTATTTTTCTCTAAACTAACGATCTTAAATTTATCTGATTGTTTAACAGAAACTAGCATGCTTTTGTATGATTCAGCAATACTATTATCTGTTATAACATCCATAATAATTGGAATCCTATATTTTATATTGCTACCATTATCTTGATCAACTTTAGCTATTTTAATATTGCTATCATCAATGGTTGATTTAGGTATATTTAATGTAGACATACGATCATTAGCTTCTTCAACTTTATCTTGAATAGTTTTATTTTCATAACCAACATCAGTATTCCTATCTAATACGTTATTATCCGATACATTATAATTCCTGTCTTTACTATAATCCCCATCTATTTCTTTATTTTCTTTTGAACTGTAGTCTCTGTCTTTACTATAACCCCCATCTATTCCTTTATTCTCTTTTGAACTGTAGTCTCTGTCTTTACTATAATCCCCATCTATTTCTTTATTTTCTTTTGAACTGTAGTCTC
>JAHDBM010000061.1:4334-5948 GCA_020630395.1 Flavobacteriales bacterium
CTGTCTTTACTATAATCCCCATCTATTTCTTTATTTTCTTTTGAACTGTAGTCTCTGTCTTTACTATAACCCCCATCTATTCCTTTATTCTCTTTTGAACTGTAGTCTCTGTCTTTACTATAACCCCCATCTATTCCTTTATTCTCTTTTGAACTGTAGTCTCTGTCTTTACTATAATTTCTATCTATTCCTTTATTATCTTTCGAACCATAGTCTCTATTTAAATCTTGATTACTTATTTGTAGATTTTGATCAGAATCATTTGTTTGTTGCTCTGTATTATTTGCTTCTAAATTTGGAATTGACAATTCAAATGCATCAAAGTTTGTCGCTAAAAAGTATGTTCCTACTGATAATATTATAATAGCTACACCTCCCCATATCATTTTTTTCCAAAAAATTGCTTTTTCAGCACTTTTAAGGGTCGCTAAAGCATCATTCCAATACTCTTCTTTATATTCAAAAGAAGGATTGTTAGCTCCTGCTTGTAATTCTTTCTCTATTTCATTTAAATCACTCATAACATTATTGACATTATGGTATGTTTAGCTTTATTAATCAATTCTCTCATTTTCTTTCTTGCACTTGATAAATGCCATTTGGATGTACCTTCAGTAAAATCCATCATTTGAGCAATTTCTTTGTGACTATATCCTTCAATAATATACAAATTAAATACTTGTCTGCTTTGCTCTGGTACTCTATCTAATAATTGTATTAATTCATCATAGGCTAATTTCTCCTCAGTTTGATTAACATGTTTAAATTTTCTTTCAGTTAAAACATCTTCTACATCTTCAGCATATTGATGTTTTTTATTTTTTCGATAATTATCAATTACCGAATTTATGGTAATTCGTTTTGCCCAAGCATCAAACACAACTTTAGGGTCATATTTTTTTAATCCGAAAATAATTTTAACAAAAGCTTGATTTAATTCTTCTCTTGCATACTCCTCGCTTTTAGTATAGCGAAAACATACTGGCATTAAAAGGGAGAAACAATACTTAAACAGTTCGTTTTGCGCCTTTCTATCGCCTTTAGCTGCTAGATTAAGAAGTTCTATATCAACTTTATTATTTGCCATTAACGATTAAAAATTTAGCGCAGGCATAGTGCCTGCGCTAAATTTACTTATTTTTTAATAAATCTCATTGTTCTAATTGTTTGGTTTTTATTGTTATCTCCTACAGAGATGAAATAAGCTCCTCCCACATAATTAGATACATCTATTGTTTTTCTTGTTGTTTCATTTGCTTGAATATTTAAAGGTAACGTTACTACTACTTTACCTAATAAATCTCTAACAATAATTTGCCCTTCTATATTCTTCTCAGCTAGTAATTTAATATTCAACTTATCACTAGTTGGATTAGGGAATAAATCAAATTCAGCAATTGCATTTATTCTATTAATAGAACTTGGATTAATTACAACTGAATCACAAAATGTATTAGTACATGTATCCCATCTGCTAGTAAGTGAATCATACACTACAGTTATTCCTTCTGCACATATTATGTGACTACCCAATGTCAAATTAGTTGTTAAACTAGATCCAAATCCTAAATAAGTAGCACCATCATACCAGTTAATTTCATTAGAAACATATCC
>JAHDBM010000061.1:6048-18833 GCA_020630395.1 Flavobacteriales bacterium
AGTTGAACTTACTGTATTGCCTGATATTGTTGGATTTTGAGAAACACTATATCCAGCACATGGACCACTTGAGCCACTTATAGCAACAGTAACAGTTGCAGAATCACATACCCTAAAGCCCGTATTACTTCTACTAATACCATACTTAAAAGTATCTGTCCCGACAAAGCCAGCTGGAGGGCTATATATTAACTGATTGCTAGAGTTAACAGTATAACTTCCCCCTGCAGATGTGACTCCTGAATTTAATTGAATAATAAAATAAGTTATTGAATCATTTATGGCACAAGTTCCTCCACTATAATATGGATAAATTGCATCATTAGAAACAACATTAAATGTGCTTGTTGTATTTTGACTAATTGTATAATTGTCATCTTGCACTTGTCCATAGCCTTGCCAGCAATAGAGTAATGCCGTTAAAAAAAGTATTACGTTTGTTTTCATAATTTTTGTTTTTAGTTAGTAATTCACTCGATCACTATAATTCACGCAATCCAAATTAAAAAGGTTGGTGGCGCTACAAAAAAAACAACACAAGCGAATGATTATCAATTGTTTATTTTTAAAAAAAACACTTCTACATACTTTAAAAACATCTATTAATCATAAACTTAACTCTTAATTAACCTTAGTTTTTACTCGTATATTAATCGATCGTTAACTTATTATCTCCTACTATTTAAAGTAAAATATTGAAAATCAAATATCTATACGAATAACAAAAATTTAAAATCAGAATATAATTGTATTTATTATTTAAAAGGAAAAATAAGATTTTTTAAGACTGTCCTATCTAAATGATGTTTTCCACTAAATGAATTCAAGGTAATCCTTAGTCCTTTATTTTTATATCCTTGAATCTTTTGCTCAGCAATTTTAGTGGTTATGTATTGGTCTTGGTCTCCTAACACATAATGAATATCCACATCCATTAAGTCTTTAATACACTCATCTGGTATAGATCCTGCCCACAATATTAGGTTTGAAATTGGAAAATTTGCATTACGGCTAATCCACCTGCATGCTGTTGCAGTTCCTTGAGAAAACCCTAAAACTTGAACATTAATATTTTTATTCAATTTTGATAATACAGTTAACATTACAGTATCTAAATAATTTTTCTGGTCTTCTATTTCATTTAAACGATCTTCTTTTGTCATCCAAGATGCTCCTACCCTCCCATTTGTGCCATTTAAATAAAACTTGCTTAATCCTTCAGGGACTAATATTAGTGTTCGGCTTAAATCTAAGTGTTCAAAGTTTTTTACAAAATATTTACCTAATTGACCATAGCCATGAAAAGCAATTACCAGATGTTTTATATTATTAGAAGACTTACCCAACATATAATACCTTCCTGTTTTCTTAATTTCTATAGTTTGTTCTATTATTTCCATTTAATTAGCAAGATTTTTGATGGTTTCTTTTGTTTTTAAAAGCTTCCTTCTATTTTTGATCTAAATATAATAAGATACAACATGAATATTGACGGAATAATATCAATCTCAGGTAAACCAGGTTTATTTCAAATTGTTGCTCAAGGTAAAGCTAGAATTATAATAGAACATATTGAGACAAAAAAAAGAAGGCCTGCTTTTTCAACTGATAAAGTAATTGCTTTAGGAGATATAACCGTTTTTGGATATGCTGAAGACCTAACTCTAATTGAAGTTTTTGAAAAAATCTATGATAAAGAAGGTGGGAAAACTTCTATCAATCATAAGGAAGATAGTCAAAAACTAAGAGATTACTTCGAGTCTATATGGGAAGATTACAATGATGAAGAAGTTAAAGATCATGATATTAAAAAAATATTTCAATGGTACAATGCTTTAGTTAAAGCTGATATACTAAAAAAAGAACCGAAAACTAAAAAAGCTACCAAAAAGAAGAAAGAGCCTGTTTCGGAAGAAGAGTAACAAATGCTAATTTAAAATAATAATATTTTAAATTTCAAATCTGTAAGTAAATCTATTTTTCTCGTCTAATCTTTAATTAAAGATTAGAATGAGACTTTTGACTTTCATATTTACGCTATTTACATTATTTTCTTGTTGGTCAGAAAAAGATAATATAATAAATGAATATGCTCTTGAAAATGAATATATTCAAATAAAAGATTATGAGATAAATGACTCTGTTTCCTACAAAATAATGGAAACCAAAAACACTAACCTTTGGAAAAGAGATTTAATTGTTTACAACAATAAAGTAGAAATTAACAGGTATAACATTCTTGAAAAAAAAAGAAAAACATTACATGCAGATTGGTATATACAAACTAAAGAAATAAATTATACCGAACTTAATGACACCTTATTTTTTATTCAAAACCTGACTATTCACAATGAAAATTTTAAAGTGATTGATATTGATACAACATCAGACACCTTACATATAACAGGAGCTTTATAAAGCTCCTGTTAGCTACACTAATTCATCCACATTTTTAGGTATAAATACAATCTTGTTATCAAAACAATCTATTGAAACATGATCTCCAGCTGAAATATTCCCGCCTAGAACCTCTTTAGATAACTCATTCATTACTTTTTTCTGAATAGTTCTTTTTATTGGTCTAGCACCAAACTGAGGATCATAACCAAGTTGTGCCAACCAATTAAGAGCTTCATCTGTAACTGATAATATAATATCTTCTTTTTCCATCCTTTTGGCTAAAATATCCAATTGAATTTTAGTAATGGCTTTTACATGCTCTCTATTTAATGGGTGAAACATGATTGTTTCATCTATTCTATTTAAAAATTCTGGTCTTACACTTCGTTTTAATAACTCAAATACTTCAAGTTTAGTTTTGCTTTCAAGTTCTTCCATATTAGCCTCATCCATTAAACTGAAATTTTCTTGAATAATAGAAGAGCCAATATTAGAAGTCATAATTATAATTGTATTCTTAAAGTCAACTAATCTACCTTTGTTGTCAGTCAACCTTCCATCATCTAATACTTGCAATAATATATTATACACATCCGGATGTGCCTTTTCAATTTCATCTAATAAAATAACTGAATATGGCTTTCTTCTAACTGCTTCAGTTAATTGACCACCTTCCTCATACCCAACATATCCTGGAGGTGCACCAACCAATCTTGACACAGCATGCTTTTCTTGAAATTCACTCATATCAATCCTTGTCATAGCTGTTTCATCATTAAATAGATAACTACTTAACGATTTTGCCAATTCTGTTTTACCAACACCTGTTGTTCCAAGAAATATAAATGACCCTATTGGTTTTTTATCATCTTGAACTCCAGCTCTACTTCTTCTAATAGCATCAGCAACAGCTATTACTGCTTCATTTTGCCCTACTACTCTTTTAGATAAAACTTTTTCAAGTTTTAATAACTTTTCTCGTTCACTTGCCAACATTTTACTTACGGGAATTCCCGTCCATTTTGCTACTACATCTGCAATATCTTCTACCGAAACTTCATCTTTAACTAATTTAAAATCAAAATCGGCCAAGTTTGCTTTATTCTCTTTCATTTGCTTTTTCAGCTCTCCCATCTTACCGTACCTTATCTCGGCTACTTTACCAAAATCACCTGCTCTCTCTGCACTTTCAGCTTCAAACTTTAAGCGTTCCATTTCTTCCTTAGCATGCTGAACTTGCTCAATAATCTCTTTCTCATTTTGCCACTTAACACGTAATTCTTCTGATTCTTCTTTAAGATTTGCTATTTCATCATTTAAATGAGACAATTTTGCTTCATCATTTTCTCGCTTAATAGCTTCACGTTCTATTTCTAATTGCATTAACCTCCTATCTAATTCATCAAGTTCTTCTGGTTTAGAATTAATCTCCATCCTTAATTTAGATGCAGACTCATCAATTAAGTCTATAGCTTTATCAGGTAAAAATCTATTCGTAATATACCTTTGACTTAATTCCACAGCAGCAATTATAGCGGCATCTTTAATTAATACTTTATGATGATTTTCATACTTTTCCTTAATACCTCTTAAAATAGATATAGCATCTTCGGTAGTAGGTTCATCTACTAATACTTTTTGAAATCGCCTTTCTAATGCTTTATCTTTTTCAAAATATTTTTGATATTCATCTAATGTAGTTGCCCCAACAGATCTTAATTCTCCTCTTGCTAAAGCAGGCTTTAATATATTTGCTGCATCCATAGCTCCTTGTCCGCCTCCAGCTCCAACAAGTGTATGTATCTCGTCTATAAATAAAATGATTTCACCATTAGACTTTTTTACTTCTTTAATAACTGATTTTAATCGCTCTTCAAATTCTCCTTTAAATTTTGCTCCAGCAATTAAAGCCCCCATATCTAAGGCATAAATTGTTTTAGATTTTAAATTTTCTGGCACATCATCATTAATAATTCTATGTGCAATTCCTTCAGCAATGGCTGTTTTACCCACTCCAGGCTCTCCAACTAAAATCGGGTTGTTTTTTGTTCTTCTAGTTAAAATTTGAAGTACTCTTCTTATTTCATCATCTCGACCAATAACAGGATCTAATTTCCCATTCTTAGCCATATCATTTAAATTATTAGCATATTTATCTAGCGACTTATAATTTTGCTCTTGAGAAGCAGAAGTCACTTTATCTCCATCTCTTATTTCCATAATTAATTCTTCTATTTTCTTTTTTGTAATTCCGTTATCTTTTATCAATGCTGCAACATCATCATTACCATCTATAATACAAAGTAATAAATGATCAATAGCAACATATTCGTCACCTCTCTTTTTAGCATCTGCTAATGCATTATAAAATAATTGACTAAGAGATTGAGATGGCTGAATTTGCCCTCCTGTAACCTTGGGATATGAAGATATTATACTACCTAAAGCATTAGAAAACATGGTTAAATTAACGCCTAGTTTATTAAAAATATAAGGAGTGACAGTTTTATCTACTTCTAAAACTCCCCTTAACAGGTGTCCCTTTTCAATCAATTGATTATTGTTTTCAACAGCTAATTCATGAGCTTGCTGAAAAGCTTCTGTTGTTTTAATTGTAAATTTATCTGTATTCATCTTAAAATCGTATTTGATTCAATTTTATTAGATCAAATTGAAAACCAATTTATATTTCAAGTATTTTTTAAGTCAAAATGACCGTAAAGCATTAATAAACATGACTTTTTGTCAATTACTAGCAACCTTTAATGACATTATTCGTATCTTGATTGTAGAGAATAACTATGAAGAAAATACTACTATTTAATTTATTTATTTTATTTATTTCTATTGACCTCTTTGGACAAGGAATTATAGTTGGTCCCAATCCTAGCTGTGGAACCAGAAATGTTACCTACTGCTATTCAGGACCGTGCAACTGTCCTTCATCTACATGGCAAGAAGCAGCACCAGCCACTGGAAATGTATTATTTTCTAATCAAACAGGTAATTGTATTGATGTAAGTTTTACTAATCCTGGAACATATACTATCGAATATGTTATTGGGGGATCTTGTAATTGTACAGCTGGCAATATTATTAGTTATCAAGTAACAACTTCTAATGCTCCCAGAGCTACTTTTACAAGTTTTGATTTTTGTGAAAACTCAAAAAATAAAGTAAATTCTACTGATACAAATGGAATATTTTCTTTTAACCCAGTTCCTACAGATGGCGCAATAATTGATCCTCAAACGGGTATAGTATCCAATGGAGTTGGAGGTAATTCTTACACAATAAAATACCTTATAGATCAAGGGAATGGTTGTGCCGACAGTACACAAATAACCATAAATTGTCTGGCTGCCTCACATCCTAATTGTAGTGGCGGTTGTAATATTATATCTAATGGAAATTTTGATATATACACTACCTGTCCAACTGGATTAAGTCAAGTTCCTAATGCAAATGATTGGTATAATGGTGCTTTTGGATCAGCTGATTATTACAATACTATTTGCGGATACACCTCTAATAGTAATGGTGTTTTAAATGTTCCTACACCAGTACCATCTCCAGGTGGTGTTATGGCTTTTTATGTTAATGGAATTAACCATTACAAAGAAGACATTGGACAAAAGGTTGATTTATGTGCAGGACAAGAATATCTATTTGAAATAAAATACGCTCCTAATAATGGACAATACAACAACATACTTAATGATGCCGCTATTTATGTTGGCAACTCTTCTTTTTTACCTGTTCAAGACGACCCAACAACAAGATGCCCAATTGGATTTCAACAATTAATAACCATACCTACAATTGGTGCTCCTGCTGGTTGGTCTACCTACACCACTCAATTTACACCTACACTAAACACAGACGCATTAATACTAGGTGCTAGCTGTAATGGAACATTCTCTGCTAGAAGTTATTTATTTTTTGATGACATTAAAATTACTCCAATTGATACTGTAACAATAAGTGTTAGTAATACAAGTCCATGTCAAGGAGATTCAGTAGCGCTAACGATTAATGTTCCTGGAGGTTGTTATGGACCTTATGATATTGATATTACTGACGGAACAAATACATATAATTTAGTTAATGTGTCGAATGGGTACTCTTTTAATGTACTTCCTAATAACACTGGAACTACAACATATACAGCTACTAGAATAGAAAATAGTTTTGATTGTTCTAATGTTGCTAATGCAACAGCAAGTGTTACACCTCAAGTCTGTGCTCCTCCGCCTCCACCTACGCCATTAGATTCGTGTAATTTAGTATTGAATGGTGGATTTGAAAACTTTAGTTCTTGCCCTACTGCTTCTAACCAACTAAACCTTCTTAACAATTGGATTAATCCAATAAATGGTGCTTGTCAAGGAAGCACTACCGATTTTTTTAGTTGTAATTTTAATTGGGGTGGATACACCAATGTATTTGGTCCTCCTCCAACACCATACCCTAGTGACTCTAGTTTTGTAGGTATTGTAACCAACCACACAAACGCAAGTGGATGTAATGGATATTTTAAAGAATTTTTTGGTCAAGATTTAGTTAATCTTTGCCCAAATCAAAAATATCTTTTTAATATTTCTATCGTTAAAAATAATGCTCCAAATTTCAGTGGAAATGTAGAAAATGATATTTGTCTTTTTGCAGGCAATGGACTTCCTACTACTGCTGTTGGTAATTCTTGTATTCCTAACACATTCCCATCTGTAGCTTGTGTTCCTGCCAATCAAATAACCAATGCTTGGACAAATTTCTCTATACCTTTTTATTCAACAGCCAATAGTTCTTCCATAATTATTGGGCCTTCTTGTGGTCCTCAAGCAACATCCAATGGATATGTTTATATTGATGAAATTGAAATTGTTCCTGTAGACACCTTAACCTTATCTGCATCAACACTGACTGCATGTCCTAACAGTCCATTTAATGTTAATATTTTAATTCCTGGCTGCCATGGTCCTTATGATGTTGTTTACATTAAAAATGGTGTATCTGACACATTGGTAGGGGTTACAAATAATTACATCTTTACCGATTCGGTAGGAATAAATACTACTTATAATTTCACCTCAATTACTAATTCATTAGGATGCCCTTCTCCAATTAATGTACCACTAGGCATAACAGTTTCATCACAATCATCAACTACAATTAACGCCTATGATTTTTGCCATTTTGATAGTAATCAAATTGTAATTAACGGTAATCAGTCAGGATCATTTTCTTTCTCTTCAATTCCTGGTGGGGGTGAAACTATTGATCCTTCTACAGGTTTAATAACTGGTGCTACAGCTAATTCTACTTATAATATTCAGTATATTATTGGAGGCGCTTGCCCAGATACTGTTTTAGATACAATTAATGCATTACCCTGTGATGATACTTGCGAATTAGTTGAAAATGGTGATTTCGAACTAGGTAATATTGGATTTACTTCACCAGACCAAACATTAACCAACCTTACTTGTTTTAATGATGCATTTTACAATGTACTTAATTCTGTAGCAGGTTGCTTTTCTGGAACATGGGTACTAGGAAAAGATCATACTACTGGAACTGGTAATTTCTTAGCTGTCAATTTAAATAATAATACTGGTGTTGCTCCTAACCCCTATGCATATTGTACATCTATCAACACACAGCCTGGTCGTCAATATAGTTATTGCATGTGGGTTGCTAATATTTTTGATACTGTTACAAGTTATGCTCCAAACCCTCCAACTGTGCAATTTGAGTTAGATGGATCTCCTTTAGGCACTAGTTTTGTAGTTCCAGCAGGTGGTAATTGGTATCAACATGGTGGTATTTTCACAGCTACAACAACTTCTTCTAACTTTTGCATTAGACAGCCCATTCTTCATAATGGTCTACCTGGCATGGATGTCGCTTTTGATGATATCTCAGTAAAAAAATTAGCTGACTCTGTTACAGTATCTATTAATAAAAATCAAATTGCTTGTACTGGTGAAAATGTAACTATTGACATTAATGTATATGGATGTCCCATTGAATATGCTTATCAAATTGAAATTGGAAATTGGGATACGCTTATTCAAGTATTAGATTCAGCCAGTTACACCTTCTTTTTAGATAGCTCTGCTACTATTGATGTATTAAGTGCTAATTGTCAATCTTTTTGGGATACTAGTTTTAATATCATATTTAAGACAGATACAGCAGATTTCATAACACACGATTATTGTCAAGGACAACCTCACATTATTCAAAACATTGGAACACCTGGAGGAACATATTCCTTTAACCCTATCCCAACTGACGGAGCGATTATCAATTCATCTACAGGAGTAATATCTAATGGTGTTGGAGGTAGTTCATATACCATAAAATATGTTACACCCTTAGGATGTGATTCTATAAACCAAACAGTCCAAGTATATTCTATAGACACTGCAACAATATCAGGCAGTGGAGATGTTTGTGATGGAACACCACAAACCATTACCATTACATTTACTGGTACTCCTCCATGGAATATCACATACACAGATGGGACAAATATTACAACTGTTAATGGTATAGCAAGCTCCCCTTACACATTTACTACTACTGATACTGGAACATACACTATAACATCTTTTACCAATGATTTATGCCAGGGTTTATTTAGTGGACAAGCTATTATTACAGGAAATCAAATTGATTTTACAGCTGACGCAGTTGCTGGTTGCTCTCCTCTTGATGTAAACTTCTCTAACTTAATCACATTACCTCCTGGTGCCGTTTGTCAATGGAACTTTGGAGATGGAAACTCTTCAACTACTTGTTCCTCTGCAACAAATCAATTTATAACACCTGGCTGTTATGATGTTACCCTTACTGTTACAACTCCTAACTGCAATGCCACTAAGATAGTTAATGATATGATTTGTGTATTTCACAATCCTACTTTAGATTTTGATTATACTCCAAAACCGTTAACCACATATAACAGCACTGCTACTTTTGAAAATTTATCACAGAATGCTAATTATTATGAATGGTATGTTGATGGAAATTTAATGAGTTCATCCACTGGTTTTTCTCATAGCTTTCCTCAAACAGAAGGTGAGTACCAAGTATGTCTTTACGGAAGTAATCCGCAAGGATGTTTTGATACCCTATGTAAAACAATCAAGATTGAAGAAGAAGCTTCCATATTCGTACCCAATAGCTTTACTCCCGATAATGATGGAAAAAATGATATATTCATTCCAATTACGTTTGGTATAGACACATACGAACTAATGATTTTTGACAGATGGGGAGAACTTATATTTAGAACTGATAAAATAGACAAACATTGGGATGGGACGTATAAAGGAATAGATTGTAAAACTGATGTTTATGTATGGAAAATTAACTATACTACCCCTACTGAATCTGGGAAAAAGATATTACATGGGCATGTAACTCTCTTACGATAAATCTTAAATCATTGTTAATTCCTTAATTATTCTTATTTTGGCATTGCTTTTGGGATACCAATGCATATAAACAATAAAAGAAAAGTCATGAGAAATTTAATCATTGCAGGTTTATCCATTTTTTGCCTAATTGGATGTGACACCTTAAATCAAGTTGCTGGAGAAGTATTAACTACGGATCCTGCTAAACCATCCCTAACTAATTCAGAAGTAATATCTGGTCTTAAATCAGCACTGGTTGAAGGCATAAAAAATTCTTCTTCTATGGCATCTGCAGTTGATGGATTTGCTGGTAATAGTCTTATAAAACTACCTTTTCCGCAGGATGCTATTAAAGTAAAAGAAACATTAGAAGAAAAAGGATTATTAAAAGGACAAATCGAAAAATTTGAATTAACACTTAATAGAGCTGCAGAAGAGGCTTCTAAAGAGGCTGCTCCAATTTTTATGAACGCCATAAAAAACATGTCTGTTCAAGATGGTTTTGCTATTTTAAAAGGAGCAAATAATGCAGCTACACAATATCTAAGAAAAAATACGACAGATCAACTTATACAAGCTTTTTCGCCCAAAGCAAAAGAAGCTATAGATAAGGTTGAGTTAACAAAAGTATGGAACCCACTTGTTAAGGGTTATAATATGGCTACAATTCTTACTGGAAAAGAAGAAGTAAACCCTAATTTAGATCAATATGTAACGACTAAAGCTATTGATGGTTTATTTACGCTAATGGAAGCAGAAGAAAATAAAATTAGAGAGAATCCTGCAGCCAGAGTAAATGATATACTTAAAAAAGTATTTGGAAGTTTAGATAGTTAAAAGAAACCATTTGAAAGCAAACTTAAATCAATCAACAAGCGAATTAGAACCATCAGAATTAATTGTAAATCCTGATGGCTCTATTTATCATATTAAACTTAATCCAGAACATATAGCAGATACTGTTATAGTTGTTGGAGATCAAAATCGTGTTGAACGAGTTTCTAGACATTTTTCTGAGATTACTCACAAGGTAGCAAATAGAGAGTTTGTTACCCATGTAGGTTTTTACAAAGGAAAAAAGATTACCGTAATGTCTACAGGAATTGGTCCAGACAACATGGATATTGCTATAAATGAACTAGATGCTGTTGTAAATATTGATTTACAAACAAAAAAAATAAAAGAAAATCTAACTTCTTTAAATATTATAAGAATTGGAACATCAGGTGCTTTACAAGCTGATATACCTGTAGATTCTTATTTATTATCAACTCATGGATTTGGATTTGATGGTATTGCTGGATTTTATGATACAATTGAAGAAGAAGAAGAACTTCATTTAATAGAAGCATTCAATAAACAAGTTGATTGGAACATCCCAACAGTTACTCCTTATTTCTCAAAAGGTAATGATGAATTAATTGAAAAATTATCAGAAAAAGCTATTAAAGGTATAACGATAACTGGCAGTGGTTTTTACGGACCACAAGGAAGAGTGCTTAGAATAAACACCAAACAACCACATTTAAACGATCAATTAAGAAACTTCAAGCATAATGGAAATCGTTTTACGAATTTTGAAATGGAAACCTCTGCTTTATTTGGTTTATGTGGCATGTTAGGTCATAAATCGGCTACTATATGCGCAATAATTGCTAATAGAGCTGCAAGAGAGTATAGTAAAGACTATAAAAAAACAGTTGATGAATTAATTGTTTACACATTAGATAAACTTGTAGAATAAGATATTTTGTCTTTTGAAAATCTAATTCCCCCTAATAGAGAATCGATAACTAACTATGTAGTTAAAAACTTTTCTAGTTCTTATAATTTCGATTTAAAAGATTATCAATCAATCAAAGAAAAACATTTTAAATCTGATACATTTTTCTTTGATTTAAATCAATACCGAATAACTCGCAAAACATATTTAAATTATACATTTCCTGCATATCATCATCAATTAATAGTCGATACATCCAATGAGATAGATTATGACATTGAACTAAATATTTTCATCCTTTTGTCGGGACTTCAAGAGCTTGATAAATCAAGAGAGCGAGACAAACACGATCGTTTTACATATAAAAATTCTGAACAATGTAAACACCAAACAGTTCTCACTCCAACTGTAAATATTTTATATGAAAAAATTGCTTCCTTATTTAAACTAGAAGGCTTAAACTGTGAACCAAGAACAATAGATACCCCTATCATTTTTACTCATGATATCGATCAATTAAGATCTGGTTGGCACGAATTATATCAGGAAGGAAAACAGCACAAAAATCTAGCAAAGATTTTAAAAGCTTTACTAATTAAAACTTTAAGATTAAAAGACCCTCACTTTAAAGCTTTTGAACGTTTGGTTGATCTTAATAAGAAAAATAACCTTGAATCAATTTACTTTATGATGATAAAAAAAAGTTATCAAGATTCTGATCATTCGAAAAAACTATTGGTGAAAGCATTGGGTATATTAAAAAAAGAAAAGGCCGTAATAGGAATACATCCAGGTTACAGCACCTACAATAACCAACAAGAATATTATAAACAACTTAATGAACTAAATGCATTATCGGATAAAAATATCACACAAGTAAGGCAACATTTTTTAAAGTATACATTTCCTGAAACGACTAACATTCAAACTAACTTAGGGCTTAAAGAAGATCATACACTTGGTTTTGCTGAGCAATTTGGGCTTAGAAATAATACCTGTACTCCTTTTTTCTTGTATGATTTTGATAACAATAAACCATTCTATATACTTCAATATCCCTTATTATTAATGGATAGTACACTTATTGATTACTTAGATAAAAAAGAATTAAAAGAAAATTGTGATCAAATATTAGATTCGATAAATAAATTGAAAACAGACTTTCCTTTTCAAATATCTGTGCTATTTCATAACACGGCTTTTGCAAATATTCGGTTTAAAGGGTTTGAAGAGTT
>JAHDBM010000062.1:0-5016 GCA_020630395.1 Flavobacteriales bacterium
TTTACTTTCTTGTCTATTCGATCTAACTTATTACTAAAATCTGTTTTTTGGGTAGATATAGAGATAAGCAATATAATTAACAAAATAACGGCAACTATTATTAAAAACTCAGTCATACTATTGTTTTTTAAAGTTCAATACAGGTAAATAATGATAAAACAAAAGTGTAATCACTTTTATTGAATTATTTTATAATTCATTGAATATAAGGGAAGAAAATTAACTAAAAAATTAAAATAGTTGATTCGCTAAGGCTAATCTTCAGGAGAATGATGTTTAGACTTACCAAAATGATAGTACAAACCAATACTAATATTGGTAAAGTCTTGTAACATTTCGAAGTTGGTTTGTTCATTAACTCGTTCGCTTGTATTGTCTATAGGTGTTATGGTTTTAATTTTGCTAAAAGAAATAGCATTCAAGCTAGCTTCAATATAAAAGCGTTTAATAAATATACCAGCTCCAAATTTTAATTGAATACCATTATCAAAGGTTCTAACTTTTTGAGAAAAAGTACTCGATTTTTCAGAATAACCTAGGTATATCTTGTTTTCAAGAAATAAACTGAATTTCTTTAATGGTATATAATACCTCACATCAGGATAAATATTAAATCCAGCAGCACTTTCTTCAAAAACATTGGTTCCATCATCACTTAAAAACTTAGATGAATTAAATCCAATACCCCCTCCTAGCATTATTTTTTTTGAAATAAATGAACCAAATAAAAGGCTGGTATTATTACTTGAAGATATGGTGATATTGCTATTTCCACCTAAATAGCTTTCGTTTTTATTATATCCAAAAGAAAAATTAGCTCCTAAAATATTATTGTAATCTTGTGCATGAGCTGATAATGCAAAAATAAAAGTTATAACACCTAATAATATTATTTTAATATTCATAATAAATAATTTTTTAAATCTAGGATAGATATAAACATAGAGTAACCATGTTTATTCAATACACTTAATTCTGATTAAATAGTATTTATACTATCAAACGGAATTATAATTTCATTTTGATTTAATTATATACATTGAAGTAAAACAAAAAAGCCTCTACAATATTGCAGAGGCTTTTAAATAAACGTTAAAGTTTTAGTTTCCTTTAAGGTTAACTCTGTCTCTATTGTCTTTTAAGTCAGCAATTTCAGTTAATGCTTGGTATACACCATTATTAACTCTAGACCTCATACTGGAAGTTGCTGATTTTTTTTCATTTTCAAAAGTATAACCTTCAGGAATAGTAGCGTCTACTTTATTTTTCGTAGAAATTACATAAATTCCATTTTCTCCAACAATAGGAGCGCTAACTGTGTTAGGAGCAGTAGCAATTGCAGTTCCAACAACTAAAGGCTCATTACCTGCACCAGGAATACTTGTTTGTGATAAAGAAATACCAGCAGCATTTTGAACTGAAGCTTCAACTTTAGTTGCGATATCAGCTAATGAAGAACCAACCATTTTTTCTTTATAAATAGCGGCTTTCTTTTCTTTAACAACCTCATAACCCATTTCTGTTTTAACAGATTCAAAAGTAGGAACACCTTCTACTTTTACGTTTTGAAGTTGAGCAATGATTACTTTCTTTTCAAATACCATCTCATCTGATACATCTCCAATTTTAGCACCACCAAATCCCCATCTTTGAATTTGCATTACATTATTATCAAAACCAGGAATAGTTTTTTGTCCTAATAAAATATCATTAACCGGTCTAACAAAATATCCATTTCTTCTAGCAGTATTTGCAAATGCGGTATCAGCAACATTTTCTTTATTTAATGCATTTCTAAAATCAATAGCTTTATCAACTGAAAGATCAATAGTTTCTTTTGAAGGTTTAATTTCAGCATCAATAGTAGCAACACTTAATTTTTTACCTTCTCTTCTTTTTTGAACTTCAATTATGTGAACTCCATAAGTTGTTGTAGCAGTAGTAATTGTTCCAATAGGTTTTTTAAAACTTACTTCAGTGAATTCAGGAACCATTTGATATTCGTCAAACCACTCATAAACACCTCCTTTAGGAACAGAAGCATAATCAGTAGAAAATTCAGAAACCATTTCTTCAAAATTGTTTTTAGCTCTAATAACTCTAATAATACTATCAGCTTTAACTTTAAGTTTGTTTACATCATCACCATATTTGTCTTTACCAATTAAAATATGACGAACAGTAGCCTCTTTTTGTGTTGTGATATCTAATACTTTAGATAATTTGTAATATTCACCATCTAAATAAGGTCCAAAAACATCTCCAGTATCTGCAGTTTGTAATAAAGAATCAAGTTCTAATGGAAAGTCACTTGATTTTTTTGGAGCAAAATCTAACGTTTTAGAATCACTATTAGAAAAAACAAAAGCAGAATCATTTTCAGCTTTTTTAAATAGTTCAATTTTCCCTTCGATATAATCCTTTGCCAATGCTTTATCTTCTTCAGAAGGATCGATAGAGAATTCTACATATTGAAAAGACATAGCATCTTTACTTTCATATTTCTTTTCATTTTTATGCTTTTCATAATACGCCTTAATTTCACTTTCATCTACAGAAACAGTAGAATCTGGAATAGATGAATATGATTTAAATACATAATCAAAATCAATTTTAGAGTTTTGAGCTAGGTAAGCTTTTTTAGCTTCAAAAGAAGTCGTGTAAAGTCCTTTACTTATTAAGGTATTGTATTTAGAAGACAATCTTGTTTTCTCAGTTTGTTCTCCCATAAAATTTAAGAAAAATTCAAATTCAGGGTTGTTAGCTAAATAAGCAGGCATTTGCTTAATCATGGAATCCTTACTGAATTTACCAGCAGCATCAACAAATAATCTGTTTTGTTCGTATATACTTCCATCTACGTGCTCGCCTTGCAAAATGTCATTGTACTCTTCCTTGCTAACGGTTAACCCAATTGCATCATATTGTTTTTGATACAGTTGTTCACTCAAATATTGATTTAGAAAGTTGTCTTCTAACTGTTGTTGAATTTCTGGCGGAACTTGGCCTTGGTATAATCGTTCATATTTAGCCATTTCATTAGCAAGTAACTTATCATACTCTGTTCTTGTAATGCCTTCTCCATATAAATTTGAGATAGGGGTTTGGTCAGTAGCACCTCCGCCACCACCTTTTAAAAGGTCGGTTAAAATGAATGCTGCTAATGCTCCAAATATAAGAACGAAAACTAACCAAGTACGTTTTCTAATTTCGCCAATTAATGCCATTTTATAAAATCATTTTTTTATTGAAAAGGCGAATATACAATTTGTTTATAAAACCGAGAACTAAAAGAGGGTAATTTATAGTAAAATAACTGCTTTTATATCCATAGTGTCAAGCTAACGTATTTTTAAGAAGTATTTAATTTTGTTATTAGTGGAGTTGTTAGTATAAAAAATAGTCATATCTTTGCAGTCCGAGAATGGAAAAGCGGGTGTGGTGAAATTGGTAGACACGCTAGACTTAGGATCTAGTGCTTCACGGCATGGGGGTTCGAGTCCCTTCACCCGCACAGAGGGCGTAAGTGTAATGCTTATGCCTTTTTTGTATAACATAAATAAACTCACTTAACCTGTTGTAGGTGTTGGTGTGTTAAGTTGAAATAAAAGTTAAATCAAGCCGATAATAATGTGTCGGGTAATTAAAACCTTTAGGGGTAAACAGCTGTAAAATGGATATTACACAGGAAAAAATTGATGATTTAAATGCGGTAATTAAGATTAAGTTAACTCCGCAAGATTACAAAAATCAGTACGAGAATAAATTAAAAGAATACCGAAAGAGTATGGTTATTCCTGGTTTTAGACCGGGTCATGCTCCTATGGGAATGATTAAGAAAAAATATGGTCAGTCCATATTAGCTGATGAACTTAATAATATTATAAACGATAGTTTACACAAGCATTTAACGGAAAACAAAGTGAATGTATTGGGTAACCCACTTCCTTCTGAAGAGCATACCAATGTAAGCTCATGGGATGATAAAAGTGAATTCGAATTTGGATATGCAATAGGTTTAGCTCCAGAATTTGAACTAAAAATGTCTAAGAAAGACAAAATCCCTTTTTATACAATAAAAGTAGATGATGCTGCATTAGACAAACAAATAGAAGATTTTACTAAGCGTTATGGTAAAATGGCTCCTGCTGATAAAGCAGAGAAAGAAGACATGCTGTATGGGTCTTTTACTCAGTTAAATGATAAAGGAGAGGCGTTAGAAGGAGGTATTACTGCTAAATCTACTATTTCAATACCATTTATTGAAGATGAAGCTTCTAAAAAGCAATTAATTGGGCTTACTAAAGATGATGTGGTTGTTATTGACCCAAGAAAAGTAAGTAAAGGAGATACTGATATGGCGGCTATGCTTCATATTAAAAAGGATGAAGTAGATGCTGTTCAATCTGATTTTCAATTTCAAGTAGAAGAAATTAAACGCTTAGAAAAAGCTCCTGTAGACCAAGAATTATTTGATAAAGTTGTTGGTAAAGATAACGCTAAGAACGAAAAAGAATTTAGAGCAAAAATAGCACAAGATATGGGTGCTGCATTTGTTAACGATAGCGAAAAATTATTCGAAAAATCTTCTGCAGATGCGTTTTTAGCTAAGCTTAAATTATCGCTTCCTGATGATTTTTTAAAGAGGTGGATTAAAGAAACAAACGAAAAAGAAATCACTGATGAGCAATTAGAAAGTGAGTACGATTCTTATGCTAATCAATTAAAATGGCAATTAATCGAGAATAAGATTATTCAAGATAATGACATTAAAGTAGAGATTGATGAAGTGAAAGATTATACAAGAGGCTTGTTGTTGCAACAATATGCTCAGTATGGGATGCCTGCTCCTGAAGAAAAGCAAATAGAAGAGAATATCCAAAATGTATTAAAAAACCAAGAAGAGTTAAAAAAGATATTCGATCATTTATACAAGAGAAAAGTATTTACATTAATAAAAGATAATGTTAAAGTAGAAGAGAAAGAAGTAACACAAGATGAATTCATCAAATTGTT
>JAHDBM010000062.1:5116-10250 GCA_020630395.1 Flavobacteriales bacterium
ATAATGTTAAAGTAGAAGAGAAAGAAGTAACACAAGATGAATTCATCAAATTGTTTTACGCTAACTAATTTTTAATACTAAAAATTAAAAGCCATTAATCAATTAAGATTAATGGCTTTTTTTGTTGCATTATTTGTTTTGATTCTGTTCAATCTAGTTAGTCGTTATTATTCCAGAGATTGTTTCGATTCACTATCGTTCATCTCACAATGCCGTTTGTGAGTTTTAAATAGTTCTCAAACAAGAATACCGTCATTACGAATGTGAATGAAATGAGCATGAAGTAATCTCAAAATCCTAGTGGAGCAACAAAAAACCTTTTCTTCGGAGATGATTAGGAGAGTATTTAATAGGGTTGTTAAGTTATTATGCTTTTTTATGGATAAAAATAGTAAGGGCCATTATATTAGAAATCACATTGCATGCGTACTTAAAGGTTTTCATCTTTTTTATGGATGCTTTTAGAGATTGCTTCAATTAACTATCGTTCATCTCGCAATGCCGTTTGTGAATTTTAAATAGTTCTCAAACAAGAATACCGTTATTACGAATGTGAATGAAATGAGCATGAAGTAATCTCAAAAGTCTTAGCACAGCAACTATAAAGCCCTTTCCTTCGGAGATGATTAGGAGAGTATTTAAATAGGATTGTTAAGTTATTATACTTTTTCATGGATAGAAATAGTAAAGGCTTTTATATTAGAAATCACATTGCATACGTACTTAAAGGTTCTCATCTTTTTTATGGATGCTTTTAGAGATTGCTTCAATTCGCTATGGCTCATTTCGCAATGATGTTAGTTTTGTATTTAGTATAACAAACAACAAAATCGTCATTACGAACATGAGAGAAACGAATGTGAAGTAATCTCAAAGTCATAACAGAACAACTAAAAATATCTTTCGTTTAGAGATGGTTTGTGAGAGGAAATTATTAACCGATAAATTGAAAAGTTGTACCGTTTAGTCAATTTTCTTTTCGACAACATATTTTTTTCGTATTTTGCCAAGGTTTTAGCAATCTAACGGTTGTAACGAACTAAACAAAAACCGACTTTCTTACTGTTAGTCAGTTGTTTAGAGAGGTGGCCGAGTGGTTTAAGGCGCATGCCTGGAAAGCATGTTTTCGGGAGACTGGATCGAGGGTTCGAATCCCTTCCTCTCTGCAAAAAGAATAAATTAAATAAGAAAAACAATAAAATAGAATAAAGAAAAACAACAAACACCATGAAAAAAGTATTCGCATTAGTGGCATTAGTTAGCATGTTTTCATTTGGATTTGATAACATCACGTTAGCGCAAGGAGATTCTACTGCCAACACTACAACAACAGTTGTAGATAAAGTAGAAGAAGCAAAAGAAGAGTTAAAAAGTGATAAAGATGATGATAAATCTAAAGCATCAGTTTCTATTACACAGAAAGTAAAAGATTATTTTATTGATGGTGGGCCACAATTTATGGCGTTAGTATTCTTAGTATTCTTACTAGGTTTAGCACTATGTATTGAGCGTATTATATATTTAAATATGTCTACAACCAATACACAAAAATTATTGACTTCTATCGAAGATGCGCTTAGTAGTGGCGGTATAGAAGCAGCTAAAGACGTTTGTAGAAATACAAGAGGACCTGTTGCAAGTATCTTCTATCAAGGATTAGATAGAGCAGAAGAAGGAGTTGAAATGGTTGAAAAATCTGTAATTAACTACGGAAGTGTACAAGCAGGATTATTAGAGAAAAATTTATCTTGGATTTCGTTATTTATTGCAACTGCTCCAATGCTTGGATTCTTAGGAACAGTAATTGGTATTATTGAAGTATTCGATATTATTGAGACTACAGGACAAACTGAGCCAGTACAAATTGCAGGGGCAATGAAAGTTGCACTTAATACAACACTTGCTGGTCTTGTAGCGGCAATTGTACTTCAAGTATTCTACAACTATATCGTATCTAAAATTGATGGATTAGTAAATGAAATGGAAGATGCTTCTATCTCATTAGTAGATTTAGTAGTGAAGCATAAATTAGGGAAGTAATATATACGTTCAATTAATTGATTGTATAACCCTTAAAAACAAGTTAACATGGAAAATAAAATAATTTCTCGTGCCTTATTTGGTGTATCTATAATACTTTTCGCGATTACATTCTATTTCTTTTATGGAATGATGAGTAATGGAGCACCAGAAGATTACGATCCAGGTCAAATGGGAGTAGAGCTTATTGATCAAGGAAAGGCATCAACTGCTGATTACATGGAGAAAGGTCAAGAGGCTTATGATAAAAAAATAAAGGGATTAGAATCTAACATTCAAAGTGGTGTTGGTTTTATGAAATGGGTACTAATTATCGCAGGAGCTTTAATGATACTGTTTTTACTGTATGGATTGTTTATTACAGCTACATCCGACTTTAAAAAAGCGATCCCTTCTTTAATATTTGTTGTAATAGCCGGAGCAGCATTTTTATGGGCATATATTAATGCTGGATCAGATACTGCAGGTTTCGAAAGAGTAGTTGCTGAAGAAGGAGAAGAAGGTGCTAAAAGTATCGTTTCAACCACTAATTTTTGGGTTAACGGATTATTATTCGTTCTTATTCCCGGAGCAATATTATTGGTAGTAGATTTAGTAAAAGATATCGCTAAAAGTTTAGCGAAGTAAGAAGTAGAATTTAAAACAAAAGCGCATGGCAAAGAAGAGAAAAACGCAAGAAGTAGATGCGAGTTCAATTGCAGATATTGCATTCCTTTTGTTAGCCTTTATTATTATTGCAACCACTCTTGAGAAAGAGGAAGGTGTTCCTGCTGTATTGCCTCAAAAAAGAGACGATAAAGTTGAGAAGCCACCAATTATTAAGCAAAGAAATATATTAGAAGTTCTTGTAAATAAGAATGACCAATTAATGATAGAAGGTGAATGGGATAAGGAGATTGAAGATATTAAACCAAAGGTTATAGAATTCATGACCAATCCTTATAAAGATGAAAATCTTCCTATAATGGTTGAGATTGACATGTCTACTTGTAACAATCAAATTGCATTATTACAAAAGTTGGTTGATGAAGGAGATGATACTAAAGCAAAGAAGCTTAAAGAGTGGGAAAACAAGAAAAAGGCAGTAAAATTATTAGGATCTTTTAAAACGCTTCCTAAATCAGCAACAATAGCTATTCAATATGATAAAGGTACTTCTTACGGTACATATTTAACTGTAAGGGATAATATAATGAGTGGTATTAATGAATTGAGAAATCAATTAGCTAAAGAAAAGTTTGGTATTACATATAATGAGCTTGAATCTATTCGAGAAGAAGTAAAGACAGATTTAGATAATGATCGAATAAAAGCTGTGAGAGAAGTTTATCCACAAAAGATTATTAAGTTACCAGCACGTAATACTGGACCAACAAACTAATTATTATGTCAAAGTTTAGAACAAATAAATCGAAGGAAATGCCTGGGGTTTCAACAGCCTCACTACCAGATATTGTATTTACTGTACTGGCATTCTTTATCGTAGTATCTTCTATGAAGCAGAGTGATTTGCAGGTGCAAGTTACCAAGCCAAGTGGAAAAGAAACGATTCAATTAGATAAAAATGAAGCAATAGATTATGTTGCTGCCGGTATACCTAATAATAAAGAATTTGGTAAATCTGTACGTTTGCAATTAGACGATCAAATAGAAGCAAGTTTCTTAAAGATTAGAGAGTTTATTAACGATAAACAGAAAGCACGTTCTGATGCTGAGAATAGTAAATCAACTGTTTCAATTAAAGCAGATAAGAAAGATGTTACTATGGCAGAAGTTGATAAAATTGAAAACGAACTAAGAGAAGTAAATGCATTGCGTATTAATTATTCTACTCAAAAAGAAGTTAAACGCTAATTATTCATATTCAATTAATACTTTTAAAGGAGCTTTATTAGCTCCTTTTTTTATGTCTAACTTATGGCACAAGTTTATTTTTTTCGCCCAATTATAATGGGTGGTATAAAAGCTATTAACTACGAGATTAAGCAAAAGGGTATTGCATGGGAAGATCAACCTATATTATTTGACAGTATATCAGCTGTTGCACCAACAACTGCTAAAATGCGATTATCTAAAGGATTAGGGTATATGAATGTATGTACCATAAGGTTATGGATAGGGGATAAAGAAGTAAAACTCGAGTTTGATGATCAATCACCAAAAATGAGCACACAAGAAACATTTAACCACTACCAAAAATTATGGAAAGCTATTTGGGAAAATGTAGGTGCCAATTTATACAACCAGATAGTTGAAGTAATTAACAAAGGAGAAACTATTAAAGTAGATCATAAGTTATCGTTTAATAAAAACGGTATAGAAGTTACAAAAGGAACAATAATAGGAACTAAGACTACTAATTATAGCTGGGATAAGCTTCAATTAAAACAGTTTAATGGGTATTATCATCAATTATATCTAAAAGGCAAAAAGAAGTCATTAATAGACATTAATTTAAGTAAAAAGAATGCGGTTTTGTATAGCGCTTATATGAAACAGTTTGTTGAGGTAATTAGCTAGTTTTGGATTACTTCGATTCGTCATCACTCATCTCGCAATGACGTATTAAGATTTTTAATACCATACAATAATACCGTCATTACGAATGTGAATGAAATGAACATGAAGTAATCTTAAAGTCTACGCATTGCAATGCAGCAAGCCCCTTCCTTAGGAGAGACAGAGTTGGGAGAGGAATAATAGGAAAGTTTAATTGTCTTACTTTTTCATTGCTGGCAACCTAAGCAAAAGACTAATCAGAAAAAACCTCCATACACTAGCCAACACACGCAAGGCTTTCTGAAGGGCTCTCGCACTTTTCATGGATATTTTGAATGCTAGTTTTTCATTGCTTTGATTCGTTATCACTCATCTCGCAATGACGTATTAAGATTTTTAATGCCATAAAATAATACCGTCATTACAAATGTGAATGAAATGAGCGTGAAGTAATCTCAAAGTCTATGCATTGTAATGCAGGAAGCCCTTTCCTTAGGAGAGGGTTGGGAGAGGAATTACTCCACAATTTCCAAAGCAAACCCAACAGACCACCACAATCCACTATGTTTATTTTCGGCAGAAATAGAGTTTTTAT
>JAHDBM010000062.1:10350-18684 GCA_020630395.1 Flavobacteriales bacterium
CCAACAGACCACCACAATCCACTATGTTTATTTTCGGCAGAAATAGAGTTTTTATTATACTTCCAGTTCTTTTTAGATAAATCTAGCAAGTATCCCCCTTTTGCTGATAACGAAAAACCTTGAAACAATACAAATCTTAAATCTAATTTTCCATTTAGCATAAGCGCTTCATTATTTAAGGTATACTCCATGTTTTCTATTCCTGTATATCCTATTAACTTTTCTTCTGTAACTTTCGTTCTCATTTTTTGATAACCAAGACCAATTGCAGGAATAATATTAAAACGATACCCAGGAGTTATATCATATCCTAGATGAGCAAAGATATTCCAACCCTTTAACTGAACAGATACGGAGTCACTAATGTCTTTTCTTATTGATGAGTAGAAATTAGTATTTAAATCCATGTAAAAACCAAAATTTTCATATGCAAAATATGATAACCCCCAAAACCTTAACGGAGTGTCTCCAAAATCAGTATTAAAATAATTTGGTACAGTACCTAAATCGATATCATGCTGACCAAAATCTACTTGATACCCCATGAAAAAAGCATCATAACCTCCAGAGGCTGCTTCGTTTTTTAATTGCCCTTTATTTACGATTAAATATTGAAAGCTATTTTCAGTAATACTATCAAGCCCACTAATATTGTCTATTTTTTCAAGTGCAACACCATCTTTTTTAAGGTCTTTAAATGCTTCGTTTACTGATTCGTTACTATAGGTATAAGCATAAGGATTCCCTACAGTATTTGTATAAAAAATACCCATAGACAATACTTTGTTTTTCATATTGAGGTCTTTAGACTTATTAATTCGAGCTACTAAAGATGAAAAATTATAGGTGTTGTAAAGGTCATTTGTAAATTCATTTTTTACAATATGAGCACGGCCAAATTGACCATAAAATTTTTCATTAGGTAATGTTTTTACTAATTTTTTCATGTTGTTAAACATATAATCTTCTCTAAATATGGTGCCATAAGGATTTCTCATTCCATCATACTTTTTAAACCTTTTTGCATTTGCAATAGACTCAATAATGTTACTGTAGGTATCATATTGTATGCCTAGATAATCTTTATATTGGGTTTTAAAAGTGTTAAAGTTTTTAATTAACAGGTCTAAAGATTCAGTTAAATTATAGCCATAATAGTAGTTGCCATAAAAAGATTTACTACTTTTTGAGTATTCATCTAAGTCAACATCTGCTTTAGCTCTAACATACCCTTGAATAAATTTTAATAGGTCAATTTCTCGAGAAATAGAATCGTCAGGGATACTATTACTATCATTAAGTGGTAATTGTAAATATAATGCTTCAATACCTAACGAATAAGACCTTTGCAAATCAACACCATGTACAGTTATCTTGTTTTTAGAGGTATCTTTATTATGTTCTTTTATTTTTTTAAATAAGTTAACATATTCGTCACTAAATTGGACTTTTACGGTTTCTTCAATTGTTTTATTTTCAGTGGTAAGAAATTTATTTACTAGCCAGCCAGTTCCAGCTCCAAACTCGAGCAATAAATTATTTACTGCTGCTTTTTTATTGAAATACATTAATAGTTTTAGCTCCAACTTAGAATTAGAAGTAGAAAACATGTGATTTTCTCCAGAAAAAAAGAAGTTATACTGCTCAATTTCTTTATCTAATTGTGTTAAATCTTCAAAATTATAAGATTCTTCTAGATTAAGATAATGAAAGGAGTCTGTTTGACTATTTACCAAAACGGATAAAAAGAAAGTAAAAAGGATTAAAATAAATTTCATTGGTTGGGTTGTGTAATATGTGAAAGGTAAAAGAATAGAACGGGTATTCAATAGATTTTAGTACTATATTGTTTTAATTCTTTATCCAATATTTTTGCTTTATTATAAGTAACCGTATTCATTAGGTTCCAAAACGGAGCTTGATGATTTTTTTCTATTGTATGACATAGTTCATGGAGTATAATATAATCTTGCAAATGAGCAGGTAATCTCATGATGTGAAGAGACAATATAATATCATTATAATAGGAACAACTTCCCCATTTAGATTTAACATTTTTAATGGCAATTTTGTTGAAGTTGAAATTGTGTGCGCTAGCGATTTCAAATAGCCTAGGAATTAATATTTCTTCAGCTTCATTTTTCCATGTTTTCTCAATTAATAATCGAACTCTTTTTTGAATATCAGGAGAAGTAACATCTTGTTGTTTGGGATATTTAAATAATATAATACCATCCTTTATTTTAGAATAAAATCGTTTGTTTTCCCATGCTTCTATTTTTAGATGATGGTTGAATGTATTAAAAGCGGTATGTTGGTCAAAAACGGTATAGTTCTTTTTTAAATCATCTATTCTATCTAGATGTTTTAAAATCCAATCTTGTTTTTGCATTACAAAAGATAAAGCCTTTCTTTTTGACATTCGATAAGGCTTAGTTACTTTAACACCCTCTAAAGGTTTTATAGAAATGCGTAAGTTTTTTGCTCGCTTACTAGAAACTAACGCTATATTTCCTATTTGAGGTATTAAAATGGTTTCTTTCATGTATACAAAGCTAGATTACTTTTACTTAAAAACAATGTGTAAACCGTTATTCATTATGCTAATAAATAGGTAAAGTATATAGAAATATATCGAGTAATAATTAGTTGTATTTTACTTATTCTCGATAATATTTTTGCTGGAAACCCAAAACCATTCGAATTGACAGTAAAATATTTAATTTATTAGTAAAATTTTTCATTGTATAGAGAAAACAAATGACCCTAAGGGTCTAGAATTCGAATTTTAGTTGGGTGTATTTTTTCTGAATTTGATTTCGCTCTAAATTAGAAATGGATAAGCCTAATAATCGAATAGGCTTAGTCATAATATTGTGCTCATCTAATATTTGAGTCCATCCATCATGGATATTAAATTTTTTGGAAATATAAAATGAAAATGTTTTACTACGGGTTATTTGTGTGAAATCATGATATTTTACTTTAAGCGTTAACGTTTTACCTTTAGCCTTGCTTTTGTACATTCGTTTAGCTAGGCTTTCAGTTAGTTTTTCTAAATATTGCTTAGCTTCATCTAATGTTTTAACATCATCAAAAAAAGTGTTCTCTACACCAACTGTTTTTCTAATTCTATTTGGATTTACTGGTCTATTATCTTTTAATCTAACCATATTATAATAATATGTCCCGCTTTTACCAAAATGCTTGGTTAAAAATGCTAAGTCTTTACTTTTTAAATGTGCTCCAGTAAAAATGCCTTTTTGCATCATTTTTTGAGCAGTTACTTTACCAATACCAATGAATTTAGAAATATCTAATTGATCTATAAATGCTTCAGCTTTTTGAGGAGTAATAATAGTTAGACCATCCGGTTTATTAATATCAGAGGCTATTTTAGCTAAAAATTTATTAAAAGAAACTCCTGCAGAAGCTGTTAATCCTATTTCATCTTTAATCGCTTGTCTAATTTCTATAGCAATTTGAGTAGCAAAAAAGATGTTTTTTTTATTTTCTGTAACATCAAGATAGGCCTCATCTAATGAAAGAGGTTCAATTAAATCGGTATACCGGTTAAAAATCTCTCTTACTTGATTAGAAATTTCTTTATAACGTTCAAATCTAGGTCTAACAAACGTAATGTGTTTACATAATCTATATGCTTGACTAGAAGGCATTGCAGACCTAACACCAAATTTACGTGCTTCGTAGCTGGCTGCTGCAACTACACCTCTTTCTTTACTCCCTCCAACAGCAATGGGTTTTCCTTTTAATTCAGGGTTATCCATTTGCTCTACAGATGCATAGAAGGCATCCATATCAATATGCAATATTTTACGATATTCGATTGATTCCATAAAAAAAGCCACTCAAAATAAATTGAGTGGCTTAAATTTAATTAGTTTTTTCTATTATTTGAAGATCGCTTTAAACTCCACTCTTCTATTTAAAGCTCTACCTTGAGGTGTAGCATTATCAGCTCTAGGCTGTGTAATACCAAATCCATGGTCAGTTAATCTAGAAGCATCAATACCTTTGTTAACTAAATATGTTTTAGCTGCAGCAGCTCTATCTTTAGATAATTGCATGTTTTTAGCAGCATTACCTTGACTATCCGTGTGCCCATCAATATCTAATTTGTAAGTTGGGTGAGATTTTAAAATCATCACAACTTTATCTAATACTGGGTAAGAAGACGTTTTAATTACTGCTGAACCAGTGTTAAAAAATAAGCCCTCCATAGCTTCTTTAAATACTTGCTTAGACTCTTCATCAGCTTCTTCTGGACAACCGTTATTAGATTTAACACCTTTTACTTTAGGACATTTATCTTTGCTATCAATTACACCATCTTTATCCGTGTCAGGACAACCTTTAATAGTTCCATAAACTTTAGGGCAAGCATCATCTTTATCAGCAACACCATCTTTATCCGAATCAGGGCAACCAGCTAATGTTCCAGCTACTTTAGGACATTTATCTTCACTGTCTTTAACACCATCACCATCAGTATCAGGACAACCGTTAAATTTAGCTATTCCAGCAACTGTAGAACAAGCATCATCTTTATCAGCAATTCCATCTTTATCCGTGTCAGGACAACCTTTAAGTGTACCAGGAGTTTTAGGACAAGCATCTTCACTATCTTGAACACCATCAGCATCTGTATCAGGACACCCATTGAATTTAGCTAAACCAAATACAGTAGGACATTTATCATCTTTATCAGCAACACCATCTTTATCCGAATCTTTCTTTGCAGAAAAACTATATACTAAACCTGCTGTTGTTGTTAAAAATTGATCTTGGAATTTCGTTTCATCAAATCTAGCATCTAATTTATCACTCCAAGCATAAGAATATTTCATCATTAAATCTAATGCCCATCTATCATTAAAAGGAATTTTAAACCCTGCACCTCCTAAAAAATTAGGGGTAATTAACCTGTAACTAGGTGTGTTTTCTTGGTAAGTTCTAGAAAAAGCGTCACCTAATCCAATAAATAAGTATGGAGCAAATTTGCTATCTTCTTTTAAAATTTTACCGTTATTTAATTTTAATTTTGCAATTAAGTTAATATCTCCCATTTTCGTTAAAAACGAACCCAAAGAATCACTAGCATCTAGGTTTGAAAAAGTTCCTAATAAACTTACATCCCATGTAGGATTAATGTAATGAGAAAGAGATAAACCATAAGCAGCATGATGGCTAAACCCAAAGAATTCATTAGCAAGCTCACCTTTATACTCTTGAGTTCCAAAATGACCTCCAAAAGACCATTTATTGTCTTTGTTTTGACCAAAAGAAATGCTACCGGCTAATAGTAGTATTGATAATAATTGTACTGTTTTTTTCATTTGTTCGTTTTTTGTTTGCAATGCAAAGAAAATAATACTTATTAAAACATAATAACGTTAACAATGTATTAACTAATTTTAAGTATGAATACGAATAGGTTAGTAGCATTAATTATGTGTTTTTCATTTTTAGTTAGTTGTACTAAAGAATACATTAAAAATGGATATCAAGATAAAATATCTTATAACCCAAATGATATTATAGAAGTTTTCCTTAACGGAATAGATAATGGGGAGGTTAATATACCTCTTTATAATATAAATGATGAACAAGTTGATGAAGTTAAAGCATCAATTGTAAAACAACATGAGGAACAAAAAAACTATTGGTGGAAAAACGGTTATGAGTACACAAAAACGTTTGATTATGATCCTGCGAAATTAACATCAGGTGTTTATTATTTTGAAAATAGTAGTCCTTTTATTATTAAAAACCCCAAAAAGAAAAATGATGTATTAATAGTGTACCCTAGTAATACAGATAATGCTTACAATAAAAATGGAGGTAGAAGCTCTTATACCAAACCTAAAGGAAATATATTAAGTTTTAAACGACCAGTTCAGTTTCATAGGTTTGCAAAACCCTTTTTTGAATGGATAATGACACAATCATTTAATTGTGATTATATATGTGATCGAGATCTAGATGATTACAATAATATTAGAGATTATAACATTATAATTATACCTGGACATAATGAATATTGGACCAGAAAAGCAAGAAGAAATTTTGATCGATTTATTGATAATGGAGGTAATGCTATTATCCTTTCAGGTAATACTATGTGGTGGCAAGTTCGATATGAGAGAGATAATATGGTATGTTATAAAAGTATAGATGACCCTATGTTAGAGGATTCTTTAAAAACAGTTATTTGGAAAAACAGTTTTTTAGATTATTCGATTGAAAAAAGTATTGGAGCATCATTTGTTTATGGGGGTTTTGGAGTTCAAAATGATAAAGGTTGGGATGGATATAAAATAATTAATGGGTCACCTCTTTTTGAAGAAACGAGCATAAGAGAAAATGATATTTTAAATGTCCCAACAGTTGAATTTGACTCAAGTCCATTAATTAAAATTAACAATCGATTAGTACTAGATACGTCAATATTTAAACCATATAAGTTTAATTTATTGGGGTATGATAGAGTTTATCGTAAAGGAAATAAATATGGAACTTTGATCGTATTTCAAAAGACTGCAAGCTCAGGTGTTATAATAAACACTGGGTCTACCAATTGGTGTTCGGATGGCTTTACAGGAAAAGACGGAGATAAGATAAAGAAATTAACCTATAATTTCATTGACTTTTTATTAAAGGATAAACCAGTTTTTAAAGATTAATAATCTCTTCACAAATATATTCGGCTGTTTTCCCATCTCCAAAAAGAGAAGGAAAAGTTAATGTAGAGGTAGTGTTTAAGAACATATTTGTCCCGTCTATTATCTTATCATAATCGGCATCTACAATTATTGCGGTTCCATTATCAACTAGCTCTACCCACTCTGTTTCTGGTCTTAAAATAACACATGGTTTTTTAAAGAAATACGCTTCTTTTTGAACTCCTCCAGAATCAGTTATAATTAAGTTAGCATTTTTTTCTAGTGCGATCATTTCTAAGAAAGAAACGGGTTCAATAATTTGAATGTTAGTGTTTTCTTTGATGTTTTCTAGTACTTCTTTATCAATATTACTCCTCATTAATTTTTTTGTTCTAGGATGTAGAGGTAAAATAATAGTAGTGTTGTGTTGTTTAGTAATATGATGCAATGCCTTAAAAATGGCAGTTAACCTTTTGGAGTCATCTGTATTATGATTTCTATGAATGGTGCATAGAATAAAAGAATCTTTAGTAAGATTTAGGTCTTCTAATAAGGTAGTTTTTTGATCTGATAAGGTAGAAAAATACAAACTATTATCATACATCACATCACCAGAATGAACTATATTAGGATTGTCAAAAGAATAAGGAGCATTATTATTAGGATTAAACCCTTCGTTAACTAAATTGTCAAAACCAGCTTTAGTAGGAGAAAATAAAAGTGTAGAAACATGGTCGCACATAATACGGTTAATCTCTTCGGGCATTGTTTTATTAAAAGAACGTAATCCAGCTTCAATGTGTACAACTGGTATATTAAGTTTAGATGCGGCAATTGCTCCAGCTAATGTAGAATTTGTATCACCATAAACAACCATTGCATGAGGTTGCTCCTTTATTAGAATTTCCTCTAGCCCTTCAATCATAACAGCTGTTTGTTTACCATGAGATGATGAACCTACATTAAGGTTATAATGTGGTTTAGGTATACCCAATTCATCAAAAAATATGGCCGACATGTTGTGATCGTAATGTTGACCTGTATGAACAATAATTTCAGTTAATGAATTAGAATAGTTTTTACTGATAGCTCTACTTAAAGCTGATGCTTTAATAATTTGGGGACGAGCTCCAATTATGGTCACTATTTTTTTCATGCTTTAGCTAAAATAGAGTTTAGTTTTTCATAAGGTGATGTTTCATCATTATTGATAAACTCATTTTTTAAAAATAAAGTATTATTAAACAAAGAAATAAAATCAGTGTTTTTTTTATAAACAAAGCCAAGGTTGTCCTCTATTAGATCAGGAAAATAAGCTGGAGCATTAATATGATCTAAAAAAATAGTGGGTATTCCAAAATTGGCAGCTTCAATTGCACAACCTGAACTATGTGTAATATGAAGTTTAGTATTACCTAAAATTGCAGGTAATGGTTCAGAAGAAGCTTTTTCTATGTTTATGTATTTAAGCACTTGTTTTTCTTTTAAAAAGTCAAGTATTTCGTCTTTTCTATTCCAATCGGTAGGGTGTATTCTGATATACCAAAGTAGCTGAGTATGTTCTTTAATAATGTTTAATAATTCATTAGGAAATAAAGTCTCATTATCAAAAGGTTGTAAAGAATATAATATTATGTTTTTTTCACCTTCT
>JAHDBM010000063.1 GCA_020630395.1 Flavobacteriales bacterium
TGATGGCCGCTATATTGATAAACGTAGTGTCACCATCTTCATCTACATAATAAATTAAACTATCACCTATCGTGTCGATTACTGTTAAGGTCTCGCTTGAATCTATGATGGCTGCTATATTGATAAACGTAGTATCACCATCTTCATCTACATAATAAATTAAACTATCGCCTATCGTGTCGATTATGGTTAACGTCTCACTTGAATCTATGATGGCTACTATATTGATAAACGTGGTGTCACCATCTTCATCTACATAATAAATTAAACTATCGCCTATCGTGTCGATTACTGTTAAGGTCTCGCTTGAATCTATGATGGCTGCTATATTGATAAACGTAGTATCACCATCTTCATCTACATAATAAATAATACTATCGCCTATCGTATCAATTACCGTTAAGGTCTCACTTGAATCTATTATAGCTGCGATATTTATAAACGTAGTGTCACCATCTTCATCTACATAATAAATTAAACTATCGCCTATTGTATCAATTACGGTTAACGTTTCACTTGAATCTATAATGGCAGCTATATTGATAAAGGTAGTATCACCATCTTCATCTACATAATAAATTAAACTATCGCCTATTGTATCAATTACGGTTAACGTTTCGCTTGAATCTATAATTGATGCGATATTGATAAAGGTAGTATCACCATCTTCATCTACATAATAAATTAAGCTATCGCCTATCGTATCAATTACGGTTAACGTCTCGCTTGAATCTATAATAGCGGCTATATTAATAAAGGTAGTATCACCATCTTCATCTACATAATAAATCAAACTATCGCCTATCGTGTCGATTACTGTTAAGGTCTCGCTTGAATCTATAATTGCTGCGATATTAATAAACGTAGTGTCACCATCCTCATCTACATAATAAATTAAACTATCGCCTATTGTATCAATTACAGTTAACGTTTCTAAAGAATCCCTAAGTATATTAATATAATTAGTATCTCTTAGTAAGCTATCTTTTAAAATACTATACAAACTATCTATAAACACTTGGTTTTGCAATATCGTATCACCATGATTATATATAATGGATATTATACTATCAACAAAAGAAGTTTGAGAAAAAAGTGTATCAGAATTATTTAATAAAATGCTAATAACTTGTGACGAATCGACTGTTATTCTTTTAGACAAGCTATCATAGCTCATATATCTCACAGTACCATTTGCAGGATCTACAACAAGTATTGTTGAATCATTATTCTGAAAAGAAATAAAGCCCTCAACTCTTAAAGGTTCATCCACTCCCTGAGGCACAATATGTAAGGTTGCTGACGGAGCATTGGTATTAACACCAGTTCTTTGGGCAAGTCCTACACTAACAAACAATGAAAGTGTTATAAATAATAATATTTTTTTCATCCGTATATTTCTTTAACAAATATTTTTGAAGATATTAATCTAAATACATCTACGCATATTTGTAAGTATCGTTACACTAATTTACATGTATTAATTACATTAACAAGAAAAAAAGGTTGCCATATATAATGATTAAATTTCAACTCAAAAAGCACCTAGAGTAGCTTAATGATAATTATTGAATTGATAATCAATAATTAAAAAAAGTGGAGCCGGGGAGAATCGAACTCCCGTCCAAACAATGAGCAGTTATGCTTTCTACATGTTTATTCTATAATTTAATTTTCGACAAAAAGCTGACCATAGACAACCTACTATTTTGCTTATTCTCTTTAATTTCACTTAATCATCAAGACATTGATTAAGCTAGTTTAACAAACTTGATACCCTAAAATAGTGAACAGTTAAACGGGAATTCACTAAAGGGCAGTTAGTCAGGCCTCTATTGAGACGAGATTAAGGTAATAGAACTCTGTTCTAATTACGCAGCTAACGCGTAGTTATTTTCGCCAATTAAAGGCTGTGAATGTTTTGATTTAACGAGCTAACAAACAATACTCCACATGCTTACATAAGTACTTGCAATGCTGTCAAAACCAGTCGGCCCCAAAATTTCAAAGAATGCAATTACAAACATAATATTTATCCCTTTTTAAACTAAGATTTTATGTAATTATTTTTCTTTTCGTTATTCATGCATTTTTTATTTAAATTCAATAAAAAAATATATCCTTTAACATGAAACTAGGTATAATTAAAGAAACTAAAACTCCTCCAGACAAACGAGTTCCTCTAACTCCAATTCAATGTGAAGAAATAAAAAAGAACAATCCAAATTTAAATTTAGTAGTTGAATCTAGTGATATACGAATTTTCAGTGATCAAGAATATATTGATGCTGGAATCGAAGTAGTTGATAATGTTAAGGACTGTGACACCTTAATTGGAGTTAAAGAAGTTAAAATTGACAAATTAATACCCAACAAAAGATATTTTTATTTTTCTCATACCATTAAAGAACAACCGTATAACAGAGATCTATTAAATAACATGATTGATCTTAATATTACCATGGTTGATTGGGAAACACTAACATCTCCTAAAGGCCCCAGATTAATTGGCTTTGGAAGATATGCTGGAATTGTAGGGTGCTACAATAGCTTTTTAGCTTATGGAAAAAAACATGGTAATTACGATTTAAAACCAGCTAACAACTGTTTTGATCATAATGAAATAAATGAAGAACTTAAAAAAGTAGCCCTTCCTAAAAACTATAAGATCATTATTACCGGAGAAGGACGTGTTGCAAGAGGTGCAGTTGAAATATTAACTGAATTAGGCATCCAAAAAGTATCTCCTGAAGATTTTTTATCTAAAGAATTTGAAACTCCTGTTTATACGCAATTAAGTGTATGCGACTATTTTGAAAAAGTAGATAAATCCTCTTTTACAAGACAAGAATTCTACAAAGATTCTAAAGGGTACAAATCAATATTCATGAAGTATGCTCAAATTGGTAATATGTATATTTCTTGTCACTACTGGGATGCTGAGTCTCCTTTTATTTTCACAAGAGAAGATGCTAAATCACCTAAATTTAATTTAAAAATAATTGGAGATGTTAGTTGTGACATTGATGGTCCTATTGCTAGCACCATAAGACCTTCTACTATTGAAGATCCTCTTTATGGTTATGATACGATTAACGAAAAAGAAGTTGACTTTATGACTCCAAATTCAATAGGGGTTATGGCTGTAGACAATCTTCCATGCGAGTTACCTAGAGACGCATCTCAAGATTTTGGAAACGAGTTCATAAAAAACATTTTGCCTCAGCTTTTAAATGGAGATAAAGACGCTATAATCGAAAAAGCAACAATCTGTAAGAAAGGGAGGTTAACAGAACATTATCAATATTTGTCTAACTACATAGCAGGAAAATAAATTCAAATGAAAAAAATCTTAATCGCAAATAGAGGTGAAATTGCATTACGTATTATGCGTAGCGCAAAAGAAATGGATATCACTACAGTTGCTATTTTTTCTGAAGCTGACAGAAATGCACCTTTTGTTAGGTATGCTGATGAAGCAGTGTGTATTGGTCCACCACCTAGTAGTCAGAGTTATTTACTTGGAGATAAAATTATTGACATTTGTAAATCTCTAAACGTAGATGGAATACACCCTGGTTATGGTTTTTTATCTGAAAATGCTGGTTTTGTTGAAAAAGTAACAAAAGCGGGAATAACCTTTATTGGACCAGATCCAAAAGCAATTGAACTTATGGGAGATAAACTTACCGCAAAAAGCACAGTAAGTAATTATAACATCCCTATGGTTCCAGGGACTGATGGCGCTATAACAGATGTTCAAGAAGCAAAAAAAACAGCTTCTAAAATTGGCTTTCCTGTTCTTATTAAAGCATCAGCTGGTGGAGGCGGAAAGGGGATGAGAATTGTTGAAAACGAAGCTGAATTTGAAGAACAAATGGATAGAGCAGTATCTGAAGCGGTTTCTAGCTTTGGAAACGGAGAAGTTTTTATAGAAAAATTTGTTGGCTCACCTAAACATATTGAAATTCAAGTATTAGCTGATAAACATGGAAACATTGTCCATTTATTTGAAAGAGAGTGCTCCATACAAAGGCGCCACCAAAAAGTTGTGGAAGAAGCTCCTAGTGCCTTTGTTACCGAAGAAGTAAGAAAAAAAATGGGAGAAGCTGCCTGTAATGTTGCAAAAAGTTGTGATTATATAGGTGCCGGAACAGTTGAGTTTTTAATGGATGAAAACAAGGATTTTTATTTTTTAGAAATGAATACTCGTCTTCAAGTAGAGCATCCTGTTACAGAAATGATATCAGGTATTGATATTGTTAAGGAACAAATTAAAATAGCTAGAGGTGAAAAGCTGAGTTTTACTCAAGATGATCTAAAAATTACTGGTCATGCTATTGAAGCTAGAGTGTATGCCGAAAACCCTAAAAACAATTTTTTACCTGATATTGGCAATTTACAAACCTACAAAATACCTAAAGGGAAAAATATTCGAGTTGATGATGGTTTAGAAGAAGGAATGGATATTCCGATTTATTATGATCCTATGATTGCTAAACTCTGTGCTTTTGGAAATACGAGAGAAGAAGCCATTGCGAGTTTAACATTGGCTATTGATGAATACGAAATTACAGGTGTAGAAACTACTCTTCCTTTTTGTAAATATGCCATAAATCATCCTGTTTTTAAAGATGCAAGTTTTGATACTAATTTTGTTAAACATCATTTTACTGATCCATCAATTTTAGATAATCACTCAACCGAAGAAGAGGAAATTGCCGCAATTGCCAGTACTCTTTTTCTTAACGAATTACAAGAAGACAGCATGCATAACATCAATAATTCGGAAGTTAACAGCTGGAAAAAAAACAGAAAATAAACCATTTTAATACAAACAGTAACCAATATTTACTTAACAACTGAGAATTGATACCCTCAAGAATTAAATAAACTTGGCATTTTTCTTGTTATAGTATTATAAACACTATGTATTTGACAAGAACGCTATTCATATTATTACTACTTAACGTTTTCTTTTTGGGGAAGGCGCAAGACACTATTAACCACAACATATTTACTTATGAGGTAATTAATGGAGATACTATACCCATTCTAAAATTAAAGGAATTCACATATAAAGATCCAGATTTTGCTAAACAATGGAGAAGAACTGTATTTTTCACAAGAAGAGTATACCCATATGCAAAGATTATTGACTCGATAGTAACTGCACACGAAAATGAAGTTGCTAAATTAAAAAAAGAGAAAAAAAGTAAGCGTAAAATTCGTAAATACAACAAAAAACTTAAAAAGCATTTATCTAAAGAATATGGATTAGAAATTCGTAATATGAGTGTAACCAGGGGACAATACCTTGCAAAATTAACACATAAAAACACTGATAAAACTATATTTCAGTTAATAAAAAAATATAAAAATGGAACAAATGCTTTCTTTTGGCAAATGGTAATGAAAGTATATGGAGGCGCAAATTTAAAAGCAACATACAATCCGGAAGGTGAAGACTGGATGCTTGCCTTGGTAATTAAAGAAATTGAACAAGGTCGAATTAAAGTAATACCAAGAAGTACGCAAAAAAGAATGCTAGAAAGTCAAAAAGCTACTAAAAAGAAGAAAAAGAAAAAGTGAAGAACTTTGTTGAAAACATTTTTTATCGCTACTTAACACTACTTTCTATTTCCTATAACTTCGTATTAAGTTAGTTTTAATATTATTCACAACTTCAAAAGTATGCTAAAAATTGGTGTTTTAGGTGCAGGACATTTAGGTAAAATTCATATAAAATGTATCAAGCAAATAGATAAATATGAATTAGTAGGGTTTTATGACGCAAGTCCAGAAAACGCAAAACATGTTTCTGAAGAATATGACCTTAAAGCATTTGAATCTATTGAAGAGTTACTGCAAGCAGTTGATGTAGTTGACATTGTAACGCCTACCCTATCTCACTTTGAATGTGCTGTAAAGGCAATTAAACTATCTAAGCATATATTTATAGAAAAGCCTATAACTAACACAGTAAAAGAAGCTAAATCATTAATCAACCTGGCTACAGAAGCAAATGTTAAAGTTCAAGTTGGTCATGTTGAGCGATTTAATCCAGCTTTTACTGCTGTAAAAGAATACTTTGGAAATCCTATGTTTATTGAAACGCATAGATTAGCTGAGTTTAATCCTAGAGGTACAGACGTCCCTGTTATACATGACTTAATGATTCATGATATTGACATTGTGTTAAGTGTAGTAAAATCTAACGTTAAAAAGGTGAGTGCCAGTGGTGTTGCAGTAGTAAGTGATACTCCTGATATTTGTAACGCTAGAATTGAATTTGATAACGGTTGTGTAGCAAATTTAACGGCTAGTCGAATTTCTATGAAGAATATGCGTAAATCAAGATTTTTTCAAAAAGACGCCTATATCAGTGTTGATTTTTACGAGAAGAAATCTGAAATAATAAAGCTTAAAAACGTAGTTGGTGAACCAGATCCTTTTAGTGTTGTACTAGACTTAGGTGAAAATAAGGGTAAAAAAGAAATCTCTTTTGAAAACCCAACAATAGAAGAGAACAATGCTATTTTAGACGAATTGAGTTCTTTTGCTGACGCTATAAATGATAACAAACAACCTTTAGTTTCAGCAATGGACGGCTACCAAGCATTAAAAGTTGCTGCTATGATTCACGACAAGTTAAAACTTACCTCAGAGTCTTTACAACCAGAAATGAATTCTTTATAAACTTTCCCTTTATTTATTAAGCATATTGTCTTATTTTAGAGTTTATGTTTAATTCTATGTATACAGCAAAGAACCTCTTTTTTATCGTTTTTTTGTGTTCTCTAATGCTTCAATGTAAAATCATTGATCCTCCAGAGAAAGTACCAACCTTTATTTATATTGATGATATAGTAGTTAATGCTAATACTTCAACTCAAGGAACATCCTCTGATAATATAACTGATGCTTGGATATATGTTAACGATAATTTAATTGGTGTTTATGAAATACCGGCAAAGATACCTATCATAGCTGAAGGGAATTTTAACTTAAAAATATATCCTGGTATAAAGCGAAGTGGATTTGTTGCTCAAAGAGAAATCTATCCTTTCTATACCTTTTATGAAGAAAACATAACGTTTGCAGCTAATAATTTAGATACGCTCACTCCTATTGTAAATTATTCCTCTATTGCTGATTTTTGGATTGAAGACTTTGAAGACCCGGGTGTAAAATTAAGTAGCCCTCCTGAAAGTGATACAATTCTTAGAATAACTACTGATCCTTCGGATGTTTTAGAAGGAAATGGAAGTGGTATCATTACATTTGGAACTGACGATTTGTTTTTCGATACTAGAACAAGCGAACCCGCTTTTGATAATTTCCCTAAAGGTGGAGCCCGTATTTATATAGAATTAGAATATAATACTAATTTCCCTTTAACTCTAGGCTTATTACATGGTGATGCTTCACTGTCAACATTGGTTAAAAGTCGATACATTACGTTAAACTCTACTAATGGAGAATGGAAAAAAATCTACATAGATTATACCGAAGAAGTATCTACTAAGACATCTGCTACACAGCATCAAATTTATTTTCAAGTAAATCCCACTTCTGGAACGAGTAACATTAAATTATTACTAGATAATATTAAGGTTATATATTAACCAGATGATAAAAGAAAAAGCATTAAAATATCTTTTTGTTCTACTTGACTATTTGTCTTCTGGTATTGCTTGGGCATTATTTTTTGTGTTTAGAAAAATATATATTGAGAAATTTCCATTTGAATATTCAACTCAATTTTATCTCGGTATACTCATCATACCCCTTTTATTTTTATTTGGATATTGGGTATTAGGTTTATATGAAAATATCTATAAAAAGTATAGGTTACAAGCTATATTCCAAACGTTTTCTGGATCTTTAATTGGCACACTTATTATCTTCTTTGTTTTTATACTTGACGATAGTGTTACCATATATTCTGATTACTATGTTAGTTTCATCTTTCTATTTTTGGTCCATTTTACACTAACGTTTATTGGAAGGATTATACTTATCACACTTATTGTTAAGAGAATTCATAACAAAACTATTGGATTTAACACGCTCATTATAGGTGGAAATAAAAAAGCGTTACAAACCTACAAAGAGTTAAATGATAATTTAAAAAACTATGGAGGATACCTCTGTAAAGGATATATTAAAACCAATGGTAAAGATAATATCTTAAAAAAGGAACTACCAGAACTTGGCACCATGCAAGACATTCATCTTGTAATTCAAAATTACCACATAGAAGAAATTATCATTGCAATTGAAACTACTGAACATAGTAAACTACAAGAAATTTTAAATGAATTAGAAGGATATCAATTTTCCATAAAAATAATTCCTGATATGTATGATATACTATCTGGTAAAGTAAAAACCAATAGTATTTTTGGCACACCTTTAATAGAAGTAAAAACTGATATACTTCCTTTTTGGCAAAAAAGAATTAAACGATTAATAGATGTAACACTTAGCTTAATTGGTTTTTTAATACTCTCACCAGCCTTTATCATCCTTTCTATATTAGTAAAAAAAGGTTCTAGCGGCCCAATATTTTTCTCACAAGAACGAATAGGTATTCATGGTAAACCTTTTAATATTTATAAGTTTAGAACCATGTACACCAATGCCGAAGAAGCTGGACCTCAGTTATCAAGTACTCATGATCCTAGAATTACAAAAACAGGGAAATTTTTAAGAAAAACTAGACTTGATGAAATTCCTCAATTTTATAATGTTTTAAAAGGTGATATGTCATTTGTAGGCCCAAGACCTGAAAGGCAATTTTTCATTAATAAAATAATGGAAAAAGCTCCACATTACAAGCATTTACATAAAGTTAAACCTGGAATCACATCATGGGGACAAGTAAAATATGGATATGCTGAAAATGTAGATGAAATGATTGAGCGTTTAAAGTATGATATTTTATATGTCAAAAACCAATCGTTAACACTTGATTTTAAAATTTTAGTTTACACGATTTTAATCGTTTTAAAAAGTAAAGGAAAATAATTAAACAAACATTATAATAATGAAAAACATAACAGTAATTGGAGCTGGAACTATGGGTAATGGAATTGCTCATGTCTTTGCTCAAAAAGGATATACAGTTTCTTTAGTTGATGTATCACAAGATGCTTTAGACAAAGCGTTAGCTACAATTGATAAAAACCTATCTAGAATGGTTGTTAAAGAAAGAATAACGGAAGATATAAAACAAGCTGCTCTATCTAATATCTCTACGTATACAGCACTAAAGGATGGAGTTGTTAATACTGATCTTGTAGTGGAAGCTGCTACTGAAAACATTGACTTAAAACTGCGTATTTTTAAAGAAATGGATGAGTTAACAGGTGATGATGTTATTTTAGCTACTAATACCTCTTCTATTTCCATTACTAAAATTGCTTCAGTTACAAGCAAACCTGCAAATGTAATTGGCATGCACTTTATGAATCCTGTTCCTGTTATGAAATTAGTGGAAGTTATTAGGGGGTATGCTACTAGTGATGAAGTTACTAGTAAGGTAATGGAGATGAGTAAAACCCTTGGTAAAATTCCAACCGAAGTTAATGATTACCCAGGTTTTATTGCAAATCGTATTTTAATGCCTATGATTAATGAAGCTATTTATAGTTTATATGAAGGGGTAGCTGGTGTTGAAGAAATAGATACGGTTATGAAATTAGGAATGGCTCACCCAATGGGTCCGTTACAATTAGCTGATTTTATTGGTTTGGATGTTTGTTTATCTATACTAAACGTATTACATGATGGTTTTGGAAATCCAAAATATGCTCCATGCCCATTATTAGTTAATATGGTTACAGCAGGTAAAAAAGGAATCAAGAGTGGTGAAGGTTTTTATGACTGGAGTCATGGAACTAAAGAACTTGTTTTAGCAGACAATTTTAAATAAAAAAAGCCGCTTTCAAGCGGCTTTTTTTTATAATTCCCCATCCAATCGAATAACATCCCATGTATGGTCGGATAATAACTTCACCTCAGCAATAAAGGCTACATAAGGGCATCCATTTCTACCCCAATGCTCAGGAGCTATCATAGAAAGTAAGTTTGCTCCTTCTTCTCTTTCATAAAGATAATAGTGATGTCCAATAAAGGTATCTAGTTTAATTTCTGCTTGATAAATTCTTTCCGATATCTCGACTCTTTTTTGAATTTTCTTAGCTTGTTCTGCTAATAATTCAATTTGCTCTTTAATAATACCTAATTGGTCTCCAGTTTGCTTTTCCATAGCCGATAAGGCTCTGCTTTTAAGCTTTCCTTTATCATCTGGTTTAACTAATGCACTGCCTACATGATGGGCATAAGGTAAATTATGCGGAGTTTCCGTAATTTTATCAGGATCTATGGGATTTTCTTCACTCATGGCCTTAATCTTTCAATAACACCTGTTTCCATTCTTCAAATACCTCTACCGATTGATTATTTCCATATTCAACACAAACCAATATGCTCCTTCCTTTTGTACACAATTCCTTAACTCCATCTTTAGTTTCCCTAAAAATTTGATAAGATAATGTAATACTTTTTTTACCCACATCTTCACATTTGGTTTCAACAAAAATAGAGTCGTTTAACATAACTGACTTTAAATAATCAGCCTCATTTCTAGCTACCAGTATTCCCTTTTTTCTCCAGTCCCAATTTTCATCAGCTATTTGTTTAAATAAATCAATACGACCTAATTCGAAATAATTAAAATACATAGCATTATGTACATGACCTGCTAAGTCTGCATCATTAAACCTTACCTGTATTTGAGTTTTACTTGTTAACATATTATGAAATTGGGTTTAACTTAACTGAAAAAACAACTATAGAATTTAAATCTCTGCCATAATGAAACTTCTCAAGAGCAGCCATGATATTTTTTGCTCTAAAATATGAAGTGTGTAATTCGTTACTTTCTTTTAGTGACCATTGTATGGTATAAGAACTCTCTTTGTCTTTATAGTTCTTAACATAGTCTAGCATGATTTTTAAAGCATCTACTTTATTAAACCCTACAACTGAATGAAATAAAAAGGATTGGTTATGATTAGGGTTTACCGTTATAACATCTAATTTTATTTGAGCATCTTTTTCTTCATAAGAAAACACAATGCCGCTTGAGGCTAACCCTCCTATATAGTTTTGTATTTCTTCTTGAAGTTTTACTATTTCGACATTTATATCTGTCATACTGAATGATTTTACACTATAAATATAAGTTTATTTAAGTAGAATTAAAACGTTACCTCTTATTTTGTTTAAAATTTTAATCTAATTCCTTAAACACTGAATTATTACTTTTGAATTCTGGAATCAATTCTTTCATTTTAACAACAACTGCTCTATTCTCTTGTTTTGATGATAGCAAGATTACTTCACTAATAATTTCATTCGCATTATCAGATACTTCTCTTACCTTACCAATCATTATTTTATCATGATGGGTAGGAATTGTATTTTCTGAATTACTTAATAATTCTTCATATAATTTTTCTCCTGGTCTTAATCCGGTTATTTCAATTTTAATATCCTTTTCGGGTTCAAAACCAGATAATTTTATCATCCGCTTAGCCAAATCAATTATTTTAACTGACTCTCCCATGTCAAACACATAAATCTCTCCTCCATTACCCATGCTACCAGCCTCCAACACCAATTGACAAGCTTCTGGAATTGTCATAAAATAACGCGTAACTTCTTCATGTGTTACCGTTACTGGTCCTCCTTTTTCAATTTGCTTTTTGAATAAAGGAATAACTGATCCATTTGAGCCTAATACATTACCAAAACGCGTAATAATATATTTAGTAGAAGAGTTTCTGCTTTTAAGTTCGGTAATAATCTCTGCCATTCGTTTAGAAGCACCCATAACATTTGTTGGATTAACTGCTTTATCGGTTGAAATCATCACAAACTTTTTAACCCCATATTCTTCACTACTATCAACTACATTTTTAGTCCCCAACACATTCGTTAAAACAGCTTCGCAAGGATTCTCTTCCATCAATGGTACATGTTTATATGCAGCAGCATGAAAAACGATATCTGGCTTAAAAGTTCTTAGCACATTATCTACCCTATCTTTATTAGATACATCTCCAATAAGCGGTTCTAATATGTTCGAATAAGAAGTAAGTTCCTGCTGTAAATCATATAAAGGTGTTTCAGCTTGATCTAACAAAATAATATTTGCTGGCATATAATTAACCAATTGCCTAACTATTTCACTCCCAATAGATCCTGCTGCACCAGTCACTAAAATGACTTGATCTTTAACCTCTTGTAAAATTTTTGCTTTACTTAGTTTTATTTCTTGTCTCCCTAGTAAATCTTCAATTTTTATCTGCTTAATTTGTTTTATGTTAAGCTCTCCGTTCATCCATTGCTCTATTGGCGGAACATTCATCACCATTACTTTATTAGATAAGCAAGTATCAACAACCTTATTTTCATTTTCTACTTTAGGGTTAAGTATCGCTAACACTAAACTATCTACAGCCTCTCTTTTTAGTAACTCATCTAATTTAGATGCCGAATGAATTCTAACTCCTCCTATAGTTTTTCCTTTCTTACTCTTATCATCATCTACAAAACCTACAATGTTATAAGGTGTATTTTCGTTTTGCTTAAATGTTTGCATTGTGATTAACCCCATTTCTCCAGCTCCATAAATAACAATGTTTTTTTGAGATGACTTATCTCTTTTTCCCTCATGATAAATCAATTTTACTGCTATTCTAGAGGCTATCATTAAAAATAATGTTGCCAAATAATCGATAACGATAATGGGTCTAGGGAGGAAATAATAACCATCAACAACATAATACCTAACAACACTAAAGCCTACAAATAAAAGAGAACCGATAGTGACTGTTTTAAATATTCTTTTCGTGTCTTCTGTACTGGTGTATCTTATAATACCAGCATATGTTTTACCAAAGTAAAATGATACTATCCTTACCACTAAAAAGATGGGCAATGAGGTCCAAAGCACATAAAATTCTTCATCAAAGTTATTTTTAGAGCTAAAAAAATCGAACCTAAGCGCGTAAGCAATACCTAAAGAAAATAGGCAAATAAAAACATCAAAGATGAAAATAACCCATCTAGGAACATTTCTATTTGGAAATCTTATCATTTAAAGTTAATAGTTAAAATAATCATAATTACCCGTTACACTTTCGTCTGCTCGTTTGTGCCCTTCAACTTTAATTTGTTTAATTTGTTCCTCAAGTATTTCTGAAATTTCCTTTCCTTTTTGAATTTTAACTCCTTTTTTACTAAAAGTAGCTTCTGTAGATACTTTCGATTCATCTTTTGGTTGTAACCCTACATAGTCAATTTTCCATTTATCGTCTTTTTCGCCTTTAGACTTGAAAAAATAAACATATCCTTCTTCATGTTGAGCTTTTACAAGCTGCTTTTCGATAAATAACAGACTGTCTTTTTTAAAATTAAAGTTATTACCGTACAGTAAAGATTTTGCCATTAACTCTTGATCCTTATGCTTTGTAGGAAATAGGTCTAACCTCTTTATCTTATCAAGTTTATCGTATAAGTAAGAGTTATTAATTACATCTTCTGCTAGAACATCCCACTCAGATTTAGAGACAGCTATCTTATTTAAGGTTTTTATACATGCGATATCAGTTTTTACTTGATAATCTTGCACCCTATCCATTTTTGAGAAAAAAACTTGAACATCTTTTTTCTTGTAAAAAGAGATGAGCATTGTAGCAAACTTTACTAACCTCTTATTCCCTGAATTCTTATAACTCGTATAATAGTAGCTAGCCTCTCCTTCCTTAGCTTGTTGTGTTTGCTCATAACTAATTTGAGATTTCAATGCAATTTTAGCTTCTCTTAATATTTGTTTATACCTTTTTTTATATCTCTTTTTCTTTACCGCATTACTATCTACAGCAGTACCTAAAAGATCATAAATATCTCCTTTATAATCACTAACAAACGTATAATCTAATAGTTTAGGATATAATACATTGGTAAGTGTTAACGAATCATAATAAGCATTAAAAATATTTGCTCCTCCCCATTTAGAACCACTTAATGGTATATCTTTTTCTAATAACTTTAAAAAATTCTTAGCCGCTTCCTTATCTTTTTTACTTGCTAATGCCTTTAAAATTGCCAATTGGAACATTGCTGTATCTTCCATTTGATCGTATAATTGAGTTAAGAACGATATGGTTTCATCATTATCTAATTTGCCTAAATCCTTAATTAATTGTGCTTTGGCTCCTATATGACGTGCACCAAACGGATACTTTTTAATGGTTTCAATCATTTGAGGAGCATTTTCATCATCAAAGACCACATAATCTTCTACTGATTTAAGTGCTCGCTCTTTTTCTAAACTATCAGTACCATTAATTGCTTGAAAAAACATGTTGGGTTTATCATCTAATACTGATATGTTATTATCTTCATTTTTAGGCGTAAAGGTTTCATAAAAATTCGTAATAAACTTACTTTTTTCTCCAGTTAACGATAAATTAGAAGTTAATGCATACATCACTCCTTTATTTAAAATATATCGTTTATAAATACTTCTAACGCTTCCTGTATCAGTATATACCACATCTAATATATCTAATCCATTTTTTTTAGAAGTTTCTTTAGATGCTACGTCTAAGTTGTTTTCTTTACTAAAGTATCTTACCTCTCTATTCCAAAGAGAATCTATGTTGTCATATTGCCTATATCTATGAAATTTAACGTACTCTACATCTACACTTTCAAAGTTTTCCGAATAATACGTTTCTGATTTTCTTTTTCTTAAATAGGCTTTATCTTCTTTGTCATTCTTATTTCTTCTTCTTTCATAAGCTTTATCTACCATTTGTTGAAATGGTGTAGGAGACAAATAGTTTGAATTAACCTCAAAATTTAAGGTAGAATCTATCTTATCTTCAAAATCAAACAAGTAAGTAAAGTTATTTAGTTTAAAACTCGAGAAAAACATATTGCTTTTTAATTTTTCTTTAGAAACAGTCATTAACATGTAATAAAAAGGGCCATTAATAACCACTTTCATTTGCAAAAACCTCCCTGATTTTGTTTTGGTATACCCAATAGCTGATGGAGTTTCTTTATTATCTAAAATATCAATATCATAAACGGTATCAATATCCAACTCTTCGCATGTTTTATCGATTAATCTTTTGAGTTCATATTCATCTTCCTCAATAAATTCAACATCTTTTAATGCCGACCTTTTTAATAAATAATATACATCTTCTTTATTATCATAGGCCTCTAATTCTACATGCCCATATAGTGAAGCAGCTTTTGTATTCGATTTAAAATGAGCATAAGCAGGTACTTTAACCGAATAATCCTTTTTTATAGGACTAACTGTTTTCCAGCTAGATGCTAATGGAGTTAACTTTATGCCGTCAAAAAATGAGTCTCCATCAGTTTTTACAAAGTCATCTTTACCACCTGCTTTAAATATTAAAATATTGATTGGTGTTATGAACAATTGATAATGTTGGATGTCGCCTGATTTAGTTTGATTAACGATATCTAATCCTTTAAATCCATTTTTTTTAATTATATTTTTCTCTAGTATTTTCCCTGGTATGTTTTCAAAAAGTAAACTATCCATTCTTGAAAGAAAATCAATCTCTTCTTCTCCTTTTAAATAAGCATAGGTACTTAGTTGTTTAACGGTATAAAAGGTGCCATTTGTAAGTTCTGGTGCAAAAAATGATCTCTGGTAAGAAGCAGCAGGTGTCTCATACATTCTACAGGGTAATGTTAAAGAGAATAACTCAGTAGAAAATGACTTATTATACGCTACGCTTTTTTTCTTCTCACTAAAATCCTCTTTCATCTTTTTTGCAGATTCACTAAAAGTTGGTGAAACAGATGTAACAGTATATCCCTTATCCCTTAATAAACCAATAACACCTTTCTTTTTAGGCAAATGAGCCGCTCCTATTCCAATAAACAAACTTGTTCCAGAAGATATAATACTATCTATGTTTTTTGCCATAATAACATTACGGTCGTATAACATATACTTCATGTGATTATCTGAAGAAACTTCTTTTTGAAGTGAATCCATCAAGTCTAAATCTTGATCTCGATATGAATCTTGAAGTAACTCATAATACCTTTTATCTTCAGTCATTTCTTTATACCATGCAGAAGTTTCTTTCTTTTCCACATCTGGTATTCTACTTAATTGAGAAAAAACACTTGTTTGTTTAAAATCCTCAAGGCTGTATACTATCTTATCATTTTTACTTCCTGCTTGATAAATAAACATATCTAAAAATGTTTCCTCTTCAAAATCAGCTTTACCCCTGCTTTCCCTGTACAACATCCAGTTAGACAAATAGTGATCGGTTGATAATGCCTGAGCTAATTCCTTTTTTTCGGGTACTTTAACTTTAAAAGCATCCTTATAAAATCCTTTATATTTTTGATATTTTATTGCGTACCAACCTAAGTAGCTGTCGGCATATTTAGATTCTACAATTTCATCTAGCCATATAATAGGGTTACTTTCTAACGCTACTGCATCTACCTCATTTAACCCTTTAAAAAACTCTTCTCCAAGATGATAGGCTATTCTTCCACTTACATGCATAGTGCCGTACAAATAAGACTTCTCTTCTAAGCCATTTCCAGATATCTCCCACAGTAACCCTTTATACTTTTCTTGAGCATTTGATTGAGGTTGAACTATTAAAAATAGCCCTAAGATTGCAATAATTCTATGCATGTATTCTAATATTTAATTCAATAAGGTAACTCCTTACATAAAAAAAGTAACGATCTAAATCACTTTTTATTTAGCCTTTATAGCCCAAAAGGTCATCCATTGTACTAGTTGAAACAAAATGATAATTTGGACGAGCTTTAACATAAATATCATTTGCCAATGTAGCTTTATCTGCTTCTAATAAAGCTTTGTATAATGGAGTTAAGAACTTTCTTCTACCAACATTAATTAAAAACTCTTCTAATTTTGGGTTAACTGCTTCGTATCCTCCTAATATACTTTTCTCGAACCATGCAGCTGCTATTTCAGCATTTCCTGAGTTCGTAAATCCAAATGCTTCATCAGCTATTTCATATAGTCCATTTTTTTCCCAACTTTCAACATCAATTCCTCTTATATAATGCAACCATTCGTGAGTCGTCCATTTTTCTGGATTTAAACCTTCTACTGACGCAAAATCGTTTGGCTTATGGTTATGAGCTTCATCTACTAATTTAAATTTATTAGACACAACTTCTGGACAATTAGCTGGTAAACCAGGTCCATAAATCCAATCATTTAAATTCATTTCCTTAGTTTGAGGTAACTTTTCATTAATGTAAGTCACAAACTCCTCAGTTGTTAAATTTTTGAATTTAAAATCAGTAAAGTATTGTTTCAAATATGCATCAAACTCTTCTCTGCCAACAGTCTCTTCTATTAGTCTTAGCATAAAGTATCCTTTCTCGTATGCTATGTCAGTCATTCCATCATCTGGATTTCTTCCTTCTAACTCTAGTTTTAAATGCGTATCTTTTTTATCTAATTCTCCTACGCTCTGCTTTAAATCTTGATAACCAAGTAATGCCAGCATTTCTGAATAGTCTCTCCCATATAAAGCCTCAGTAATTCTTCTTTCAAAGTAAACTGTAAAACCTTCATTTAACCAAAAATCATCCCAAGTAGAATTTGTTGCTAAGTTTCCACTCCATGAATGCGCTAATTCGTGCGCAATAAGAGATGTTAATGATCGGTCTCCTGCAATAATAGTTGGAGTAGCAAAGGTTAACCTTGGGTTTTCCATTCCTCCAAAAGGAAAACTAGGAGGTAACACAATTACATCATATTGTTCCCATGCATAATCCCCATACAATTCTTCGGCAGCAGTTATCATGTTTTCAATATCCTGAAACTCATATACACAAGCATCTATCATTGATGGCTCAGCATACACACCTGATCTTTCTCCTAATGATCTATATTGTAAATCTCCTATTGCAAGAGCAATTAAATAAGAAGGAATAGGTTGTTCCATTTTAAAATTAAATCTTCCATCAGCTTTTTCAGGAATTGATTTAGCACTCATTACAGCAGTTAATCCCTCTGGTACTGTTATAGATGCTGTATATGTAATTTTATTACCGGGTGAATCCTGACAAGGGATCCAAGATCTCGTTAATATAGCTTCACCTTGTGTAAATAAAAAAGGTTTTGTTTTACCAGCAGTTTGTTGAGGGTTTAACCATTGAACAGCTTCTGATGTTGGACTAGTTTTATAATGGATTGTAACTTTCTTCGTTTCTGGTGTAATTTTAACAACTAATCCTTTTCCTAAGATAGGATCTTCTTCTGTTAAGTTAAATTCTGCTTTAACTCCATTTTCTAATTCAACTTTTTCAATTTCTAATTCTTTCGTGTCAAAAATAATCTCAGAAGCATTATTATTAACTATATTATGAGAAACAGAACCTTTAAGAATGTTGTTTT
>JAHDBM010000008.1:0-34898 GCA_020630395.1 Flavobacteriales bacterium
AAATATTCTTTTAGATTTATTCACGGCATGAGAGAAGAATCCCTACCAGAAATTAGTGATGTAGGTTTAAGAATAGAAGAGGTAAAGAAAAATGAGCAATAAATCTTCCAAAAAGAAAAAGGAAACAAAAGGAAACTTTTGGGTTAAGCTTATTTGGAGAGGTTTTATTGTTGGGTGGTTGGCTTTCTTTGGTTTATTAATTATTATAGCGTATACCGATTTACCACCACTAGAACAATTAGAGAACCCTAAATTTAATGAAGCAACAGAAGTTATTTCGGGAGATGGTAAAGTATTAGGCACATATTTTATTGAGAATAGAACCAATGCTGCTTATCATGAACTTTCACCACATTTAGTAAATGCGTTAGTGGCGACAGAAGATGAACGATTCTTCGATCATTCGGGAGTTGATAGTTGGGCAATTATAAGAGCGATTGCTAAACTTGGACAAGCAGGAGGTGGTAGCACTATCTCTCAACAATTGGCAAAAATGTTATTTCATAAGAGAGAAAAAAACTTCTTTAAGGCTGTAAAGCAAAAGTTAGGAGAATGGATTATAGCTACAAGAATTGAAAAAAACTATACGAAAGAAGAAATAATTACCATGTACTTTAATCAGTTTGATTGGACTCGTCAAGCTGTTGGAATAAATTCAGCATCTAGAGTGTATTTTAATAAAACACCTAATCAACTTAAAATAGAAGAAGCAGCTATGTTAGTTGGGATGGCAAAAAGCCCACATTATTATAATCCAATTAGCAAACCTGAAAGGGCATTGAATAGGAGAAATACAGTGCTTGGTCAAATGAAACGAAATGAATTTATTACCCAGGTTGAGTTCGATTCGTTAACAAAACTCCCTTTAGAAACAGATTACACATCTGCTAGTCATAAAGAAGGAATTGCAACTTATTTTAGAGCATATTTAAAAAAGGAAGTTGTAAATCTTTTAAACGAAAAAGATGCATCTGGGAATTATAAGTTTTATAATAAGAAAGAAGATAGACCTTACAATATTTATAAAGACGGGTTAAAAATATATACAACAGTAGACTCCCGCATGCAAACCTATGCTGAGAAAGCAATTAATAGACACTTAGGAAGAGACCTTCAAAAAAAGTTAGATGGTTTTATGAATAAGCGAAATGGATTTTATAGTAAAAATCCACCTTTTGCAAATACAGCCTCAACTAAAACAACTCAGAATATCATTAACAGAGCTAAACGACAGACTCCACTTTTTAAGAAGCTAACAGGAAGCATGTGTAATACTTGCGAACGTCCAAAAACTCATGAAGAGACAATTGATGGTGTAGTTCAGTTTGTATGTGATTTTGACGAAAAGCATATATATCCCAAGCCAACTCCTGCTCAAATAGACAAAGAATTTAATACACCAGTAAAAACAAAAGTATTTACTTGGGATAATAAGAAATTCGAAAAAGACACTACTATGTCTCCTTTGGAGGTAATAAAGTATCATAAACGCTTTTTGCGTTCATCATTACTATCCATGGATCCAAGAAATGGACATGTAAAAGCATGGGTAGGAGGTCCAAATTATAAGTATTTTCAATACGATATGGTTGCTACAGGTAAGCGTCAAGTAGGGTCAACCATGAAGCCGTTTGTTTATGGAACAGCAATTAGTGAAGGAGTTATCAATCCCTGCACTATGGCTCCTGATATTGTGTATTGTATTGATGTGCCTTATAATGATCAAAGAACTACTCAATGGTGCCCTGATAAAAAACAGGCTATGGATGGATTGCTAGTATCTATGAAATATGCCTTAGCAAAATCTAAGAATAATATTACCGCTCATGTAATTGACAAAACAAAACCTTCTAATGTGATTGCAAATCTTGAAAGAGCTGGCATACCCAATGGAGTTGTTAAAACTGTTCCTTCAATGGCATTAGGTGTGTTCGATCTTTCTTTATATGATATGGTTGGGGCTGTTTCTTCTTTTGCGAATAATGGCGTATATACTAAGCCAACAGCAATTGTAAGTATAGAAGATAAAGAAGGTAATATTATTTATACAAGTGAGCCTGAAATAAGTCAGGTTTTTGATCCGCATACTGCCTATACCATGCTTCAAATGATGAAAGGAGTGGTAGATGGTGTCTCTCATCCTTCTAAGCCTGGAGATATTGGTCAAACATCTCAAAGGTTAAGAAGAAACAACCCGTATGGGAATATTCCTTATCCAATTGCAGGTAAAACAGGAACAACTAATGATAATGTAGATGGATGGTTTTTAGGATTAACTCCAGAGCTTGTAACAGGAGTTTGGGCTGGAGGAGAAGATCGTCAAGTAAGGTTTCAATCTACACGATATGGACAAGGAGCGAATATGGCTTTGCCATCATGGGGATACTACATGAATAGCATATACAAAGATAAATCCATTAAGATATCTAAAGGAGATTTTGAAGTGCCTAATAATCATGTAGATATTTACACCAATTGTGACGGTCAAGCAAATGAAAATAATTAAATTCGCAATAGGTATTGAGTTCACTGTCAGTTCGAATGATTTTAGCAGCAGCTAAAATTGTATCGAGGACAAGTGAATAAACGTGATTAAAAAAACAAAAGTGTCATGCTGAGCGGAGTCGAAGCATGTTTATAGTATAGGTGACCAAGTATATATAATGGCAGAAGAAGAAGTAAAAGAAAAAAAGAAAGGAAAAAAGAGGTTTAGAAAACTGTTTATATGGTGTATTTGGCTATTTGCATTAGGTCCAATTTTTGCCTTATTTATCATATTGTTGGTAACCAGTTTTTCTGATTTACCTTCTTTAGAAGAATTAGAAAACCCCAAAAGTAATTTAGCAACCGAAATATTTTCAAGTGATGATAAAGTACTGGGCAAATACTTTAAACAAAACCGAACAAATGCTCAGTATTACGAATTATCTCCCAATTTAATAAACGCTCTTGTCGCAACTGAAGATGAGCGTTTTTACGATCATGCTGGAGTTGATCCAGAAGCACTTGCCAGAGCGGCTTATAAAATGGGGAAAGGAGGTGGAGGTAGTACTTTAACACAGCAGTTAGCAAAAATGCAATTCCATGATCCAGCTAAAAATATATGGGATAGAATTGGTCAAAAATTTGGAGAGTGGATTATAGCAACTCGTATTGAGAAGAGCTATACCAAAGAAGAGATTATAGCCATGTACTTTAATCAATTCGATTTTTTAAATAATGCTGTAGGAATTAATTCTGCATCAAGAGTGTATTTTGATAAAACTCCAATGGAACTCGATATTAATGAAGCAGCAATGCTTGTTGGAATGGCAAAGAACCCTTCTTTGTTTAATCCATTAAAACGTCCTGATACCGTTAAGCATAGGAGAGAAGTAGTATTATTCCAAATGAAGAAAAATGGGTTCATAGATCAAACTAAATATGACTCTTTAAGGGTTTTGCCATTAGGAATTAATTACACGCAAGTAGATCACAAAACAGGGATGGCACCTTATTTTAGAGAGGTACTTAGAGGAGAGTTAAAAGATTTATTAGCAGAGCAAGATTCAGTTACGGGAGAATACAAATACTATAATAAAGAGCAAGATCGTCCTTACGATATGTATGTAGATGGATTACGAGTATATACAACAATTGATTCAAGGATGCAGGCGTATGGAGAGTGGGCAGTGAAAGAACATCTTTCTCATGAGTTACAGGATGATTTGGATAAACAATTAGATAGAAAAAGAGGTGTTAATTCTAAACGACCACCTTTTGACAATAGGGTTAAAGAAGAAGTAGTAGAACAAATTGTTCAAAATGCTAAAAAGCAAACCATGTTGTATCGTAAACTATCTGGAGCAATATGTTCTGTTTGTGAACGACCAGGTACTACAGAAAAAGAAGTTGATGGTGTAACAAGTTTTGTGTGTGACTACAATAACAAACATATTGAAGTTAAAACATCCGAAGAAAAAATTGAAGAGATTTTTAATACACCTGTAGAAATGAAAGTATTCGATTGGAAATCGGATGAATATGAAAAAGATACTGTTTTATCTCCTTACGAAGTTATACGTTATCATAAACGATTTTTAAGATCATCTTTAATGTCTATGGACCCTAGAACGGGTTATATTAAAGCTTGGGTAGGAGGTTCTAATTTTAAGTATTTCCAATACGATATGGTTAAAAAAGGAAGAAGACAAGTTGGGTCAACTTTTAAGCCATTTGTATATGCAACAGCTATTAGTGAAAGTGCAATAACTCCTTGCGAAGAAGTTCCTAATATAGAGTATTGTGTGGATGTACCTTATAATGATAGAAGAACTAAACAATGGTGTCCTAAAAATGCAGGAATGAAAATGGACGGCACTCCTGTTTCTTTCAAATTTGCGCTTGCGGCATCTATGAATAATATTACTGCAGAGGTAGTAAAAAGAATAAAGCCTCAAAACGTTATTGATAATGTAGAGAAAGCAGGGGTTAGCAAAGGAATTTTAGAGCCATATCCATCTTTGGCTTTAGGAGTATTTGATCTTTCTGTTTACGAAATGGTAGGAGCCATTAGTACTTTTGCTAATAAAGGAGTGTATATAGAACCCGTTATGATTACGAGAATAGAAGATAAAAAGGGTAATATTATTTATGAAAGTGTTCCTGTTACTAAGCAGGTTTTCGACCCTCACACTGCTTACACAACCATACAAATGATGAAAGGTGTTGTAGAAGGTGTTCGGCACCCAACTAAGAGAGGAAAGGGTTCAATTGGAAGTACTTCCATGCGATTGCGAGCAAGTAAATCTAAAAGAAGACCTTATGCAGGTATAAGAAACCCAGTAGCTGGTAAAACAGGTACAACTAATGATAATACAGATGGTTGGTTTCTAGGATTAACACCCGAATTAGTTACGGGTGTTTGGACGGGTTGTGAGGATAAAGCAGTTCGTTTTAGATCTACAGCCTACGGACAAGGGGCTAATATGGCATTACCAATTTGGGGATATTACATGAATAAAGTATACGAAGATTCTACTATAAATATCAGTACAGAAGATTTTGAACGACCAGATAATCATGTAGACATATTTTCTAACTGTAAAAATATGGAAGATACCGAACCTATAAATCCAAATGATTTTGATTTTGGAAGTGGAGGTTATGGCGAATGGTAATAAAAGATGACCTAATACATAAAATTATGAATAAAGTTGTTGCAAATGCTCAAGAAGCAATAAAAGGAATTTCAAGCGGTATGACCTTAATGTTAGGTGGTTTTGGCTTATGTGGAATCCCTGAAAATTGTATTACAGAATTAACAAAAACCGATATAAAAGATCTTACCTGTATTTCTAATAATGCTGGTGTTGATGATTTTGGATTAGGACTTTTATTGCAAAAAAAGCAAATCAAAAAAATGATCTCTTCCTATGTAGGAGAAAATGATGAGTTTGAACGTCAAATGCTTAGTGGAGAATTAGAAGTAGAATTAATTCCACAAGGAACATTAGCCGAAAGATGCAGAGCAACTGGAGCAGGAGTTCCAGCTTTTTATACCCCTGCGGGTTATGGAACTGAAGTAGCAGAAGGAAAAGAAGTACGTGAGTTTAATGGTAAACCTCATATCTTAGAACATGCATTTAATTCAGATTTTGCAATCGTTAAGGCATGGAAAGGAGATACAGCTGGGAACTTAATTTTTAAAGGAACAGCCAGAAACTTTAATCCAATGATGGCAATGGCAGGTAAAATAACTATTGCAGAGGTGGAGGAATTAGTTGAACCAGGAGAACTAGATCCTGCGCAAATTCATACGCCTGGCATATTCGTAAATAGAATTTTTAAAGGAGTAGATTACGAAAAAAGAATTGAGCAAAGAACAGTTCGTCAACAAGCATAATTGAAAAGACTTGCGGTAAATAAATGGTCACTATTAAGTGTTGTGTCCATTATAGGATATATTATCTATTGGCACCTGCAAAAAGGAGTAACCAATCCTTTTGTGTGGGATAGTTTTGGTTATTATCTATATCTACCACAAACAATTGTAAATAATGATCTTGCAATACAAGATTTTAGTATTATTGAACAACTTCAAGAAAAGCAGTTTGTATCCGATACATTCTATCAAATTTATAAAATAGAAAATGGTAATTGGATTATTCGATATCCTTTGGGGTTATCTGTTTTACTTTCTCCTTTTTATATGATAGGACATTGGCTATCTGGTTTTACCGGCTATGATAGTGATGGATTTTCAACACCCTATCAATTGGCTATTGTAACGGGGTGTATGTTCTATGTATCAGCTGGTATTATAATGCTAAGAAAAATACTGCTTCACTTTTTTACCGATCATATTTCGGCTTTGGTATTATTAATCTTGTTTTTGGGTACTAATATTATCAACCAAATGACGATAAGTATTTCTATGTCTCATGGATTGATATTCTTTTTGTATACCCTCATTATTTGGTATACCATTAAATGGCATAAATTAAAAAAAAGGAAATATTTAATCTTATTGGGTGTGGTAATAGGACTAGCTGTAATCTGTAGACCTACAGAAATTGTAGCCATATTTATCCCACTATTTTGGGAAGTGAAAAAGATAAAGGGAGTGGTTGCCAAAGTAAAGAATTTATGGATAGAACATAAAACATCATTAATATTAGCAACACTATCTTTTATAAGTATAGTAATGATTCAGATGTTATATTGGAAAATCTATGTAGGTCATTTTATTTATAACTCTTATAACAACCCAGGAGAAGGATTAGATTTGTTTTCTCCACATACCTTAGATGTGTTATTTAGCTTTAGAAAGGGTTGGTTTATTTATACGCCAATTGCCGTTTTATTTGTGTTGGGTTTTATAGTAGTAAAGAAAAAATACCCACAGTATTTTTGGTCTCTTTTTTTGTATTTCATATTTAATTTATGGTTTGTTTCTAGCTGGACATGTTGGTGGTATGCTTCTAGTTTTAGCCAAAGAGCATTAGTCCAATCTTATGCGGTATTAGCAGTAGTATTTGGCTTTTTATTGGTGTATGTTCTACATAAAAGTAACAAGCTAAAATATGCAATAACGATTATTGTACCATTACTTGTGGCGCTTAATATATTTCAGATGTGGCAATTTAGGAATGGGATTATACATGGTTCTAGAATGACGTTTGATTACTACAAAGCTTCCTTTTTACAAACTAAAAAGCCCGATAGTAAATACGATAAATTATTAGTGATAGATAGATCAAAAAGCTTTGAAGAATCCAAAAAAGATCGAAATTATGTGGTAAGTACTATTCATACGAATGATTTTGAAAAAGAATACATAGATGATGATCTATACTCAGCAAACAGTATAAAGGGAAATTTCAGTTTAAAAATGTCAAAGGAGAATGTATTTTCTAAGGCTTGGAAAATACCTTATAAAGAAATATCAGGAGGAAAAGATCATAGTTGGGTTAAGGTTAAGTTTAATTACTACCTAACAGGAAAAGAAGCCTCATTTCGACTAGTAAATTCAATTGAAAGAGGAGGTAAAGTATATGGTTATATGGCTTATCCATTTACAGGAAAGGAAAGCGAAACAAATAAATGGATTACAAAAGAAATTTATTATTTAACCCCACATATTAGAGATGTAAATGACTTATTTTCTACTTATTTTTGGTCAGTGGGTAATGATGAAGTATATATAGATAATTTAATAATTAAACGATTTAAACCAATAGAGTAATGGCACTAGATAAAAATGGTATTGCAAAACGAATTGCGCAAGAATTAAATGATGGATGGTATGTTAATTTAGGGATTGGTATTCCTACGTTAGTTGCTAATCATATTCCAGAAGGGATTAGTGTAGAGTTTCAAAGTGAAAACGGAATACTTGGCATGGGGCCATTTCCTATTGAAGGCGAAGAAGATGCTGATTTAATTAATGCGGGTAAACAAACCATTACGGCTATGCCAGGAGCATCTTATTTTGATTCAGCAACAAGTTTTGCCATGATAAGAGGACAGCATGTTCAGTTAACCGTATTAGGAGCTATGGAAGTGGCTCAAAATGGAGATATAGCCAATTGGAAAATTCCAGGTAAAATGGTAAAAGGAATGGGAGGGGCAATGGATTTAGTAGCCTCTGCAGAGAATATTATAGTAGCCATGATGCATACCAATAAAAGAGGAGACTCTAAATTATTAGAAGCATGCTCTTTACCATTAACTGGTGTTGGATGTGTGAAAAAAGTGGTAACTAACTTGGCTTTTTTAGAGATTGATATCGAAAACAATGCATTTATACTAAAAGAGAGAGCACCAGGAGTAACAGTAGAAGAAATACAAGCAGCTACAGCAGGTAAACTAATTGTTGAAGGTGATATTCCTGAGATGAAGTTGTAGGATTTAATAATATGGCAATTCCAAAAAAAGGAACTCGAAAAATAATTGTAGATAATATTGTTTATAGGTGGCTTATCAGAAGAAAAGCTACTTATGGGCAGGCTGATTATGGAAACGGGAAAATTCATGTTGCAATAGAGCTTGAACAAAATCCTGGGACTACTTTGTTTATTATCACAGATAGAGGACATCCAAAGGATTATAATACTATTACAGTAGTTCCTGTAACACCATCAGATATTTCGAATTGGATTAAACAAGCTTTAGCATTAGATTGGAAGCCAGAAACAAAAGACTCTCAATTTTCGGGTTTTATTGAAAAGGGTAAACTGATAAGAAGTAATTAAAATTGTAGATTTTATAATACAAAATTATAGTTATTGGAATAATTAAATAGTTTAATCGACACAATAGTTGAATTTGGAACTATTGTTATATATAATGAAAATAATGATGTTTTGATCCTTAGGAAGTTACTAATTAACTTGATTAAAATATATCATGAAATTGAGCCAGTTTTTGATGATGTTGTATATAAAAATGAGCCTAATCTTGATTATAATAAAATTAGAACAGTTGTAGCTACTAATTTTCCGGATCTAGGGTATTACAATTCTGAAGATAGTTTAGGGGATGCTATAGATGATTTATCGGACATAATCAGAGATCTTATGGAGATAAAATGGAGGTTTCAAAAGACGAGTGAGAAAGATGCAATATGGAATTTTTGTTTTAAAATGCATAACCATACTATAAACCATATTAATGGTTTAATTTCTTACATAGATAGTGATGATATTTACTTACATGAATATGAATAAATTATAATATTATATTTTTAACTCTCCTTATTAGTTGTAATCTATTCTGAATGTCATTCCTGACTTCGATCAGGAATCTAAGACTTTACGAAATAAATAGATCCTTAATCAAGTTGAGGATAACAAATCATTATTATTTAACAAACAGTGTCATGATGAGTTTTTCAAGTTAGCTCAAGATAAACTTAGTTGAAGCATAACTAGAACCAAATAAAAAATCCCTTCATTAAACATAATGAAGGGATTTTTTGTCCAAACTTTCGGGATGTTACTCTCGAGTAATTTTATAAGGTAGGTTATTAATGTATAATACATAACTTCCTTTAGCAAGGTTTGTCATATCAAGTGTTTCTTGATAGTTCTTACTTTGCTGATCAAAAGATCGATCAGTAATTAAATTACCTAATATATCAACTAACCTTAGCGATAAGTTCTCTTCTTTATTAAACTCTACTTGAATATTTAATAATCCATTAGTAGGGTTAGGGAATATCTTAAGATCACTTAATAATTCATTTTCATCAACTCCAATAGAAGAATTAACGGTTATTGTTTGACAAGTACTAACCGTATCACAAGCAGGGTTATCTACAATTAAACAAACAGTGTATGTTCCTGCAGTTGCATAAACATGATTGTTGTTTTGTGAAGTAGAGGTATTACCATCTCCAAAATCCCAATCCCATTGTGTTGCACCACTAGAATTATCGGTAAACAATACATTTAATCCGGCTGCAGTTTGAGTAAATGCTGCAGTTAAGTTATCAAAGACTGTAATATGTCCTGTACTTGTTTTAGTATCAGATCCAGAAGCATTAGATACTTGTAGTACTACATCATAAGTTCCTGGAGAACTATACGTAACTACAGGGTTTTGAGTAGTAGATGAAGCAGGTGTTCCACCATTAAAAGTCCAGTTCCAAGAAGTTGGACTACCAGTAGATTGATCGTAGAAGTTAACAGAGCTTCCAGCACATACTAAAGTTGTACTTGAAGAAAAGTTAGCTACCGGAGTAGGTGAACCAGTATTACACTGCCAATCTATTTGGAATCCTTGTAAATGTAATCCAGGGTCAGTATGGAAATGTATCGTTACAGCACCACCAGTTGAAGTTATAGTTGGCGGAGGTGTACTAGTATTACAAAATTTACCTAATGAAGGAGAACTAGTTGTTGGTCCATCAAAAATTTCTAAGTAATCATAATCACATGCTACAGCTCCTCCCGAACCTGGTTCTATATCAAAGAATGCCATGTTAAGTGTAACTGATGTGGCACCAGTTGGAGCAATTGTAATGTAAGAATCCTGATTAGGTGTGTAGTTTCCGCTTGGTCCACCATCATCATAAACAGTTCCTGTACATTTAGTTTGTGTAGGATGTGTTGTATTAGGAGGTAAAATAATAGGACATGTAGTATCTACTTGTATGTAAGCTGTTCTAGTTAAACTATCACTTCCTGAACCATTTGTTGCAACTAATTTTACAGGATAAGTTCCAGGAGTATTATATGTTACACTTGGATTAGTAGCAGTTGAAGTGGCTGGAGTACCTCCAGTAAATGTCCAAGAATAGCTAGTTGCATTTATACTAGAATTGTTAAAAGTTACATTGTCACCTACACATATAGTTGTTGGTGTACCTGTGAATTGAGCAGTAGGTAGTGGGCTTCCGCCTGTAACACAGTTCCATGAAATGCTAAACCCTTGTAAATGTAAACCTGGATCAGTATGAAAATGAATAGTAATTGCACCTCCAGTAGAGTTAATAATACTAGGCGGAGGATTATTTGTGTTACAATATTTTCCTATTAATGGCGAACTAGTAGATGGGCCATCAAAAATTTCTACATAATCGTAACCACAGTTTGTAAATCCTTCAACATCAAAAGAATTAATTGTAAGGTTAACTTGAGCAGCACCAGTAGGAGCAATAGTAATATACGAATCTTGGTTAGCAGAATATATACCACTTGGCCCACCATCATCATATAAAGTACCTGCACAATTTGTGTCTGTAATATTACCATTTACTGGTAAAATAAGTGGACATGGATTAGATGGATCAACATCAATGTAACCCACTTTAGTTATTGAATCTATTCCACAACTTCCACCATCAGCAACTAATTTAACCGTGTAAAGTCCTGTAGCTGTATAAGTATGAGTTGGATTTGCAGCTGTGCTTGTGTTTCCATCACCAAAATCCCAACTGTACGTAATAGCGTTATTACTTAAGTTATTAAATGTAACAGTAAATGGAGCAGCACAACCAACAGTTTTATTAGCAGCAAAATCTGCTGTAACATTTGGATTATATGCACTACCAACACCTACTGCATACCAAGCATCAGTAGTAGCTTCAACTTCAGGTGAACATCCCCCATATAAATCTGTTGCAGCTTTTATAGCATAGAAACGAGCATCAACATATTGAGAACTAGAAGTTAAATAAACAGTTAAATTTCTAAAAGCAATTTTTTCAGCAATATTAAATCCTTGAGCAGTAACAGAGTATGAATTACTTAAATCATTTGTTCCTGTTCCACCATTTACCATTAAATAATACCAGAAATTTTGAACTCCACTGTTATAATGAACTCCTCCATTATCACCAGATCCAGTATACCAATGTTGCCCCAAATAGGTGTCAGGATGGTTTTTTGCATTTGGATTCGACATATTTCTCATTACCCAAGATCCGTTAGATATTTCATCACCAAGTATCCAATTTGCTTGACTAGGTCTTGACCAAAAATCAATTGAAATTCCAAAAATATCAGCAAATGATTCATTTAGCGCTCCAGATTGATATGAATAAACTAAGCCAGCAGTTCTTGAGACTAACCCATGTGTAATTTCGTGTCCAGCAATAACCATTGAAGTCAATGGTTTGGTAGGGAAAGGATTAGAGCTTGTTATAATTGTATCTCCATCTCCATAAGTCATTCTTGATCCATCCCAAAAAGCATTAACAAACTTTGTTCCATAATGAATATAACTTCTCAATCGAAAACCGGCATCATCAATTGAGTTTCTATTGTGAACTGACCAAAAATAGTCATAAGTCATTTCAGCTCCCCAGTGAGCATCACCAGCATATTGATCTAATTGTGCATTAGCATTATTCCAATTATTGTCATTATCAGTAAAATCTATAGCACTGCCATGGCTTGTATTCTGATTTAAATCATAGGTTTCAACTCCATTACCTCTTCCTGACTCTCTTAATCTGTAAGCTCCTCCAAAAGAATCTGCGGTTATTGGTTGAGTCCCACTATAACCCGTGACTGCTGTGCCAACAACATCCGCAGTATGAATTAAATCGTTTGAAAAAAGAATTTCTCCGGTATTAGCATCAATGTATAATTCTTTTCGACTTAATGGTTCTTGTGCGTATATATCTAACTTGTATGCTAATCGAATAGCCTTTGATAGGTCTCCATCTTTTGTGATATAAACTAACTCACTTTTAGGAAAAAATGTAGCAGAAGGATCATTTTGCTCTGCTTTAATAAATAATTCTTCATTAGGATCTTCCCATTTATACCTTGCTGCACCAATATGACCTTTCGCAATTTGTAAAGCTGTATTAAAAGATATAGATGCACTGCTATTTTTTGGCGTGCTAGATAAAGCTTCTCCATTTACAGAAACTACTTTTCCATTTTTAGTATGAACAATAATCATAGAATGTTCAACAGGAAAACCGTTTATGGTTTGTTTGTACCTGTAATGATTCATGTTTAATTTATCTTTAGTAGTATTGATAAAATCAAATGATAAATTATTTTTTGTTGTAGTATTAAGAATATCAAAAATTTCGGATGTAGAAGGTTCTTTTCCTTCGATAAATTCAATGTAGTTTGGTACTTCAGTGAAAGATTTTAGACGAATTGTCTTTGCATTATTTACTTTATCGAATGCATCTTGACCAGTTATAACTTGAATTTCTTGGCCAAATACGATACTTGAAAGCCCAATAATAGGCAGGAGTACTAATCTTTTCATATACAGAGTTGATTGTTTCGTGTATAGATTTAACGGAGCTCAAATGAAAAGGTTTCTTCTTTGGAGTATAAAATATTAACTTTTGTTAGTTTCTTTTTTTGTATGTTGAATATCAATGGCTACAATCCCAGCTAAACTCCCATAAACTAATATGGACATTTTTTCGTAATCACTAAAAGTGTTGAATAAGCCATGAGCGTAAAATGTAACTAGCCCAAGAAAGAAACCATATAGAATTATTCTTTGGTTTTTATCTTTAATATGTAGGAGTAAACCAAGTGACCTACCAACTGAATAAATGAAGACTAAGATAAATAGTATTAACCCTAAAATTCCTTCTTCTGATAAAAGTGTTAAATACTCAGAATGAGAATTTCCTTTATCACCTGCATTACTACTTATTTCAGTTGTAAATTCATTTGTTTGAAATTGTGCATATTGAAATTGGTAGGTTCCTGGTCCCCATCCTGTAAAAGGTCTTACTTCAAACATACGATAGGCACAAACCCATCTATTTATTCTTTCAAGATTAGATGCATTAGATTTTAAATCGGTAACCGTTTCTAAATGCTCTCCAGCATTGTTAGTACTTTTTTTAGCATCTCCTGATTTTACATTTTGATATATACTGTTAAACTTAAGTGAGAAAACAGCAATGGCTATTGTTGCAATGTATAGATAATATTTTGGGGGTATTTTAAATTGTGTTATAAATAAAATGCCAAAAGCACCTATAACACTTATCCACCCTGCTCTAGAATAAGATAGAATTTCACCAATTATAATTAGAATAGTTACAAAAAGGAAGAAAATAGATTTTAATGCAAAGAATTCCTTTTTAATTAATTGATACGAGTACAACACAAAAAATGGAATCACAAAGGCTAAACAAGCTCCATAAACGGTATGATCTTCGTAAAATGGTTCGGTCATTTCAAAGGATTCTTCTTGAGAAAAATTAAATTGAGAATGTGTTAGTATGGCATTAATTATTGGGATAATTAGTCCAACACCATAAAGAACCATAAGCATTTTTTGTTCCTTTTTACTTTTAAATAAATGAGAAAAGATCAAGTAGAACCCTAAAATAAAGGAGATTTTTAGAACTATTCGTTTAAACGATATCTCGGGCATTGTACTAAACATGGAGGTTAATATCATCCATATTATATGAGCGATTAAAATAATAGTTATAGGGTGTCTTAAAATCTGTTTATTTATTGAAGTCCCTGATAATAGTTTAATAAAAGAAAGTAAGACTAATAATCCAAGCATACCTTCAGCAGGTAAACTTAGGGCTAGTCCTCCTGATCCTGAACCGGTTAAATCTGTTATGTTAATTGATAAGGGTGCTAAGAAAATAATAAAATAGCAAAAAACGGTAGGGTAGAAAAAAGCAAAAAAGACTCCAAATACACCAAGTAAACTACCAATTAAAGCAGTTGCCAATGTAGTTTGGTTATTAATGAAGGCGAAACCAATAAACCCAAGTAATAAGGTAACTAGGGTTAAGGTAAGATAATCTCTTTTGATAAGCGTCTTCATTTATGTTGGAGACTATATTTCTTGTTTAATACGTTTCCATTGATCTTTAGCTAAAAGAAGAAGAAGCGTAATAATAAATCCTGCAGCTATAAAAACAATTCCATTAATGGATAGTCTTGGAGACACTTTTTGATAATTTGCTTTAGCCCAAGATATCTTGTAGACAGATGCTATAGGCAAATTAAGTCTTGTGTTAGCTTCGTCTAGTTTACCTCTTATAAAATTTAAACGACCTTGCATAAAATAATATTCATTAATTAACCTCTCTACTTCCTGTGTTTGATTTATGCTTCCGATTTTTTTAACCGCTTCGTCACCAGGATAAATATGGGTGTTTTTTTGTCGTTCTTCCATAAACATTTCTCTGTTTTTAAAAAGTGGATTTGCTTTGTTTTTACCGCCTTTGTCAGCTAAATAATATATAGAGTCTAATAAGTTATTTACTTTGGTTTTCTTTATATCATATTCTTTTTGATAATTGTTTACAATTAACTGAACATTAGTTTTTAGAATTTTTTCTCTTTCAGCATCTATAATTTCTATTAAACGATTTACAATGTTTTTAGATAATTCGGGGTCTTGGGTAACTGCTTGTATTTTAACAGATAAATATCGTGTTCTACTAAAGGTGATATCACTGTCGTAGTTTAGATATAAATAGTATTGAGCAGTAGGGTCAGTTGTGTCTACTTCCCATATTTTAGCTAAGTCAAATTCTTTAATAATGCGATCTTTTACATAATTAGATTCAAATAATTGAATTAATTTATCGGCATCATTTTCTGTACCAAAAGAAGGATTATATATGATGTCATTATACGCATTAGAATTTACAGGATATACAGTGCCAGAAGATTTAAACCTTTTTGGTGTTAGCATTGTAACAACAATAGCAGCTATAATAGCTATGAAGGTTACAGCAATAAAAAGTTTTCTATTGGTGTAAAAAGTTTTCAGTAAATTAATGTTTGCTTCGTTATTGTTTTCCAACATGTTGTTCGAAATTATAGGGTGTTCAATATTTGTTCTTTCAGTTTTTCTAATTCATCTTTCATTTGGACTACAATTTTTTGCATTCCTTGATGGTTAGCTTTAGATCCTAGTGTGTTTATTTCTCTACCAATTTCTTGTCCAATGAAGCCAAGTTTTTTTCCTTGATTTGCTTCTTTGTCTAGTACTTCTAAAAAATAATCGCAGTGACCTTTTAATCTAACTTTTTCCTCAGTAATATCTAGTTTTTCTAAATAGTATATTAGCTCTTGCTCAAAACGATTTTCATCAATTTTTTTATCAGTAAATTGATCGATAAGCGATTTGGAAATTTTAGCTTTTACATTTTCCATTCGATCACTTTCGAGAGCTGGTATTTGTTCAAGTAAATTTAAAATGGTGTTTATTCTACCTGCTAATTCATTTTGGAGAGTAGTGCCTTCTTGTACTCTAAATTTTTCAAATTCAGTTAGAGCAGTTTTAATAACTTCTTGAATTTGCGTCCATTCGTTTTCGTCTAATTCTTGTTTAACAGATGATAGCGTTTCGGGCATTTTTGTTGCTAATGCAAATAAATTTTCATTCATATTAAGATCTAGAGAATATGATAATTCTTTTAGATCATTATAATACTTTAATACAACTTCTTTATTTAGATTGTATGCTTTATCAGTTTCAGGAAGTTCTACATAAATTGAGAAATCAACTTTTCCTCTTTTAATCTTATCGGAAACAAAAGATCTAAGTGTTAATTCTTTTTCTTTGTAAAAATTGGGCATTCTTAAATTTAAATCTAAGAATTTGCTATTCAAAGATTTAATTTCTACCGATACTTTTTTGTTGTTAATATTACTTGTGGCTTTACCGTAGCCAGTCATGGATTGTATCATAAGATTTGCCTCATTTTTGGTAAAGGTATTTAAAAAAAGAGAAATTTCAGTTAGATGCTTGCTTATTACCTGTTTTACTTACTAAATAAACACCTAAAAAGATAAGTAGAGTAGCCGTTATTTTTTGCCAACCTATAATACTGTTGTTTTTGGAATTATAAATTAAAACACCTAAAAGCATTACAAATACGGGTTGTAAGTATATGTAACTAGCTGTAACTGTAGAGCTAAGTTTTTTTAATGCGTAAATATTTAACAAATAGGTTGTGAACGTAGTAAAGAAAATAACAAATCCTACTGAAAGCCAAACTGAGGTTGTGAATTCAAAATTATTATCAGAAATACTATATAGCCCAAATGGGATTACGTATAAAGCACCAAAAGAAAATATATATGTAATAACAGTTATAGGCTTATACTTTTTCATTAAAGGCTTAACGATTACTAAATAAATAGAGTAAGATGTTGCATTAAGCATTACAAATAAGTTTCCTAATAAAGAAGATTCACGATTTGTATCACTGGCGCCTAAATAAATAAGTAGTATTGCACCCGTTAATCCAATTAATACTCCGCTAACTTTTAAAGTGGTTAATTTATTCTTTAAAATAATTAATGAGAAAATTGTTACTAAAACAGGGGTTGTTACCATAATGATAGCAGAATCTAAAGGAGATGTTCTGCTAAGCCCATGAAAGAATAATAATTGATTTGCAGCAATACCAAATAAGCCACATAATGCTAATAATAGAAGGTCTTGTTTGGCTACTTTTTCTTTTACAAATGACTTAATAATTAGGAATAATGAGGTGGCTCCGATTATCCTAAAAAAAATAAAGGTGTTGGCATTAAGGTAAGATGGCATTACCGCTTTAGCGATATAAAAGTTTAACCCGTAAATAAGGTTAACAATTATTAAGGCTAAATGTGGAATTAGCCTTTTCAAGCTAGGTATTGAGTTAACGATTCGACAGTTTTTTTACTGTTACCCACGAAAATATGCTCACCATCAATAAAAACAGGGCGTTTTAAAAAGGTATGTTCTGTTGTGATAAGCTCTTTTATTTCTGCTTCACTTAGCACTTTATCTTTTAAACCAAGTTCCTTAAATTTCCTAGCTCTTTTATTAGTTAAGTCTTCTCCCTTATCTACTTTAGATCTTAAAAAGTCATATTGATCCGAAGTTATTGGATTAAATTTTATGTCTTGTTTTTCGAAATCATTTAGTGGTAAATCTTTCATGATTCGCTTACATGTATCACAGGTAGATAGGTAGTATACTTTTTTCATGGAATAATGATTTTTGTTAATTATAATAATTTAGAACCGTCAATACTGTTATTCATCATGGAACTAATCATTAAGTTTTTTCCAAAGTTCATCTTTAAGTTCAGTTAGCCCAATTTGAGCAACTGATGAGATAAACATAGTATCCACATTATCGGGAAGTTCTTTTTTTATTTCTTCGGTTAATTCTTCATCTAGCATATCACATTTAGTAATGGCTAACAAACGATCTTTGTCTAGTAGTTCTCTGTTAAATTCTCCAAGTTCTCTAACTAATATGTCATATTCTTTTTTAATATCATCACTATCCGCAGGGATCATAAAAAGAAGTAAAGCATTACGCTCAATATGTTTCAAAAACCTGTGACCTAATCCTTTTCCTTGATGAGCTCCTTTAATTATACCAGGAATATCGGCCATTACAAAAGACCTATGATTTCGGTATGGAACCATACCTAGATTTGGAACCAAGGTTGTAAACGCATAGTTGGCTATTTTAGGTTTTGCAGCTGTAATTACAGATAACAAGGTAGATTTTCCAGCATTTGGAAACCCAACCAAGCCAACATCTGCAAGAACTTTTAATTCGAATATTTTCCACTCTTCTTTTCCTTCTTCACCAGGTTGAGCAAACCTTGGTGTTTGCATAGTGGCAGATTTAAAATAGTCATTTCCCATGCCGCCTCTTCCACCAGGGGTAATAATTATTTCTTGCCCATCTTCATTTATTTCATGAAGCACTTCTTTTGTTTCAGCATCTTTAATGATGGTACCTAAAGGAACTTCTATAATAACATCATTTCCATCTGCTCCAGTTTTATGATTACTTGCGCCAGGCATTCCATCTTTAGCTATAAGGTGTCTTTGATATTTTAGATGGAGTAATGTCCAAAGTTGCTTGTTACCTTTTAAAATAACATGACCGCCTCTTCCTCCGTCACCTCCATCAGGACCTCCTTTGGCTGAAATTTTATCTCTATGTAAGTGAGTGCTTCCTGCTCCTCCTTTTCCAGAACGACAACAAACTTTTACGTAATCTATAAAGTTAACATTTGACAAAGCACTTCTTTTTAATGAAGTTCAAAGGTAAACAAGTCTTAGCCGATCAACAAAACTATTATGCGAATAGGTGTTTGTTAAACTTGTTTTTCTTTTTTAATGGGTAATTCTGTTTTGCTCCAGGTTGGGCAGTCACATTTCTTCTTGAATAGTTTGCAGCTGCCTAACATTACAAAACATAGCATTAGTGCACTGGCAAATAGAATATTTTTCTTGTTTTTCATGTTTTGAGTGTTAAGCATTTACATTAAATTCAAATTTAGTAAACGTATTTTGGTTTGTATACTATTTAAACAGTAAATTAGCGATCTTATTACAATAAATGAATTTTTTCGAACAAATAGGACGTTTCTTCTTAATGCTTAAGCTAGCTTTTACAAAGCCAGAGAAAGGTTCTGTGTTGTGGGGTAGTTTTATTACTGAGATATATAAAATTGGTATTAGCTCTATGAGTTTAGTAGCAATTTTATCCATATTTATGGGAGCGGTTATCATTATACAAACAGATGCTAATATAGATTCTCCTTGGATTCCCGCCTATACTATAGGATTTACAGCTAGACAATCTATTATTTTAGAGTTCTCCTCAACAATGTTATGTTTAATTTTAGCAGGAAAGGTTGGTTCTAATATTGCATCAGAGATTGGCACCATGAGATTAACTGAACAAATTGATGCATTAGAAGTTATGGGGATAAACTCAGTTAATTATTTAGTGCTTCCCAAAATATTGGCATCAGTGTTTATTTTTCCTTTTTTAGTTATTTTAAGTATGGCATTGGGTATTGCAGGAGGAGGTTTTTTTGCTGTACAGGCAGAAATTGTAAACTTTCAGGAGCTAACTTATGGGCTACAGTATTGGTTTGACCCCTTCAGTATTACGTATTCTTTGGTGAAAACTGTCTTTTTTGCATTTTTTATTGCGGCTATACCGTCTTTTTATGGATATTATGTAAAACCTAGTGGTGGTGCACTTGAAGTAGGTAGAGCAGGTACAAAATCAGTTGTAATTAGTAGTGTGATGGTGTTGGTGATAAATTTATTGGTAACGTATTTCCTTTTATTATGATTCAAGTAAAAAACATAGACAAGGGATTTAGTGGAGTCCAAATTTTAAAGGATATTTCGTTTACATTCGAAAAGGGAAAAACCAATTTTATTATTGGTCAAAGTGGTTCGGGTAAATCGGTTTTAACAAAGTGTATTGTTGGGTTACATGAAGTAGATAATGGGGAAGTTATTTATGGAGATAGTGTTTTTTCTGCCATGAATAAAAAAGACAGAAAGGAGATTCGAAAAGAGATTGGGATGTTATTTCAAGGAAGTGCTTTGTTTGATTCGTTAAGTGTAGTAGAAAATGTGATGTTTCCATTAAGGATGTTTTCTAAGATGTCTAAAAGTGAGATGAGAGACAGAGCAAATTTTTGTTTAAAGCGTGTAGATTTAATAAATAAAGATGATTTGTTCCCTTCAGAAATAAGTGGAGGAATGCAAAAAAGGGTTGCAATAGCTAGGGCAATAGCTATGAAGCCAAACTATTTGTTTTGTGATGAACCTAACTCGGGATTAGATCCAAAAACATCTATTGTAATCGATAATCTTATTTATGAGATTACAAAAGAATATGACATTACAACTGTTATTATATCGCACGATATGAATTCTGTTATGGAAATAGGAGAAAATATTATGTACATACACAAAGGAGAAAAATGGTGGGAAGGAGATAAGCATAGTATAGTTACTACAGATAATAAAGAAATAGGTGAATTTGTATATGCATCTAAGTTTATGAAATCATTAAGAGGAAAATTATAACGTTATATGGGTGATCTTTTGTTGTTAAAATCTGCAGATCTTTTTGGGATTGAATTTTTTGATAAGGATATAAAAAAATTAGTACTGTTATTACTAATCAATTTTTTTGTGAGTTTTGTGCTCATTAGATTAATATACTATCCTAACAGTGAAAAAAAGAAGCAGTTTTTACTGAGTTTTATGTTAATAAGCACAGTGGTATTTTGCGTTACGTTTGCACTAAAATCATTTGAGTTTGATACCGGGATGGCAATTGGATTATTTGCTGTTTTTGGAATATTAAGATTTAGAACAGTCTCTATTCCTATTCGAGAAATCTCTTATCTATTTACTGTTATTGGTATTGCGCTAATTAATGCATTATCTAAAAAACTAAGTTTAATTGAGATTGGGGTAATTGATGGAGTGGTATTAATGGTGGCTGGACTTATGGAGATTTTCTTAGGAAAGATTGTGGTTGAAGATAAGAAAGAGGTGAAAAAGAAAGAGGTAGTAGTAGAAGAAAAGCCAGTAGAAGTAGGTTTGCCATCTAAACAACTAGTTTATGGTTTATTAGATAATATTAAGCCTGCAAACAGGGCTGTCTTAATGGAAGATTTAAAAGCTAAAACAGGGTTGAATATCCAAACTATAGAGGTTGGTACTATTAACCTTAAAAAAGGAGAAGCAAAGCTTACGATTACTTATGAGGAGTAAGTGATTTCGCTTAAAACCTCACCTGGTTTTTCCCTTTGGGTACTTCAAACAGCTTATTGGTTTCTTTTACAAATTGAAGAATTTCTTCATTTCCTTGTTTGTTTACTGAAGAAGTTCTAAAGATCTGCGGTAGTTCTTCCCAAGATTGTAATAATTCTTGGCAATAATTTTCAATGTTTTGCTCTAGCTCGACTTCTTTTAATTTGTCAGCTTTTGTAAATACAATTACAAAAGGCAATCCATTAGTTCCAATCCATTCCATAAATAATAAGTCAACTTCTTGTGGTTTGTGCCTGCTGTCAATTAATAAGAATATACACATCAAACTTTCTCTACTTCTTAAGTATCTTCTAGAAAAATTTTGCCAATGTTGTTTAGAACTAACTGAAGTTCTGGTGTATCCATATCCAGGTAAGTCAACTAAAAACCATTCTTTGTCAATTAAAAAATGATTAATAAGTTGAGTTTTTCCAGGTTTGCTAGATGTTTTAGCAAGTTTTTTATTGTTGCATAATGAATTAATCAAAGAAGACTTGCCTACATTACTTCTGCCAATAAAAGCATATTCGGGTAGAGTAGGTTTTGGTAAATAAGCAATATCAGAATTGCTCATTACAAACTCAGCACTTTTTACAAACTCAGCCATTGGTATTGTTGTTTAGCTGTTTTTAGATAGCCATTCGTCTAAAATACGATTGAACTCTTCTGGTTGTTCCATCATTGGAGCATGACCACATTTATCAATCCATTCTAATGTAGAATTTGGCATTAGTTGATCAAATTGTTCTGCAACATGAGGAGGAGTAATATTATCTTGTTTTCCCCAAAGAAGTAGTGTTGGCATATTAAAACTTGGAAGCTCTTTTTCCATATTATGTCTAATAGCTGATTTAGCTAGTTTTAAAATCCTAATAATATCGTTTCGGCTATTCACTAATTCATGACATCTATCAACAAGTTCGTCTGTAACAAAACGCTCATCATAAAAAGTAAGTCTAATACGATCTCTTAAAAAGTTTTTATCTTCTCTTCTAGGAAAACCTCCACCAAAAGCATTTTCGTATAATCCAGAACTGCCTGTTAAAATCAAATTTTTAACTTTTTCAGGATGCTTTTCAGTGTATACTAAGGCAACATGACCTCCTAATGAGTTTCCTAATAATGAAATATTATTAAGGTTCATATGGTCAATAAACTTCTCAATATACTTGGCTAATGCTCCAACACTGGTTGAAATAATAGGCATAGAATATAAAGGCATTAATGGAGTAATAACTCTATATGTTGAAGAAAAATGATTTATTGTGGCTTCAAAATTCGATAGTTCTCCAAACAAACCATGAAGTAAAACTAATGCTGGGCCATCTTTTTTCCCATATTCAGCATATTCGAATTTTCCGTCTTTTATTATATCGCTCATGAGCTTAAATTTTCTGTCGCGAATATACGAAGTTTGTATCGATTACAATCGTATATCGTAACAATGAATAAATTGAGGGGTTATTTTGTTATACAATAATTGCATTTAATTGACTTTAAGGAGGCTAGTTCAATAATTTTATTGTGGTAATCCAAATCAGATGAAAAGTCTTTCCTGTTCATCTTTTTTGTTAAATAATATTCATTAATTACATCATATCCTCCGTGATAAGAAATGCTTGATCTTAACCTGCTAAAATAGTTGTCGTCAAAAGAATAGTTTAACATAATGCAGCTTAGGTATAGTAGGTTATAGGCTTCAGGAGTGTTTATTTTGCCAAGTCTAAGAACTAGTTTCTTTTTTTGATCTGATGTAGTATGTTTATTTAAAAGTTGAGCTACTATTAAATCTGTTTCATTTTTAGGCTTGCTATTAATAAAATTTAATTGAAAAGGATGTTCAATTTCATTAACATTTAATTGTGTTATTTCTATTGTTGAGTCGCATGTTTCATTATAAGCCTTAGATAGTTGGTTTTTTGCTTTAGTAAAATAAAACGTAGTGTTTTTACCTTTAATTATTAGTCTATCTCCTTCTGAGGTAATTACATGGTTTAAGTTGTCTTTATGTTTGGTTTCTTTAAGACTTTTTAGGTGTTGTTTAAAGCTCTTACTTTTTCTTAGTCTTTTTCTTTTAGCGAGTCTTAGTCTCTTTTTTAAAGCCCATTTACTTGGAGGAAGGTCGGTATAAAAATAGTTTTTATAACTGTTGTGCCATATTATTCGATTATCCCATAGTGCTTCTAGGTAGTTTGTTTGGTCGAATAGTATGTTATCATGATATATGTCTAATTCTGTAATTCCATGTTTGTAATTGTTAGAAATTTCCCAAAAACAATCTAACTTTTTAGTTTTTGTTATGCCATTATTGTTCTTTGTTTTTATTAGTCTCCAAATGCCTGTAAGTTCAAATGGAGCTAGAGTTTTAGGTGTGCTTTCTATTGCATTTTTTTGAGTAGAACTTTTAATGTCTATTGTTAGTACTATAGGTTTGTTGTTATTAATGATAATTTTTTCTTCCTGGTGTATATAGTATCGTCCACCTATTATTAAATTGTGAACCCCTTTTTCTAGGTAGATTGATGAGTCTGGTAGTTTATTCCAGTAAAAAATGGAGTCTTTTAGATTTAACTGAACATAATTAAGCGGTTTCCCTATTCTTTCAGTATCAACTAGGTTAAGTTTTACTTTTGTTTGGGATAGTATACTTGAGGTTAATATAATTCCAATCAAAAGGGATAAAGCATGAGTTTTGTTTTTCATAATATTTTGTTAATGAAATTATGAATTACAAATACTGCGCCATTAGTTTAAATACTCTAACAACCCTTTAAAAACCCACTTTTCGGCATTAATTAACAAAAGTATGTTGAAAAAATGGGATTTTCTCCCACCATTATTTAGTTGCTTTTTATATGCGTGTAAAGTGCATTTTTATTAGTTTTTTTTAAAAAGTAAAACTTTTTATGCTTTCTTTACGTTATAAAGTTATCCACAATGTGGTTTATTGTGGGGGAATGTGGGATATATTAAATATCTTTGCCCATTATAGTTATGTCTTATTTAGGAGAATACATATGCAAATTAGACGCAAAAGGTCGTCTTACTGTCCCAGCTGGATTAAAAAAGCAGTTGGAAAATGACGGTAAGGAGGGGTTTGTCTTAAACCGAGGGTTTGAGGGGTGTCTTGGGTTGTATCCTTTTAAAGATTGGCAGGCTGTTGCAGATAGATTGGAGAATTTGAATTTGTTTGTAGCGAAAAATAGAGCTTTTGTAAGGAAGTTTCAGAATGGAGCTTCTCGTTTAGATATGGATGGTAATGGTCGAGTGTTATTGCCTAAAGATTTAATGGCTTATGCAGGAGTAACTAAAGAGGTTGTTTTGTTTGCTTATGCAGATAGAATAGAGCTTTGGGATAAAAAACGCTATGATAAAATGATGAATGAGGAGATGGATGATTTTGCAGAGCTTGCAGAAGATGTAATGGGAAAGGATATGGATGACAAGTAGCGAATATCATATCCCCGTTCTTTTAAATAGTTCGGTAGAAGGGCTTGATATAAAGCCTGATGGAACGTATGTGGATGTTACCTTTGGGGGTGGTGGTCATTCAAAAGAAATTTTGAAAAGATTATCGAGCAAAGGAAGGTTGTTTGGATTTGATCAAGATGAAGATGCTCAAAACAATAGTATTGGTGACGAGCGTTTTTCTTTGATTCCAGAAAACTTTGGGTATATCGAAAATTACTTAGCGCTTTATGGTGTAAATAAAGTGGACGGTATACTGGCTGATTTGGGAGTTTCTTCTCATCAGTTTAATCAAAAAGATCGTGGGTTCTCTATTCGTTTTGAGGGAGATCTTGATATGCGAATGGATCAATCAGCTTCACTTTCAGCTATCCAGGTTGTGAATGAATATGATGAGGAGCAGCTTGCTTCTATTTTTCGTCAATATGGAGAATTGAAAAATGCATGGAGACTCTCTCAAACAATTGTGCTTCGAAGAAGTGAAGGCAAGATTAAAACAACTCAGCAGTTAATTGGTTTGATTGAAGATTTGGCTCCAAAGAAAAAGATGAATCAATTTTTGGCTCAAGTTTTTCAAGCAATCCGAATTGAGGTTAATCAGGAGTTGGAGGTGTTAAAACAGTTTTTGCTAGCCTCTTCTTCTTTGCTTGGTAAAGGTGGTAGACTTTCGGTTATATCTTATCACTCTTTAGAGGATCGATTAGTGAAGAATTTTATTAAAAAAGGAAAGTTTGAAGGAGAGTTAGAGAAAGATTTTTATGGTAATGTAATACGTCCATTTAAAGAGGTTAATCGAAAAGTGATTATACCGAATGAAGAAGAAATTAAGCAAAATTCAAGAGCGCGTAGTGCGAAATTGAGAATTGCTGAAAAATTATAAGTACAAATGAGTGCTGAAGAAAAAAAGGAAAGAATAAACATTTTTAAGCCAGTTAACGATTTGTTGTCGGGTAACTTTTTTGGAAAAAAGTTTGTTCAAAACAATCTTCCTTTTGTGTTGTATTTGGGTTTGTTGGTGGTGGTGTATATATGGTATGGGTATTATGTGGATGGCGTTATGAAAAAAGCATCTGCATTAGAAAATATGGAAGAATTAAACTCGGAGCTACATGCTTCGATACAGGAATTGAATACCGTGAGTTTGCAATCAAATATTGCAAGTAAAACGAAAGAAATTGGATTAGAGGAGCTGAAAGAGGCTCCTGTTAAAATAGAAGTAAAAGAAGTTGAATAAAAAAGAAAATATATCGTCAAGAATATACTTAGTGTACTTTGGTGTGCTTGCATTTTCTTTGTTTGTCATTGTTAAGATGTTTAGAACTCAGTTGGCTAATGCTGGTGAAGAGCAAAATATTATCAGTGCTATAAAAGAGGTGAAAATAAAGGCTTCTAGGGGGAATATTTTTGCTGATGATCAAGAAAAGAGTGCTTTAGCTATTTCGGTTCCTGTGTATGAGATTCGGTTGGATTTGCTAGCTCCAAAACAAGAGTTGTTTGATGATAAAGTGGATTCTTTAGGCTTGGTTTTATCTAAGATATTTAACGATAGATCTGCGGTAGCTTATGCTAAGCGTTTAAGGACAGCTAGAGGAGAGAAAAATCAATATTTTTTATTGAAAAAGAAAGTTTCTTACACTCAAATGAAGCAAGTTAAAGAGGCTCCAATCTTAAGAAAAGGTCAATTTAAAGGTGGTTGCATTGTGTTAAAAGAAAATACAAGAAAGCATCCTTTTGAGTTGTTAGGGGAAAGAACAGTTGGGTATTTTAATGAGACAGATACGGTTGTTGGGTTAGAGGGGGCTTATAAACAATTTTTAAGAGGTAGGGATGGTGTGCAGTATATGAAAAATGTAGGAGGTGGTCAAAGGATACCAATTAGTGATGATTATATAGTTGAGCCTCAAAATGGCATGGATATTTACACAACAATTGATGTTAATCTTCAAGACGTTGCTGAGCGCGCCTTGTTAAATCAATTAGAAGCTCAAGCAGCTGAACATGGTTGTGCGGTTTTAATGGAGGTAGAAACAGGTCATGTTAAAGCGATAGCTAATTTATCGAAAGATCGTAAAGGAAGGTATAGAGAGATATACAATCATGCTGTAGGTAGGGCTACTGAGCCTGGGTCTACTATGAAACTAGCTTCTGTTATGGTTGCGCTTGAGGATGAGAAAACAACACTTAATGAGTTGTTTGATACGTATGATGGAACACTTAAATTTTACGATAGGATAATGAAAGATGCGCACATTGGAGGGGATGGTGTTATACCGCTTTCCAAAGGATTTGCTATTTCGTCAAATGTGGTTATTTCTCAAATGGTAAATAACGCATATAGAAAAGATCCTGCAAAATTTGTTCAAGGAATGCGAGACTTAGGGCTTGGAGATAAATTGGGGGTTGAGATAAAGGGAGAAGGAAAGCCATATTTGAAAAATCGACAAGATTCTACTTGGTCGGGTGTTACTTTGCCATGGATGTCTATTGGGTATGAAACTAAGTTTACACCATTGCAAATGCTAACGTTTTATAATGCTGTGGCAAATAATGGTAGAATGGTTAAGCCTCAATTTGTAAAGGAGGTTAGAGATGGTAGTAAGGTAGTTGAGTCTTATGAAACGGAGGTGCTGAAAGAAAGAATAGCTTCAGAGAAAACAATTAAGCAAGCGCAAAAAATACTAGAGCTAGTTGTAGAAGAGGGTACTGGGACAAACCTTAAAAATACACAATACAAAATAGCGGGTAAAACAGGTACTACTCAGTTGGCTTATGGGGCAACTGGATATGGTGCTAATTCTAAGGTTCGTCATCAGGCTTCTTTTTGTGGCTATTTTCCTGCAGATAAGCCTAAGTATTCTTGTATTGTGGTGGTTGCTGCACCTACAAAAAGTATCTATGGTAATGTGGTTTCTGGAACAGTATTTAAAGAAATAGCAGATAGGGTATATGCTCAAGATATTGAAATGGCTAGATCTAAAGAGGATCTAAAAAAAGGAAATATGCCAGCTTCTAAAAGTGGTTACGCTAAAGATTTAACAACCGTTTTTGGTGCAATGAAAGTAGCAACTACCTATTCAAATGATGCTGTTGAGTTTGCAAGAACAAGCGCAAAAAAAAATAAAGTGGTAATTGCTCGATTGGTAACTAATGGTGTTCCTGATGTAAAAGGAATGGGGCTTAAGGATGCCTTGTTTTTATTGGAAAATAAAGATTTTAAAGTAAGAGTAAAAGGTAGTGGTGTCGTGAAAGAGCAAAGGGTATTGCAATCTGGACAAAATAAAACAATTGAATTGATACTAGTATAAAGAATGAGAGAAGAAACATTGGATGATATAATAGAAAAAGATAAGACAGAGTTTGCTTATGCTGGTTTTGGTAAGCGTTATGCTGCGGTAATGATTGATACTGTTTTAATAGCATGGATTGCTACTTATGCCGTTAAAAATATGATTCATGAAAACATAACCTTATCGAATTTAATTTCTGGTGAAGGTTATGAAGGAGGTTTTTATGGAGAATTAGAAGTGCAAAATTTCATCACTTATATATTGTTTATGATGTTGTTTAGATGGTTATACTTTGCTGGTATGGAAAGTTCTCCATTTAAAGCAACTGCAGGAAAGTTATTAGTTGGATTGTATGTTGAAAATACAGAAGGTGGTAGAGTAACTTTTTTAAAGGCAACAGGTAGATATTTTGGAAAGATACTTTCGGGATTGATTTTATATATAGGGTATTTAATGATGTTAGGTAGTCCAACAAAACAAACATTACATGATCAAATGAGTGGTTGTGTAGTAAAAGAAAAGTAAAAGATTAGAATTGAAATTGCTAAAAGACATATTGTATAAGGTTTCGCTAACAGGAGTAGTTGGTTCAACTAGTGCTGCAGTAGAAAAAGTGACTTTTGATTCAAGAGAGGTTAGTCGAAAAACATTGTTTGTTGCGATTAAAGGAGAGGTAGTAGATGGTCATGATTATATTGAGCAGGCAATTAAGGCTGGAGCTTTAGCTATTGTTTGTGAAGTTGTTCCGGATAATATTCAGTCTGGAATTACGTATGTTCAAGTTGAAAGTTCGAGCGAAGCTTTAGGAATAATTGCAAGTAATTTTTACGATAATCCATCAAGAAAATTAAAGCTTGTTGGTGTTACTGGAACTAATGGCAAAACAACTACTGCTACTTTGCTGCATAATCTATTTATGAACCTAGGTTATAAAGCTGGCTTGCTATCTACTGTAGTAAACAAAATTGGTAAAATTGATATTCCTGCTACTCATACCACTCCTAATGCAATAGCATTGAATGAGCTGTTGGTAGAAATGGTAGAGGCAGGTTGTGATTACTGTTTTATGGAGGTAAGCTCACATGCATTAGTTCAAGGTAGAGTTGCTGGAGTTAAATTTGAGGGAGCAGTCTTTACGAATATTTCTCACGACCATTTAGATTACCATAATACGTTTAAGGAATATATAAAAGCTAAAAAGCTCTTGTTTGATAATTTGTCGTCAGATGCATTCGCCATTGTTAATGTAGATGATAAAAATGGACCGGTTATGGTTCAAAATTGCAAGGCAAATATTATGTCTTATGCCTTAAAAACGGGAGCTGATTACAAAGCAAAAGTGTTAGAAAATCAATTTTCTGGTCTTCAGTTAAATCTAAACGGTAATGACATTTGGGTAAGACTTATTGGTGACTTTAATGCTTATAATGTATTGTCAGTTTATGCGGTTGCTATGCAGTTTGTGGAGGAAGAATTAGATGTGTTAGCTGCTATTAGCAATTTGGATAATGTACAAGGACGTTTTCAATATATCCAAACTGAAGGAAAAATTATTGGTATAGTGGATTATGCTCACACGCCAGATGCATTAGAAAATGTCTTAAAAACCATTAAGAATATAAGAACTGGTAACGAAAAGGTAATTACGATAGTGGGTTGTGGTGGAGACAGGGATAAATTAAAGAGACCTAAAATGGCTGAGGCAGCTTGTGCTTTCAGTGATAAAGTAATTCTTACATCTGATAATCCAAGAAGTGAAGAGCCTGAAGCTATAATTGCTGATATGAAAACTGGCGTTTCTCCGGCAGATTTTAAGAAAGTGCTAGCAATTACAAATAGAGAAGAGGCTATAAAAACAGGTTCTGCTTTGGCTGAAGAAGGAGATATTATTCTAGTTGCAGGAAAGGGACATGAAAATTATCAAGAAATAAAAGGAGAAAGGTTTCCATTTGATGATATGGAAATACTTCAAGAATCATTAAAAATATTAGATAAATAATGTTATACCACCTTTTTACATATCTAAATGAAATGGATGTTCCTGGAACAGGAGTATTTCAGTATCTATCTTTTAGAGCTGCAATGGCTATTATTACTTCGCTAATTGTAACACTAGTTTTTGGTAAAAGACTAATAAATATTTTAAGAGCTAAGCAGGCAGGAGAGACTGTTCGTGATTTAGGGTTAGAAGGTCAAAAAGAAAAAGAAGGTACTCCTACAATGGGTGGCTTAATTATTCTTGCTGCCATTTTAATACCAACACTGTTGTTTGCTAAGCTTGATAATATCTACACCATTACCATGATCATAACAACTGTTGGTTTGGGAGCAATAGGGTTTATTGATGATTATATTAAAGTTTTTAAAAAGAATAAAAAAGGATTAGCTGGTAAGTTTAAAGTTGTTGGGCAAGTTGGTATTGGTATTGTGGTTGCTTGTCTATTATTCTTTAATGATAATGTCACTGTAAAAGAAAAGGTTGAGGTTCAGTACATAGATGGATTCAAGGATAAGATTGGAGAGAATCTTATCGGAGTTACTGAGGTGTTTAAAAAGGATGAGCCAACAGTGTTAGATTATTACTGGGTAGAGCATCATTCATCTAAAACAACAGTGCCGTTTATTAAAAATAATGAGTTCGATTATAAATGGTTAGTGCCTTTTGGAGATGACGAAAGTAAAAGTAAATGGGCTTGGCTAATTTTTGTTCCCATTGTAATTGTAATTGTAACGGCAGTTTCTAATGGAGCCAACCTTACTGATGGTATTGATGGTTTAGCTACCGGTACATCTGCAATAGCTGGTGTTACCTTATTGATTTTTGCTTACATATCTGGTAATATCATTTTCTCAGGCTACCTAAATGTGATGCATATTCCAAATACAGGAGAACTTGTAATTTTTATGAGTGCATTTGTAGGGGCTTGTATAGGGTTCTTGTGGTTTAATGCATTTCCTGCACAAGTATTTATGGGAGATACTGGGAGTCTTGCTATTGGAGGAATCATAGCGGTATTCGCAATTGCGATTAGAAAAGAATTATTAATTCCTGTTATATGTGGGATATTTTTAATCGAAAATGTTTCAGTAATGATGCAGGTAGCTTGGTTTAAATATACCAAGAAAAAATACGGAGAAGGACGAAGAATATTTTTAATGTCACCCTTGCATCATCATTACCAAAAGAAAGGTATGCATGAGGCTAAAATTGTAGCAAGATTCTGGATTGTGGGGATCATGTTTGCAGTGATATCAATCGTAACATTAAAATTGAGATAAAAGAGAGTGAGTACAAACAAGACCATAGCAATTTTAGGAGCTGGCGAAAGCGGGGTAGGAGCTGCTGTGCTTGCTAAAAAGCAAGACTATGATGTGTTTGTATCCGATAAAGGTTATATAGCAGATAAGTACAAAACTCAATTAATTGATCATGGAATTGACTGGGAAGAAGGAGCTCATACATTAGAAAAAATTCTTAATGCAGATGAAGTTGTAAAAAGTCCAGGTATTCCAGAAAAAGTAGAGTTAGTTCAGTTATTGTTGGAGCAAAGTACTCCTGTTATTTCTGAAATTGAATTTGCAAGTAGATATACGAATGCAACAATTATTGGTATTACGGGAAGTAACGGAAAAACAACAACTACATCTCTTACTTATCATATTCTAAAAAAGGCAGGATTAAATGTAGGTGTAGCAGGAAACATTGGAGATAGTTTTGCTTTACAAGTAGCTACACAAGACTATGATTATTATGTGCTAGAATTAAGTAGCTTTCAGTTAGATGGAGTTAAAGAGTTTAGAGCAGATATAGCTGTTTTACTTAATGTAACTCCAGATCATTTAGATCGATATGAATACAAATTTTCGAATTACTTGAATTCGAAATTTCAAATAACAAATAATCAAACACAAGATAATTACTTCATCTATTGTAATGATGATGAAGCGATAACAGGAAAATTAAAGGATTTAAATCTACCTATGAAACAATTGCCTTTTAGTATAAAGGAAACAGTAGAAGAAGGAGCCTTTTTAGATAAAGAAAAATTACTCATCAATATAAAAAACGAATCGTTCAATATGTCAATTCACGATCTAGCACTTAACGGGAAGCATAACCTGTACAACTCAATGGCCTCAGGAATAGCTGCCAGAATTTTAGACTTACGCAAAGATGTTGTAAGGGAAAGTCTTTCCGATTTTCAAAATGTAGAACATAGGCTAGAGCATGTTGGCTTTATTAATGGAGTAGAATTCATTAATGATTCTAAAGCTACTAATGTAAATGCTGTTTGGTTTGCTTTGGAAAGCATGACTAAACCAGTTATTTGGATAGCTGGAGGAGTTGATAAAGGAAACGATTATGAAGAGTTAATGCCTTTAATAAAAGATAAAGTAAAAGCATTGGTTTGCCTTGGGACAGATAATTCCAAGCTGCATGCCGCTTTTGATGGGGTTATTGATACATATGATGCAAGTTCTGCAATGGAAGCAGTAAAGATGAGTTATAAGCTTGCAGCTAAAGGTGAAAGCGTGCTACTTTCTCCAGCATGTGCAAGTTTCGATTTATTTGAAGATTATGAACAAAGAGGATTTAGATTTAAAGAAGCTGTAAGAGAATTATAAGATTGAGGTTAAAAGTATAAATGAACACATTATTTAAATATTTAAAAGGAGACCGAGTGGTATGGGTAGTAACATTGTTACTGTCGGTTATCTCGATCCTTATTGTGTACAGTTCTACTTCTCAATTATCCTATAAATTTAAAGGAGGAAATACAGAGGCTTACTTAATGAAGCATGTCTTTATCATGGGGTTAGGTTTCTTGGTAATGATCTATGTGCATAAATTAAATTTTAAGTATTTTTCTAGACTATCTCAAATTGGTGTTATAGCATCAGCAGCATTGTTGTTTATTACCTTATTAATGGGTACTAGCGTAAACTCTGCTTCTAGGTGGATATTAGGGTTTCAACCATCAGATTTAGCTAAGATTACACTAATTGTGTATTTAGCTAGACAGCTTTCTATGTATAAAACAGAGTTAAAAGTCTTTAAAACATTTGCGTTAAAAATTTTGTTGCCAATTGCCGTAATATGTGGCTTAATACTACCTGCCGATTTTTCTACATCTATGATGTTATTTGTGGATTGCATGGTGTTAATTTTCATTGCAAACATTTCAATGAAATTTATTGGTATAACATTAGGTTCTGCTGTTATGGGATTCTTGTTGTTATTGTTGTTAGGTGTGGCATTTCCTAAGCTATTACCTAGAGCTAAAACTTGGTCATCTAGGGTAGCTACATTTATTGGTGCAGGAGAAGCTGAAGATACAGCAGATAAGAACTATCAAACTAATTTGGCTAATTCGGCAATTGCATCTGGAGGTTTATTTGGTAATGGACCGGGTAAAGGAAAAACAAAATACATTTTACCTTCAGCTTGGGCAGATTTTATTTTCGTGTCGTTTGTTGAGGAATATGGATCGCTTTTAGGAGGGGGGACATTAATTTTACTATATCTTATTATACTCTTCCGAGTCATTAAAATTGCAACTGGTACAGAAAACAATTTTGCCAGATTATTAGTGTTTGGTTTAGGATTTAGTATTGTGTTTCAAGCGTTTTTAAATATGGGGGTAGGTGTAAATTTACTCCCAGTAACCGGTCAGCCATTACCTTTAGTGAGTATGGGAGGAACATCTATTTTATTTACCTGTGTTGCTATTGGAATGATATTGAGTGTGAGCACAACAGTTTTTAAGCAAGAAGTTGAACAACAAAAAAAAGGAAAACATGCAGTCGCCTAGAATCATAATAAGTGGAGGAGGGACAGGTGGACACATCTATCCTGCAATTGCAATTGCAAATGCTATTAAGGCAAAGAACAAAGATGCCGAAATATTGTTTGTTGGGGCTATTGGTAAAATGGAAATGGAAAAAGTTCCAAAAGCCGGATATGAAATAATTGGTTTGCCAATTGCTGGTTTACAAAGAAAACTTACGTTTAAGAATTTATCTTTTCCATTTAAGTTGATGAAAAGCTTAAGCAGAGCTAAAAAAATAGTTAAAGATTTTAAGCCAGATATTGCAATTGGTGTTGGTGGCTACGCAAGTGGACCATTATTAAGGCAAGCAGGTAAGCAAGGTGTAGCAACAATGTTACAAGAACAAAACTCTTACCCTGGTTTAACAAATAAGATTTTAGCTAAAAAAGCAAAAAAGATTTGTGTTGCTTATGATAATATGGATCGCTTTTTTGAAGCAGATAAAATCATATTTACAGGTAATCCTGTACGAAAAGAAATTTGTTCTATAGAGGGAAAAAAAGATAAAGCTAGAGAGCATTTTGGATTAGATGGAAGTAAAAAAACGTTATTGGTTTTAGGTGGAAGTCTAGGAGCAAGAACTGTAAATAATAGTATAAAAGCTGCCCTTGATTTATTTGCTGAAAACGAGATACAGGTTTTATGGCAAACAGGTAAAGGGTATATAGAAGAAATGAATGCTTTTATTAAAGAGCATAACTATACGCATGTAAAAGCACATGATTTTGTATACGAAATGGATTTGGCTTATGCTACTTCCGATTTAGTAG
>JAHDBM010000008.1:34998-79300 GCA_020630395.1 Flavobacteriales bacterium
GCACATGATTTTGTATACGAAATGGATTTGGCTTATGCTACTTCCGATTTAGTAGTGTCAAGAGCCGGAGCATTGTCTATATCAGAATTATGTTTGGTGAGTAAACCATCAATCTTGGTTCCTTCGCCAAATGTTAGTGAAGATCATCAAACGAAGAATGCAATGGCATTAGTTAATCAAAATGCAGCTGTATTAGTAAAGGATATAGAAGCAGTTGAAGTTTTAGGTAAAGAAGTGGTGACATTGTTTAATGAACCAGATAAATTAATAAAGTTAGGAGCGAACATTGCAAGTTTTGGGAGACCAAATGCAGCAGATGCAATAGCAAATGAGGTGTTTAAAATAATACAGAAATGAGAAGTTTAGGTTTAATATTATTAGGTGTTTTGTTTTTTAATTCATGTGAATTTAAAGATGAAAGCGGAATATTAGAGCGTCTTAAAATGGTAAGTGAAGATGGACACGAGAGGATTTTAATATTAAATAAGGATAATAGTTTTGTAGAGACTTCAGGGTATGGTGGAAAATTTGCTGCTTATGGTAAATGGTCGGGTACATATGCACATAAATATGATTTGTTTTTGCAATATGAAGGAAATGATAATGAAATAACATATACGATTTTAGAGGATAGTGTGTTTTTAAACAATATAGAATAATGAACATTAATTTGAATAAAATATATCATGTTTACCTTGTCGGAATTGGCGGGATAGGGATGAGTGCGCTTGCGCGATATTTTCATTCTCAAAGAATAACTGTAGCAGGTTATGATGCAACCTCTTCTCCATTAACAAAGGAATTAGAAGAGCTTGGCATACACATTCATTATAAAGAAGCACTAGAACATATACCTCCAAAAATCACACAAGAGAAAAAAATGTCTTTAGTGATTTATACCCCTGCTATACCGTCAACTAATCGAGAGCTTAATTGGCTAAGAAGTGAGGGATGTACCGTATTAAAAAGATCAGAGGTGTTAGGGTTAATATCTAAACAATATAAAACGATTGCAGTATCTGGAACTCATGGTAAAACAACTACCTCATCTATGATTGCTCATGTTATGAATCAATCATCTGTTAAGTGTCATGCATTTTTAGGAGGTATAGCAACTAACTTTAATAGCAACCTATTATTAAATGAAGGAGCTGAATATGCTGTTGTAGAAGCAGATGAATTTGATCGTTCATTTTTAACATTAGAGCCAACAATTGCTGTTACTACATCTGTAGAAGCCGATCATCTTGATATTTATGGGGAAGAAGAATATTTGGTAGCTTCTTTTCAAGAGTTTATAGATAAAACAGTAGATGGAGGAATACTTTTTCATCAAGAGAAAGTTGATTTGAAGAGCAACAATAAAAGGTCTTACGGATTAGAATCAGGAGATTATTATGGTGATAACCGAAAGGTAGTGAACGGAGATTTTATTTTTGATGCGCATACACCTAATGGAATAATAACAGAAATTAAACTTGGAATAAATGGCTTGCATAACATAGAAAATGCGATTGCAACTATTGCTGTTTGTCAAGAAGTGGGGATTTCTAATGAAGTAATAAAAGAAGGTTTAGGCTCGTATTTGGGTGTTAAGAGAAGATTCGAATACCAATTAAAAACGAATGATGTAGTATTTATTGATGACTATGCACATCATCCTAGCGAGATAAAAGCATTGGTGTCGAGTGTTAGGGAGCTTTATCCTAATAAACGAATAGTTGGAGTATTTCAACCGCACTTGTATAGTAGAACGAAAGATTTTGCTGATGAGTTTGCACATGAGTTAGATCAATTAGATCAAACCATACTGTTAGAGATTTATCCAGCAAGAGAATTACCAATAGAAGGAGTTGATTCAGCAATGTTATTAAGTAAAATGAAAAATCCTGGCATAATAGTACCAAAGGATGATATAGTAGAGCAAGTTATTAGAAATAAACCGCAGGTGTTGTTAACCATAGGAGCGGGAGATATAGATAGATTAGTTGAGCCTATTAGGTTAGGATTAGTGGAGAATCAAATAGCAATTGCTAACTAAATGAAAAAGGTTATAAACATAGCAAGTTGGAGCGCCTTTATAATAGGGGTGTTTGTCATTTTTAGTTTTACTGAAGGAGGCAAAAACAAGATGCTATGCCATGAATTTAAAGTTGATGTAGATTGGGAAACAGGAAATCATTTTGTGACAGAAAAAGGAGTTAAAGAATTAATAGGAAGATTAGGATATAGTTTAGGAGAAGTAAAAATGGAAACTATTAATGCTGAACAAGTAGAGCAAAAGTTGATGGATTTATCAAGTGTAGAAGAAGTATCTGTTTTTAAAAATATAAATGGCGTATTAAATGTTAAGGTAAAACAGAGATTACCAATCGCTAGAATATTAAATAAAAATGGTACGTCAACCTATATAGATGATAACGGTAAATTAATGCCTTTATCTAGTAAATTTACGGCTAGAGTATTGGTTGTAAATGGAAATATTAATGAGAATAGAACTTTTTCAGTAGAAGAGATAAAGGCAAGTGATTCATTGGCAACAATATCTCAGTTAGATGAGTTGTACGATCTAGTAACTGAGTTTAGAAAAGATGAATTCTTTATTGCTCAATTTGAACAAATATATGTTGAGCGTAATGGGGATTATACAATAATACCTAAAGTTGGAAATCAAAAAATACGTTTTGGTAAACCAATTGACGTAAAAGAAAAATTAAAGAAATTAAAACAGTTTTATACAGAAGGAATAGCTCCTCAAAGCTTAAATCTGTATAGTGAAATAAATGTAGAATATAACGGACAAATAGTTTGCACTAAAAAATAAACAAATGGACACATCAGAAATCGTAGTTGGCTTAGACATTGGTACCACTAAAATTGCTTGTTTAGTAGGTAAAAAGAATGAAAACGGAAAAATAGAAATTATTGGTATGGGTAAATCCGAATCAGTTGGAGTTACGCGTGGGGTAGTTTCTAACATAGAAAAAACCGTTCAATCTATTCGAGCTGCTGTTGAACAAGCTGAGCAAAAATCAGGTGTAGATATTAAGGTTGTAAATGTTGGTATTGCTGGGCAGCATATTAAAAGTTTACAACACAGAGGTATGATTACCAGAAGAAGTCATGATGATGAAATTTCTCAAGAAGATATCGATACACTGGTACAAGATATGTACAAGTTGGTGATGATGCCAGGAGAGGAAATTATTCATGTTCTTCCACAAGAATATATTGTAGATAGAGAGCAAGGAATAAAAGATCCTATTGGTATGGCTGGTGTTCAGTTAGAGGCAAACTTTCATATTATAACTGGTCAAATATCTGCTGCAAAAAATATTTACAGATGTGTAGAAAAAGCTGGTTTAGAAGTAGCGGATATTATTTTAGAGCCGTTAGCATCATCTGATTCTGTTTTAAGTTTCGAAGAAAAAGAAGCAGGTGTAGCGCTAGTTGATATAGGTGGTGGTACTACCGATATTGCCATTTTTCAAGACGGTATTATTCGTCATACTGCTGTTATTCCGTTTGGTGGTAATGTGATCACAGAAGATATTAAAGAAGGATCTACGATTATTAAAAGACAAGCAGAACTATTAAAAGTAAAATTTGGTTCAGCACTAGCAAGCGAAAGTCAAGAAAACGAAATTGTTTGTATTCCTGGTTTAAGAGGCCGTGAGCCAAAAGAAATATCGGTTAAAAATTTATCTCACATTATTCAAGCAAGAATGGAAGAGATAATAGAACACGTACACTATGAAATTAGAAACTCTGGTTACGAGAAAAAACTAATAGCAGGTGTTGTAATAACAGGAGGAGGATCGTTATTAAAACATATACCACAGTTATTTGAATATGTAACAGGAATGAGTTCTAGAATTGGATATCCAAATGAACATTTATCAATGGGTACTCAAGAAAACTTAACAAGCCCTCAGTTTGCAACTGGTATTGGTCTTGTTATGAAAGGATTTGAGAAGCAAGATAAAGTAGTAAGAGAAGAACAAGAAACAATTAGAACAACAAGAAATATGAATCTTAAAGGAAACTTTTTCGATAAAATAAGAAGCTTTTTTGAAGAGGATGTGCAGTAAAAGAGTTATGAGTATAGAGTTAATAGTTACGAGTTCGGATCATTGAATTAGACTCAAAGTTTGACTAAAACTTTTAACTATAAACTTAGAACTAAAAACTAAATAATAACAACAAAAACAACAACATAAATTATGGAATTTAACATGCCAAACAAAGACCGCACAAATATCATTAAGGTGATAGGTGTAGGAGGAGGCGGAAGCAATGCCGTTAACTTCATGTACGAAATGGGAATCGAAGATGTAGATTTTATTATCTGTAATACAGATAAACAAGCATTAGATACGAGCCCAATCCCAAGAAAACTTCAGTTAGGAGGAACACTAACAGGAGGAAGAGGAGCTGGATCAATACCTGATGTAGGTAGAAATGCAGCTATTGAAAATATTGATGAAATAAGAGAATTCTTAGAGGATAATACCAATATGGTATTTATCACAGCAGGAATGGGTGGTGGTACAGGAACAGGTGCTGCTCCGGTAATTGCTAAAACTGCTAAGGATATGGGAATCTTAACAGTAGGTATTGTAACTGTACCATTTTCTTTTGAGGGTAAAAGAAGAAAGGAACAAGCAGATCTTGGGATTAAAGAAATGCGTGATGCAGTAGATACGCTTTTAGTGATTAATAACGATAAGCTAAGAGAAATTCACGGTAATCTTACGTTAAGAAATGCATTTGCTCAAGCAGATCAAGTATTAGCATCTGCAGCTAAAGGTATTGCAGAAGTAATATCTAAAATAGGATTTATTAACGTAGATTTTAATGATGTTAGCACAGTAATGAAAGATAGTGGTGTAGCTATTATGGGTACAGCAGTTGCTGAAGGAGATAATAGAGCAATTACTGCTACTGAGAAAGCATTAGCTTCTCCATTATTAAATGACAATGATATTTTTGGTGCTAAGCAAATCTTGTTAAATATTACATTTGGTGAGGCAGAACTTACTATGGATGAAATGAGTGAAATAACTGATTTTATTCAAGATGCGGCTGGAGGAGCTGCTGATGTAATTATGGGACAAGGTTATGAAGAAACCCTTGGAAACAATATCTGTGTTACCGTAATTGCAACTGGTTTTAAAGGTAGTCCTGATACAGGAGTAACGCCTGAAGAGGCACCAAAGACGATTCATAAATTAGAAGATGAAGCACCTGCTGAAATTACTGCTCCTATCAATAGTCCTACAGCAATCAATAAGACTGAAGTAGTAGATGAGGAACCAGCAGATTTTGAGCCTTATTTAAAGGAAGAAGAGAAAGAAAATTTTGATTTGTCTTTTGAATCTAATACTCCACAACCACAAAAATCGTTAGATTTTGAAATTACTAACGATAATGGAGCACAGCCAACTGAATCTAATGTAACGGAAAAAGAGGTTTCTAACAATGATACAGAAGTTATTCGATACAATTTAGAAGACGAAGTAGAAGATGTTTCTAATTATAATGATAGTGAAGAAACTACTACTGAGTTATCTAAAGAAGAGCAACAAAAGCTTGCTGAAGATCGATACGAAAGAATAAAGGAAATGACGGTTAAATTGAGAACTCCTTTTGGATTATCTGATCTTGAAAACGAGCCAGCTTATAAAAGAAGAAAAATTAATTTAGAGGATGTTCCACATTCATCTGACAGTAAAGTTTCAAAATATACGTTATCGGATGAAGACAATGCAGATGGAACAAAATCAACAGGATTAAAGAGCAACAACTCTTTCTTACATGACAATGTAGATTAGTCTATGCTGTCAAATTGTTTTGCAGGTTTAGATGAAGACGAATATGTTTTTGATAAAAGGGTTCTCCAGAATATTTTATCAGAATAAATATTTCGTTCAGCATCATTTTGCTCAAACTCTTTGATGTTAAACTTTGTTGATTTGTTGTTGTTATTGTTGTCAATTTTAACATAGTTTAAACTGCTGTTCTTTGCAAGTTTTTCAAGTTCCTCATTGGTTTTTGTGCCAAATTGAAAAACTTGCAAATGAATTAGCTTATCAGATTTTATGTGGCGCTTAACATGCCTAGATATCGTAAATTGTCCATCTGTTAATAGTACCAGGTTAATATTTTGATCTGTTTCATGTTCATTATAATAGTTATAGACGTAGGTAAGTCCTTTATCAATATTGGTACTTCCAGATAAAGAAAGCTTATTAAGTTCACGTCTTAATTTTTTCTTTTCATCCGATTTAATTCTATCAAGTAATAAATTTGTTCTTGATGAAAAAGAAATTAAAGAAATTCGATCTTGTGGCTCAAGTTTATCATTAAAACTTAATAATTCTTTTTTTAATAAATCGTATTTGCCTTTTTGCCTCATAGAACTAGATGCATCTACCAAGAATACATAGTTTGTAGAGTGAGTAGTATAATCTATAGATTTATTTTTCTTATCACTAAATATGCAATCTTTGATAAAGAATAGTTTTGATTTTTCCTCATTAATGTTGGGGTCATCCATCATTTCTCTTATTTCCCTGCTTAATTTCGATTCAAATAATCTTAAACCAGGAATTTTATTAGGTAGATGTTTTAAAGCAACTTCATTGTATACATTACCGAATGTTATAGAGTCAGTTTTTTCATTAAATTGAGGATAGGTATAGAACGAAGTCATAGACTCATTCTTTACAAATTTTAACCGTAAAAATACATACTGACTCATGTAGGAGTATGATGTTTTGTAACCAATGTCAGTATTTAAATAAAATTTGGTTTTTTCATCAGCACGTATCGATTTATTTACTAATTCCAGTCCAGTTTGTAACGAAGTACCACCATCTGCACTTAGGTTATTTACTATTTGGGATATTTTACTGGAATTTGGTTCTCGTTTAAATAAATATTGAGAATTTGAAGTAAATATTATTCCAGTTACAAGATCGTTTTTAGGAAGATTTTGAGTAGCACGATTATACATTTGTTTGGCTTGAGAGAGATTGTTTAGCATAGAGCTTGAGATATCAAATAAAAATATATGATGTGTATAATCTTTAAATTCTTTAAACTCTTCGGGAGAATTTTCATTGATATGTCCTTTCTCTTTTAGTTCAGCAAGTTTATCTCTAGCGCTTTTTTCTCTGTTGTTTCGGGGTAAAAATTCTGTATTTTGACAATAACTAGAAGAATCGTCAATAGGAATTAGTTCAACATTGTCAAAAAAGTAATAGGCTGCATGATTCATTTCTTTGTTTAATATATCTGGTGCATCCTTATATAATATTCTAGAGATGTGTTGTTTCTTAGTAAACCTAAATCGCGTATTTGTAAGGGTTAAAAATTCTTCACCTCCTTTTGCTTCGTATATACCACTTACTTTAACCCATTTATTTTGATAATTAACATGCGTGTCTAATTGTATGACTTGTAGTTCAAGTTGTTCATTATTTCTTATGTCAAACTCCGAAATTTTATGCTTTGATAAAACAAAAGGAAATTGCTTAACTACAAAATCTGAGTATTGGCAATGCGCAACAGAAAAACTTATTTTATATGTTTTATTTGCTTCTAGTGGAGTAGATAATCTTGTATAGATACCTTCAACTTTATTTTCTTTGTTATACATTTCAATACCTACTTTTCCTCCTCTATCAATAGAGTTAATAATAGGAAAGCCTAGATAAGTGGATTTGTAGCTGTTAAAATAATCTGGTTTACCATTTAATACTTTCCAATTTTTAACAAATTTACGCTTAGTATTTTTATAAGGTTTATGGATTGGTCTTTTGAAAGAATTATCTTCAAATAATCCATTTGAAACAAGGTTTTGAGCATTCACAGCAGTAGAGCTGAGTAATAAGAAGAGAGCAATTTTATGTATCATGGATATCTTTTAAAGATTATGATGTAAATTTCCAAAAACCATACCAATTTTAATTAATTTTAGTCAAATAAAATTTAATATTAAAGACCTTATCAAGATGAGTTTAATAGATCAAATGAATAAAGACATTAAAGCTGCAATGATAGCTAAAGAAAAAGAGAAGTTAGCTTCTTTACGTGCTATTAAATCTGCTTTGATGCTAGAGGCTACAAAAGATGGTAGTGGAGATGTTTCAGAAGAGACTGAGCTTAAAATAGTTCAAAAGTTATTAAAACAAAGAAAAGAAGCAGCTGAGTTATATATTTCTCAAGGAAGACAAGATCTTGCTGATGATGAATTAAGTCAAGCTAAAGTAATAGAGGCTTATTTACCAGAGCAAATGAGCGAAGAAGATGTAAAAAAAATAGTATTAGATACCATTGCTCAATTGGGAGCTTCATCTCCTTCAGAAATGGGAAAAGTTATGGGGCCAATTATGGGGAAGCTATCTGGTAAAGCAGATGGTAAATTAATTTCTAAATTGGTTAAAGAAGCTTTAGTGGGATAATAATATATTTCAACACATTAAAGCCATAATAGAATGCTGTTATGGCTTTTTTAGTAAATATGGTTTATATTTAATTTTTATTAAAGTCATTATAATGATTCGATATTTAACGGTTGTAATCTTCCTTTTTTCCATAACATTAATACGGGGTCAACATATTGGGACGTTAATTCCAAACGGTTCATATACTCACATAGCTGTTCAAGATGGCGATTGGTTTGATACGCTTACTTGGGCTTCCAATAAGGTTCCATCAAATGCTGCTATAGTTCATATTCCTATGGGTAAAAGGGTTACTTATGAAGGAAATAATAGTGATCATATTTTTGCGATAAAGGTAGATGGTGATTTAACAGTTAAACAATCAAATTCGGGGCAAAAAACAACTTTAATATTCGATACATTTATTGGTACAATGATGTCCCATGTTAAGTTTCTTGCTGATTCATTACAACATGGTGCAATTGATGTTATTATAAAACCATTTGATATTGAAAAACATAAAGCAGGATTAAGTGGGTATTCCCAAATATGGAATTCTACAGCTTTAAGCCACTTTTCTGATGGTTTACCAGTTGATTCGGTTGTAAAAATTGTGGGGCCAGATAAGCGATTTAATACCCTTGCAGATGCCTTAGCTGGAAATACTGTTGTTACAGAAGTTCATAGATCACCAAAAGATGATGGGGCAGGAGTGCTAGGTAGATATGGATGGGATTCAACCCAATTATCTTTAGGTATTGTTACCATGGGGCAGCTGGAAATTATAGGTAAAGAAAAGGTAAACATGCTTAAATTAGCACAAGATGCTGCCAAGGGACAAAAGAAAATTGTACTGGATAGTGTGCCTTCTTCATGGGAAATAGGAGATAAAGTTTTAGTAACTAGAGGAGGAGATTGGAGAACTACAAATAAAGGAAATGATACTGCAACCATAAACAATATAATTGGAGACACCATTTTTTGTAAGAAAAACTTAAAAAAGAATCACCTAGGTAGACCTCAAGATAGCTTGCATTGCTACATAGGAAACTTAACAAGAAACATTGTTTTTAAATCTACTGTAAAGGATACCATTCATCAAAGAGGTCACTTGATGGCTATGCATAATGATAGTAATGTTCAGATAAGGAATGCTGCATTTATTGACATGGGAAGAACAGATAAGTCAGTAATTTTAGATGATTTAATTTGGGATGGTTGGGTGCAACCCCCTACTTTTTACTCAAAAATTTCTGCTTTAGGACAAGAATGTACAGAACATGTTAGGAATCCTGCAAAAGATATTACTAATAGTAGAGGTAGGTATTCAATACACTTACATAAACTCAAAGCAAAAGTAACTTCTAATTTAGCTCAAGTAACAGGAAATGTAGTTTGGGGAAATCCAGGTTGGGGAATAACCCATCACGATTCCTATGCAAATGTTTCGAATAACATAGTTTACCAAGTAACTGGGTCAGGAATTGTATCAGAGTCAGGAAGTGAGTTAGGATTTTGGGATAATAATTTAGTGGTTGATATTGATAAAGGTCATAAGGAAGATGTTTATACTTCTGCTTTATTTCATGACGATTATTTGTTTTCGGGACAAGGAATGGGAATGAAGGGTAGGGGAGTTGTTTGCAGAGGGAATGTTATTGCAGATGTTATTCAGGGATTTGGAGTAATGAATATGAACCCAACAAAAACACATGATCGAGTTGATCCAACTGCCTTAGCTACATTACGGCCAGGTTTTTTAGTCGATCAATTTCCGTTAAGTAAAAATGGTTATAGTATAGAAGGAGATGGTGTAATGCCTGTAGAAGTAGCCTTAATCTTAGAGAACAATACAGTGATTTGGTCAAATATAGCGTTAAAATCTATTGAAAGAGATATGGGAGTTAATCATGAATCTCGATCTATTTTTGATGGTTTTTCCGCTTGGGGCACAAATGAGGGTTTAGTTATTACGTATCAAGCAGATTATTCATTTAAGGATGTTTTTATTTCAGGAAAAGACACGGCATCTTCTAAAGGAATTTACCTATGGAAACACTCTCATAACCATATTTTTGACGGTATAAAATTAGTAGATCTTGCGTATGGAATGACACCTTCAAAATTAGTAGAGAGTAATACCTCTTCATTACTCAAAACCCGAAATAATGGATTCACTCCATGGTATTTTATTGATTTGGTTCAAGAAAACGTAGATAAGTTTTATAATATTGAAAAGGAAGATACATCTACAGCTACTTCTTATACTGAACATACTGATAATCCAATTCATATAAGTTCTAGTGAAGTTGTTGCTAGACCAATTACGTTTACCATAAAAGATTCAAGTCTGTTAGAAGTAGATTACTCTACGAATGATTTTAGATTTGAAATTGATGGTTTTATTGGTGATGATTTAGGTGCTTATGAACTAGGTATTCAACAAGCACTGGCGCAAGGGAATTTAAGAGAGGGTTATCCAACTCGTATATATGAATTTGCATCTGATACTGCTTTCGAAAGCTATTTAATAGCAAATGGAGTTTATAAAGACACAGCCGATAATGATCAGTTATATTTTATTTTAGAGGAAGTTTTACCAAATAGAGTAAGTTATCAATTTAAAACATTCCCAATAAGGGTGAAAATTAACAATGCGCCTAATAAGCCATTGTTTAATAATGCCCAAATAGAACCAATTGAGAATTTTGCACCAACCAATCAATTAGTGAGTTACTCAGCATCCGTTAGTCAAAGCTCTACTGATACAACCATTATAGTTGATGGAATTAAGATTGATGCAGGAGCATGGAAAGCTAATGATGGTAATACGAACGGTAGAATTAACTGTCAATTATACCAAAGAGGTTTAGTGCCATTAGGTAGTTTTAGTTCTACAGAAAGAGAATATCAACCATGGTATGATTTAGATTTAGGCGAATTAAAAACAATTGAATTTATTGATGTTTGGAATACAGTAGAACTAAATGGTGCAGATATTGAAATCAATTCTTCTCATTTTGATGATTTTTATGTTTTAGTTTCAGACACTGCATTTGATACTCTGTCTTTAGCACAAGCAATTAACTTAGCAGACTATCAATATTTGTATAATGGTTCGGCTAAGCGAAAATTATCGCTTAATAATTTGGGAGTTAAAGGAAGGTATGTTCGTATTCAGGCAATGGATACTACAATTATGAAGTTAGCTGAAGTTGAGATAGTCGGAAGGAAATTTATAGATTCATGTGTTGAGACACATAGTATAGATATTCTATTAGTTTGCGATTCTATTACATGGCGGAATGGGATTACATACTATGCGGATAATAATTCTGCAACAGATACTATATTAAATGCTGGAGGATGTGATAGTATAATTCATCTTGATTTAACAGTAATTACTAATGATACAAATATTACGGTTAATGGTTTACAATTAACTGCTAATCAAGGAGGGGTTGGATATCAATGGTTAGATTGTGGTAACAGTTTTGTTCCTATTTTTGGGGAGAATAATCAGTTATTAACAGTCTCAAGTAATGGTATTTATGCTGTTGAGCTAAACAATAATGGTTGTATTGATACTACTGAATGTATTCAAATAAATTCAATAGGTATTAATAGTTTAAATAATGGATCAATACAAATTTACCCTAATCCAAATACTGGAAATTTTAAGTTAATATATTCAAACATTTCTGATCCAGGTACTGTAAAAATTATAACGAAGCAAGGTAAGCTATTAGCTGAGTATAATAAAGACTATAAAAGTAGTCGTAATATTGATGTTAAACTCGAAAGCGGAATTTATTATGTGATGTTTGAAAGTAATAAAGGGCTTGTGTATCAAAGAAAACTAGTGATTCTAAATTAATAGATTTTAATATACTCAATTTCATAATTAAAAGGACTTTCTTTCTTTTCATTTGATATAAACCCTATTCTAATTGCGTTAGAAAGTTCTTCTTTGGTTATTTTTTTGTAAGTTGGTTTTCCTATTATATATTCTTTAAAATTTTCGAGATTAATCCTTACTGTTTCCCAGGTATTAGTTGAAGTAAGTTTTATATCGTGTTTAAAATAAGGTTTGTAAAATTGTTTATGAAGTTCAATCGTAAAGGCCATATTAATTCCGCTACCTTTCATTTTAATTTCAACTATATTTTTATCACTTAAATCAATCTCTTGAAAAGGACTTTTAAGAGATGAAAAACCTCCATTATTTGCTAATGAAATATTCCCTCGATATAGTATAATGTTTTCTTTTGTTGATATTTCACCAGTAGAAAAACCTCCCATTACTCCATCATTAATAACTCTCCAATTATTAATTATATCTGTTTGTGTAAACACTTTTTTGTTTTGTTTTTGAATACTACAACTAATAAAGAAAGTAAAAAGTATAAATGAAATTGTTTTCATATTGTTTTTTTAAAAAGAAAAAGCCTTCTTAACATAAGAAGGCTCTTTTCTAATAATTATTTGGTTTAATTACATTTTTATAAATGTAGCAACTCCAACCATTTTGCTGTTGTCTAATATTGATATTCTGTACGTACCTTTAGCCAACTGAGCAATATTTATTTGACTATTGTTAACCGTATAAAAAGATCCATCTATGATTTTACCATCTGCACTAAAAATAGCAACAGTTTTATTGTTTAGATCATAACCATCAACTGATATAATATCGTTAGCTGGGTTAGGGAACATAGTAACTTTTTCAATCGTGTTTTCAACTAAAGAAGTAGTAGGTCCAGTTGTATCTGGTAATTCAATTAGATTACCACCGTTTGGCAATGCAACCCATAATCCAAATGCAGGACCATTACTATTTACAGAAGGATCTAAGAATCCAGAGGCAACTACAACTAAAGCAGAATCAGTTAAATTTAAAGCAGCTAAAGGTGCGTAATATGAGGCTACATTAGTAGTTCCTGGAGAATCTTTAATATCTAAAATATAATTAGCAGTAGCAAGTGATAGATAACCTGCAAAATCGCCATAAGCGGCATCATCTACTAAGTTACCAGCACTTCTTTCATCAACATCTACAATAGGCGCATCAGTAGAACCATGGTGTACTAAAACATCAGTGTTACCAGAAGTAGCAGCCATTTCTCTACCAGAACCATAAACGTTTAATGTAAACGGTTGAGCAGGAGCATATCCAGTAGGGCTAACAATACCATCTGCAACTAAGATATAAGTAGAATCTTGAGCTAAGTTGTAGTTGAAAACTGCACCAGGGATAGTATCATTAACAGAAGTACTGTTTTTGCCAGCAACACCAATTTGGATGTTTGTTAATGCAGGAGCATCAATAAATGGGGTTGCAGTTCTAAATGCGAAGTTATCTAATAATAGGCTTCCGTTAAGGTATACATCAACAGAATCAGCAGCTAAATCAGCTGAATTGTGTATAACTTGAACTCTAGCAGTAGGACCTGCAACTGATGGTAATGGAATTAAATTTCCACCTTCAGGTAGAGCAACAAATAAACCAAACGCTTCTCCATTAGAGTTTACAGAAGGATCTAAAAATCCAGATGCAATAACAGTAATAGCAGAATCAGTAAGGCCTAAAGTTGATAAAGGTGCTCCGTAAGATGCAACAACAACAGATCCTGTTTGATCTTTAACGTCTAAAGTGTAATCAGCAGTTGGTAATGATAAATATCCAGCAAAATCTCCATAAGAAGCATCATCAACTAAATTACCAGCAGTTCTTTCATCAACATCAACAGTAGGTGCATCAGTAGAACCATGGTGTACTAAAACATCTGTATTACCAATTGTACTCGAAACTTCTCTACCAGAACCATAAACGTTTAATGTAAAGGGTTGTGCTGGAGCATATCCAGTTGGGCTAACAATACCATCAGCAACAAGAATGTAAGTAGAATCTTGAGCTAAGTTGTAGTTGAAAACTGCACCAGGGATAGTATCATTAACAGAAGTACTGTTTTTGCCAGCAACACCAATTTGGATGTTTGTTAATGCAGGAGCATCAATAAATGGGGTTGCAGTTCTAAATGCGAAGTTATCTAATAATAGGCTTCCGTTAAGGTATACATCAACAGAATCAGCAGCTAAATCAGCAGAGTTATGAATAACTTGAATTCTAGCAGTAGGTCCTGTAACAACAGGAAGAGGAACTAGCTCACCTCCTTCTGGTAGCGCTACCCATAAACCGAATGAAGGCCCGTTATTATTAGCCGAAGGATCTAAAAATCCTGAAGCAACAACTGTTAAAGCTGAATCAGCAAGCCCTAAAGTTGCTAGAGGTGCTCCATATGAAGCAACAACTACAGAACCCGTTTGATCTTTAACATCCAAAGTATAATCTGCAGTAGGTAATGATAAATATCCAGCAAAATCTCCATAGGCAGCATCATCAACTAAATTACCAGCTGTTCTTTCATCAACATCAACAATTGGTGCATCAGTAGATCCATGGTGTACTAATACATCTGTTTCACCTGTGTTATTAGCTACTTCTCTACCCATGTTGTATATATTTAATGCAAACGGTTGTGCAGGAGTATAACCTGAACTAACAGTTCCATTTGCAACAATAATGTATGTAGCTCCATTAGTTAGCGTAACTGTTGTTGATAATCCAGCAATAGTATCAGTGATAGCTGTGCTGTTTTTTGGAGCGAAGCTTAGTGTAATAGGAACTCCAGGCGTTACATTAATAAATGGTGTTGCGTTTCTAAAGGCAAAATCATCAATAAGTAAAGATGATGATGCTCCGGATGTTGCCCACACATCTACTGTATCAGTAGCCACATCAGGAGAATTGTGAATAGCTTGTACTCTTGCTTGGCCAAAACCATTAAAAGAAATACTGCTTGTTACTAAAGCACCTACTAGTAGGCTCTTCTTCGTAAGATTTAGTTTCATAATTATTATTTTTTTGTTTAAACTTTAATTCAAAATACTTAAACAAAGTAATGTAAAAGTATTTTTATTTCCAAAGGATTAATTAGAAAAAAACAATAGTTGTTTACAACAAATTATGTGTTAGTTTTTTTATTTCTTTTTAAAAACCTTGTAAATCTTGAGGTTTCCATTCAATAAATATTTTGTTAAATTTTATTAAATGATTTAGAAGTCACTATATAAATTAAGTTTCAACTAACCTAAAAAAGCATTAGCAAACAATTTATTTATATTAGTGGTTACATAATATAATAGTTATTATTAAGAAGGTATGGGGTTATTAAAATCATTTAATAGAATAAGCGATATAGCTATAATTGAAGCGATTGAGCAATCAACTGTAAAGGAAGATGAGTGCCTAAGTCAATTGTATAAAGATAATTTTCGTCCTATTTTATCATTAGTATCTAAAAACAATGGAGGTGAAGAAGAGGCAAAAGAAGTATTGCAAACTGCTATTATTGTGTTGTATGAGCGAATTAAAAAAGGTGGATTTGAGTTGAAAGCTAAACTAAGTACGTTTCTATTTTCTGTAGCTAAAAACCAATGGTACAATCAATTGAAAGAAAATGGAAAAACAGTTTCTTCGAATGAATTTAGTCAAGCTGCTGAATTATCTTATGAAATTAAAATAGATAATTATGATGCTAATGCTGAACGAAAAAAATGGGTAGTCTCTCTTATGAATCAATTAAAGCCAGATTGTAAGGAAGTACTTGTTTATTCAGTTTATCAAAAATACTCTATGAAAGAAATTGCAGAGATGATGGGGTTTAAGAATGAGCAAATTGCAAGAAACAAGAAGGCAAAATGTTTAAATTATTTTAAAAGAATAGTTGTTAATCATCAAAAAGAAAGTCACATAATGGCTTCATAATGAATTGTAGGCTATGAAATATACTGAACAACATATAGTAGATTTTATCAATAAAAAATTAACAGATGCTGAAATGAATGCATTTCAAAAAGAACTAGCTGTTAATAATGAGTTACTTGAACAAGTATCTGAAAAGACTATTGAGGCTTATGGTAGAATAAAGCTTAAAAATAAATTAGATGATATTAGTAGAACTAAAAAAGGAGCAAGCGTAAATTTAAAATATTGGCTAGCTGCTGCTGCAATTGCATTAATAATAGGTTTGCCAATTGTATTAAAACAATTTACTGTAGGAGCCCATGAAGAGTTGTTTGCCGAGCATTTTAAAACGATTAAACATGTTCCTCAAATGTATCATGATGTCAATCATCCCTTTAAAAAGGGATTGGTGAGCTTCGATTCGGGTAATTTTGATGAAGTTATTGAACATTTAAATGATGAAATTCCTAAAGTTAAAAATGATGTAGATGATTATCATTTACATGATGCTCATGTTTATTTAGGCTTAGCATATTTATCTAAAAGTGTAAAAGAACCACAAAAAGCACTTGCCAATTTTAATAAAGCACAATCTTATGATTCTAGTAATCATGATGTGGTTTGGTATAAGGCGTTAACTTATATGTTAATGAATAAAATAGACCAAACCAAACGAAATTTGAAAAGGTTAACAAAAACAAAGCATCCTAAAAGTAAGGATGCTAAGAATATTTTAAATGAACTTAAAAGTTGGGATTAAGCAATTGCTCCTTCTTGCATTTTTTCTGCATTCACAACCGTTTGTAAGGCTTCAGTAATTTTTGCTATATCACCATTAATGATATTAGGTAAATCATAAAGTGTTAGGTTAATTCTGTGATCGGTAACTCTTCCTTGTGGGTAATTATAAGTTCTAATTTTAGCTGAACGATCAGAAGAACTTACCATGGATTTTCTTTTCTCTGCATCAGCAGCATTCTTTTTTGCTAACTCAGCTTCATAAATTCTTGAACGTAATACTTGAAGAGCTTTATCATGATTTTTAAGCTTCGATTTTTGATCTTGACATTGTGCAACAATACCAGTTGGGATATGCGTTAATCGAATAGCAGAGTAGGTAGTGTTTACAGATTGTCCACCCGGTCCAGAAGAACAATATGAATCTACTCTTAAGTCACTGTCTTTTATTTCTACATCAAATTCTTCAGCCTCAGGGAAAACCATTACAGATGCAGCAGAGGTATGTACTCTTCCTTGTGTTTCGGTTTGTGGTACTCTTTGTACCCTATGAACACCTGCTTCGTATTTCATGGTTCCATATACATTGTCTCCGTTAATTTCAAAAACAATTTCTTTAAACCCTCCATTAGTACCTTCATGTTCATCTACAACTGCGATTTTCCAGCCTTTACTAGAGGCATACTTAGAATACATTCTAAATAAATCTCCTGCAAAAATACTGGCTTCATCACCACCTGCACCACCTCTAATCTCTACTAAAGCATTTTTTTCATCTTCAGGATCTTTAGGTATAAGTAATATTTTGATTTCCTCATTTAGTACTTCAAGTTCCTTTTCATTTTCTGCAAGTTCTTCTTTTGCCATTTCAACAAAATCAGGGTCAGTTTCTGTTTTAAGAATTTCTTTATTGGATTCTATATTTGAAGTTAAATTCTTGTATTTGGCTAAAGCTTGTACAACAGGTTCTAAATCTTTATACTCTTTGTTTAACTTAACATATTCTTTCATGTTAGAAATAATCTCAGGGTCAACAATTTTTTTGCCAACCTCTTCCCATCTTTCTTTAATTAATTCTAGTTTGCTTACTAAATTTCCCATAGTCTTGTGTTATTATTACTAAACCTGATTAGTTATACGTAAATGTTCCGTATTCAGATTTAATGGTAAGTTTTTTCGAGCAACCATTCATGTCACTATTAGTAGATTCAACTCTACCTATAATTTGAGCATCAACATTAAATTTAGTTGATATGTTGATGATATCTTGTGCTATATCTTCAGGTACATACAACTCCATTCTATGGCCCATATTAAATACCTTATACATTTCTTCCCAGCTAGTGCCTGATTCTTGTTGTATAAGTTTAAATAATGGAGGTAATGTAAACATGTTATCTTTTACTACATGAACATTGTCACAAAAGTGTAGGACTTTTGTTTGTGCTCCACCACTGCAATGAATCATACCCCCAATTAGGTCTCTGTATTGATCTAGTATTTCTTTTATAATTGGAGCATAAGTTCTTGTAGGGGATAATACTAATTTACCAGCATCTAATGGACTATTTGTAGAGTCAGTTAGTTTTTTACTACCAATATATACATATTCATTAGGGACTTGTGGATCAAAACTCTCGGGGTATTTATCAGCAATATACTTAGCAAAAACATCATGTCTTGCAGATGTTAACCCATTACTTCCCATTCCTCCGTTATATTCAGTTTCATAAGTAGCTTGTCCAGATGATGATAAACCAACAATTACTTGTCCTGATTGTATATTGTTTTCAATAATATCACTTCTTTTAGCTCTAGCAGTAACCGTAGAATCTACAATAATTGTTCTAACTAAATCACCAACATCAGCTGTTTCTCCTCCGGTAGAATGAATGTTTACACCCCACTTTTTTAATGAAGCTAATAATTCTTCTGTTCCATTAATAATGGTAGAAAGTACCTCTCCAGTTATTAGATTTTTATTTCTTCCAATTGTTGATGATAGCATAATATTATCTGTTATTCCAACACATAATAAGTCATCAATGTTCATGATAAGGGCATCTTGGGCAATACCTTTCCAAACGGATACATCACCTGTTTCTTTCCAGTATAAATAAGCTAAAGATGATTTTGTGCCTGCACCATCTGCATGCATCACAATACAATAATCTTCATCATTTGTTAAATGATCAGGAACTACTTTGCAAAAAGCATTTGGGAACAACCCTTTATCAATGTTCTTTATTGCATTATGAACATCTTCTTTAGATGCTGAAACTCCTCTTTTATTATATGTTATATCTGCCATTGGTATTATTAAAAAGTTATATATAAGAAAAGGACATCCTTAATTAAGAATGCCCTTTTGATATAAATAATATAGCTACTTGTTTTTTGGCTTATAATCTGATCTTAAAACCTTAAAAGTAGTACGTCTGTTTAATGTATGTAATCTTTCGTATTCAGAAGGGTTAGTAGTTTTCATAGGTGTAATGTAATCACACGTTAATACTTGCCCGTTTGGTAATACTCTAGGTGTTGTTTCACCATATCCTTTACCAACTAATCGTTCTCTATCAATACCCTTGCTTACTAAAAATCTAACACATTCGTTTGCTCTACCTGCTGAAAGTTTCATGTTACTTTCGTCACTACCTCTACAATCGGTATGAGCATCTAGTTCTACTACGATAGTAGGGTTCTCAACCATAATATTATAAAGGAACATCATAGAGTCATTAGATGAAATTGTAGGATCATTAATAAATGCTGAATCATTTAAGATATAACGAACCTCTGGCATTGGTATTTCTCCACAATCAGTTCTTTGTACTTTAAAGTCATGGAAAAAGTTTTTAGCACCTTGAATTCCAAACGTAGATCGCTTATCTTTTCCTATTAAAGCGTTAACTCCTTCAACTACAATAGTGTAGTTGACATCTTTCTTGATATAACGGCCAGCACCTTTTTTATCAAATGTAAACATACCTTTGTCATCTGTTTTAACAGTAACTGAAGATCCATCACTACCAGTTAGGGTAACCTTAGCCCCAACAGCTGGTTCACCAGCATCTTTTTTAATGTCACAAGCAGCTAGTACTTTAACTGTAAGTTTTAATTCATCTTCTGGTAATTCAAAAGAGTATAAGTCATCCTTTCCTTTTCCACCCTCTCTGTTAGATGTAAAGAATCCTTTATCTGTTTTGCTTTTTTCAAAAACAAATGCGTAGTCATCTTTGTGAGAATTTATTGGAGACCCCATGTTTTTCGGTTTTCCCCATTTGTTTTCCCCAATAGATTTAGCCTCAAAAATATCTAAGGCTCCCATTCCTACGTGTCCATCAGATGAGAAATATAATTTACCATCAGTAGATAAATATGGAAACATTTCATTTCCTGGGGTATTGATTTGTAATCCTAAATTTTTAGGTTTACTCCATTCTTTAGCTCTTTTATCATAAGTAGACATCCATAAATCTTTTCCTCCTTCACCTCCTGGCATATCTGATGAAAATATTAAAACCTTTTCATTTCTGCTTAGCGCAGGGTGTCCTACAGAATATATTACACTATCTTTTAATGGTATTAGAGTAGCTGGTTTCCAATTTTGTCCTTGCTGTTGAGCAACATAAATATCACACCCAAGATTTAGTTTCTTTTCCATTGGGCATCTTGTGAAATAAATAGTGTTGCCTTTGCTATTCATTACAGCAGCACCTTCGTGATTTACTGTATTAATTCCCTCTGGTAAAGGAGAAGGTTCTCCCCATTTTCCGTTTTTATCTCTTCTAGACACAAATAAATCAGTGAAGTTTTCGCCAATGATAGCATCAGTTCCAGCTCCCATTGCACCTTGTCTAGAAGAACTAAAAATATATTGCTCACCTTTTTTGTCAAATTGAGCTAAAGCCCAATCATAACTTTCTGTATTAAGAGCGCTTTGATTTTTTACTTTGTATCGAGTTGGTTCAGCAAGCATTGCTTTAACGTCTTTTGTAGATTGCAATCCCTTTTTTCCAAGTTTGTTAGTAGGATCAATTTTCAATAATTCTTCAAAAGAATCTGCTGCGCCTTTATAATCTCCAAGTTTTAGTTTTGTTTGTGCAAACCCTAATAATACATCAGGTTCTGTTTTATGATATTTTAAGTTATACGCTCTTTCATAAAACTTTCTAGCTTCTTCATAATTCGCCATGTTATCATAACATTTAGCTAATTTATAAGTTACTTCTCCTTTTTTTGCAGCACCTTTGGCTTTGGTATATTCTTTTTTGAAAACATCAATTGCTTCAAAGTATTTCCCCCCTTTTAATAAATTATCTCCTTTGCTATTTTGCCCTAGAATTAGGGTGCTTGACAATAGAATAGTGATTAGAATAATTATATTTCTCATATTTCTTTCTTGTTAAAAACTTTGTATTAACCTATAACACGCCCGAAAATAGTAAAATATTTTGAGAAAGGGTGGCTATTTAATAGGAAATTACGCTATTTAAAATGTAGCTACTAGCTTAAGGTTTAGTCTTCTTGAGGTAAGTCTATTTGGAATAGCATAATCCCTACCATTTGCTGCCTTGATGAAATTATAGGAAACCGTATTATCAATTCCTAATAAATTAAAGATTTCTAAGCTTAATGAAAGCTCTTTAAAATTAGCTAAAAAGGTTCCTTTTTTTGCTGGATATTGTTGAGAAATAAAATCTTTAACAAAGCCAATGTCAGCTCTAATATACCTAGGTGTTCTTGGTATAATGCTATTGTCTTGGTATGCAGGGTTTGCAAGTTCTGTTTTCTTTAAATAGCTAAAACCAGTTGCAAAAATGATATTCATATTTACTTTAAACGTGTCCCATTTAGTTTGCTTAGAATTCCATGCACTTGGCATTTTATCTTGAAAAAACAATCCAAAAGATACCCTTTGATCGGTAGGTCTAGGGATAAAACCAGGATTGTATGGGATAGAATCGACAGCAACATTATCAAAAGTAAATCCTGGTATGATAGTATCTCCAGAAGCATTTAAATAAGTGTAATAAACATCATTTGCTAAGTTGATTTTAGTTTGCATAACAGATAAGGTAGCCCAAGATTCTAGGTCTCCAATAAATTTTCCATTTAGTTTTAAATCAATTCCTTGTGCATAGGCTTTTGCATCATTATTGGCTAAATATCGTATTCTAACATTATCTATGTTGTAAGGGATAATATTATCCATCATTTTATAATATACCTCAGTAGTAAACTTGAATGGTTTATTCCACATGTCGAAAATGTAGTCTCCTCCAGCTACAAAATGTATGGATCTTTGAGCTTTTATATCTCTATTTATTGATCCGTCAAGCCTTCTATATTCTCTGTAAAATGGAGGTTGATGATAAACTCCTGTTGCTAATTTAAAGGAAATGTTTCTTCTTTTTAATTCTCCTTTTTTATTAATGAATAGCCAAGCAGGTCGAAAGCTTAAAGATGCTCTTGGACTAATAACTAACTGGTTGTTGAAATTCCAGTAATTACTTCTAACACCAGCAGTAACTTTAAAACCTGAATAAATTTTTAGGGTAGTATCTTTTTTTACTAAAGAGTCTTTAATTAGTTTTTCTTCTTTAAATGAAATAGGTTTTTGTTTATTTAAGTTCCAGGTGTTTTGAAGATATCCAGAAAAGCGAAGCGTGTTTACTTGATTTTTAGCAACAAGAAGTTCTTCAAAATTAAGAAATTGATAGGGTTGAGCAGCAGAATCAGTATATCCAACTGAGTCATTTTGAGAACCAGCTATAAATCCAGCTGAATCGGTTAAATTCCATTCTTTTAGTTTGTCATTTATAATATCGTTTTGAGCCCTTGCACCCCATTCGATATTATGATTTCTTATTCTTTTGTCTCCTTTGTGAATAAGTGAAACAACAGTTGCATCTAATTCATTTCGCGCATGTCTTAGAAAGCCGCCAATACCAATATTAAAGGCAACATTGCCAAAGTTGTCAGAGCCTGGATCACGTTCTAATTCATCTAAAAAGTATTGTCCTTCAATATCAAAATTTTCTTCTTGTTGTGTTCTAAATGCTGATGCAATAAATTTTAAGGTTGTAGAATCATTTGGCTGGTATTTCCCTGTGTACGCACCAGTAAATGTTTGAAATTCGGTAATTTCTTGTCCGTCAAAAAACACAGTAAATTTTAATGCTTGATTAATAGATCCAAAGCTAGTTTCCCTGTTTTCTGGAACCACTCTGTACCTGTTTAGTGCATAGTTACCTAAAAAAGAATGTTCCCAGTTTTCGTTTGGAGTGTATGTTATATAGGTTTGTAAATCGGCAAATGTTGGTTTATAGTCACCTTTTGTGTCTAATGCACCTAGTAAATACCTATTTGTACGATATCTAAATCCTGTAGTATGTGTCCATAATTGATTTTCAGAGATTCCTTCTAAATGAAGATTAGTTCCCAGTAAACTAACAGCAGCAGTCCCACCAAAACTACTTGGCTTTTTATACCTAACATCTAATACAGATGAAAGTTTATCTCCATATCTAGCCGCAAAACCTCCAGCAGAAAACTGTATCGATTCTACCATGCTACTATTTATAAAACTAAGTCCTTCTTGTTGTCCAGATCGAGCTAAAAAAGGACGGTATATCTCAATATCATTTACGTATATAAGGTTTTCTTCGAAGTTTCCACCTCTAACATTATACCCAGATGATAATTCGTTTGAAGATGAAACTCCAAGTCCACCACTTTTTATCACATCTTCAAAATTTCCAGAGGTAGATACGATTTTATTACCGTCAATCACTACAAAATCATCTACAAGAATTCCTTTTTTTCTAGCAGATACTGTAAAACCTTTTAAAGACCTAAAATAGAAATATAAATTTACATTTTTGATCTCGTTTGAACTGAGGTTGTAGGTTTCGTTTTTCGTTTTATACATAACATGAGAAAAACGAACACGAACATTTTCATTTGCAGGAATTTCTATAGAAAACTCTCCCCTTTTATTACTAAACACCCCTTTTTTGGTGTCACGAACATAAATAGCAGCATCTTCAATTGGTAATCCTAAATTGTCTTTTAATATACCTGTTATAGTTGCAGTTTCTTGGGCACCAAGAAAACATACAGCAAACATGAAACAAATTACAAGAAAACCTTTTTGCATAGGAATCAAAAGTACAGATTAGGTATTGTTAAGGCAAATAAAAATAGTATAGGTTAGCGATAGGATTTAACGCACTAGTATGTATAAAATTACATAATAAGGCAAAAAGTTACTTAACGGTTCTATTTCTTACGTTTAAAATCTCCGTTTTTCCATGCCTTAATAAATTTTGCCCATGCTAAAGGATTTAATAAATGATTAGGTGGAGCTTGACCAGCATAATATAATTGAGAGCTCACTTGTTGCATTTGCCATTTAAAGTTAACGGCTCCACTTGTTTCATAAGCGTTTTCCTTTAAAGCAAGAACTTTTGGATCAAGATTGTTTTGGGCTCTTTTTAGATCATCATTAAAATCTAGGCTTAAAAAAGCTTCTTTAAACTGTTCTTTAGAAGGCCAAGGATAAACTGTTTTGACTTTTAATAAAATAGTGTCTTCTTCAATTTTATGAATTAAAGAGTATCGAGCACTAACTAGGCTGTCAGGGATAATATATTGCGATTTTTTAAATCCAATGGAAGTGAAAATAATAGTGTCTCCCGGTCTTGCTACAAAAGAAAAGAATCCAAAATAATCGGAACTGGTTCCTCTAAATGAGTTTTTTTCTACAATGTTAGCAAAAGGAACGGGTTCTAATTCACTTCCCGTAACTACAACCCCTGAGAATTGAACATATTTAACTGTTTCTGTTGAATCTTCTTCTTGACTAAAAGAAAGTAAAGAAACAAACAAGAAACATAGTGTTAATATGGTTTTTAATTTATTCATCTCATCAAATATAACGGATAATCTTATTAGACCTTGCTAATGAATCGTTAAATAAATTTAAATTTCATTGGATACTAGAGGTGTATATTTATGAATAATTTTTTATGAACAGTAACATCATAATTAACGTAATCAATAACAAACCAAAACCTTTATTATTATGAAAAAAATATTACTTATTACATCTGTTACTTTTTTTTATTTCTCATTTTTATCTCAAAACGTATGGATAGACCAAAATGCAAGGTGGTATTATAATTATACTAATATAGCAGAGAAAGGTTATGTAGAATGGAATTATAATACTAACCAAAATGTTTTAGGGAAGACTTGTCAAAAAATAGATGGTAAGCGTTATGTGTATCGAGAAACAGGTCCGGGTTCAGGTTATGTTTATTTTCATACAGATGTATTACCTTCTCATTACACCTATGTTAATGGTGATACTGTTTTTCATTACAGTAATGGCAATTTTTATACATTACTTAATTTTGGAGCAAATGTGGGAGATAGCTGGATTACAGATATAAGTAATGATGGTTTGTCTTGCACATATGATACAACCCGAGTTATAGTAGATAGTATTGGCACTGTCTTTTTAAATGGACAAAATTACAGATGGATATCCATAAAGAATATAATTTTAAATATTTATGACTCTGCCAGTTATTTCTATGAAGGTAAATTTGTAGAACGTTTTGGATTATTTGAAAGTAGATATAATTCTAGACCTAATACATTGTTTCCAACTGAGACAGGAAGAAGAGACTCTGTTTTAACAACAAGTCAAGCATGTGATCCTTTGTTGATAACAGAGTATTATTTACATGATTTTTATTGTTTTAGAGATTCTACTTTTTTTTATAAAACAGGAGGAGATTTTCAATGTGAACCACCTAGTGTTGGTATTGAAGAGCGTTTAACTAATAGTCATGTTAAACTTTATCCTAGTTTATCTGTTGGTAATCAAGAAATATCTATAGATATTTTTAAGAATTATTTAATTATTAATAATATTAAGTTGTACAGTCTAACAGGAAAAGAAATAATACTTACTAAAACAGATAATGGCTTTTATGCTCCATCAAAAAGTGGTATCTATTTTGTAGTTATTGAAACTAATAAAGGTGTTTTAACTAAAAAACTTATTGTCGAATAAAGATTCTTTTAACTCTTTGAGAAATGGACGTTAATACCTCATAAGGTATAGTGTCCATTTTTTTTGCCATTAATTCTATGGTATTGTTAGAGCCAAATATTTCAATTTCGTCTCCTACTTTTGCGGTTGTGTTAGATAAATCTATCATGGTTAAATCCATACACACATTACCAAGTATTGTACAGGGAATGTTGTTATGGTAAAAAGCAAAGGTTCCGTTTCCAAGGCTTCTTTTAATACCATCAGCATAGCCTACTGGTATAATGCCAATCGTCATATTGTTGGACGCTACAAAACTTCTGCTATAACCTACAGAATTACCTTTTTTAATTTCTTTAATTTGAATAATAGAAGAAGTAAGTTGACCTATTGGTTGTATTTCTTCTTCATTTTTAGCTGCATTAATTCCGTATAGCCCAATGCCAAGCCTTACCATATCAAATTGAGCATTAGGAAACTTTTCAATGCCAGCAGTATTTAATATATGTTTATCTATTTGGTATCCTAGGTCAGTTTCTATACGAAAACTAATCTCCTCAAATAGATGGATCTGATTATTGGTAAATTCGTTTTCTAGCTCACTATCTGCAGAGGATAAGTGTGAAAATATTGAGGTTACATGAACTTCGGGTTGAGTTTTTATAAGGTCTACTAAAGCAGGTATATCATGTTCTTTAAAGCCTAATCTATTCATACCTGTATCGATTTTTAAATGAATAGGGTAGTCTTTTTTTTGTAGTAAAATTAAGGAGCCAATAAAGTCGTCTAATAAATCATAAGAATATATCTCGGGTTCTAAGGTGTAATGTATAATGTCAGCAAAAGCATTAGGCTCAGGATTCATAACCATTATGGGAGTGGTTATTCCACTTTTTCTTAATTTAATTCCTTCATCAGCATAAGCGACTCCAAGATAGTCTACTCCATGTTGTTGAAGTGCTTTGGGTATTTCTACACTACCTGTGCCATAAGAAAAAGCTTTTACCATTACCATTAATTTGGTACTGGGATTTAATTTTTTTTTGTAATGTTTTAGGTTTCGCTCAAGTTTAGTTAAGTTAATAGTAAGGATAGTTTGATTTTTCTTTTCCTCTAGTTCTTTTGTGATAGATTCTAATGTAAATTCTCTAGCTCCTTTTATAAGGATTGCATATTGGTATAGTGGATTGGTATCTAGATAATGTATTGCTTCTAATTTATTAGCAAAGTGAGTATAGTTAAATGATGTGTTTTTTAACTCATTAGAACCAATAGAAACAACAACATCAACTTTTTGTTCTTCAAGTAACTTCTCTAATAATCCTGAACTATAATTATAATTAGGTATATCAGATAGAATGATACATTTCTTTTTATTTCCTGCTTGCTCATTAAGGTGTTCAAGGCTTATCTCTAAGGAAGCCAAACTAACATTATAGCTATCATTAAGAATAATACAGTCGTTTTTTCCTTCTTTCATTTCCATTCTTAAGGCGATTGGAGATAAGTTATGGATGCGTTTTTGGATTTCTTCATTAGTATAACCTAAATGTATCATTGTATTAATGCAACAATAACAATTTTCTATTGAAGCTTTATCGGTAAAAGGGATTTCAAAAGAATAATTTGGAGTTTTATTGGTAATAGTAACCTCAGAGTTATTAAAAAGCTTTTTTTTCTCTGCTTCTTTTTCATCAAGAGAATTAAAGTTAATTTGATGAGCGCTTCCAATTCCAGTAAATAAGCCGATAGTTGGATTAATAATAGCAGATAAGTTCTCCATTTCATTAGGTTTGGAAATGCCTGCTTCAAAAATCCCTAGTGTATCATGTTCTTTAAGTTGTAGTATGGATAGTGGAACTCCAAGCTGAGAGTTGTAACTCTTGGGAGTTCTACAAATAGTATAATCATCTTTTAGTAATTGATATAACCATTCTTTTACAATTGTCTTACCATGACTACCTGTAATACCTATAACGGGAATGTTAAATTTACTTCTGTGTTTTTTTGCTAATAATTGTAAGGCAGATAAGGTGTTCTCAACTTTAATAATATTAGCTTTATCTGTGTTAAAGTCTTGATCGACTAAAATTGTTTTTACACCAGCAGCAATTACTTGATTAACATAGTCATGACCGTTTCTATTATCTCCTTTTAATGCGATAAATAGGGTGTTTTTTCCATTCTTTAACGATCGACTATCGTAAGAATAATTTGTGATAGTAACATCTTCTATGAAAGAAGAAAAAGTTCCATTACACAAATTCTTTATATCGGTAGTGCTATACATGTTCATTATCAGCTTTTAAAGCTGTATTATAGCATCTTCTACACAAAGGCTCGTATTCATCTACTTCGCCTAATAGTACAATATCTTTACTGGCAACTTTACGATAAGAAAACTGAGCCAATGTTCCACATCTCACACATATAGCGTGAACTTTAGTGACATATTCTGCAATAGCCATCAAGTCGGGCATAATACCAAAAGGTTTTCCAGCAAAGTCCATGTCAAGACCAGCTATAATAACACGTATACCTCTACTTGCTAATTGGGTGCATACATAAGGAAGCTCTTTATCAAAAAATTGAGCTTCATCTATTCCAACAACTTCTACATCATTTGTTAATAGTAATATATTAGAGGCTGCAGGAACTGGTGTAGAACGAATAGCATTTTCGTTATGACTTACAACATCTTCATCATCATAACGGGTATCAATAGCAGGTTTAAAAATTTCTACTTTTTGTTTTGCAAACTCAGCTCGTTTCATTCTGCGAATCAGCTCTTCTGTTTTTCCAGAAAACATTGACCCGCAAACGACCTCTATCCAGCCTCTTCGTTCGTCTCTATTTCCTTTATTCTCTAAAAACATCTTTTGCTATTGATGTATAAAAATACTAATTCTTATGTTTTGTGAAAGTACTTGTGAATAACTTATAACTAAACGATCTTTATTTGAGTTGCATTTTACCTTTAACTACTTGTGAGTAATTAATGTTTTACATTAGATATCGTTAGTTATTGCCTAATAATCTCCAATAAATGGAGAATTAAAGATTCTATTTGAGATTTTTTATTGAAACTATGTAATGAAATTCTAATGCGCTCTTTTCCTTTAGGTACAGTTGGAGATTGAATAGCTTTTACTATAAAACCTTTTTTATTAAGATGATTTACAATAGATACTGAAAGTTCATTGTCTTCAGTAATAAGTGATTGTATGGCGCTTGTTGATTTAATGAATTTGTGAGATAAGTTATGTTGTTTAATTAAATGATTAAAAAAAACAATATTATCATTTAGTTTACTAACTCTAGAAGTAGAACTAAGTTTTTTGTATGCTACTTTTATATTAGCAATGGAATGTGGTGATAATGCTGTAGTATAAATAAAACTTCTGCTATAATTAATAAGGTATTTAATTAGTTTTTTATTCCCACATGCTACAGCTCCATGACACCCAAGTGATTTACCATAGGTAAAAACTCTAGCTAATAAAAAATCACTTTCTATATCACTAAAGACTCCTTTTCCGTTTTTACCTACAACACCTAAACTATGAGCTTCATCAACTATTAAAAAAGCTTTATATTTTTCGCATAGTTTAACAATACTTTTTTTATCAGGTTGGTCTCCATCCATACTGTAAACACCTTCAATTATCACATATTTGGTGCCGCTATATTTTTTTAATAGTTGCTCAAGTTTAGCTAAGTCATTGTGCTTAAATTTATAAGCTTTGGCATTGCTAAGTCTTATTCCGTCTCTTATAGATGCATGAGCTAATTCATCATATAGTATTGTTTCGCCTAGTTGAGGTATAGCAGAAATTAACCCAAGGTTTGCTTGATAGCCACTCCCAAATAAAAGTGCTTTTTCTGCGCCATGATAATCAGCAATTATTTTCTCAGTTTTTTCGACTAAAGTTGAGTTTCCAGATATTAAACGAGAGCCAGTTGAACCGTTTTTAATTGATAAAGGTTTAACTAATTCGTATGTTTTTTGGTGTAAGTCATTTGAACGAGCAAAGCCTAAATAATCATTTGAATAAAAATCAATTAAATCTTCATTTATAGATAATGTCCTTAAGGAATTATCATGAGTTCTTTTAGTTAGTTTTTGTTTGATGTGATTAGGTAATGCCATGCCATAAAAAAAGCCCGAATAATCGAGCTTAATATTGTTATTTGATTCTTTCTTTATATTCGCCAGTTCGAGTGTCTACCCGTATTTTATCATCTATATTTATAAATAGAGGCACTCTTATCTCTGCACCAGTTGCTATAGTTGCAGGTTTTAAAGTGTTTGTAGCAGTGTCTCCTTTTATGCCTGGTTCAGTATACGTAACCACTGTATCAATAGTAGGTTTTAATTCGCAAGTTAATGGGGTTTCATCTTCAGCATTAAATACAATAGTTGCATTATCACCATCTGTTAAAAATTGAGGATTATCAATAAACTCAGGTTGTAATGTAACCTGCTCATAAGTTTCGTTATTCATAAAATGAAACCCTTGATCGTCTTTATATAAAAATTGGTAACTTCTGGTTTCAACTCTAACTGTGTCAATTTTATGTCCTGCAGAAAATGTATTATCGAGTATTTTGCCGGTAGTTAAACTTCTTAATTTTGTTCTTACAAATGCAGGTCCTTTACCAGGTTTAACATGTTGAAATTCTACTATTTTAAAAAGGTCATGTTTAAACTTAATACATAATCCATTTTTGATATCTGAAGTATTTGCCATTTTTATTGATATTTTTTAGTATAGCTATTAACGAATATAGTACTATCGGGTTGTAAATACAAAAGATATTCTATTGAGTCGTTATGCCAAGAATTAAAGGTAGGTTGTTCATTAGATGTCCCCATGTTCTTATTAAACCATTTTGCTAATTCAGCATATAGAGTGTTTGTGTTTTTCCCTTTGAGGTATAAAAAGCTTTCTTTTACTTTATTTTGTTCAATAATTTGTGATCCAAAGTAGGTGTATCCACTTTGAGTATGTGTAGGATTAATGTTAGTTGAAGTATTTGTGCGATTCAAAATATCTTCAATAGGAGAAAAATCGATAGATGTTTTCTCATTATGAGTTGTCTCTTTCTTATTATTAGAACATGAAGCAAGAAATAAAACGAATAATATAATTAGAGTTCTCACTATGCTAATTTAGAATTGTTATGGTGTCTTTCGCTATCTCGATTTGTTTTTTTATCTAGATTTTTTTGAAGGGCGTCTGTTAAATCTATATCAGTTTGGTTAGCTAGGCATATAACAACAAATAAAACATCTGCTAATTCATCAGAAAGTTCTTTATTATCACTTTTTTTTGAAGATTGTTCTCCATATTGGCGAGCAATTATTCGAGCAACTTCTCCAACTTCTTCGGTTAAAATAGCCATGTTGGTTAATTCATTAAAATAGCGAACTCCATGTTTTTTAATCCAATTATCTACCGTTTTTTGAGCTTCTTTGATTTCCATTATTTACACATTTCATTTAAAAAGATTCCAGTTGCAATACCAACATTAAGAGATTCGGCTTTACCTATTCTCGGAATCATTAATTCATAATTCAATAGTTTAATAAGAGAAGGAGAAATGCCATGAGACTCTGAACCCATTATTAAACATGCATTTTTATTAAACTGAACCTCTTTTATTGGTTTGCCATTTAAAGATGCGGCATATATTTCATTAGGATAATTCAATATCCATTCTTCAATGTTAAGGTATTGGATATTAATATTAAAAATTGACCCTTTTGTTGATTGTACTACTTTAGGGTTGTAGCAGTCAACTGTATTGTTAGAGCATATTATTGTATGTACACCAAACCAATCTGCAGTTCTAATGATGGTACCTAAATTGCCTGGGTCATTTATGTTATCAAGTACTAGAGTTAATCCAGTTTTGTTATTATTAGGTTTAGGTTCGGGAATTTTTACTAAAGCTAAAACCTTATCAGGTGATTTAAGCTGACTTATTTGTGAAAGTTCTTTTTTTGATATTCTAATTAGCTCATCATAATTATCAATCAAAACATCATGTAAAGCAAATAGTTTTTCGATTTTAAAGTGAGATTGTAATAGTTCGTGTACATTTTTTTCTCCTTCAACAATAAATAAACCATGTTCTTTTCTGTTCTTCTTTTGAGCAAGAGAACGAATAAGTTTAATTTCATTTTTTGTAATTTCGGACATCTAGGTAAAAAATATACTAGCAAAGCTATAAAATTGTGAGTCAACAATCATCATCTTACGAGTCTTTTAAATCATTTAGGTGGTTAGGTTTCTTGTTGATTCTTGTTAGCTTTTATTCCTGTTACACCCGTAAATTAGATACAGGACAATATCTTTTAGATAAAAATCATATTGAAGTTGATTCTAAAGAACTGGATGAAGATGAATTATCTAATGTAATTAAGCAAAGACCAAACAAAAAGATTTTAGGTATATTGAAATTTCATTTATTCCTTCATAATATTCCCGATTCAGCTAAAGTAGAAAGAAAGAAAAAGAAAAAACTAGAGCGAAAAAACAAAAAAATAGCACGAAAGAACAAAAAAAGATTGCGAAGAGGAAAGGATACGTTATCATATAAGAATATTAGTGATGTAACCACTTTTGGTGAAAAACTATTATATACTATTGGTGAACCACCAGTTATTTTAGACACGGCTGAAGTTCATAGAACTGCAAAACAGTTAAATGTATTTTTAATTAAAAAGGGATTTTTTAATAATGCCGTTAGCGATTCTATCCATTATATTAGAAAAGGATTTTTTAAGAAGAAAAGAGCAGAGGTGTATTATAGAGTAAAAGCTAAAGATCCCTATCGTATAAAGAGCTTTAAATATGAGTCAAAAGATATTGACCTAATAAAAGAGCTGATCCCTTATTTTGAAGATAAATTAGTACGCGAAGGTGATATTTTTGATGTTTCAGTTTTAGATAAAGAAAGAGATCGTATAACTACTGTTTTATTGGATAATGGTTATTATAGGTTTAACAAAAATTATATCAAATATTTAATTGACAGCACAGTAGGAGGGAGAAATGTTGAAATAGTGTTAAATATTAATTTAGCTAAAGAAAAGTTACCTAAAGGAGATTCAGTAATTACTAAAAAACATGAGAAATATTATATAAGCTCAGTTTATTTAAATTATTTACAAGATGAAACAAGTCCTCAAGTATTAAATTATAGTTTTAAAGGAATTAATTATCGAATACAAGGTAAAAATGATATTAGACTTCGTCTTTTTCATAAAGCTATGCATTTAAAGCCTGGAGATTTATTTCAGAATAAGAAGAAAACTCAAATGTATAGAGATTTTACATCATTTAGTTTATTTAGGACGATAGATATAAAAATTGAACCTGATTCTACAGGAGATTATAATTTAAAACTTACTGTAACTTTAAGAGAAAATAAGAAACAAGAGCTTAGAGTAGATGGAAATTTAACAAATACGGGAGGTAGTAATTTTGGTGTAGAGTCGAGTACTTTTTATAATCATAAAAACATATTTAGAGGAGCAGAAGTTTTTAAACTTGGATTTAATGGAGCTTTAGAGTATCAGCCGTTAGTTATTGAAGATGATAATTCACCAGATAATAGTAATGCTCCAATTAATGTCCAGTCATTTTCTAATATATCTAGTGCGTTCAATACAATTGAGTTTGGTCCTGAAATGTCTTTAACATTTCCAAAGCTACTGTTTTTTAATACTTCCCGTTATACTTTTATATCAAATGCTAGAACCAAAATAGCGGCATCATTAAATTACCAAAGGAGAATAAATGTAAATGTATTAGATTACGAAAGAGGTATTCAAGAATTAATATATAGTTATACTTGGAATGTTAAGAAAAAAGTGTCTCATCTTTTAGAGCCAATAGCTATTAGTGCGATTGAAGTAAATAAATCACAAGAATTTACTGATCGAATTAATAATATTAATGATAAATTATTAGCAGCTAGTTTCCAAAGCAATATTATATCGGCTACTAGATATCGCTTTGTTTATAATGAGTTGCTAGATAAGAAAAAGAATAAAAAGACTTCATTTTATTACTCAGGTTCAGCTGAAGCAGCTGGTAATTTGCTTAGAGCAGGATATGATTTGCTTAAACAGAATAATGATACCGTTATTGAAAGTTATGATTTGTTTGGGGTTCAGTTTGCTCAATATGTTAAAACAGCTCATGATATTAGAATGTATAATGAATTAAATGACAAGAACAGTTTTGTGTTTAGATTAAATGGAGGAATCGGAGTGCCTTTAAAAAATTCAAGAGATGCTTTACCTTTTGTTAAAAGTTTTTTCGCAGGAGGTACTGATAAACTTAGGGCATGGAAAGCTAGATCTTTGGGACCGGGTTCGTTTAGAGATTCTACTTTGGTTTTTGATAAAATAGGGGAGATTTTATTAGAATCTAATGTTGAGTATCGATTCGATTTACTAGGCTTTTTAGATGGAGCGTTATTTGTTGATGCAGGTAATATATGGTTAATGCAAGAGGATAGTCTAAGACCAGGAAGTCAATTTAAAGTAAATTCATTTTTATCTGAAATTGCCATTGGGGCAGGAGTAGGAATTCGGATTGATTTAGATTTCTTTTTACTCCGGTTTGATTTAGGGTTTCCAGTTAAAAATCCCACATTGATAAAAGGGGAAAGGTGGTTTTTTCAACCAAAAGATGAATATGAAAGTTACCTTCAAACCCTTTCTAATCCAGAACGAGCTCCAAGTTTGTATTCACCACAATTTAATATTGGTATAGGCTTCCCTTTTTAATGTAATTTTGTGTAAAAAACATAGATTAAATAGTGTTTATTGGATATTTTATCTATTAATTATTAATTTAACATAGATGAAGATGTTAAAGCCTATATTGTCATGTTTACTTAGTATCTGGATATTTTTTGTTTCAGCTGGATTCACTGTAGAATTTCATTATTGTGCTGGTGAATTAGAGGGGTGGAGTTTATTAGGCGAAAAAACAGTTTGCGAGCATCATGAAGTAGAAGAAACATCTTGTTGTTCTAAAGTTTCATCATGCGATATTAATTCTACTAGTCTTCAAGATGATTGTTGTCTTAGTACATCCGAAAGCGTTTACCTGGAAGATGATTTTCTTCAAAATGGAGAATTAATAGCATTAAAATTTCTTCCTATATACCTTATTAATGATCATTTATTTACATCAAATATTGATTCTTTTGAAAAAGAAGAGTTAATTGATGAGCCAGATGATTGGATACTTCATTTTGCCAATATGCCTGTATATAAGCAGGTGTCTTCTTATCTAATATGATTTAAAAGTTTAAACTAAAACATCATAGTACAGTCTAGTATGCTTATTGTTCTATGCGTGTAAACTAAAATAGTTGAACTCAGGCCTCTTAGGCTAAATCATATAAAAATCATGAATAATACATTAACATTAGGTATAATGATGCTTTTTAGCATATCATTTATACATGCACAAACGGTTAGCCATTCTTTTAAGGTATATGGCAAATGCGAAATGTGCAAAGAGCGAATAGAAGAAGCAGCCATAAATAATGGAGCTATAACTGCTTTTTGGGATGAAGAAACGGATCAAATAGATATAACCTACGAAGGTGATAAAAAAACAGTCCGAAAAATAGAGAAAAGTATAGTTAAAGTTGGTCATGATACCGAAAAATATACCGCAACACAAAAGGCTTATGATGCGCTCCATCATTGCTGTAAATACAGAGAAGAGGAAGAAGAGGTGATGGAAGAAGAGATTGAATTAGAGCTTTCAGGAGTAGTATATGAATTGCAAGATGGTAAGCAGGTTCCTTTATTTGGGGCAAATGTTTATTGGTTAGAAACAACTGAAGGATTAACAACTAATCTTGAGGGTGAATTTAGTGTTGAAAGACATCCAGGAGAAAAAACACTTATTATAAGTTATGTTGGTTTTATCTCGGACACAGTATTAATCAAAGATGAAAAAGTTATTTCAGTTGTGTTGAGTGATAATAAAAAATTAAAAGAATTTATTGTAGTTGAAAGACAAGAAGCAACTACAATATTGAAATTTAACTCAATTAAAATAGAACGACTTGGAGAAAAAGAATTGCAAAAAGCAGCTTGCTGTAATCTATCCGAAAGTTTCGAAACCAATGCATCTGTAGATGTGGTGTATAATGATGCGGTAACAGGAGCTAAGCAAATTCAAATGTTAGGGTTAACTGGCCCAAATATTCAAATTACCAATGGAAATATACCAGATGTAAGAGGGCTTTCTAGTATTCAAGGGTTAACGTTTATTCCAGGGGCATGGATAAAAAACATCTTTTTAAACAAAGGCACAGGTTCGGTTATTAACGGTTATGAGAGTATAGCAGGGCAAATTAATGTGCAATTAAAGGATGACTTTGAAGATGGAATGTCTGTTAATGCTTATGCTAGTGAAGGAGGGAGACTTGAAGGGAATATGTCGTTTGCTAAAGTAATTAATGATAACTGGGGTACTTATGTCCATGTGCATGGAAGTGGAGTTGCCGTTAGAAATGATCGTAATAATGATGGTTTTTTAGATATGCCAATAGGGAATAATGTTGCTTTATCTAATGGATGGATAGGTTATAACGATAAAGGTTGGGAAACTCAATTTGGAGTTGATTTAAATATGAAAGAACATACAGGCGGGCAACTCAATTATAAGGATAATAATGAAGATGATACTTCTTTAATATGGGGTATGGATCATCAAATTAAACGAGTAAAAGGATTTGCAAAAATAGGCAGGGTGTTTAAAGATAGTCCAGGTAAAAGTATGGGGCTGCAATTACTAGCAAGTTATTATGATGAAAACTCTAGATATGGGCTAAATAGTTATGTTGGAAAGCAAACCAATTTATATGCAAATTATATTTTTTCTAATGAAATAGAGAAAAAAGGGAGCTCATATCAATTTGGAGCTAGTTATAATCAAGATTTAATACTTGAGAGAGTAAATAATACATTATTCGAGCGTAATGAAATTGTACCGGGTGTTTTTGGTGAATTAACGGTTTCAAGTATTCAAAACTTAACCATGGTTGTTGGAAGTAGAGTGGATTATAATTCAATTTACGGAGTGTTTTATACTCCAAGATTTCATGCGAAGTATGATCTTAATGAGAAATCGGGATTAAGATTAAGTATTGGTAGGGGGCAAAGAACACCTAGTATATTTGCAGAGAATACTCAGTTATTTACTACAAGTAGATTGGTTATTATTGAAGGCGATACCAATCAACCTAATTTCGCTTATGGATTAAAACCAGAAGTGGCATGGAATGCGGGATTAAGTTATACGCATTATTTCGATATAACAGATGATAGAGAAGGTACATTTACTGTTGATGTATACCGAACAGAGTTTACCAATCAGGTAGTAGTGGATTATGAAAATCCAAGAGAAATTAGATTCTATAATTTAAATGGAGAATCCTTTTCAAATAGTTTTCAAGTTCAATTAGATATGGAAATTATTAATAATCTTGATATACGCATGGCATATCGTTTTTTTGATGTAAAAACTACTTTTAAAAATGAAGGACTAATTGATAGGCCATTATTGGCTAAGCATAGAGCTTTTTTTAATGTAGGATACGAAGTTAAGGGTTTGAATATAGATGCAACTGGAAGTTGGTTTGGTCAAAAGCGTTTACCATCTACTGCTCAAAATCCTAGTCAATTACAGGTCGATAATAGTAGCCCATCTTATATGGTGTTTAATTCGCAACTAACAAAAAATTGGGGTAAACTAGATGTTTACATAGGAGTTGAAAACATGTTTAATATTAGGCAGAAGAATGCTATTATAGATGCTGAAAACCCGTTTAGTCAATATTTTGATGCTTCTTTAATTTGGGGACCTGTGTTTGGAAGAAATATATATTTAGGGATGAGGTATGCATTTTAGATTTATTACAGTTGATTGAAAAAGAACTGGATGTTATTGATTACTTCTCATTAAAATAAGTGAATTATGTTTATTGTTTAAACGATTAATACAAACAAGTCAATAAATTTATAAAGCTAAGATATAAAAGTAACTGCTTGAGGAGTCATTTTGTTGGTTAAGTCATATAGTCTGCCATATTTAATTACAGATTAATATTTTTGCTGAGTAAAACTTACATTATTTCAATTAAATTTAGTTGTTGACCAAAATAATAACAACAGCTATATATGTGTAAAAGTGTAGTCTTAATAATGTTTTTTAAAGGTGTTTAATAGTATTATATGCTGTGATTTTTTTAAGGTTAAGTTAATTATTGTTAATATTGTAGGTTATTACATAAAGTAAATTAAAATGGTTAAAAAAATATTGTGTTTGTTGTTTGTTAGTTTGTTTGGCATCAAGAATCTATCATCACAGCTAGCATTAGTAAATGATAGTGTATTTGAATCTAGATGTGCGTCAAGTGGTCGTTCTTACGTAACAGCTACAGGAGGAACAACCCCATATCAATACAGATTAATAGCTGGTCCAGCTGGTTATCCAGGAGGTTTTCCTACTCTACCAAGTGCAAATTCATTTTTTCTGTCTTTACCAGCAGGAAATTATACTGCCGAAGTAATTGATGATGTTGCTGCAACAGCAACAGTCAATTTTACAATTGCAGGAGATTATCAAAGTAGTAGTATTATTGTTGATAGTATAATAGATGTACAATGTCCTGGAACAGGAGCTATTTATTTTAGAGATACATTAGGCCGTCCACCATACCAATACAGAATTCAGCATCAAGATTCAGCCTCTTTTACTGCATGGCAATCAACAGGAGATTTCATTAATCTTCCAGAAGGAACTTATGTAATTCAAGCACAAGATTCTTGTGGGGAAACAAGATCCTTATTTGGACAAACGATATCCGGCCCTGGAAAGTTTGAGTATGGAGTAGGGAGATATAATGGTTATCAAAATACACAAAGCCCATGGATAATACCGTATGATTGTTCATTTGGAAAAGTAGCTGTTTTTTATTCTTATCCATCAACAGCACCATATTCAAATCAAATGACATCTTCACAACCATGGCCATCATTAAGAGATACTTCAGTAGATGGAGTTGTTCCTAGAGGAGGAATTCCTCCTTACAGTTATAGTTTAACTGGAACAAATGGATTTATTGCTTTAAATCAATCGTCACCTACATTTGATAATGTTCCAAGAAATGGAATATATACTTATACAGTTACAGATCAATGTGGAGACTCAATAGTAATGACATTTAGCGGAGGCCCAATATTACCATTAACAACAAGATTATTAAGAGGAAACGATAATTGTGGTTTAGGATTAGATAACATTCGAAATGATTGGTATGTAACACCTAGAGAACCTGCAAATTCATTACATGGGGTAGACCCGAACTATACGTTTTATACTACAGTAACAGGAATAACGATTACTGGTACACCAGCTATGCCTAAAGGAACACCTGAGTACACTTATAAGGTAGTGTCAGGGACACCATTGGTTAATATTACAACTTCAGGAACAACTCATGGGGTAGGTGCATGGAGAGCAGGAGTTACTAATCTTGGTACTGTTTTTGATCCAACTCAAACATACGTAATTGAACTTTCAGATGCATGCGGACAAAAAATACAAGACACTATACATCCTTTAGGAATTCAAGATACTGTTGTGGCTTATTCCAGTTTAGTAATGAATAATGAAAATTGCAGAGGAGGAGTAGAAACAGTATTACTTTATCAGAGTGACGATCCAGGAAATATGGAATCTTATGTTACTACTATTTATAATCTTACTGATAATAATGGTCCGTTTAATATGACTAACTATGGAAATGGTAGTTATGATGCTTTTAGTTTTGATGTTAATAAGACTTATGAAGTAATAAGAACAGGTTCATGTACGGGTACAGTAGTGAAAGATACCTTTTTTATCCCAGATTATTATTTGGATTTAAATGTAGATGTACAAACTTATTGTAATGGAGCTGCTCAAGCAACATTTACGACAACAAAAAATTGGACAGGTACATATGGGACTAATGGTAATGCAACCATATTTAGAGTTCACGAAGGTATTCACCCAGATGGTACAGTACTTCCTTTAAGTGATGCTGTTGTAAACTCTGGCTGGCCTTCTCCAGGCTATACAGAGGGAACAAACTTAAATGTGACATTTGGAAATTTTATACCAGGAAGAACCTATACAGCATATTACACTCCAGGATCAAATTCTCAATCATCCATAACTGTTGGTTGCTATGCAAAAGTTACTTTCACAATTCCGGTATATCAAACTCCAGTAATTTCAAACATTGCATACGATCCTGTTTGTCCCCCGGCAACAGATGGTAATATTTATGTAAATGTTAGCCAAGGAAACCCATCTTTTCAATATAGAATAAGAACTTCAGATGCAGGTTCAGGTGCTGGACCATGGAGTCCATGGCAAGATAGTAGCACATTTGTTAACATGCCACAAGGCAGTTACGATATAGAAGTACAAGATACTTGCCTAAACAGTGTTTTACAGTCTGTTACAACAGGAACGCTATTACCACCTATTTTTGCAACAAATTCAGCAGCATGTATAGGTTCACAAGCTCGAATAGATGTAATTCCAAATTTAAAACCAGCAGGAGCCACTTATGTTTGGTATAAAGATGGAGTGCTTATACCTGGTCAAGATTCGACAACTTATATAATTCCAAGTGTCTCAATTGCCGACTCAGGTAATTACCAAGTAGACGTAACGTTTGGAGGTTGTCCAAGTGCTACAGGTAATACCTTAGTAGATGTTAACCCAAATACTAATGTAGCCACAGTAAGTGTAGCGCCAGCTATGACCTGTTTAGGAGATACGGTATACTTAAATGGAGGTAACACAGAAGCTCCAACAATAACAAGTGGACAATGGCGGGTGTTAAGTGGTCCATCAGGATCAACAGCTACTCCTAATATTGATGACCCTACAATAAATAGTACGTTTGCAACAGGTTTATATCAAACAGATGATATGCCTATTGAACCATGGGTTTTCCAATGGGAAGTTGATAATGGTAATTGTTTTACAAATGCAACTGATACCATAGAGGTATTTGAAGTTCCAACAAATGTAGATGCAGGTTTAGACCAAGATCTTTGTCAAGCAACTAACACTACATTAGATGCTGATACTGTAGTAAAGGGAAGAGGTGCTTGGACTCAAATTAGTGGGCCATCAACAGTGGTGTTTGCAGATAGTACAGACCCTAAAACAACAATAAGTGGATTAACATTCGTATCATCAGTTAACTCATATGTACTAAGGTGGACTGTATTTAATGATTCAGCAAATGCAACATGTTCTAGTTATGATGAAGTTATTATTAGAAATTATCGTCAACCAGCAGTTCCAACTGCAGGGCCTGATACAACTTTGTGTGGTGTTAATACATACACTATGCAAGGGAGTGTACCAACTTCAGGAACAGGTATATGGTCGATATTGAATAGACCATTAAATGTACCTACACCAACTTTTTCGAATGCAAATAGTCCTACAACAACTGTCAATTTCATAGGAGGAGGTACGTATGCATTTGTTTGGTCAGTTAGTAATGGTGTTTGTCAATCATATAGAGATACAATAGATAATATAACAGTTTTATTATCAACAGCAGGCTTTGATAGGCAAGAATGTTTGTCTAGTATACCAGGAGGTATTAAATTACGCGCAGATAGTATTGCTGGTTTTCCAGGTACATGGACGCAAAGCACAGGTAATGATGTTTTATCATTTAATCCTAATGGAGTAAGTGGAAGTGATACCGCAACCGTAACAGGTTTTACTCAAAGTGATACTTCTGTATTAGTTTATACGATAACAGATGGAGGAACATGTTCTGTAAAAGATTCTATCGAAGTTATTATAACTGCAGATCCTACAGCATCAAATGCAGGAGCAGATCAACCAAACCTATGTGCTACTTTTACAAATTTATCAGCAAATACACCTACAGAAGGTACAGGAGGTTGGAGTCAAGCAAGTGGTCCTAATAGTGCAATTTTTAGTGATTTTACAAGTCCTATATCTTCAGCTACTAATTTAATAGTAGGTACTTATGAATTTGTATGGACAATTGAGAATAACCCATGTCCGCCAAGTAGAGATACTGTAGAAATTACGGTTACTGGTATACCACCTACAGTAACAATAGCTAACCAACAAGATGAAATATGTATGCAGTTAGGTTATATAGTTCCTCAAGGTTCAGGCGGAAGTGGGGTATATGAGTATGCTACTTCTCAAAATGGCCCATGGTATAATGATACTATAAATGATTTAACAGGAGGTTCCTATACAGTTTATGTTAGAGACTCTAATGTGATGAGTTGTGTAAACACAGCATTAGTTCCAGTAACATTAGCATTTCCAGATTGTGATAATGATGGAATAGCAGATAATATTGATATTGATGATGATAATGATGGTATTATAGATACGGATGAAAGATTATGTGGAGGTTTTGTTCCTTTAGATTTAAGTGGAATTACTAATGCATCAAAAGGGTTAACACAGAGAATAATTACTGCATCAGATTTAGCCTCAATGGATTTTGATATAGATACGACTGTGAATTATTCAAGTAACGTTCTTATAAGACCTGAAGGAAGAGCTAATGGTGATTTAAGGTTGGCTAATCAAGCTGATACAGGAGTGTCAGAATATGAAATTGTTTTTGATTATCCAACTGATATTATGTTATCACATGCTGAAAAGGCAGGAGCTTTTGAAGATAATGAAAGATGGACAATACAAACATTTGGAGGAGAAATGGTAGTTGATAACCCGGTAATAAATGCTACAACAGATGCGCCATTAGTTATCAATAGACCAGAATTAAAAGATGTAACAGGTAGTGGTACTAATATAGTACAGTTTACACCAAACTTTGCGACTTCATCTGAAGGAAACGTTTCTGTAGCTGACTCTAGATGGAATATTCAAGCTAAAGAGGTAAAAAGAATGATAATTCGATTTAATTCTATTGGAAACACTCAAAATGTAGGTAGAGTTAAAATATCTGTAGATTGTATTCCATTAGATCATGATGGAGATGGAGTTCCAGATTATTTAGATACAGATAGTGATGGAGATGGCTGTCCTGATGCAACAGAGGCTGGTCATGGTGTAGCTGATAAAGGAGTAGATACAGTAGCTGGTCCATATGGAGCAAATGGTTATTCAGACACACTAGAAACAGTAATTGATAATGGAGTACCAACATATACGATACAAGATAATGGAGGTGGAACACCAGCATTCCAAGACAGTATCTACAATGGATGTGCAGAACTAATAGCATTAGATGATAGTGTAACTACAGGAGAAGATACAACTGTAGTGATAAATGTAATCAATAATGATACGAGTTCTACTTCTATTATTGATTCAACTTCAGTAGATACGATAGTAGGAGGCGGACCAACTAATGGAACAGTAAGTATCGATCCAGTAACAGGGGAGATTACGTATGATCCAGATACAAACTTCTTTGGAATTGACAGTATTACGTATGCAGTTTGTGACACAGGAATTCCAGTAGTATGTGACACAGCCGTTATTTATATTACAGTAGAACCAGTAAATGATCCAATTATAGCAACTAATGATACAACTGTTACGAATGAAGATATTCCTTTAGTAATTGATCCATTAGTTAATGATATTGATGTGGAACAAATAGATTCTACATCTGTTGATACTGTAGCTGGCGGAAGTCCAGCAAATGGAACAGTTACAATCGATCCAGTAACTGGAGAAGTAACTTATACTCCAAATACTAATTTCTTTGGGGTAGATAGTATTACCTATGCGGTATGTGATACTGGATTACCTGTGTTGTGTGATACAGCAGTTATTTACATAACGGTTAATCCAGTAAACGATCCTATTATAGCATCAAATGATACAGTGGTAACAGGAGAAGATACGACAGTAGTAATCGATCCATTAGTAAATGATATTGATGTTGAGCAAATAGACTCTACATCTGTTGATACAGTTGCAGGAGGTAGTCCAAGTAATGGAACGGTTACAATAGATCCAGTAACTGGAGAAATTACTTACGATCCCGATAGTAATTTCTTTGGTGTAGACAGCATCACGTATGCAGTATGCGATACAGGTCAACCAGTTTACTGTGATACAGCTGTGATTTATATTACAGTAGACC
>JAHDBM010000064.1 GCA_020630395.1 Flavobacteriales bacterium
GAGTCCCTCTCTGGGCACATTAAGTAGTAATTTTTAATTACAATGAAATTTACAGAATATCATTTCTCTGATGAAATAAAGAATAACCTGAATAGAATGGGCTTTAAAAAGCCTACGGATATTCAGTATAAATCGATTTACCCAATTCTTAGAGGTGAAGATTTATTGGCAATTGCGCAAACCGGCACTGGTAAAACAGCTGCTTTTGGTATTCCAATTGTAAATAGACTACATGAGCGTCATAAAAAAGGAGAAACTAAATTTTTAAGAACCATTATCATGGTTCCTACTAGAGAATTAGCTATTCAATTAACCAAAGTGTTCAATGATTTATCTGCAAAGACTAAAGTTAAAACGGTTTGTATTTTTGGTGGAGTAGACCAAGATCCGCAAATAAAAAGATTATTAAAAGGTGCTGATATTTTAATAGCAACACCAGGTAGAACATTCGATTTGGTTCATCAAGGATATGTAAAGCTTAAAAAAATTGATACCCTGGTATTAGATGAGGCAGATCACATGCTAGATTTAGGTTTTATAGATGATATACGTGATTTAATTAAATTGTTACCCGAACACAGGCAAACTCTGTTTTTTTCTGCTACTATTAACAAAGAGATTAAGAAATTAGCTTATTCTTTAGTTAAAAAGAATGCCATTCGAATTCAAATATCTCCTAAGGATCCTGTTTCCAAAAACGTAGAACATTCTATGTGTCATGTTAAAATGGAAGACAAACGTTTCTTTTTAGAGCGAGTTATAAAAGAAAATCCTGAGAAAAAAGTTTTAGTATTTGTAAGAACAAGGGTTAGAGCAGAACGTGTATCAAAAGCTATGGATCGTTTGAATATTGAGTCTATTACTATTCATGGAGAAAAAGATCAAAAAGATCGTTTTGATGTGTTAAATGCTTTTAGAAAAGGATTCTTTAAAGTGCTTATCGCTACTGATGTTACAGCCAGAGGGATTGATATTCCTGATGTAGAGTTTGTTGTTAATTATGACCTGCCAGATGTTGCAGAAAACTATGTGCATAGAGTAGGGCGAACTGGTAGAGGTAGAAGAAAAGGAAAAGCTATTTCCTTTGTTAGTAAAAATGAAAAACCAATGCTAAAGGAAATAGAAGACTTTTTAGGGAAAGAAATAACCACCATTAAAATGGAAAAATGGGAGTATCAAGAAACTATCGATTTTTCTGAAGACACCCATTTAAGCATCAAAGAATTGATGGGGCAAATACAGGAAATTGATAAGAAGATCAAGAAGAAAAAAGGCAAAAGAAAATAGCTTCTACAACACCATATTGTTTAATGCCTTGGATTCATTTTCATGCAGGAAATAACGGATATGTTAAAGCTTGTTGTGTTGCTAATATTAATTATGGTAATATCAACAATCAATCCCTAGAGAAAATTTGGAATGGAGAACCTATAAATAATCTCAGAGAAAAATTTAAAAAAGGTATTCCCGATAATAGATGTTCTGTTTGTATAAACAGAGAAAAAGCTGGAGCCAAAAGTATTCGATTAGAAACTCATGAAAAGTTTCCAAATATTAACATAAATCAAATACAAGCACCAATTTATTTTGATATACGATTTTCTAATGTATGTAACTTTAAATGCCGTACCTGTTGGCATGGAGCTAGTTCAAAATGGTTTGATGACGCTAAGAAATTAGGAAGAAACGTTTCTGACAAAGCCATTATTAATAACATTAATGACTTTAACGATTTTATTGAAAAAACTGGGGAAGCATTACTAAAAGCCAAAGAAATATATTTTGCTGGTGGTGAGCCATTAGTTACTGAAGAACATTATTTGTTGCTAGAATATTTACTAAAGCATAATGCTACAAATATTCATTTAAGATATAATACTAATTTTTCTAAACTAATATTTAAAAAATGGAATATAATTGAGCTTTGGAGCCGATTTAAGCATGTAGAAATAATGGCTAGTGTAGATGATAGCCATATTAACGGTCAAATGATTAGAGATGGATTCAGTTGGGAGCTCTTTTTAAAGAATAGAGAAGGAATAAAAAAATTAAAGAATATTGTTTTTAAAGTTTCTCCAACTATCTCTGTATATAATATAAAACAACTACCGGCTTTTTATTTACTATTACTAGAATTAGATATTATAACTCCGGAAAATTTCTACATAAATATCTTGGAAAGACCCTATCATTTTAACATTAAAATTCTCTCTGAAGAGAAAAAGAGAAAAATAAAAGAAAACTACCATGTTTTTATTCAGTCAACTATTGATTTGCCTCAGGCTATAATAAATAGCTTTATGGATATTGTGTCATTTATGAATGAAGAGAATTTACATCAAAAATATTGGACCAAGTTTAAGAAAGAAGATAATTTAATAAGTGAATTTCAAACAAAAAGAAATTACTAATAGATTAGCTTTGCTATAAATGATTACTAAGCCAGCTAATTACATCATTAATTACCTCATTTCTATTACAGGAACCGCCTCCCCAACCATGATTACAGTTGCTGTACTTTTTCATTTTATGGATGCTCGTAAAATCGTTTAATGGAGCAGGAGTGGTGTTAAATTTAGTCGTAATAGCATGTATAATTGAATCTGCATGGTGTTCAGGTACTAATGCATCAACAGCTCCGTGCATAACAAAAGTTGGCAAAGAACGAGCTATATTATTTGGGTACGCAGGATTTAATGTATCAATATATTGACTTGGTGTAGTAGATGAAACAGACATGTTATAACCACAAAGAGATTTAGTGGCAAAGAATAAATTAGCAGTACCTGTGGTAACTAGATTACATGAGTTGGCAGCTTTTCTAGCACCAAAACCATACCCTAAATCAACAGGAATATTGTTAAAAGGGAAGCTAGACATATTATTTTTAAACGTTTGCTCGTCTAAACTAGCAGGAGAATAAAAAGAAAGAACCGTTTTTAGAGCAGGATCAGATTGATTGCTTAAAGCATATAACAATGATATATGTGCTCCGGCACTTTCTCCAATTAATCCATAAGTTTGATTTGAATAGCTAAGAGATCCGGCATCTATTTTTAATTGATCAATAATGGATTGAATATCTGCTAATTGATCTTTCATGTAGAACATAGGATCATTAGTGTAGTTTGCGGAAACTGTATTGTAACATGCAAGCCTATATTTTGCGACAGCAACTCCATATCCTTGATTTAAAAGAGGATTGACTAAATTCCAACCTAAATCAGAAGTAAACAATTTAACAGTATCCATTGGTTTAGGACCAAGAATCCAAGCGCCACCATGCACTAAAATAATGACAGGTGTATTGGTATTGTGATTGTTTGGTAAGTATAGCTCATAATTTTGCCTAGATTCACTCCCGTATGAGACTCTTGTTACGCTAGCATTACTACTGTCATTAATATTACATTCTGTTGGGAGATCAGCATTATTTTTTTTGCAGTTAACTAATAATAAGCTTATTGTAATTAAAGTGATTGAATAAAGTAAGTTCTTTTTCATAAGACTAATATAATGTTTATAGCAAGTAGCTTATAGATTACGGCTGTATTTTTCGTTCATTGCTCGTAATTTATTAAATTCGTGTAATTCAATAATTGATTGGTTATTGAATAAATAGTTTAACCGAAAATTTCATATATCAATGAGCACAAAAGCAAAAATAATTTACACTAAAACTGATGAAGCTCCTGCTTTAGCAACACACTCTTTCTTACCGATAGTAAAAGCTTTTGTAAGCTCTTCAAATATTGATTTAGAAACAAAAGATATTTCATTAGCAGCAAGAGTATTGGCATTATTTCCTGATTATTTAACAGCTGATCAAAAAGTAGAAGATGCATTAGCAACATTAGGAGATCTAGTAAAAAAGCCAGAAGCCAACATCATTAAATTACCAAACATTAGTGCTTCTGTACCTCAATTAAAAGCTGCTATAAAAGAACTTCAAGAAGCTGGGTATAAAATTCCAGATTATCCAGAAGATGCTGAAACAACAGAAGAAAAAGAAATTCAAGCAAGATATAATAAAGTAAAAGGAAGTGCTGTAAACCCTGTGCTTAGAGAAGGTAACTCAGATAGGAGAGCTCCAAAAGCTGTTAAGAATTATGCTAGAAACAATCCTCATTCAATGGGAGAGTGGAAAAGCGATTCTAAAAGTCATGTATCAAGTATGACTGAAGGAGATTTCTTTGGTAGTGAGCAATCTGTTACTTTTGATAAAGAAGGTTCGGTTAGTATTCATTTTGTTGGAGCTAACGGAGAAGAAAAAGAATTAAAGCCCTCTTTTGCTATTCAAAAAGGAGAAATTATTGATGCGGCTCGAATGAGCAAAAATGCATTAGTTTCGTTTTTAGCTGAGCAAATTAAAGATGCTAAAGATAAAGGAGTATTGTTTTCTATTCACATGAAAGCTACTATGATGAAGGTTTCTGATCCAATTATTTTTGGTCATGCGGTTAGGACTTTTTTAAAGCCAGTTTTTGATAAGTATGAAGACCTTTTTGAAGAAATAGGAGTAGATGTAAACAATGGATACGGAAACCTAGTTACTAATCTTAGTGAGGTTTCGGAAGATAAAAGAAAAGAAATTGAAGCTGATTTAGCTGCTGCTTTTGCAAATGGACCTGATTTAGCAATGGTAGATTCTGATAAGGGAATTACTAACTTACATGTGCCTAGTGATGTTATTATTGATGCATCTATGCCGGCTATGATTCGTACTTCTGGATGCATGTGGAATAAAGATGGTAAACTTCAAGAAACTAAAGCTATCATTCCAGATCGTTCTTATGCGGGTGTTTATAAAGCAACATTCGATTTTTGTAAGAAAAATGGAGCGCTAGATCCAGTAACTATGGGGAGTGTTTCTAATGTTGGGTTAATGGCTCAAAAAGCTGAGGAGTATGGGTCTCATGATAAAACATTTGAAATTCTAGCTAATGGTAAAGTTCAAGTAAGAAATAATAGTGGAGATGTTGTAGTTGAGCATACTGTTGAAACAGGAGATATATGGAGAATGTGTCAGGTAAAAGATGCTCCAATTCAAGACTGGGTTAAGTTAGCAGTTAATAGAGCAAAAGCTACTGGGACTCCAGCAGTATTTTGGTTAGATGAAAATAGAGCACATGATGCTGAGCTAATAAAAAAGGTAAACCTTTACTTGAAGGATCACGACACTAATGGTTTAGAAATCAAAATTATGTCTCCAGTAGACGCGACAAATTTTTCGTTAGAAAGAATTATTAAAGGTCTGGATACTATATCAGTAACTGGAAATGTATTAAGAGATTATTTAACAGATTTATTTCCAATTTTAGAGGTAGGAACTTCTGCAAAGATGTTATCGATTGTTCCATTAATGAATGGAGGAGGATTATTTGAAACTGGTGCTGGAGGATCAGCTCCAAAGCATGTTCAGCAGTTCAATAAAGAAAATCATTTAAGATGGGATTCATTAGGTGAGTTTTTAGCATTAGCTGTTTCATTAAATCATTTAGGGGATTATGCAAATAATCCTAAAGCTAAAATATTAGGAGATACCTTAGATGATGCTACGTCTAAACTATTAGCAAACAGGAAATCACCTTCAAGAAAGGTAAACGAATTAGATAATAGAGGTTCTCATTTTTATTTGGCAATGTATTGGGCACAAGAATTAGCAAATCAAGATGATGATGCTGATTTAAAAGCGCAATTTGCTAAAGTAGCAGCTAAAATGGAATCAGAAGAAGAGACAATTGTGAATGAATTAAACAATGCTCAAGGTGTTGCTGTAGATACAAAAGGATATTATTTTCCAAATGATGAGATAACAGCTAAGGCAATGAGACCGAGTTCAACTCTTAATTCATTAATTGAAGGAATTAGTGAGTTAAGTTTAGCTTAAAAATTAAGCTATAAATTATTATAAACCACCTATCAATAAGATAGGTGGTTTTTTTTGAACTCAACATTTTGAAATATATTATTACCCTGTATATTTTTACTCCGCTAAGTACTACAAATAAAAGGAAGTATTGGATTTTATAATCTTGAGCAAAGTGGAAAGATTAATTACCCAATGAAGGCTTCTAAATACCTCTCCTTAATCACATTCATATGATGAATTTCATGACCTAATGTAAGAAAACCTATTGCTTTTACCGTTAGTGGTTTATTGCTAACAGTTCCAGCATTATTTAATGTTTGCTCATTAAATCCTTTATAAAGCATTTTGGTATAGTTTCTTTGAGTTGTGTACATCTTTAAAAGCTGCATAAATTTACAATTTGAGACATTGCAGTTATCAACATATACATTGTAGTCATATCCAGGCAATGGCGTTTTATCTCCTCTAGCGATTGCTAATGCTCTGTAATTAAAAACAGTTTCAGTGTCTATTAAATGAATGAGTAACTCTTTAATGCTCCATTTGCCTTCTGCATATCTATAATTAGATTCATTTTCGTTTAAGTGTCCTATGGTATCAATTATGAGAGATGTATTATCCTCAAAAGCATTTAATAGGTTGTTATTATCAACTAGGTCAACATAGTAATGGAAATATTCATTAAAGGATTCTTTATTGGGTTTCATGTTAAATGTTTATATAATTAAACTGTTTTATTATTTTTACACGATTCAAAAGTAACCATTATGCCTAAAATGAACATTTCAAAATCAATTATCATTAATAAACCTGCTAGTGAAGTTTTTGTAAAGCTTAATGATTTTAGTCAATGGCCTTCATGGTCGCCATGGCTAATTATGGAGCCAAATGTTAAACTCAACATTAGAGAAGATAAGAAACATTACACATGGGAAGGTGAGGTTGTTGGTGCAGGTGAAATGACAATTATTGATGAAAAAGAAAATGAATCTATTGACTGTGATTTAACGTTTTTAAAACCATTTAAATCAAAAGCTAAAACGGGGTTTAAATTATCTCAAGAAGGTGATGGAACTAAAGTTACTTGGACCATGGAAAGTAGTTTGCCATTCTTTTTATTTTGGATGAAAAAGAAAATGGAGGTTTTTGTAGGTATGGACTATGATAGAGGATTAGAATTACTTAAAGATGTTGTTGAGGAAGGAAAACCTAACTGTGAATTAACGTTTAAGTCTAATCAAAAATTTAAGGGAGGGAAGTACATTGCATTAAAAACAACTTGTACTATTGATACAATGCCAAATGCAATGGAAAAAGACTATACTAAACTCATGACTTATGTTATGGAAAACCATCAAGATAAAATAGATGGATATCCATTTTCAATATATCATAAATTCGATCCAGTTGGAGGAGGAGTTAGTTACTCTGCCTGTTTCCCTTTAAAAGAAATACCTGCTGATTTGCCAAATGGTGTTACAGTAAATGAAATACCAACCCTAAATACTCATGTAACTCATCATAAAGGTAGCTATAGACATATTGCTAATGCATGGACTGGTCAAATGATGTACAGCAGAGCTAAGAAGTTTAAAATGAACCGTAAACACCATCCAATGGAAGTTTATTTAAATAGCCCTACTAATACTCCAGAAAATGAATTAGAAACTGAAGTTCATTTTGCTGTTAAATAGCTGAATATATGTTTATAGCAAACAGAAGGATATCAATTCTTACATTAGTATACCTTCTAGTTGCTATTTTGGTCATTATCCAAAGAGTATTGGTGTTACAGGATTTTGGTTTTGTATATACAGATCAAGATCAAATCATTATGTGGCTAGGCACTCAAGATTATGCACAGGGTGTTTTTCATGAACCCAGGTTTTATGGTCAGGCTTATAATACCATGCTAGAGTCATTATTTGCGATTCCCTTATATCGATTAGGAATACCTTTACATAAGGCATTGCCTATAGCTACAAGCTTTATGATGTTGTTTCCTTTTTTCGTTTTAAGCATCAAATCAATACGTAATAATCAGAAAAAAATAGCAATATTAATACTTTGTATATTACTCCTTTTGCCATTGGAATTTGAATACATGACAACTATGTCTAGAGGGTTTGTACCGGGAATTTTCATATCATCTATAATGCTATTTTTTGCTAGTAATAAGAGAATAATTAATTCTTTTTTATTAGGCTTTTTAGCAGTACTATCCTTCTCAATTAATCCAAATTCACTATTGTTGTCTTTGCCAATATTAGGAGTTGTGCTTCTTAATAATATAAATCATAAAAAAACATACTTACTATTGTTTTTAGGCTTTATTGCAGGCTTGAGTTTACACTGGAATATTAATTATTTTTATACACTAAATCCAAATTATAATCTTCATCCTTTATCAATAGATTTTTCAATAGACTTATTAAATGAAGGTTTAAACGATTTAAATAAATTTTTTAATCATATTTCTCCATTCTGTTGGAGTAATGGTTGGTTGATAATCTTAATATTTATGATGTTAGGATTTTACCACTTCAAGCGAGAAAGAAAAAAGATTGGTGTCATTTTTATGTTATTTCCATTGTTGATGTTGCTTCCATTATTAACAACTAAAGTGCATGATGGTGTTGATTCTGTTTTCTTCCATGTTTCTAGAATGTTCTTAGCTGTTCCAGTAGTATTAGGTTTTGCTTTATATCTATACAAAAACATAAATCGTATAGTGTTTTTTGGAATATTGGTACTTTCCATTTTTACATTTATGTATAAAATCAATTCTTTGCAAGAAAGCATATCTAATAATATAAATAAACCTCACTTTATTGAAATACGAAAAAATAAAGATTTGATTAAAGAATGTAATCAGTTAAAAGAATTGTCTAACAGGTTAAATCTGGATTTAATAATATTAAATAGGCATTACTACGTTCCTGCAGCTTATGGATGTTCAATTTGTGAAGATGATTTTCCTCAAACTTTTATCCCTTACAATGAAAGAAGAACTTGGTTAATGTATGAATATCAAGAAAAAGTGTTTAATAATATTTTAATAAATGATTCAAGAGATTTAGAAGAATTATATGGCTTGCAATCGTTAAATATGTTGCCTAATTTTTATTATGTGAAGGAAAATAAATTAAAAACTCTTCAATTAATAGATAGTCTAAATATGAAATGTAGAGATTTTAAGCCATAATCGATATACCTTTTACTATTTATGTATTTTTGTCTTTATGAAGCTTGATGAGCAAAGTATAATAGAGTTAGAGTTTGATAAAGTCAAAGAATTATTGGCTAGTCAATGTAAGTCAGAGAAAGCAAAAAATATTGCCTTAAATATCAATGGATTTAACTCTGTAGAGCTACTTCAAATCGAATTAGATATTTTACAAGAGATTCAAAGAATTCATGGAGATGATGCTGTTTCATTACCTCATCCAAATTCAGAAGATATAGATCATGCCCTAAAATTGCTTCATGTAGAAAATGGTGTTTTAATCTTAGATGAACTTATTAAAGTTTATCAATTATGTATTGGGACTAAAGAACTAGTTGACTTTTCAGTTAAGCATAAGCAACAATTCCCTTTAGTCTTTGATGCTTGTGCTCATATTACAAGTGTAAAAGATGTGTTGGATATTATTCAAGAAATATTGAATAGTAAATTAGAGATTAAAGATGATGCAACACCATATTTAAAGCAACTAAGAGATCAACAAAAAGCAAACGAAAGAATAATAAACCGAAACTTTGATCGAGTGCTTTCAAGCTATAAGAAAGATGAAGTAATAGGTGATATAGAGGAGACTTTTATAGAAAACAGGAGGCTTTTATCGGTAATATCTAGCTATAAAAAAAGAGTACAGGGCAAAGTATATGGTATGAGTGCTAGAGGAACATATACTTATATTGAACCCGAAATCAATGTAGAACTTAATAAACGTCAAGAGAAGCTTAGGATTGAAGAATCAAACGAGTTATTTAAAATTTTAAAAGAAGTAACCGATAAACTTAGAGGAGAAAAGAGAAACCTTGAAGCATTTCAAAGATTGTTAGTTAGGTTTGACGTATACAATGCTAAAGTAATATTTGCTAGCGAATACGAAGGGGTTAGACCTAAAATAAACAAGGAAAGAAAAATGTATTGGCTAGATGCTAAACATCCACTGTTATACATTAAGCATCAAGAATTAAATGAAAAAACTATTGGGCAGGAAATTGAACTAAGCCAAAACAGTCGATTTTTAGTTATTTCTGGTCCTAATGCAGGTGGTAAATCTATAACATTAAAAACAGTAGGACTTCTACAAATGATGTTTCAATGTGGCTTATTTGTACCTGTTAATGATGTGAGTTCGTTTTGTTGGTTTGGCAATATTTTATCCGATATTGGTGATAATCAATCAATAGATAATCAATTAAGTACCTATAGCTATCGATTATCTCGAATGAATCAGTTTTTATCCAATGTAGATGATTCAACTTTATTACTACTTGACGAATTTGGAAGCGGTTCTGATCCTGAGCTTGGTGGAGCCTTGGCAGAAGTATTTTACGAAAAACTATATGAGAAGAATTGTTTTGCAGTAATTACAACACATTACACCAATATTAAAATTCTTACATCTAATTTAGATGAGGCGGTTAATGCCTGTATGCTGTTTGATACAAGAAAATTAATTCCACTATACCAATTATCTGTTGGTCAACCTGGAAGTTCCTTTACGTTTGAAGTTGCTAAATTAAATGGTATTGAAGAAAATATTATTAAAGAAGCAAAAGAGCGTGTTTCAAAAAATAAAATTCAAGTAGATGAATTAGCGGTAGCCTTACAAAAGGAAAAATCACGTTTTAAAAAGGTAAATAGTGAACAGTATAAAAAAAGTTCAAAGGCTAGTCAAACCATTAGAGAATATGAAGCGAAATTGGAAAGGTTAACAGCTAAGTCTGATCAACAAATTCAGTACTTTGAGCAACAAAACAAGTATGTTAATACTGGTAAAAAAATTTATGATTTTATAAAGAAATATAAATCTCATAAAACAAACAAAGCATTAGCTGAAGCAGTTAAAAAGTTTGTAGTAATTGAAAAAAATAAAATATTACAAAAAGAAAAACCTGTCGTATTTAATACAAAATTAAAAGCACCAGATTTACCTAAATCATCAAAAGATAAAATCAATAAAACGAAACAAACATCTTCTGTAAAAATAAAAGAAGAAGTTGTTGAAAATCCAATTAAACCAATTGCAGTAGGAGATAAGGTGAAACTTAAAAATTATAATCAGTTAGCAGAGGTAAAGAAAATTAAAGGAGATAAAATTGAAGTTTTAGTTGGTAATTTTATGATTTCAACAACAACTAAAGAAATAGAAAATTAAATATGAATAAACTATTATTTGGGTTAATAATCGTTCTATGCAATGCATGTATAGTTAATAAAAGTACATCAACTAAGGGAGCTGCAGTATCAAAAAAACAAACAGCTCTTATTAATGAATCATCTTCAAATGATCCAATGAGGGTATTATTAATAACAAATGAAAAAGATTCTTTAATCCTTAGACAAAGTAGTTCTAATTTTAAATTGCCAAAAGATAGTGTTATTGCAAACAAATTGGCAAACAGAATGTTAGCGACTGTTACCTCACCTGCTAATTTAGGTGTTGGTATAGCAGCTCCACAAGTTGGAGTGCTTAAGAATCTTATATTAGTTCAAAGATTTGATGTAAAAGGGATGCCATTTGAAGCATACTACAATCCTGTAATTACCAAGTTTAGTAAACTTAAACAACCTTGTTTAGAAGGATGTTTATCTATCCCCAATAGAATGGATACTACAAGAAACAGAGCTTATGCTATACTATTAGAATATGATAAACTAGATGGCAGTCATCAAATAGAAATGATTGAAGATTTTACAGCCGTTATTTTTCAGCATGAAATTGATCATTTAAATGGAATTTTATATTTAGACCATTTAGATAAAGAAATAAGAGATGCAGAAGAGAAACTTAAGTTTAATAATCATTTGAAAGAATAATTATAATATTGAAAGCCCCATGCTATTCGTCATAACATGGAGCTTGTTTTAAAGTTCTATATAATGCTTATAAATAAGCGTTAACAGCACTTATCCTACTTGTACAATGAGACTTTAAAGTGCTAACTCCAGATGTAAAATTACCAATTCCATTTACAAATGAATAACCAGTTCTTTCATTTGAAACAGAGTTATACAATAGTGATTCCTGTGTAGAATAAATATTATCCATTCTACTATATTCAAATGAAGTTGTGATAAAGTTACTTAGATAATTTTCATAGGTGGTGTTGTAATCAGATTGATCTATTATGTAATTGATTAATGGCCAATCGGTTCCAACTTCTGACATGGATAGTGATAAAGCAGTTCTATTGCCTTGGCCAGATGTAAAGGCTTCATTGTTATCCCACACAATCCATTTTAATAAACCATCAGCTGGATCATGATATAGATAATAATTGTGAGTCATATTACCATATGTGTCCCAATTTTGAAGCGTATTATTGGCTGCCAAGTATTTTAAGAATCCATCTACATCAAAAACAGCTTCTAGATTAGCTCTCCATTGAGTAGGATTAGAAGTTCTTAATGATGAATGCAAAATATCATACATTTCTTGAATTTCACTTTTACTAGCTCCGTCATTAGTCTTTAATTCAAAATCATCTAGTGTAAACCCAGTAGAAGCAAATGCAGCTCCATCTCCATCAGGTTTGTAACAATTTCCTGTTTCTGTTCCAAAGTAGCTAGATAAAAAAGAATCGAAAACTACTTCATTCATAGTATATACCCCATAATATTCAGCAGTTCCTGTTCCTTTATCGATCCAAATTTCGTAAAAGGCGGTTTGTACAGCAGGTACTCCAAAGTTTCTAAATAAATCTGATGCCGTTTTATCACGCATTATTGCCGCATCATTGTAATTGCTACCCATTGATAATTCTTTAAATCCATAAAATCTTTGATTTGTAATCTCAACATAATCGTCTTCAAATTCATCAAACTGAAACCTTAAAGGTAATTTACCACTATTGGCATTTAAACTTGAATTCCCTTTATACCTAACACCTACATGGTACCATTCTATGTCGTTAAAAAAGAATTCACATTCAAAATATTGAGGAGTTTGATCTGAAAAAGTTGGACCACCACCTCCAGGTCCACCTCCGCCTCCTGAGCTTTGTACATCTGCTAAGTCATCTTGCATATCACTCCAATTATCTGAAGTAAATACTAAGTCTATTCTATTTACTTGAGATTGATTAAATACAACTCCGTAATTAGGTGATACATCATTAGAATGAGTTGCAGTTGTCCAATCATCTAATCCTTCTCCATATTCAACAAATATTTCTTTTTTACAAGAGAATATTGCTAAACCAAATGCTAGTAATACGATTATTTTTTTCATGTTTTTGTTTTTATAATTTATTAATAATTCCATTTGTTTAGTCTTTCTTTTTTCTTTTTAGCGTGTAGGTGTATTTAAAGCCTATTATATTGGTTGTCATAGGGTAATTAACATTTAATTCTTTTTCCATTCTGTAAAACACGCCTATCTTACCAAATGATTTCATTTTGTACTTAGTACCTATTGTAAATCGAAATTTATTAAATCCATTTTGTTCTCCTTTTTCGTAATGCCTAAAAATTTCGGCAGAAAACTCAGGGTCTAATTTCCACTTTTTAATGTTGTAACCTGCAGCTACTTTTAGTCTTAAATGATTGTTCGCATGATCACCTTCTTCTTTAGATATACCAAGTTCATTTTTTGTTTGAAACCTTAGTCTGTATTCTAAACTAAATCTTTGTAAGTTATGACTATAACCTAAATCAAAATGAAACCGAGTATGGTTTTCGAAGCCTTGTATTTTGCCTACATTATCATTTTGTCTTATGTATCGAAATCCAATGCCTCCAAATACATGCTTGCTAAAATTGTAGTCGGTACTTAACTCGGTAAAATAGGAGTCTATCTCGGATGAGTTGTTACTAAATCTAAATTGTTCTTCTAATCCGATTCTCCATTTTTTACTTATTTTATACTTTAAGTTTAAGGAACCCCAACTTTCGAGATCTCTTACAGTAATGTATTCTCCATTTTGAGCAAATGCCGAATGAGTATATATTACTGATAATAGAATGATTATATATTTCATGTTCTTCATATAATTATGTATTAATTTATTCTGATTGGTCATTATAATCCGATAAGCCTTGTTCGTCATCATAATAAAAAATTCTGATTTGTGCTGTATCGTCTAAAAAATTGATTTTCCCTATTTCCACTCGGTTTATAGCTAAACCTGTTCGGTTTTCTAATTCTAATTTTAATTCATCATGTTTGTTAATATCAATGAGTTTAATGTTTTCGAAAAGAATAGTTTTTCTAGTTTCATGTTTTAATAACCAAACGTATTCTAAGCAATAGGTAAGCCCTAACATGAAAACGTTAATGATAGCCAGTTCTGTCATTGATATTTTGTTGGATGAAAGTGAGTTTACCACACTTAGACCAATTACAATAAAGAGGTAGGTCATTTCTTTAATTTCAATTGAGTTAGTTCGGTATCGGATAATGCTAAATATGGCAAATAATCCTAATCCCATACCAGTGTCTATATCTAGTTTTTTTAATGAAAAACAGATAAAGAAAATGATAAAACTCATTAAATAATAAGTGAATAGATAGTCTTTTCTTTTAGTGATTTTATAATAAAAATAGCGGACTATAATTGTTATAAAAACAAAGTTTATTGCTAACCTCATTAGCAATTTATATACATCTTCATCAAACCAATTTATTTTCATGCTTCTTTAATTTTATTTAACCTAATTATTTTCTTTTTAAATCTATTGTACTTTACAGCATCAGTGCCATATGTTTTAATAATACCTATGCAATACTTACTTACATTATATGGTTTAATTTGTAAGTCTCGTAAGGCTTTGTATATAGCAGTTTCTCTAGATAAAGTAGGTTGTTTAAGCTCAATTATCACTACATTATCTAAGCTTGATTTACTGTCTTTGTACTGAAACTTGATATTCATATCAAAGGTTACTCGCTCTACCGAACGATTAGATACTAGTGTAATTCGATTGTAATGATTTGTTAGTTTTAGCGTTAAATCACTTTTGTAAATATTAGCTCCTTTTAAAAAATCCTCATCTTCTTTATTTAAGGTAAACTGTTCGTTTTCAACTTTAATTCTTTGTTTGTTTACTCTCCCATTTTTTTTGTGTTTTACTTCTAAAAAGGTAATGTTCGAATCAATATAATTTCTAAATCTTACTTTATACCTGTCTTTTCTTTTTCTGTGGTGTTCGTTATAAAAAAATAAATTTTCTGTGTCGTAATAAACAGTTTTATAAGCTGGCATTAAATTGTCGTTAAACTCTACAACTTTATAATCATTTTTTATTTGATTAAGAATATGGGGTAGCTGCTTAGATGATAAAACAAACTTCGTTTCTATTCTATCCATTAATTTAACCTTGTCCATTTCGGTTAAAGAAATAGTATTAAACATATGTAAGTTTTGGTATAGCAAATTAGGGTCTGTTTTGTCCTTTAGGAGGTCTTCCTCCTTTTGGTTTTGGAGCTTTATTTAGTTCTTCTTTCGTTATGAATTTATCTCCATCAGTATCAATTCTTGAAAAATCATTTTTTAATGGACCTTTTACTTCACTTTCGGCAAGTTTTCCGTCTTTATTAGCATCCATTTGTATAAATATTTCATCTACAGTTGGCATTTTTCTTTCTCCTCTAGGTGGTCGGTTTTGATCTGTTGTTTTGTCATCTGTATTTTGAGCAGAAGAGCAGCTTGTTATTAGAAAAACACTCATAAATAGAGTAGCTGTTTTTGTTTTTAATGGATGTTTCATAATGTGTTGTTTTGGTTGCTATAGTTATATAGACCATTATTTTATTGTAATCCTTCGGGTAAGAGTGTTTTATTTTTAGAATTACAGCTAAATCAAAATAAATTGACACACAAATAGCTTTGCTAACACCTAATTTATTGAGGGAGTACTGTGTTAAATAAAAATGGTTTAACCATAGTCAAAAAAAAACACCCATACTACTGAAGTATAGATGTTTTAACCTTAAAGTGTGTCAAATACCAATGGTTTAAAATTTGGTAAGAGATAGTTTATTTAAAGAAGACAAACAGATTTAGTTATCGAATAATAACTTGTAATGCCTGTTTTTTAAATTCTTCAAAATTTGGCATTTGTTCTGGTTTAAGTATCTTTTTTATTTCATTAAAATTTGTATGCGTAGCTTTTATTTTCTGACTCTCAATTTCTTTAATGGTAGTTAATTTCGTTTCTGAAGGATTGTTAAATTGTGAAACAATTATTTCTTTTTGTTTTTTATTTAAACTATCTATAGTCGTTCTATGCTTTTCAGCAGATTTAAAAAATAGTTCTTTTTGTTCACTGTCTAAATTTAGTGTTTTAATAGCCCTATCTCTAAAATCACCCCCTTCGTGCATAGGAGGTCCTGGTGGTTTAGGAGCAAATAAAAACCCTGCTAACTGAATACCGTTTATGACTAATAGTATTCCAATAATCCATTTATATATCGTTTCTTTTTTCATGTTTATTCGTATAATGAGTAATCATTTATTAGATGATAATTTTCTGTGTTTTCTGTTATTTGTTTTGTACTTATTTTAGAAGAAAACACCACTACATTTAGTCCTACTACCAAACATGCAGCAGCAGCAATCCATCTTAATCTTTTAAGAGGTATTATTTGATTTTGTTTATTTTTAGGTAGCTCTAGCATAATCTTATCAAAAAGCTCATTGCTTGGTTTAGCCCTTTGTATACCATTTAAGCTTTCTAAAACTTCATCTGCCCATTGTAGTTTTTTATCCATTGCTTTTCTTTATTTCTTTAGACATTATTTTTTTTTATTTCTTTAGACATTATTTTTTTTTATTTCCTTCGGGATATATGCTAATTAATTTTTTTTTGAGATTTGTTTTTGCTCTTTGGAGTAAACTCTCTACAGATTTTAAACTAGTATTCATAATATCAGCTACTTCTTGTCTAGGTAATCCCTCTACATAACTTAAAATAAAAGCTGTTTTTTGATTTTCGATTAATGTATTAATAACGGAGAATAAATAAGTCGATTTTTCTTTGTTTTCTATTATTACTCCAGGATGTTGAAAATTAATTTTGTGATAATCTTGAACTTCTTTGTCTAATTTAATAATCCTACCTTGCTTTTTAATTTGATTTAAAGCTTTATTCACTGTAATTCTATATATCCATGTGCTTACTTTAGCCTTACCTTTAAATGTATTTGCTTTGTTGAAAATGGTGATAAAAACATCTTGTGTTATTTCTTCTGCCTCTTCTATATTTTGAATATAACCAATAGCAGTATTATACACTTTGGTTTTATATAAAGTATATAATTGCTTAAAGGCTTCTTGGTTTCCTTCAGAAATTTTTTTTATCAATTCTGTTTCGATACAGTAAATATATTTGTTTAATATGTTAACAACTAACTTTACAAGTTAGACAACTAATAAATAAAAATCCCTCGGGTAAGGGCATTTTTTTTTGAATTTATGTTTCTAGTTGATTTTTGATTGTATGAAAATCACTTTTTATTCGTCTATAAATAAAAAGCAAAGATGAAACAAGCAATATGGAATGGAGAAGTAATTGCAGAAAGCAATGAAACAATAGTAATAGAGAATAATCATTATTTTCCACCCAGCTCAATAAAAAAGGAATTTTACAAAGAAAGTAACCTGCATAGTACTTGTGCATGGAAAGGGGAAGCTTCTTATTATACCCTAGAGGTTAATGGTAAAGAAAATAAGGATGCTGCATGGTATTATCCAGAAGTAACTGATTTAGCTAGAAATATTAAAGGTTATGTAGCTTTTTGGAAAGGAGTAGAAGTTAAATAAGTTTATCCTATGAATACAACAAAGCTGAAAATACCTAGCGGAGATAATAATTTATATGCGAGACTAGAAGTTCCTTCAAAAGGGAAAATGAAACACCTAGCTATATTTGCTCATTGCTTTACATGTAATAGTGACTTGGGAGTTGTTAGAAATATTAGTAGAGCACTAACAGTTAAAGGTATTGGAGTGTTAAGATTTGATTTTACAGGATTAGGTAAAAGTGAAGGTGAATTTGCCGACACAAATTTCTCTAGAAATGTTAAAGATTTAGTTGAAGTATATTATTATCTAGCTAAACATTATATAAAGCCAAGTATCTTAATTGGTCATTCATTAGGAGGTGCAGCTGTATTAGCAGCAGGAAGTAAGCTTACAGAAATAGATGCGTTTGTAACAATTGGTGCGCCATCTGAGCCTGTTCATGTTAAGCATTTGTTTGATGATAATCTTGATCAAATTAAAG
>JAHDBM010000065.1 GCA_020630395.1 Flavobacteriales bacterium
AAAATCAATTTACAAAATAAAAATTAACTTATATTTTAAGTGATCAAGTTTTTCTCTTTTTCTTTTTAGCTGCAGGGAATAAAATATTATTTAATATCAACCTATAACCTGGAGAAGTAGGGTGTAAGTTTAAATCAGTGGGAGGGTCACCAACATAATGACGATAATCCTCAGGATCATGACCTCCATAAAAAGACCATTGTCCTTTTCCTCTGTTTCCATGAATATAACGAACTGTCCCAAGAGCTTTAGTTTCCCCCATAATAGTTACATCTGATTTAATATATTTCTTATAAAAATCAGTCGTTTGCCCCATAAACCCTTTTACAACACTAACATGATTTTGACATAACATTGTGGGTACAATATCCCATTTTGCTGAGAATTCGAATAAGGTGAAGATATCTTGTTTTTCTGGAAGTCTATGAGCAGCAGTTCCATCTATAGTAGAAAACTCATATTCCATAGGATTAGTTTTCAATTTAAAATTCTTAAACGCAAATGTTTTCGTGTAATCTATTTTATTTTGAGCTCCATTTTCCATGGGGTCACCATCATAAATTGCAGCACAAATATCTGTGTTTTGAGCAGCTAATGCAATGTCATATGAGTCTGTTCCTGAACACATAGTAAACAAAAAACCTCCACCAACAACAAATTCTTCTATTTTTTGAGCTACACCAAGTTTTAGTTCAGATACTTTTTCAAAACCAAGTGATTTAGCGCTAGCTTCTGCATCTCTTTGCTGCTTTTGGTACCATGCTGCATTTTTATAACTCGCATAAAATTTACCGTATTGACCAGTGAAATCTTCGTGATGTAAATGAAGCCAATCGTAATTTGGTAAGGATAGATTTATAATAGCAGAATCATATACCAAGTCGTATGGTATTTCAGCATAAGTTAAAACCAAAGTTACAGCATCATCCCATGGTTGTTTACCACTAGGCGAATAAACCGCAATTTTAGGAGCTTTTTCTAGCTTTACAACTTCTTGATTTACTTCAGGATCAGCAATATCTTGTTTTATTTTAGTTGCTTGTACATCAGCTATTATATCATAAGAGACACCTCTTATAACTAACTCTTTTTCAATGTCCTTGTAATGCTTAACTAAAAAACTGCCACCTTTATAATTAAGCAGCCATTCAATTTCTATATCATTTTGCAATACCCAATAAGCTATTCCGTAAGCTTTTAAATGGTTTTTTTGGCCATCTTCATCCATAGGTATAAGGATGTATGATGCATGAGCCGTTATACTACAAAGCAGTATGATAATAAGTATAAATCTATTTAGCATATTATAAAAATAATAAATTATAAGTATAACGTTAAATTAGTTATTTATTTGGTGTGATAATCGGTTAAAATACCTTCAAATATCCATTTGGCAAGAGCATCTCTATTTTCATAGTTTAAAATTCTCTTTTGATCTTTACTGTTTTTAATGTTCCCTAACTCTATGTATGCTGTTGGAGCAAGGGTGTTTTTAATTAAGTATAAATCAGTTCGTTCTCCTACAGTCCCGGTATATTTTCTGTTTGGTTGATGTTTTTTATATTTCTCTTTGAATGATTTATAGATAGATTTTGCTAGTCTTTTTCCGTTTTTACTGTTTTTGTGGTGATAAAAGAATACATCTATATTTTTCTTCTTACTTCTACTGTCTACATGTATGGCAATAATTCTCTGGTATTTACCTTTATGTTGTTTGTATAATGTATTAGTAGTTTCGGTTCTTTGTTTCAGTCTTTTTAATTGATTGAGCGGTATTTTTTTATTTGGATGATTAACCTCATCATGATCTATTTTAAGTATTTCTCCATTTCTAATTCCATCATTAGTGTCTTTTATAATAAGGTATACCATTGCGCCATTCGCAATTAATTCTCTGGCGAGTCTAAGTGTTACATCATAAGCGTATTCGTCTTCAGATATCGAGGTCTTCTTATAAGTAGTCATTGCTCCTGGGTCTGGTCCACCATGTCCAGAAACTAAATAATAAACAGTACCCTTTAATGTGTCACTTTTAATGTTAACATTCTTATGTTTTTCACCAAATATGGGATATGATACAGTTGTTGAAATAAACTTTTTCTCACTTTTCTTCTTCGGTAAGGTATAAGTTTTACCGATAAATAACATGTTATTCTTGCCAAGCTTACTTTTGTTGAGCTTTACAAATTGCTTAAAGTAGGAAGCCGGATAATTATTTTTCTTCAATAGAGTATATATGCCATCACCTTTAACAGCTTTAACATTTGTTTGACTAAATGCTACCTTAAGAAAAATAAAAAATATAAACGATAAGTAAGTACGATTCATTTCTAAAAAAAACTAGTTAGAAAGGGCTGTCATCATCCGAATCATTAAAGAAATCGTTACCTCCAAAATCATTATCATCAAAATCATTGTTCATTTTAGAAGGCATAGTCATAGTACCACCATCAAAGTCATCATTAGGAGTAAGATCACCAAAGTCACCAGAACCAAAATCATCAATGTTTTCGAATTTAGCGAATTGGCCAACAAACTTAAGCCTTACATTTTCCAATGAACCATTTCTGTGTTTTGCAATAATAATTTCTCCTGTTCCTAGGGTAGAATTACCATCTTCATCTTCTGTTATACCATAATATTCTGGTCTGTATATAAAAGAAACAATATCTGCATCTTGCTCAATTGCACCAGATTCACGAAGATCAGACAGCATAGGTCTTTTGTCTCCTCCTCTTGTTTCTACCGAACGGCTTAACTGAGAAAGTGCAATTATTGGTATGTTTAATTCTTTAGCAACTGTTTTAATTGATCGAGAAATCATAGATATTTCTTGCTCACGGTTTCCTTTTGTATCGCTACCACCTGTCATAAGTTGAAGGTAATCAATTACAATAAGGTCAATGTCGTGCTGAGCTTTAAGTCTCCTTGCTTTTGCTCTAAATTCAAAAACAGATAAACCAGGAGTATCGTCTATAAATATTGGAGCCTCCGATAGTTTTCCAATTCGTGCATGTAATTGTTGAAATTCATGAGGAGCTAGGTTTCCTTTTCTAAGTTTTTCAGCTGGAATTTCTGTTTCGGCAGATATTAAACGATTTACTAACTGAACAGAACTCATCTCAAGAGAAAATATAGCCACAGGTTTTTGAAATTGTACAGCAGCATTACGAGCCATAGAAATTACAAAAGCTGTTTTACCCATACCAGGTCTTGCAGCTAGTACAATCATATCTGATCTTTGCCAGCCAGAAGTTACTCTATCTAAATTGGTGAAACCAGTAGGTATACCACTAACGCCTCCTTCGTTATCTTGAGCATTTTCAATTTCTTCAATAGCTTGAGCCATAATTTTACTCATGCTATCGTAATTCTTTCTAATATTTCCTTCTGCTACTTGAAAAAGATTAGTTTCAGCTTTATCTAATAAATCAAATACATCTGTAGTTTCGTCATAAGCTAATTTGATCGTTTCAGAGGAAATTCTAATTAATTCCCTTTGTATGTATTTTTGAGAAATAATACGAGCATGATGTTCAACATTGGCGGCCGAAGCTACACGATTTGTTAACTGACTAATGTAATATGCTCCACCAACATATTCTAATTCTCCTCTTTTTCTTAATTCCTGTGTTATGGTTAAAATATCAATAGCCTCACCCTTGCCAAATAAATCTTTTATTGCTCCATAAATTTTTTGATGAGCTTCCTTATAAAAACTTTCGGGTTGTAATACATCAATAGCATCATTTACCGCATTTTTTTCAAGCATAAGAGCTCCTAAAACCGCTTCTTCAAAATCTACTGCTTGTGGTGGTATTCTACCAGATTCATTAAAAAAACTTCCAGAGGCTTTCTTTTTAGTTAGTCTTCTAGAAGGGTTATTTGCCTTCAGCTCGTTACTCATTTCATCCATATTTCAAAAATAGATTCTTTTTATGATATATGTATACATGTATTGGATAAAAGTTGTTCATAATGGTTATCAACAAATGTTGAAAAACATTTATCAAAGGATTTAACCATTTATCATTTAATTCTGAATTAAATAAATATTAAATCGTAAATTTTATTATTGAAAATAAATAATATGAAAAAAATAATAATACCTTTTTTTGCATTATCACTGGTTAATGCAGGTTTTTCTCAAAGCATAGATGATCATAAATTACATGATGGTAGAATAAATGATTACTCAATTGTAGAAGATGCAATGGAGGTTAAACATCCAGGTTATAAAAACTACATGAATACTTGGCATAAACAAATAGCTAGTCAGGTTAATAATCAAGTAACAAGATCAAGCCGATCGATTATAGAAATTCCAGTAGTTGTTCACATAGTATGGAAAAATCCAGTAGAAAATATTCCACAAGCTGATGTAGATGCTCAAATCGCTATATTAAATAGGGATTTTCAAAGAAATAATCCGGATACAGTTAATATGAGAAGTGTATTTCAACCAATAGCTGGTAATCCTAATATAAAATTTAATTTGGTGACTACAATTTACCATCAAACAACAAGTGATTTTAATATAGATTTTTTTGGAGGTACTTTATATGATGCGATAAAAACTCCTGCTCAAGGTGGAAGTGGTGCATGGAATACATCAAATTATATGAATATTTGGGTAGGTAATTTACAAGGAGAGTTTTTATTAGGATATGCATATCCACCAAGTGGTGCTCCAGGTTGGCCAGCTGGTCAAGCTCCATTTGATCCTAATATGGATGGTGTTGTAGTAGATTATAGAGCTTTTGGACCATCATCTATATTTGCAGGTAATCCTCTTCAAGGAAGAACATCAGTTCATGAGGTTGGACATTATTTAGGGTTAAGACATATATGGGGAGATGGACCATGCAGTGATGATGATAATATTGCTGATACGCCTATAGCAGATAGTGCTAGTGCAATGGATTGTGATAAAATTAAAAACACCTGTAATCAAGGCGCAGGAGATCTGCCAGATATGGTAGAAAATTACATGGATTATGCAAGTGAATCATGTCAAAATTCATTTACTGCAGGACAAGCTTCTTTCATGAGAACAGTAGTAAATACTTATCGTCCAGGATTATTGAATAATCCGGCAAGTATTGATGAAAAAGGTATTAGTAGTTTAACTATTTATCCTAATCCAACTAATGATATATTGTATATAAATGGATTTTCTAATAATACAAATGCTCTTGTAGAGGTTGTTGATTTACAAGGTAAAGTTGTACTAAAGTCTCTTGTATCAAATAACAGTATTGATGTTTCTAATATTAATGATGGAATATACATATTAAAAGTAGTATCATCAGAAGGGCAATTTTCTGAACGACTATTTAAACAATAAGCGTTATAAATTTAGTCAAGCAGAGCAAATTTGAGGCTCTGCTTTTTTTATGTCTAATTTTTATTTTAGGCAAGTCTAAATTTTATATATTTGTATATCTAAAAATAAATAATGAAAGAAATTATAGTATTATTTATGTTTGTTTACAGTGCAACTTCTGTTTCTCAGTCAGGAATTCTAACTGGCAAAGTAAAGGATGATAAAGGCTTAGGATTAGAATTTGTTAATGTTTTTCTATCAAATATTGAGAAAGGAGCTTCTACTAATATAAAAGGTGAATTTGAAATAAAAGATATTTCATATGGTACATACAAAGTAGTAGTTAGTTCATTAGGATATGAAACACAAACTAAAGTAGTGGTTGTTTCTAGCAGTACTACTGCATTAAATTTTGAATTAAAATCATCTATACAATATCATCTTAATGAGTTTACTGTCTCTGGCACTTTAAAAGAAGTGTCTAAATTAGATAGTCCAGTGCCTGTAGAAGTATATACGAAGGATTATTTTAAAGCAAATCCAACAGCCTCTATATATGAATCAGTTCAACAGGTTAATGGAGTTAGGCCACAGTTAAATTGTAATGTATGTAATACAGGAGATATTCATATTAATGGGCTAGAAGGAGCATACACAGTTGTTTTAATTGACGGAATGCCAATTGTTAGTGGATTGTCTACTGTTTATGGGCTAACAGGAATCCCTCAATCATTAATAGAACGAGTAGAAATAGTAAAAGGTCCGTCTTCCACTTTATATGGATCAGAAGCAGTTGGAGGAATAATTAATGTTATCACTAAAAAACCAACTAATGCTCCAATAGTTTCAGTAGATGCTTTCGCTACATCTTGGGGCGAAGTAAATACTGATATAGGTGTTAAGTTTGGAAGAAAAAAAGTATCATCCTTATTAGGGATTAACTACTTTAAATACGGAAATCCAATTGATAATAACAATGATAATTTTACAGATGTAACATTACAAGATAGAATATCAATATTTAATAAAATTAATATTGAACGAAAGGATGGTAAGGTATTTTCTCTAGCAGGAAGATATAATTATGAAGATAGATGGGGTGGTGAAATGAATTGGGACAAACCATTTAGAGGAGGTGATAGCATTTATGGCGAAAGTATTTATACCAATAGATGGGAGCTTTTAGGAGTTTATCAGCTACCTATTAAAGAAGATGTAAAGTTTTATATAAGTGGAAATGGTCATTATCAAAATTCAGTTTATGGGGATTTATCTTTTAATGCAGCACAGCATATAGGATTTGGTCAAGTTACTTGGAGTAAAGACCTTACTAATCATAGTATGTTATTGGGGGCTTCGTATCGTTACATACATTATGATGATAATACAACTGCTACTGAACAAATTGATACTTTGGCAAGTACAAATGCTCCATCTATAACAACATTACCAGGTGTATTTTTACAAGATGAATGGATCTTTAACAGAAAAAATAAATTATTAATGGGATTAAGATATGATTATAACAATATACATGGAAATATATTTTCGCCCAGATTAAACTATAAATGGAATACATTAGATAAGAAAAGTACCATTAGGTTGAGTCTAGGGAATGGGTATCGTGTAGTGAATGTTTTCACGGAAGATCATGCTGCTTTAACAGGTGCTAGGGATGTAGTTATAGAAGAGGAACTTAAACCAGAAACTTCATGGAATGGAAATATTAATATTGTACAGAAGTTTTATATCAATAATGAAACCTTTTTAGGACTAGATTTTTCAAGTTTTTACACGTATTTCGATAACCGTATCATAGCCGACTATGATACAGATGTAAACAAGATTATATATGATAATTTAGATGGTTTTGGTGAGTCAATGGGGGTTTCGTTAAATATAGATTTAGCAATGAGTAATGGGTTAAAAATAACTGCAGGAGCAACTTACCAAGAAGTCACTACTACCGAAAATGGAGTTAAAGAATTTCAAATTCTTACAGAAAGATTCTCGGGAGTATGGAATATTGGATATACTTGGGATAAAGTTGGTTTAACATTTGATTATACTGGAAAAGCCTATGGCCCAATGAGACTTCCTTTGTTAGGAGAGTTAGATAACAGAGATGAATATTCACCATTGTTTAGTATCCAAAATATACAAGTCACAAAAAAGTTTAAAAAAGGATGGGAAATATATGGAGGAATTAAAAATATTTTAAACTTTACTCCTCCAGCAAATAGTATATCACGTCCTTTCGATCCTTTTGATAGAAATGTGGTTTTTGATTCAGATGGTAATGCTGTTGCTACAAATGACAACCCTAATGCGTTAACATTTGATCCAGCTTACGTTTATGCTCCTAATCAAGGCATAAGAGGTTTTTTAGGATTTAGATATATATTTAATTAATGAAAAATGTTCTTACATACATAATTTGTTTGTTAATCACTGTAACTACTTACAGTCAAAAGATTAATTGGATTTCTTTTGATGAATTACCAAATAAAATGAGAGTTGAGAAAAAACCATTTATGGTTTTTGTATATGCCGATTGGTGCAAAATATGTCATATGCAATTAAATACAACCTTTAAGGATAAAGAGTTTGTTAATAAACTTAATGCCGATTATTATGCGCTTAAACTTGATGCTACAAGTAAAGAAAATATAATCTTTTTAGGTAAGGAATATCATTACAAAAGCACAGGAGATAACACAGGAGAACATGAGTTAGCTAAGTTTTTAGGAACAAAAAAAGGAATAGTTACTTATCCTACAACACTTTTTTTTAATAGCTCTTTTCAAGTTAAACATCAATTAATAGGATTACAAAAAGCCAGTTCATTAACCTCTTTAATGTTTAAATAATGAGTTATACAAAAGCCGAAGAAAATTATTTAAAAGCAATTTACTCTATAGGGGTTAAAACAGGAGATATTGTATCTACAAATGATTTAGCTCAAAGACTAGAAACAAAGGCTTCCTCCATAACGGACATGATAAAAAAATTATCGGCAAAGGATTTAATTAGTTACGAAAAATATAAGGGTGTATCCTTAACATCAACAGGAAAAAAGATTGCTGTTAGTATCATTCGAAATCACAGGTTGTGGGAAGTGTTTTTGGTAGAAAGATTAAATTTCAAATGGGATGAGGTTCATGAAATTGCTGAACAACTTGAACATATTAAGTCTGATAAATTAATCGATAATTTGGATGATTTTCTAGATAATCCCAAATTTGATCCACATGGAGATCCAATTCCAAGTAAAGACGGTATAATGCCAAAAAGAGAAGAATCGGCAATAGTAAATGAGCTTAGTCTAGGTGATGAAGGAATGATTGTAGGAGTTAAAAATTCGAAAAAAGAATTTTTACAATATTTGGAAGAAATTCAATTAAATCTTGGAAAAAAGATTGAAGTGTTAAAGATATTTAGTTTCGATAATTCAGTTTTAATAAAGTCTGGAGAAAGAGAAATAACATTATCAGATCAGGTAAGTAAAAATATTATTGTAAAAAGAAGTTAAGTTATGGATGCTATATATGAATGGTTTGAAAATACAGATCCAGTAGTTGGAGCGTTAGTAGCTACTACTTTTACATGGTTAGTTACAGCTTTAGGAGCTTCTCTTGTGTTCTTTTTTAAAGGAATGAACCGTAAACTTCTTGATGGTATGTTGGGCTTTACAGGAGGAGTTATGGTTGCTGCTAGTTTGTGGAGTTTAATTATTCCTGCATTAAATATGGGAGAAGAAAAAGTGATGAAAACTCTTGTTGCTGCTAATCCTGATGTTCCTAAAGATGATCTTGTTGTTTCAATTGGAAGTAAGCTAGATATTTTGTGGCCAGTTTTAATAGGGTTTTTATTAGGTGCAGGATTTCTATTTGCATTAGATAAATTATTACCTCATTTACATATTAATTTTAAAGAGTCTGAAGCCGAAGGTCCAAAGACTGATTGGCATAGAACTACCTTATTAGTATTAGCTATAACATTGCATAATATTCCTGAAGGATTGGCTGTAGGTGTCTTATTTGGTGGTGTGGCAGCTGGAATTCCTGAAGCTACTATAAGTGGAGCAGTTATTTTAGCTATTGGTATTGGAATTCAAAATTTCCCCGAAGGTATTGCTGTTTCAATGCCTTTAAGAAGACAAGGAGTGAGTAGATGGAAAAGTTTTTGGTATGGTCAGTTATCAGCAATAGTTGAACCTGTTGCAGGTGTTGTTGGTGCATTGGCTGTAACTGTATTTGAGCCAGCTTTGCCTTATGCGCTGGCTTTTGCAGCAGGAGCTATGATTTTTGTGGTAGTAGAAGAAGTGATACCAGAGACACAAAGAGGAGGTAATACCGATATTGCCACTATTAGTTTTATTATAGGGTTTATTGTCATGATGACACTTGATGTAGCGCTTGGTTAGCCATATGGGTTTTTTAGTTTTACATTCAATAAATCTGTTATTAATAAAATGAGTGTAACGAATTTGAAGTAATCTCAAGGTCATTTACACACAATTAGTTCGATCGAGAGATATTGAGTTAAGCAAAATTGTATCAAGAGCTCATTAAATTGCGCAACTATTATGGTTTATTAATTTTTAAGAAATTCTGTTCTAATAAAACAGATCAGAAGTACTATATTTGAAGCTCAAATAAATCTACTTTGAAGGATACAATCATTAAAATTTTAAAAATCGTTATTCCATTAGGAATAGGAGTCTATTTAAGCTGGTTTTTTTATACAAACTTATCAGAAGAAGAAAAAGAAGGTATTCCCAAAGCATTTTCTAATGCAAATTACTTTTGGGTATTATTATCACTCGTAGTTGCTTGGTTAAGTCATTTTAGTAGAGCTTATAGGTGGAAGTATCAGTTAGAACATTTAGGTTACAAGCCAAAAACGTCAAGCATGTATCATTCTGTTATGATTGGTTATATCATAAATCTTACTGTACCAAGATCTGGAGAGTTTGCTAGGGCAGGTTTCTTTTCAAAAAAAGAAAATGTTCCTTTTGATAAAGCTTTTGGGACTATTGTAGCTGAACGTGTTATTGATGTTGTCATGTTGTTGTCTATTATGCTTATTACAACTTTGTATGTTGGAGGAGATGTTATTAGTGATATTACGACTAATAAGTTCGATAAAGAAATTATAATTACTAATGAATTTATAAATGCCATCTACAAAGAAAGTATAGTAAATGATAAAATACATTATGTTGTCAATACAGATATTTCTGAAGAAATTAAGGAAGGTTTTGTGATTAAATCATTAAATGGTGGTTTAACAAAAAACTTAAATGATTTCTTCAAAGTAAATAAAGGCAAAACAGTAACTATTAAAGGAATTCCACCAGCTAAATCTAACGTACTCATATATATAATAATTGCAAGTATTGGATTAATAGGTTTATTAGTTTTTGTTTTTGTAAAAAAAATAAGAAATCTTATTATAGACAAAGTAAAAGGACTTTGGGAGGGAATTAAGTCTATCTTTTTTCTCAAAAAACGTGTAGCATTTATTTTGCATACATTATTTATTTGGGTTTGCTATTTAGTTATGTTTTGGATTTGCTCATTAGGTGTTAATGGAGTTGAGAATATTGGTTTAGATGCTATCCTTGTATGTTTTGTGGTTGGAGGTGTTGCAATGGCGGCTACACCAGGAGGAATAGGGTTGTATCCTTTATTTGTTACTTCAGCACTAGTTTATTTTGGAACCGATAAAGCTGATGCATCTGGTTTTAGTATTTTAATGTGGTCAGTGCAAACTATTTTTTTGATAGTATTTGGACTATATTCTTTATACGCGATAAAAATAAAGTTTTCAGTATCAGAAATTGAAAAAGAAGAAATTAAGGATTTTGATGCAACTATTAAGTAGTATGCTTAGTCTAATAATGCGACAATCTATTATCTAAATATCCAATAGTGGCTAAAATTAAAAAATCATATTTCTGTCAAAATTGTGGACAACAATCTCCACAATGGTTAGGTAAATGTCCTTCTTGTAGTGAGTGGAATACCTTTGTAGAGGAAGTGGTTGATAAAGCAGCTAAACCATCATTTTTTAAAAAAGATACAGGAAATAATAATAGAATTGCTAAGCCTATTTTAATTGATGAAGTAGCTGATGAAAAACACTCTAGAATTGCATTTGTAGATAGTGAATTAAATAGAGTGTTAGGTGGAGGTTTAGTCCATGGATCTCTAGTGTTGTTTGGAGGGGAACCAGGAATTGGAAAATCAACTTTAATGTTACAAATGGCATTGCAAAATGCTAGAGCAAGAGTATTATATGTATCTGGAGAAGAAAGTCTAAAGCAAATAAAAATGCGAGCAGATCGTGTTGGAGCTAAATCTGACAACTGTTATTTGCTTAATGAAACCAGACTACAAAATATTTTTATTCAAATACAGGAATTAAAACCCCATATTTTAATAATCGATTCTATACAAACACTACAAAGCGATTATCTAGATTCTTCTCCAGGTAGTATTTCTCAAATACGTGAATGCACAGCCGATTTAATGAAATTTGCTAAAGAAACGCAAACTTCAGTGTTTATTATTGGCCATATTACAAAAGATGGCACAATAGCCGGGCCAAAAGTATTGGAGCATATGGTAGATACTGTGTTACAATTTGAAGGAGACCGAAATCATATTTATCGTTTACTAAGAACGACTAAAAATCGTTTTGGATCGACTAATGAGTTGGGTATATATGAAATGCAAAGTGGAGGATTAATTCCTGTAGATAATCCATCCGATATTTTAATTACAAGCTCTAATGAAGAGTTAAGTGGTGTGGCGATTTCGTCTACCTTAGAGGGTGTGAGACCATTGTTAGTAGAAATTCAAGCGTTGGTTAGTACAGCAGCTTATGGCAATCCCCAAAGAACTACCACTGGTTTTGATACCAAAAGATTAAATATGTTGCTAGCAGTTTTGGAGAAGAGATGTGGATTTAAATTAGCTGCTAAAGATGTATTCTTAAACATTACAGGAGGAATTAAAGTAAACGATCCTGCTGTAGATTTAGCAGTGGTTTGTGCAGTGTTATCATCTAATGTAGATATCCCAATACCTAAAGGAAGTTCTTTTGCAGCAGAAGTTGGGCTTTCAGGAGAAATTAGACCAGTTTCTCAAATTGATCAGAGAATATATGAGGCACAGAAATTAGGATTTGAAAAAATCTATATTTCAAAGTACAATAAAGGAATAAAGCCAAAAGACTTTGATATTGAAGTCGTTCAAGTGGGTAAGATTGAAGAAGTATTTAGATCACTATTTGCAGGAAATTAAAGTTATTTACACATGAGTAAATTAGTTGAATTATTAGCTAAAGAATTAAATCTACCATCAAAAAAAGTTAACGCAACTGTTAATTTGTTAGAGGAAGGTTCTACTGTGCCATTTATATCGCGTTATAGAAAAGAAATGACAGGTCAGTTAGATGAAACTCAAATAACTGATATAAAAGATGGTTTAAATCGTTTAAAAGAACTTGAAAAGAGAAAAGAAACTATACTTAAAGCAATAGATGAGCAAGGCAGTTTAACAATTGAATTGAAATCTCAAATAAATAACTGTTATGATGCTGTTGTTTTAGAAGATATTTATCTGCCTTATAAAAAGAAACGAAAGACTAAAGCTAGTATAGCTAAAGAGCAAGGATTAGAGCCATTAGCAAAGATAATCATAAGTCAGCACGAAGAAGATGTTTCTCGTTTAGCTAAACGATTTATTAAAGGAGAGGTTAAGAAAGAAGAAGATGCTTTACAAGGTGCTCGCTACATTATGGCAGAATGGATAAACGAAAGGCAAAGAGCTAGAAAACAACTTAGGTTGTTGTTTAAAAAAGAAGCAATAGCAACTGGTAAATTAGTAAAGGGTAAAGAAGAAGAAGGGCATAAATACAAGGATTACTTTAATTATAGTGAGCCAATAAATAAAATTAAATCTCATAGGTTACTTGCCTTATTTAGAGGAGAAAAAGAAGGAGTATTAAAAGTGAAAGTTGAACCAGATGAAGCTCGTTCAATAGAGAAATTAGAAGAGATTTTTGTTACTGGATGGAATGAAAGTTCTGTTCAAGTTAAGGTAGCAGTAAAAGATGTTTATAAGAGATTATTAAAACCTTCGATAGAAAATGAAATAAGGAAAGAACTCAAAGATAAGGCAGATGATGATGCTATAGCAGTATTTTCTGACAACCTAAGACAATTACTCTTGGCTGCTCCAATAGGACAAAAACGTATTCTTGCTTTAGATCCTGGATTTAAAAGTGGATGTAAATTAGTCTGTTTATCAGAAAGTGGAGACTTGTTGCATAATGAAAATATTTATCCGCATCCGCCTAAAAAAGATGTAAGTAATGCCAAAAAGAAGGTTAGCACATTAGTTGAACAGTATAAGATAGATGTCATTGCAATTGGAAACGGAACTGCTAGTCGAGAAACAGAATACTTTATAAAAGGAATTCGATTTAATAGAGAGTTGCAAGTGTTTGTGGTTAGTGAAGATGGAGCATCTATTTATTCAGCATCTAAAGTTGCTAGAGAAGAATTTCCAAGTTATGACGTAACAGTTAGAGGTGCAGTATCAATCGGACGTAGGTTAATGGATCCATTAGCCGAATTAGTTAAAATTGATCCAAAATCTATTGGAGTAGGTCAGTATCAACATGATGTAGACCAAAAAAAGCTTAAAGAAAAGTTAGATGATGTAGTGGTAAGTGCTGTAAATACTGTTGGAGTAAACCTTAATGTAGCTAGTAAATACATTTTAACTTATGTATCTGGATTAGGAGAAACACTAGCTCAAAATATTGTCAATTACAGAAAAGAAAACGGACAATTTACATCAAGAGCACAATTAAAGAAAGTACCTAGGATGGGTGAAAAAGCATTTGAGCAAGCTGCGGGATTTTTAAGAATAGCTGATGCTAAAAATCCATTAGATAATTCGGCTGTTCATCCAGAAAGTTATTATATCGTAAAAAATATAGCAAAAAAAGTAGGAGTGGAGGTATCTGAATTAGTTGGTAATCAAGAATTAGTTTCAGAAATAAATTCGAGTCATTACACGGATGATAAATTTGGAGCAATATCAGTAAATGAAATTCTTCAAGAGTTAGCTAAGCCTACTCGAGATCCAAGAAAAAAAGCAAAAGTATTCTCTTTTTCTGATGAATTAAAAACCATTAATGATGTTCGTTCTGGAATGGAAGTTCCTGGTATAGTAACGAATATCACTAATTTTGGAGCTTTTGTAGATATTGGTATAAAAGAAAACGGATTAGTCCATATTTCTAATATAACAGATGAATATATTTCTAACCCGTCTGAGGTGTTGTCATTACATCAGCATGTACATGCTAAAGTAATATCTGTAGATATTGATAGAAAGCGAATAGGGTTGAGTTTGAAATAAATCTTTTCGTTTATTAATTTCTCGTTTGTTTACCACAAGAAATAATTTAACAATTCGTGAACAATGCTTCGGCTCCGCTCAGCATGACAACTTTAAGACTTTTTATCTCTTGTCACCCTGAGCGGAGTCGAAGGGTTTCCTATACAAATGAACTACCCCTACTCAAGGGTACTAGGTATCAAATGTGCATACATTTATCTATTCGGCTCAAGAGTCGGGGAATTAGATATCCCTCAGGAATTAAAAAGATTCATTTTCAGTATTTTAATTCATCTTGTGGTTCCTTTAAATAGGAATCAATTTATTTTTTCTAAAAATACTGTAACCAAAACAAAAAAGTGTGTTATACAGGTAAATAACTTTTGATCAAACAAGTTTTTTTAATGAAAAGAATTATTCATCTTAGAACACTATACAAATGAGAAGCATGAGTTTAACAGGACAAACAAATATCCGAGAGGGATCTGTTCGAAAAGAGACAGAAGCCGATCTGGTGAGAGAAGCCCAAAGCAATATAAAAGCATTTGGTAAGCTATACGACAAATATTACGAATCAATATTTCGATATGTTTTTCAAAGAACAGCTACAAAAGAAGAAGCATTTGATATTACCTCTCAGGTATTTTTAAAGGCTATGACCAATTTAAATAAGTATGAAGATAGAGGATTTCCATTTTCATCTTGGTTGTATCGAATAGCCAAAAGTGAGGTTTATCAATACTTTAGAAATCAAGATAAGTCACCAGTATTAAATGTTGAAACAGATCAATTACACCAATTAAGTCAAGAAATTGAAGAAGAAAATACTGTTTTAAATAATGAACAACTTATTGAGGCATTAGCATCACTAAGTGATGATGAATTGCCTTATGTTGAGATGAAATATCTTGAAAAAAGGAGTTTTAGAGAAATAGGAGAGATTATGGGCGTGACCGAGAATAATGCGAAAGTAAAAACCCATAGGATCATAGGTAGAATGAGAAAAAATATGTTGAAGAAATAATATTCGACCTATGAAAACAATTTTAAATCAAGGAACAATGAAACGAAATATTCAAATAGATAGAACATCCATTTCATCAGAAGAAATTCTTAAAGGAAAAGACTTTGATGCATTAATGGAACAGTATAAAGGTCAGTCTTCTGGAGGAGGCAATACACCTAATACGCCAAGTAAGCCTTTTTATAAATCGGGTTGGTTTTCGGGAGGAATTGCAATTGCTGTAGCAGCAGTCATTACAGTTGCTGTTATATCCAGTAAATCAACTAATAATGATAATCAAAACAATGTGCCGGTTGTATCCAATACTACTACTGATGAAGAACAAATTGAAAAAGCATTTGTATCTCCACCATTACCAGGCGTAGACGTTCCTAAGGATCGATACGTAGTGAATGCAGATAAAGGTGGTAAAGTAAAGCATAAAACAGGCACTGAAATTACTATTCCTGCACTTGCATTTAAAGATGAAGATGGAAATATAGTTAAAGGAGATGTAGAAATTGAATATCGTGAATTTCATGACCAAGCAGATATCTTTTTTAGTGGTATCCCAATGGAATATGATTCTGCAGGGAAAAAATCAATGTTCGAATCGGCAGGAATGATGGAAATTAACGCTTATCAGGATGGCAAAAAATTAAGTATAGTGCCTGATAAAAACTTTATCGTGTGTATGCATACTAATAATCCAGATCCCAAGTTTAATTTATACTATTTAGATGAAGAAGCTAAAAAATGGGATTACGAAGGAAAAGATAGTATTGATTTAGGTCCTCAAGATGAAGTTGCTATTGTAGCAGAAGATGGATATAATCCAATACAAGAGCTTAAGGATGAATGTAATACTAAACAGGATTTAGTTCAGGAGCAAGAAAAGGTAGTGAAAAAGGCAGTTGCAGAAGTAAAAAAAGTAGAGTCAACTAAACCTGTAAAACCAAGAAAAGCAGAAAAAGACAAGCATAGCTTTGATATTGATGTAAATAAAGAAGAGTTTCCAGAGATAGCAGTTTATAAAGAAATGTTATTTGAAGCTGTTGATCAACAGAACTTCGATACTAAAATATATGATGTTGCTTGGAATGATATTGAGCTTCAAAAAAACGGAGACAACTTTAATATTAAACTAACAAAAGAAGAGCAAGTAGCAGAAGTTATTGTTATTCCAGTTTTTGAGGGGAAAAGCTATGAGCAAGCAATGAATATGTTTAATAAGTCGTTCAATACTTATAGTGAGAAACTTGCTAATAGAAGGCAAACCGAAAAAACAGAGAAAGAAGAATTACAAGCTAGAAAAGATGCTTATGTAGCGGCTAAACAAAAGTGGGAAGAGGAAGCAAAATTGTATAGAGAACGATTTGCCTCTCAAGCAATTGCTCAACAAAAAATGAAAAGAATATTTGAAATTAGAAAAACAGGTACATGGAATTGTGATTCCCCAGTACCAAGACCAATGGGTAGAAGAATATTAGCCAACTGTGTTGATAAGGCAACAAAAAAGCCATTATATGCAACAACTATGAGTTTAGTTCAAAAAGATTTAAATGCAGTATTTCCTATGGGAACAAATAATGAAGGACAACATCAGTTTAATGTGGTATACGATAGGAGCAGAGCAAACGTTTTATGGGGAGTAGCGAGCGATAATGAAGTAATGGTTGCTCATGAAGATGCTTTTGATGAAATTACTGGAAGAGATAGTACATATACTATACCATTTATAAAAGTGGATGTAAAAGGAAAATCTTTAGCTGAAATAAAGAAAATAATTGGGTGTTAATTTATATGAAAAATCTAATTTTAATAGTGTTTCTTGTGACTTCTATTTCCTACGCACAAATAGCGAAAAGAGGTACTGTTAAAATTAGAAAACTAACGTTCAGTGAAGTTGGTGTTTTTTCTAATAAAAAAAGAGCCAATAGAAAAGGGCAAATTGGGAGAAATGTTGTTAGTGGAAGAAGAAAAAGACCAACCGTCTCTTATAACCCTTTTAAGTATCTAAAAGATAAATATGATTTACTTTCATTTGGTTTTACGTATAATGGTGATACTATTTCTAAAATAAACTTTAATATAGATAGTACGATAACATTTTATTTAACTAACGGTAAATCATATAAGAGTAAAAGGTCTAGATTAGGTAATAGGTTAAGTCATACTAGATATGATTATGTTGAAAATGGTTATTCTGGTAGTAGGCATGGAGGGAATATCTTAATGAGTAATGATTCAATTAACATCTCTAATTTACGTTATGATTTAGTGATGAAGAAGAATGAAGATACTGCTTATAAACAATTGGTGTTAGTAGATGTTTATTCTGGTAAGAAAGGAGTGTATTGGACAAAATGGTAGGGTTATGAGGGGAATAGGAACAATAGTGTTGTTGTGTTGCTTGTTTGGCAATTTACATAGTCAAATGACTTCTAAAAGAGGAACAATTAAGATTAGAAAAAAAGTTGAAAAAGAAATACTTGATTTT
>JAHDBM010000009.1:0-3453 GCA_020630395.1 Flavobacteriales bacterium
ATAATTGCAATTACAGGAAGTAATAATTTTTTCATTTATTCTTTGCTTTTTTTGTTTTTACAGCACGAAACTAAAATTTTATTTTTACTGTTAAAAGATTTTCACCATATTAACAGTATATTAATACTCGAGTTAAGAGTTGTTACCCCAAATACATGTCGAAAAAAAGTGATAAAAAGCTGAAACGAGCAATAGAATCTAAGATTGTTAAGTTTTTAGTAAGCAATCCGCAAAAACATTATAGTCCAAAACAAATAGCTAAACATTTAGGAATAATACAGCCTATTCAAAAAAAGCTAATAGCGAGAATATTAGAGAATCTATTTCAAAAAGGTAAAGTAAAACGAATAGATGATGAAAAATATCAAATAAAAGATACTTTTCCTGGTGTTGCTGAGGCTGTTATTGAATTTACGGCTAGTGGTGCAGCTTACATTATAACTCCGGTAGATGAAGATGATATATACATAGATAGGAGAAATACAGGTAAAGCTATGCATGGAGATATAGTAAAATATGCTATATCTAAAAAATCACGATCAGGTAAAAAGGAGGGGAAAGTAACGGGGGTAGTTAAACGGAACAGGACTGAATTTGTTGGAACAATTGAGGTTTCTTCACGATTTGCATTCGTTAGACCAGATAATAAAAAATTATCAGTTGATTTTTATATCGATTTAAAAAAGATTGGAGGTGCAAAAGATGGGGATAAAGTGCTAATTGAAATGACTGATTGGCCAGAGAAAGCTGAAAGCCCTTACGGTAAAGTAATTAAAGTATTAGGTCAATCTGGTGAAACTGATACAGAAATTAATGCCATAATGGAAGATTTTCAATTGCCTTATGAGTTTCCAAATGAAGTGCTTGCTGCTGCTCAAGATGTAGATGTTACGATTTCTAAAAAAGAAATAGCTAAAAGAAGAGATTTTAGATCTGTACCTACATTTACTATTGATCCTTATGATGCAAAGGATTTTGATGATGCTTTATCGTTTCAAGTATTAGAAAATGGGAATGTTGAGGTTGGAGTTCATATTGCTGATGTATCTCATTATGTGACTCCTGGATCTATTATTGATAAAGAAGCAGTAAATAGAGCTACTTCTGTTTATTTAGTAGATCGAGTAGTGCCTATGTTACCAGAGGTATTATCGAATTTTGTGTGTTCGCTTAGGCCCAATGAAGAAAAATTGTGTTTTTCGGCTGTTTTTGAGTTAGATGATAAAGCGAGGATTAAGAAAAAATGGTTTGGACGTACCGTTATTAAGTCGATTAGAAGATTTACTTATGAAGAAGCTCAAGAAAGAATAGAAACTAAAGAGGGGGATTACCAAGAAGAGATCAATACCATTGATAGGTTAGCAAAAATTTTACGTAAGAAAAGAATGAATGCGGGAGCATTAGATGTGTTTTCTAGAGAAGTTAAGTTTCGAGTAAGTGAAGAAGGCAAGCCAGTAGGAGTTATGGTAAAAACATCTAAAGATGCTCATAAGTTAATTGAGGAGTTTATGCTATTAGCAAACCGATCAGTATCTAGATATGTTGGGGAGAAAAAAACGAAAGAACTACAGTACCCTAATATATACCGTATACATGATGAACCTAGTGACCAAAAATTAGCTGATTTGCGTTTCTTTTTAGATGAAGCTGGGTACACCATAAATGAGGTAAAAGGTAAACCAATATCATACGCATTAAATGGTGTAATGAAAGAAGCTCAAAAAAACAATGAGCTTGAATTTATCGCTCCAATGATTATTCGATCTATGGCTAAGGCTGAGTATTCTCCGCATAATATAGGGCACTACGGATTGGCATTTGAGTATTATTCTCATTTTACTTCTCCTATTAGAAGGTATCCTGATTTAGAAACACATAGGATTTTACAAAACTTTTTAGATCAAAAGCCGCCAAAACGATCAGAGAGTGATTTAGAATCATCCTGTAAACATTTTTCTACACAAGAGAAAAAAGCCACAGATGCTGAAAGAGCTTCCATAAAGTTTATGCAAGTATTGTATATGAGTGATAAGGTAGGTAAAGAGTTTGACGGAGTGGTTTCTGGAGTTGCTAAGTATGGGATTTTTGTTGAAGATGCCGAAAGTAGAAGTGAGGGGTTAATTAGGGTAAGAGATATAGATCACGATCATTTTCATTTTGAAGATGATACAAATCAATTTGTTGGTAGAGATACAGGAATTGTGTTACGAATGGGAACTAAAGTAAGAATTAAGGTTATTAAAGCAGATTTAATTAATCGTTTAATTGATTTTGAATTAAAAGGAATAGAAGATCAAGATTAATCTTTTTTAAGATAGAAAGTTGAACTAATTAACCCTCCGCTATGCCAAACTAATGAATCATCAGCAAAAAAGTAGCCGGAAGATGTATATCTTTTGTTTGTTTCAGGATCTTTAATTCGATTATCCTCAAATTTATATTTATTTCCGTTTACCTTAACTTTTGAATTGTTTTTAAATTCAATGGTAAACGTAATGTCATAAGTAGTGTCAGCACCTGCACGACCGTTACTATCCCATAAAGGATCGGTTTTAATCCCAGAATAAGTTCCGTTATATGATTTCAGTTCTTCTTTTGTACATGAGGAAAGGATTATTGCAGAAATAAATAAGAGCGTAAATAAAGTTTTCATAAGCCTTGTTTTAACTATAAACATAGTTAATGAAACAAAAAAATCCAATACAAAACATTGGATTTTTATACAGATTTAATTGATCTATTAGAAGTTTGGTTTGAGCATATATTTTTGATAGAAATCATTTATTTCTGCAACAGCTTCTTCAGGAGTGTCAACTATTTTAAATAAGTCCATATCATCAGGAGAAATATTTGCTTGTTCCTCTAGCATAGTTTCTTTAATCCAATCTACTAGCTTTTCCCAGTATGCTCTACCTAATAAAATAATAGGAAAACGACCTATTTTTTTAGTTTGAATTAGGGTTAATGCTTCAAACAACTCATCTAAAGTACCAAACCCCCCAGGTAATGCGATAAATCCTTGAGCATATTTTACAAACATTACTTTACGTACAAAAAAGTAATCGAAATCTATTGATTTATCATGATCGATATATGCATTAGAACTTTGTTCAAATGGCAAATCGATATTTAATCCTACTGATATTCCAGCACCTCTTCTTGCTCCTCTATTACCAGCTTCCATTATTCCTGGACCTCCACCAGTAATAACACCATATCCATTTAGTGTTAGTTGAAAAGCAACTTCTTCTGCTAATTTATAATATTCATTATCTTCTTTTGTTCTTGCTGAACCAAATACTGAAACACAAGGACCAATTTTCGACATTTTTTCATAGCCGTTTACAAACTCAGCCATAATTTTAAATATAGCCCAGCTATCATTGGTTTTAATCTCGTTCCAATCTTTATTTAAATGTTCTTGTTTTTTTATCATAATTGTAATGTGTTTTC
>JAHDBM010000009.1:3553-57276 GCA_020630395.1 Flavobacteriales bacterium
TTCCAATCTTTATTTAAATGTTCTTGTTTTTTTATCATAATTGTAATGTGTTTTCCTCAATGAGGATTCGAATGTACAAAAAATAGCAGAGTAGTCGAAGAATATAATAGGTTGTAACTATAAAAAACCTCCCTAAGGTTAGTCTTTTATTCTTCTTCCAAATTTAGTGGTTGAGGTATAGAAGGATTAAGTATATCTTTGGTTTCTAGTATTTCTCCAACTAAAAAATTACTACCACATACTAGTATAATGTCTTTCTTTTTTGCTTTTGTTTTAGCTTTTAATAATGCTTGCATAGGCGTTTCGTAATGTTTACCATGAAGAGCAAACATAACAGCATCATAGCGTAAATTTATAGCGGGTAATAACCTTTGGTTTTTTCCATTACAAAAGTAATAAGTGGCTGTTTTTGGTAATACTTTAAAGATAGCTTCATGGTCTTTGTCGTTACTTAAAGCAAGAACAATATGGAGATTTTTGTATGTGTATGATGTTAGTTCGGTTAATGCATTTTCGATTCCAGCTTTGTTGTGAGCAACATCTAAAATAATAAGTGGTTTTTCTTGAAGAATTTGCCATCTTCCTTGTAGTCCAGTGTTGCCTACTACAGATAAAAGCCCTTTGTTGATTTTTTTATGACCAATTTTCCATCCAATAGTTTTTAATACATCTATTGTTGTTAAAACAGTGGCTACATTCTTATCTTGATAATCACCTTTAAGATCAGTAAAAGGAAGAGCATCTCGTTTTATTTTATCTGCAAAAAAGATATTTGATTTTTTCTTTCGTGCTGCTTTTTTAAATACAGAGGCAGTTTCCTCATGAGTTTCTCCAACTACAACAGGAATATCATCTTTAATAATACCAGCTTTTTCTTTTGCAATAGCTTTTAGCGTATTTCCTAAAATGTTTTGATGGTCATACCCAATATTGGTTATAACAGAAACTAGTGGGGTGATTATATTAGTAGAATCTAGCCTTCCGCCTAATCCAGTTTCTATAATGGCAATATCAACTTTTTGACGATTAAATTCATGAAAAGCTAAACCTACTGTCCATTCAAAAAAAGAAGGACGTATATCAATTAACATCTCTTTATACTTGTTCACGAACTTTATTACTCGTTTTTCACTAATGGGTTTACCGTTAATTTTTATTCGCTCTCTAAAATCTACAAGATGTGGAGAAGTATATAGCCCTACTTTATATCCAGCAGTTTGTAATATGCTTGCTAGCATGTGAGCAGAACTACCTTTGCCATTTGTACCAGCAATATGTATGGCTTTTAATTTATCTTGAGGATTTCCAATTAAATAGCATATAGCTTGAATGTTCTCTAGGCTATCTTTATATGCTTTTTTGCCCTCTTTTTGATATTGAGGTAATTGTGAGTATAAAAAGTCAAGTGTTTCTTGGTACATGGCATAAAAAAAGTGATACCTAAATGTATCACTTTTGAGTGTTATAATGATTGTTTGGGTTAAGAATTATTCTAAAATAAATCTAATATATATAATTCTTTTCTCGTATTCTTTAGCACTAGATTTTGCATTGAATTTAAAATCCATTGCTTTTCTTTTAGCTTCAGATAAGTGGGCAGGGTTACTGGTAGTCGTTCTACTGTGCCTACTTAATACTTTAGCAGACTCTACTTTACCCGATTTTTTTATTAATATTTCTACGGCAACTGTTCCTTCTTCGTTTGCAGGGTTACTAATTCTTGGTTGAGAAATCATTTTTCTACCTCTACCATCACCAATTTTATCTCCTACACCAGGACCTGTTCCATTTCCGTCACCATCTCCATTTCCGTCACCATCACTGTTTCCGTTCCCATTTCCGTTATTGTTTCCAAACATACCAGATCCAGCCATAGCTTTACTATTGGCTTTTTTACTAGAACTAGAATTTTTAGAGTTGCTTTTGTTTTTTGTCTTCGTCTTTGTTTTAGATGATGTCTTTGTTACTGGTGATTCTTCTTTTTGAGTTTTTACAGGATCAGCTGCTGCGGTTTCTTCAGTTTTAGATTCTGATTTAGAAGAACTACTACCACCTTTTTTACTTCCGCCTGAAAAATCAAACTCTACGATTGGTATGGGCTCGTCTTTAACAGGAATGTTAATTTCGAAAGCATATAAAATAACAGCTAATAGCACTAAAAAAAGTCCGGAAAACATTACTCCAACTCTTTTTCTTTTCTTCTCATTTTCTTTTTCCATTTCCATAGCATATAATTTTAATACCTGTACACCTTACTAATGTATTAGTTCATGAATGGTATAAATTTATCGATATAACGAATATTAATGATTAATGTTTCTAGAAATCTGTTAAAACTATAATAGTACTACTTTAACCCCTTCTATTTCATCAGCTACTATTAATACCTTATGCACGCTTTCATAGGGTGCTTCTCTACTACCATCTATTTCAATTACTTTGTCTTCTGTTAGTTCATGGGTTATCATCATTTCAATATCCTCAAGAGTAGTAGGTTTGTTATTGATTAAGACTTTTCCGTTATCAAGAATTTTTACTTTTGTAGTCTTAGTTTCTTTGTTAACAGTGGTAGTTGCTTGTCCTTGAGGGAAACTAGCGGGTGTAGAGTTTTTAGCTAATGTAGACAGTATAATAAAAAAGATAAGAAGAAGGAATACCAAGTCAGTCATGGAACTCATTCCACCACCTGTTTTGATATTATTTGAACTTCTCATTGACATTTTATCGCTTCTTGTTAGTTAGACATTAATGCAACCTTAAGGTTATTCTTTTTACCTATTTCAATCACAGAATAAATGTATTTGTATTGACTTTTTACATCTCCGTAAATTTCAATAGCATTGTTTTCTTCAGTAATAGTGTTCATGATGGCGGTTTCTACATCTCCTTCTATTGCTAGTTCATTGTTTATTTTAACCGATCCATCTGCATATACTTCAACTTTAGTTGCTTCTTTATTTTCTGCTGAAGGTTTACCTCCATCCGGTAAGTTAACATCAGTTGGTTGATCTGCCATTGTAGACAGTATAATAAAAAAGATAAGTAAAAGAAATACCAAATCAGTCATGGAAGATGATCCATCTTCAATTCTAATTTTATTTTGTCCTCTTACGCTCAATTTATTGTTCTTTCAAGTCAATTAACTATTATTTACCCGGAGCCTCTAAAATATCAATAAACTCAATAGAGGTAGCTTCCATGTTCTGTACTGCTTTACCAACTCTAGCTACAAGCATATTATACATAACATAAGCTAAAATCCCCACAATTAAACCTGCTACAGTTGTTATCATGGCCATCATAATACCACCAGATAAATCTTCAATTTTAAAATTACCCGACATACTATTAAATACTACAATCATACCTAGTACAGTACCTAAGAATCCTAACATAGGTGCTACCCCAGATATAGTAGCTAAAGCAGAAAGTTTATTCTCTAATTTGTAGATTTCCAATTTTCCAACATTTTCAATAGAGACTGCTATATCACTCATTGGTTTACCAATTCTTGCAACTCCTTTTTCTACCATTCTTGCTATGGGATTATCAGTAGATTCACATAAGGTTTTGGCAGCATCTAATTTACCATCATGCACATAATCCTTTATTTTTAACATGAATTCTTTTTCTTCTTTATTGGCTCTTTTTAACGCCATAAATCGCTCAACAAAAATAAATACAGCATACAGAGACATCAGCAATAAAGGGATTAAAATATACCAAGAACTTTCAAATGCATCCCAAAGTATTTTTCCAATTTTAATAGTTTTGGCAGGCTCCGCATTTGCTCCTCCAACAGTATCTGAAAGTGCTCCAGTTAGATCAACTGCGTCTTGTAAAAAAACAAAATCTAAAATATTCATGTTAATTATTTTATAGTTAGCGCTTATTTTGAGCTAACAATAGTTTTTAAAACAAGCTAACGTTTTAAAAACATGGATTATTATTTTGTGTTATATATTGGCTTCTAAATTAATAATTTATTAGACTTAATTATGTAAAAAAGAAATAATAAACAGCTGCACCAGCTAAGTATCCGATTAAAGCTAGCCAAGCAATTTTCTTTAAATACCAAAAGAACGATATTTTTTCCATTCCCATAGCTACTACACCAGCTGCAGAACCAATAATTAACATAGAGCCCCCAGTTCCTGCTGCATAAGCTATAAAATGCCATATATGGTCATCTACAGGAAAAGTAGACATGTCAAACATTCCCATACTAGCAGCTACCAATGGTACATTGTCAATAACAGCTGACCCTCCTCCTAATAACATCACAAATAAGTCATTGTCGATAGAGTTTTGAACACTTTGCCCAAACATAAAAATCATACCTAAAGATTCCAATGCAGCAACCGTCATTAATATTCCTAAAAAGAACAAAATAGAGGGCATTTCAATTTTACCTAGAGCTTTAAATGTTGGGCTGCTATCATGAGACGAATGCTCAACTTCTTCAGCAACATTGGTAAGGCTAAATTGACGATTACTAACAACTTCAGCAATTAGAGATACTATTCCTAATGATAACATCATACCAACATAAGGAGGAAGATGTGTAACAGTTTTAAAAATAGGAACAAATACAATCATTCCTAAACCAATGTAAAGCATAGTAGGTCCAAATGGATTGTCGTTTGAGGAATCATCTTTTGTAGGTGTAAATTCACCTTTAAAAGCGGGTAAAAAACTAGCAATTAATGTAGGCAGGATCATACAAATTAATGAAGGAACAATTAAGTATTCAGCAAGTTTAAGTGCTGTTACTTTGTCTCCCATCCAAAGCATAGTAGTTGTTACATCACCAATTGGAGACCAAGCACCACCAGCATTAGCAGCAATGATGATTAAACCTGCAAACCAAATACGTGTTTTATTATCGTTAATTAATTTCCTTAGGATTGTAATTAATACAATAGTAGCTGTTAGGTTATCTATAATAGCAGATAATATAAAAGCTAAAATACATACAATCCACAATAGCTTTTTTTTCTTGTTTGTGCTTATGTAACGCTTAATAGTTGAGAAGCCATTAAAATGATCAATAATCTCAACAATGGTCATGGCTCCAACTAAAAAGATTAATATCTCACATGTTTTACCAAAGTGATGAAGTAAGGTGCCTTCAAACCAAGCCATTTTACTCATTTCACCATGATGACCATCAAGAGGTAAGCTTTTGAATCCTTCAACCATGTGGTGCGAACTCGAATCGAACCAGGTTGTAAAATTATCTAATCCAAATGCAACACATGCCCAAGCAAGTGCCATCATAAGCAATGCAGGGATTAGTTTGTCTATTTTAAGAGAATGCTCTAGCGTGATACCAAGGTATCCAAGAATAAATATTATTAATATAGCTATTTCCATAATTTGTGTGTATTATACAAGTTGTTCTAACGCAAGTTCGAATGCGGTTTTGCTTATGTTTGCTTTAGATTGATTTTTAGAATAGGTTTTTTCAAGTGCATCTTTTATAATATTTGATGTATCATCAAAAATAGCAGCATCAATTAATGCTGGTGGTAAATCATTAGACATAAGATAGGCAAATACTCTAGCCATACCACAGTTTGCTATAAAATCTGGTATTACACTGATTTTTTCATCTGCATATTCTGCAATAGGACCAAAGAAAATTTCTTGGTCTGCAAAAGGAACATTAGCACCAGCTGCTATTACTTCAATTCCACTAGCTAACATTCTATCTAATTGATCTCTATTTACCAATCTAGATGCAGCACACGGAATAAACACCTCTGCTTGTAAATCCCATATTTTACTATTGGTTTCTTCAAAAGAAAGCATATTTGGAGCATGTAACTTGTTTCCGTTCTTGTTTAAAAACAGTGTTCTTATTTCTTCGATAGATAGCCCCTCTTCATTAATAATCCCTCCGGCTATATCAATAACACCAACTATTTTAGCGCCCATTTGAGCTAAATAATAAGCACCTGCAGAACCTACATTACCCCATCCTTGAACAACAACTTTTTTCCCTTTCACATCACCACCATAAATGTCGTAATAATGTTTTACAGATTCAGCAACACCAAATCCAGTTACCATATCAGCAACAACATATTTTTTATTTAAATCAGGTGTGTAACGGCTATCTTCAATTACTTTTAAAACTCCTCTTCTTAACTGACCAATCCTATGAATTTTTTGAGGCTCTGTTGGTTGAAAATGACCATTAAAAACGCCTTCTTGTGGGTGCCATACTCCACAATCTTCTGTCATAGGTATTACTTCGTGTATTTCATCAACATTTAAATCACCACCTGTACCATAATAATTTTTTAAAAGAGGAGATACTGCTTTGTACCATCTCTGTAAAACAGCTGCTTTTCTTGGGTCATTAGGATCAAAATTAATTCCAGATTTTGCACCACCAATAGCTGGTCCAGCTACCGAAAATTTAATTTCCATGGTTTTTGCAAGCGAAGTAACTTCGTGTTTATCGAGTCCTTTTCGCATTCTTGTTCCTCCCCCAGCTGCACCACCTCTTAATGAGTTTATGACTACCCATCCTTCGGCATCCGTTTCGGCATCTTTCCATTCAAAAACAATTTCGGGTTGTTTGTTTTCGAATTTTTCCAGTAAATGTTTCATTAACAAGATTTGATTTAAGTATGAAAATTACCAAATGAAAAGGAACTGTCAAAATTTAAACCATCAAATTGATGTAAAAGTACCAGTTAAGTTTTATGAAAATTTAACAAGCTCTTTTTAATCAGCACAATACATTTTCTAAAATGCACGTATATTTGTAGCATGAGAGAAAAGTACTTGGTGTTAAAAAAGAAGGAGTTGAAGAGAGTGATAATGTTAGGGATAATATGCGCATTTAATGTAATAGCTTACAGCCAAGACACGGCTCAAACAATAATAGATACTACTGCTTTTTTTAAGCGTGATCTTGTAGTGTTTAAAGATACTTTTTTACTACAGCAAATTGATGAAGCGTTACTTGCTTTTAATAGTCAATATGATTCTTTTACTACTGATACTGCTATTTTAAATACAGCAGGCTACACGAAAAATGAACGACCAGAAATTTCAGATTCTTTAATGAAAGAAAGATTACGATTATTAGATGATAACACTCCAATGTCTTTTGAGTTTAATAGTGTGACTAAAAATTATATTAATTTATATGTAAATAAAAGAAGAAGACTTACCTCTATAATGTTAGCAAGGAAAGAATACTTTTTTCCTATGTTCGAAGAGCATTTAGCTGCTCAAAAATTACCTCAAGAATTAAAATATTTAGCTATTGTAGAATCTGCATTAAGACCAGATGCCGAATCTTGGGCAAGTGCAAGTGGTTTATGGCAATTTATTTACTCGACAGGGAAAATGTATGGTTTAGAAGTAGATTCATATAAAGACGATAGAAAAGATCCATTCAAATCTACTGTTGCTGCTTGCAAACATTTAAAAGACTTATATGAAATTTATGATGATTGGGAATTGGCTCTAGCTGCATACAATTCTGGCCCAGGAAATGTAAACAAAGCTATAAGAAGAGCAGGGGGTAAAAAGAATTTTTGGGCTATATATAACTATTTACCTAGAGAAACACAAGGGTATGTGCCAGCTTTTATTGCTGTTAACTATGCTATGAATTATGCTTCAGAACATAACATATATCCTAAACAAGCACAATGGAAGTTTTACGAAATGGATACCATTTATGTAAACGACAGAATAGATTTTAAAGTAGCAGCTAAGTATTTAGATGTACCAGTTGAGGATTTAGCTTATTTAAATCCCATGTATATTCATAATATAATACCTAATCGTGAAACGACTAATACGCTATACTTACCAAAAGATAAATTAGGGTTGTATTTAGCCAATGAAGATTCTATTATTTATTATAGTACCGAATTTAAAAAGGTATATGAATCAGATATTTTTGCATCTAATGAAACGGGTGGGAGAATGACTTATCGAGTAAGAAGCGGAGATTATTTAGGGAAAATATCTAGAAAATATGGGTGCAGGGTTAGTGACATTAAGAAGTGGAATAACCTTAGAAGTAATAACCTAAGAATAGGACAAAGGTTAACACTATATACCAAGAAAAAGAGCAAAGGAAAAAATACGAAATTAGGTACTAAACCAACTGTCGAAAAAATTAATGGATTTGATTATTATACCATAAAAAAAGGAGACACGCTTTGGGATATTGCTTCAAAATTCCCTGGTGTTTCTGTTGATGATTTAACAAAACATAACAAAGGGTTAAAGCCGTCTAACCTTAAAACTGGATCGAAGATTAAAATTGTAAAAAAAGGATAAATTTTAGTTTGAATTTAAAGATCAAAAAGTTTATCTTAAAAAACCGTATTTGATAAGTATTTAAAAAACCATAGATGAAAAGATTATTGTTAGTGTCGTTCTGTTTTGTTTTTCTCTTTTCTTGTGAAGATGAAATTACAGATGATAATGTGTATAAGCCAACTTCTATGGGGACTCAAGGTCAAATAACTGTAGTTATGCCTCAACAATTATGGAAAGGTAAAATAGGGGAGCTAGTGAAAGATTATTTGGCGCCAGAAATATTATATTTTCCACAAATTGAATACCTGTTTGATTTAAAGCATAATACAAAAGGTATTTTTAACAAGAGCACGAAAAGACATAAAAATATAGTTCAATTTGAAATCACAGATCATCCAGAAATTACATCAGGAATTAATTATTTAACTGATGTATGGGCATCTGACCAAGTTGTTATTAAAATTACAGGAAAGTCACAACAAGATTTGGCTCAGCTTTTTGTAGACAATGCTCAGGATATTCAAGATTATTTAATGGATAAAGAGATTGCCAGAATACAAGAACGAGTAAATACTAAAAAGAATCATTTAGTTGAGAAAGAGTTAATGGCTAAGCATCAGTTATCAGTTACTGTTCCTTTAGATATGGAATTAATATTGAATAATGAATCTTTTGTGGCTTTAGAAAGAAAGCGATTAAGATCGGAAGGAGGTAGTTCTGGAGATATTCAACAATACTTAATAATCTATCATTACCCTTACACTAGTGATAGCACGTTTACTAAAAATTTCCAATTAAAGATGAGAGATTCTATTGTGAAAAAATATTTTACTGGCTCATCAGAAGATTCATACATGATTACAACTCCAGATTCTTTAGCTCCTTCATTTGTTAGAGAACGTTTATTTAAGGGTGTTTATGCTTTTGAATTAAGGGGGCTGTATAGTATGGTTAATGATTTTAGAGGTGGGCCTTTTTTAAGTGTTTCAATGGTAGATGAGCGAAACAATAGAGTTGTGACAATTGAAGGGAATTTATTTTGCCCTAAATTTAGTAAAAGAGAATTCATGATGGAGTTGGAGACTATGATAAACTCATTATCTTTATATTAACCATTTAATCCATTCATTGCACAAACCAACTTACGAATATTACAGTAATCTTTTAACAAGGCATAAGTTACCTGCTGCTGTTTTAGATGAAGACTTATTATTAGCAAATGTTAGTAACATAATTGATAGAGCTAAAGGAGTTAAGATTAGGGTAGCCTCCAAATCTGTTCGGTCAATTTCTGTGTTAAAGAAAATTATATCAATTAATCCAACTGCTTTTTCTGGGATTATGGCATTTACATTAGATGAAGCTATATTTTTAGCAGATAATGGTTTTGATGATATTTTGTTAGGTTATCCATCTATGCAGGAAAGCTTAATTAGGGATGTTGCCAAAGCTGTTAAAGGAGGTAAACGAATCGTGTTGATGGCTGATTTAGTTGAACATCTTGAATTAATTAATAAAATAGGGAAAGAAGAAGAAGTTGATATGTTGGTTTGCTTAGATGCTGACATGTCGATTAAATTCCCAGGTGTTTATTTTGGTGTTTACCGCTCTTCACTCACGAATAAAGAGAAGTTGGATACTTTATTAAGTAAGATTGGTGGTTTAAACAATATAAATATAGTTGGGTTAATGGGCTATGAAGCTCAAATTGCTGGAGTTGGAGATAACACTAAAGGGAAAACCTTAATTAATAGTGTTATAAGATTATTGAAGAAAAAATCTATTACAAAAATTGCTAAACGAAGGGGAGCTTTTGTTTCTAAGTTAGAATCAGTTTTAAATAAAAAGTTAGATTTTATAAATGCTGGCGGGACTGGAAGTATAGATAGTTCAATAGCAGAAAAATGGGTTACTGAGGTAACGGTAGGTTCAGGTTTTTACAGTCCAGCATTATTTGATCGCTATAAAGACTTTAATTATCTGCCTGCGTTATTTTATGGAGTTGAATTGTCAAGACACCCAAATGAAAAAATATGGACTGCAAATGGTGGGGGGTATACAGCTTCAGGTCCATTAGAGGGCAAACTTCCGGTACCATATTTACCCAAGGGAATTAAGTTAATTAAGAACGAAGCAGTAGGTGAGGTGCAAACTCCTTTTACTTATAATGGTAAAGATGAATTGATTTTTGGAAACCCTATCTTCTTTAGACATGCCAAAGCAGGCGAGTTATGCGAGCGATTTAACGAGTTAATTGTTGTTTCTAATAATAAAGTAATTGATACTTATAAAACATACAGAGGGGAAGGAAAGTGTTTTTTATAATAAATAAATAATTATGGGAAGTTATAGTAATTGGTCCGGTTCAGTAGATTTTATTGCAGATGAAATTTTACATCCATCTACCATTGATGAGGTTCAAAGAATAGTTAAAAAGGCATATAGAGAAGATAAAAAAATCAGATTAGTAGGTTCTGGACATTCTTTCACCCCATTAATTGAAACTAATGATATTTTAATGACATTAGATAACCTACAAGGAGTTATAGGATATGATAAAGAAGCATACCAAGCTGAGGTGTATGCAGGAACAAAATTACATGTATTAGGTCCTGAATTAGATAAGCTAGGAATGGCTCAAGAAAATATGGGAGATATTAATGTCCAAAGCATAGCTGGAGCATTAAGCACAGGCACACATGGAACAGGTGCAACTTTAGGAACCCTTTCTACTCAAATGGTAGAGATTACGCTTGTAAATGGAAAAGGAGAGCTAGTAGTATTAAATAAAAGCAATAATCCAGTTGAGTTTTCTTGTGCACAAGTTAGTTTAGGGGCATTAGGCATAATAGTAAAGATTAAGCTACAATTAATACCAAAATACAAGTTAAAATATACTGTAGGGAAAAGAAAGTATGGAGAACTTATGAATGAGTTAGATCATCTTATTAAACATAATAGGAATGTGGAATTTTACTTTTTTCCTTACACAGAGACGTGTCTTTTAAAAGTAATGAATGAGACTAATGAATCTGTTAAAACAGGTGGAATAGGAAAGAAAATTAATGATCTTTTACTAGAAAATGCATTATACTATGTCTTGTGTAATATTTCGGTTTGGTTTAAAGCACATAAAGCAATTGCTAAGCTATCGGGGTGGGCTGCAGGAGGTGGTGAATATGTAAACTGGAGTCATGATTTATATGCGACTAAACGTTATGTAAAGTTTAATGAGATGGAGTATAATATTCCTGCAGAAAACTTTAAAGAAGTGTTAGACGAGATAAAGGAAATGATTATTAGAGATAAAGTACCCGTTCATTTCCCTATAGAATGTAGATGGGTAAAAAGTGACGATATAGCATTAAGTCCGGCATATGAAAGAGAATCAGCCTATATAGCGGTACACATGTATCGTACTAGAGATTATAAAGATTACTTTAAGAAAGTAGAGGCAATTGTTGCTAAATATAATGGACGACCACATTGGGGTAAAAGACATTTTTTATCTGCTAAGCAGTTTAAAGAAAGATATCCAAAATGGAGTGAATTTCATGCTGTTAGAAAAGAAATGGACCCCAAAGGTGTATTTATGAGTAAGTATTTGAAGTCAATATTCGAATAAGATGCTTACTTTCGTCTTGTGAAAAAAGTAAGAGTATCTAAAGAATTTTTATTTGAAGCTGCCCACGCTTTAGATAATCATGAAGGGAAATGTAAAAATTTACATGGTCATTCCTATAAATTAACGGTAACCGTTATTGGTGAGCCACAATCTAATAATGCATTATCAGATGCTGGAATGGTAATAGATTTTTCTGATTTAAAGAAAATAGTAAATGAGCAAGTAGTAGATGTTTGGGATCATGCACTTATTTTAAAAGCGGATTCTCGATTTAAAGGAATTGAAAAGCAAAACACAAAAACCATTTATGTGCCTTATCACCCTACATGTGAAAACATGTTGTTGGATGTTGTAGGTAAAATATCAGCTCAATTACCCCAAAAAACAACTCTTATTTATGCAAAATTGCATGAAACAGCTAATAGCTTCTCTGAGTGGTGTTTAAGTGATTAATTCCAGTTACATGTGCAACCATACTGATCTCCTGTACTAAACCTTCTAAATTTAGAATAGCCATCATCAGTTTTATCAGCAATCACAGTAAACACTTGGTACATACAAAATCCTTTAGGATTCTTTGAAACCATGGCAACACTAAGTGTTTTCGAAACAATTGCTCCAGTATAACTTTTTTTGTAAAGATAATCTTCCGATAGGATAATCGTTTTGCCAAAAGTTTCCTGCCATCCCATATTATTAAAATGATCTACTAGTTGTTCCTCAATTGCAGGTTCATTCATGTTTGCTTTTGGTAGAGGAACTGAACTAACATGTTTCATACGTATTTGCTCAATTTCATGGGCTAACTCATCTTTACTCTTCTTGTTTGTGGCATCATAAGTTATTTCTCCCTTAACGGCTGTTTTAGACCCACTAGAAGTATAAAGTGAGGCTTTTAACTCATAGCTTTCGTTCTTTAACTTACTCAATGTTTCCATGCTATTGGCAATGGTAGATGCTCCACCTTTTGTTGGCTTGTATTGATCAAGTGGTACGGATATGAAAAACTCTACGAACAATAACCCCTGATCGTATTTTCGATAACGCTCAATTTGCCATTTATGCTTTCGTTTGCCTACTGTGTACTTTAAGATTGGGAAACCGTTTTGCCCAAATTTCTCTCCAGCCGTTTTATCTAAATATGCTACACCTTTAATTGTTTCCCCTGCTTTAAAGGAAGATTTAAAATCATTTGCAGTAGCGGTTTCAGGGTTAAGGTTGATGTTGTTGGTGAACAAAATCTCGTTTATATGGGCATTATGAAAATCGCTAGGATTATAACTTAATGATCTTGGTTTTGTAATCCCCATTCGCTTATAAATAGCTCCAGAACCATCATCCTCAATAGAAGGATCAATTGTTTTATTGCCATTTTCATCAGTCTCGGTATTTCTGCCACAACTCGTAATGGAGAATGTAAGCCAGATACCTAATAAAAGTTGAAGAAGTAATTTCATGCGATAGGATTTTTATAAATTAATAATAAGATAATTATTTGTTTTGAGGTAAACCAAGAAGATAGAGTTTATTACCTCCTTTTCCTTTTAGACTGTCCATCTCCCATTTATAATTGGTGTCATCTTCTAATCCTTCTAGTAAGATTTTCATATCATTTATAGTATATGTTCTTGCATTAGAAACTGCTCCATCCCAAGCGATCATTAATGGTAGGATAGGTATTAAATAGGTAAATGTAAATTGTTGCCATGTAAATGGACGAACAAGTGGAGTAAATAAAAATGTCATAATAAACCCAAATGGTATAGCAATCCACCAAAGGAAAATAGGAAATCCGTTATCGCTTATTTCATAAATACATATAGGCTGGTTATCGTCTTTAGCATCTTTTAAAATACCTTTAGCGATATCTGGTTTCATGTGATGCATACTACATATCATGGTTCTGAGGCCATTAATTTTTTTATCAACTTTGGTTGCATTTACAGAGCCAGTTAAGTAAGTTAATGAAGGGTCATTTTTAGCATTTATTTTATTTGCAAATTTTTTATGCGGATATAAATCACTGAAGGAAAATTTCACGTCAATATTATGCTTGTCTTTTAATACTTGTTTTACATCAAGCATTGGTCCGCCACTGCCGCTACACATATCCAATACATGTTTTTTTTTGCTGTGTTTTAGGCCTTTGTTAATTATGCCAGCTAATTGCTCGTGTGTAGCCAGTATTTTATGGAAAGCAACAATATAATTAGTCATACAGTCTCTTAGCCAAGATGGAAACCATTTAAAATCTTCGAATTCGAATAGGTGTATTCTTTTCATTCTTAAGTGATTTTTAGTTTTATTAAAGATAGTAGTATAAATACTATTTAATAAAAATGAACAGTCGATTAAAGAATTGATCTCTAAAAATAACAGTCATGCGAGAAGTTTTGGCTGTTGTATTTTGCAAGGGTTTGAAAATACGCTCAAAAAAATCTATAAAGATTGGTTCTTGATGCTCAGATAAATGAATATTATCAATGTAAATATCACCATTATAGGGTATTGAGATAGCGTTAATTCTATTTTGAATAATAGCTAGTTTTATTGAAGGGTCATTGCTTAAATAGTAATTGAAGTTCCCTACAGGATCAGATTCGGAAACAAAGTCTCCTTTTTTTACGTATTCTATTGGATTTCCATTTAAGAAATCTAACCCTTTAAATTTAGCAGGATCAAAAGTATATTGTTTTTTCTCAACAAGCATTTATGGGCGATATGTTTCTCTAGGATAGTCCATTATTTTACACGTGTCTTTTTCTAGTTCTCTAAGAGCATCTTTTATAATCCAGCTACAAGCTTTATCATTAGGATATTTTTCGTTCATTTTATAACAAAATGATGTAGCAGAATCTCTTAAATCTTCATTTCGTTTACCAATACTTCTTATTGCCCAATTAACCGCTTTTTTTGTATATAATCTATTGTCGGTTATGCTAGATTCGATAATAGAGAAAAAAGACATAAAAACTTTATTAATTTCTTTTTTGTGAGCGTAGCTATAAGAAGCCATTGTTGCAAAACCTGCTCTTTTTTCGAATTCACCTTTTCTAGAAGTCCAAGCTTTTATTTTTGTTAAAGCTAAAGGAGATTTTGATATAATATTTTGTGAGAAAGCGTCACAAATTTCCCAATTGTTAAATGTTTTTACCCATGTTTCGGCTAATTCATTCGTAAGTTCGTTAGGTGGAAAACATTTACTGCAGAGTAGTTTTGCTTCGTAAATATTAGTGCGCCAAAGTGTTAAGGCTAAGTCTTTATTATACCCTATGTTTTTTGCAATTTGATTGAGGTCTTTATGTGAAATACCAAGCCCATTGGTATTAGATATACCAAATTTAACTTCTCTTTTTTTTACTAATTCAGGATCAGCAAGAAAATGAAGAGATTCAATTATTTCGTTTAACTCCAAAAGGAATTATTTTTGAAATAGTTGAATTAATAAGCTTAATCGTTCTCTTAGTTCTCTTCGGTCTACAATAAAATCCAGAAACCCGTGCTCTAATAAAAATTCAGAAGTTTGAAACCCTTCAGGCAAATCTTTACCAATGGTTTCTTTAATAACTCTTGGCCCTGCAAAGCCAATTAAAGCTCCTGGTTCAGCAATGTTAACATCTCCAAGCATAGCAAATGATGCAGTTACACCACCTGTAGTTGGGTCTGTTAAATAGGATATATAAGGAAGTTTCTTTTTGGCTAATAGCGTTAATTTTGCTGATGTTTTTGCCATTTGCATTAAAGAAAGTCCTGCTTCCATCATTCTCGCTCCACCCGATTTAGAAATCATCATAAAAGGGCATTTCTTTTTAATGGCAAAATCAATAGCTCTAGCAATTTTTTCTCCCACTACTGATCCCATAGAACCGCCAATGAAAGAAAAATCCATACAAGCAACTACTATTGGTGAGCCAGATGTTTTACCATAAGCCGTTCTGCAAGCATCTTTTAAACCTGTTTTAGCTTTAGAAGCCTTTACACGATCAGTATAAGCTTTAGTATCAACAAATTTTAGAGGATCTTTTGAAGACATTGTTTCATCTAATTCTTGAAATTTATTATCATCAAAAATGATAGAAAAATACTCTTTAGATCCTATTCTAAAGTGATAATTATCTTCTGCAGCAACCCAAAGATTAGCTTCTAAATCGTCTTTGTCTACAATTTTCCCACTCGGAGTTTTGTGCCAAAGACCATCTGGCGTTTCTTTTTTCTCGTTTGTAGGAGTAACAATGTTTTTATTTTTCCTAGTAAACCATCCCATAGTATAGACTTTTAATTCTTATTTGGAATATTATGCAATCGTAATTTTATCGTCTAGGTATACATCTTGAACTGCGTTCAATAGTTTAATACCATCACTCATGTCTTTTTGGAATGCTTTTCTTCCTAAAATTAGACCATGACCACCAGCTCTTTTATTAATTACAGCAGTTTTAACTGCCTCATTAAGATCAGTTCCTTTTTCTCCAGTAGATGCTCCACCTGAGTTAATTAAACCAATTTTACCCATGTAGCAATTGGCTACTTGGTAACGGCATAAGTCAATTGGGTTATCTGTAGTTAAGTCAGAGTATACTTTTTTATGAGTTTTGCCAAAACCAATATTTGTATATCCCCCGTTTAATGTAGGAAGTTTTTGTTTAATAATATCAGCCTGTATAGTAACACCTAAATGATTTGCTTGAGAGGTAATGTCGGTAGCAGTATGATAATCTACTCCGTCTTTTTTAAATCCACTATTTCTTAGGTAGCACCATAAAATAGTAGCCATCCCTAATTCATGAGCTCTTTCAAATGCTTGTGCAACTTCAATTATTTGTCTAGAAGAATCTTCTGATCCAAAATAGATAGTAGCACCAACTGCCGTAGCTCCAAGGTTCCATGCTTCTTCTACCGATCCAAACATAATTTGGCTGTATTTTTCTGGGTAAGTAAGCATTTCGTTATGGTTTAACTTTACGATAAACGGAATTTTATGAGCATATTTTCTAGAACATGATGCTAGTACACCAAATGTAGAAGCAACACCATTACAACCTCCTTCAATTGCTAGTTTTACAATGTTTTCTGGATCGAAATAAATAGGGTTTGGCGCAAAAGATGCTCCTGCTGCATGTTCTATACCCTGATCTACAGGTAATATAGATACATGTCCTGTTCCTCCAAGTCTCCCATGACTATATAGTGCCTCAAGACTTCTCAAAACTTGAGGGCTTCTATTCGTGTTAATGAATGCTTCAGTTGTAAAGTCACCATTAGGTAACATTAACATATCTTTAGTGATGGTTTTACTTGTATGGTTTAAAAGTGCATCTGCATCAGCACCTAAAAGTTCTTCTATATTTAAAGACATAAAATTCTTGTTTTTAGTATGGCAAAACTATGAAAAAAAGTTAAGAAGGAGTAATTGATTTAGCCATAACTTTTTTTCAAGATTTTTTCTTTAAATTTATAATGATTTATTGTTGTTATTTAGGTTATGGGTTATAGAAATTTCATGAATGTGTATTTACCAAATTTAAATGAAGCCAAATTAGAAGTAGAGTTAGAAAGGGTATTTAACATGAATAATTTTTATCTAACCAATAATGTTGATGATGAAAAGGGAGTTGTTGAAGTTAGGAAGGTTCGTAATTGGCTAGTTTTAATGTTTAATGATACAATGGATGATCGAATGAATTTAGCATGGAATAAATACATTATATCATATTACATTAGTCTTAAATCGGATAATATTATAACATCTGTTTGGCTTAGTAATTTGGAAAATGAAATTAGTGGCTGTTGGATAGCAACTAATGTTGTTATTTCTGATCTTATAAAAAAGATGAGGCCAGATAATTTATTAGATCGATTTTCTGCTGTGGATAATGATCAATTAGTTAGTTCGGCATTTACTCATTTTGATAGTACAAGAAATGATTCTTTATTTTACATTTCAAAAAGTTAATTAATCTTATAAATCAAACCTGAGGCACAGGTGTTAATATTTCTTCTCTCCCAACAAAGCCTAATTTTTTGGCTGTAGTTGCTTTTGCCGATCCTTGATCTATGTTAATTGAAAGTGTATAGTAATATAAACTTTCATAGAGTCTATATACGATACAATTTTAGGTTGTTGTAAATATATTGTGTTGTTGATATTACTTATAGTGTATTCTTTTTTATTAAAAAGGTTAGCAACTTTTTTCAGTAAGATTTTACTGTCTATTCCTTTGTATGCATCAGAAGTGTCAGAAAAATGTTTGTCGATATCTCCTAAGCTACTGAAACCAATAATGCATCTGTTGTAGTGTGAAGTAGTATATTAGCATCATTACCTAAAAAATCTTGTTTTTGATATGGAAAAACTATGAATAAAAAATGTTTTATTTATCATTCATAATTAAATAATACAAATCAAGTATGACACTTTACAAATATTCGTTTCCACTTTTAATAATTTTAATTGTTTTTTCATGTGACAATGGTTGTCCTGAGGTTGATGACAAGGAAAAAGTTAAACAGAATACAATTGTGAATGAAAAAAAGGGAGAAGATAAAACAAATGATAGTGGAGCTAGTTTTTTTGAAATAGATAATAAATTAAAAGGACTAATGGATGGAGAAGATTGGGAATATGGTAGTGCTGTTTTTTCTGAGGAAGAAATATTTGGAGAGAAAAGTTTTGATTTAACCCTTACGAAATACATAAGTGATTTATGCGGGTTTAACTATTTAAAAACACAAAAAATTAGTGTTAATATGCCTGTTTTAAAATTAGGCAAGTATTCATTAAATGATTTATATGAAATGGATGGTATTTCAGGGATATTTATAAGAGATCCCAAGTATAAAAAGGAAGCAGGTTTAATGGGATGGATAGTTGAAAAAGGAAGTATAGAGATCACTAAAATTAGTAGTGACAGGCAAGTCATTGAAGGATATATTAAAGCATATATTGATGAGGATTTTGATTTAGAAGGTAGTTTTAAAGCTAAAAGATGTAGATTATAATTATCTACTTATATATCAAACAAGAAGCATAGGCGCTTATACCTTCTTCTCTACCTACAAATCCTAGTTTTTCAGTAGTGGTTGCTTTAACAGATACTTGATCTACATTAATAGATAAAACATTAGCAATACATTGCCTCATTTTATCTATATAGGGAGCAATTTTAGGTTGCTGAAGACAAATGGTACTATCAATGTTACCGATAGAATATCCTTTTTCTTTAATCAGTTCCACAACTTTCTTTAGTAAAATTTTACTGTCTATTCCTTTGTATGCATCAGAAGTGTCAGGAAAATGTTTGCCGATATCTCCTAAAGCGGCTGCACCTAATAATGCATCTGTTATAGCGTGAAGTAATACATCAGCATCAGAATGACCAACAGCACCTTTCGTATGATCGATTTTAATACCACCTAACCAAAACTCTTCACCTTCTTTTAATTGATGAACATCATAACCGATACCAGTTCTTATATTCATAACTTACTCAGCTGCAGCTTCAGCACTTTTGTCAAAATTAAATGCTAATGAGAAACGGATAGTGTTGGCTAGAGGATGGTTTTGTACAGTTGGAATTAGGTAAGAAAAGTCTAGTGCAAATCGGCTAAATTTCATACCTGCCCCCATTGTAATATATCGTCTGTTTCCTTTTGTGAAATGTTCATGAAAGTATCCAGCCCTAACCGCAAATTTCTTTGCATACCAATATTCCATACCTAGAGAAATGTTAACTTCTCTTAACTCTTCAGTTCTAATGCTTCCTTTCTCTACTTCAACAAAATTATCATTGTCGTCATAAATTACATTGCCTGGAGCATCAGTAAATGATCCAAAAATACCAGAAGCAACACTCACGTCATTGTCTCTTCCCGAAATAATTTGATTAGGATTTGCGATATCATATTTAGGCGGAGTTGGAACTAATAATTTGTTTAGATCCATACCAATTGAGAATGAGTTGTATTCATCCATTTCGATATTTAAATTACTCCCAAGTCTTAAGTTAGCAGGTAAAAAGTCTCTGTCTTCGTTACTCGTATAGCTCATTTTAGCACCTATATTAGATACATTACCACCAATTGAAACGGTAGCATCTGTTTCTCCTAAATCAAATTCAGGTGTAACATAATACCCTGATACATCAATTGCGAAAGTTTGACCAGGTTTTGTATCTACAGAACCTACAGTTAATCCTCCAGTTAAGTTAGAATAAATGTATCGTGCTGCAATTCCTCCAGAAAAATTACGAGATAATTTTACGGAATATCCCATGTCTAGAGAGAATTCGTTTGGGCTAAATTCTCTTATCGTAGCTCCTGTATTATCAGTAAAAGTTATACTTCCTAGAGAAAAATAACGCAGTGCGCCAGCTAAAGCTTGTCTATCATCTAGTTTTTTATATCCTGTTAAGTATATAAGGTTTATATCATTAATTCCAAGTCTTCTAAGCCATGGAGAATATGAAAATGAAACACCAAAATCTTCCTCAACAAAAGCAAGTTTTGCAGGGTTCCAATGCAATGAATTTGCATCAGGAGAAGTAGCTACACCAATATCTCCCATCCCAGTAGCTCTAGAATCTGGAGCAATTAAAAGAAAAGGAACAGCTGTGGTAATGGTGTTTAGTTGTAAATCGAAATCTGTGCCGTTTTTACTAGTGTTTTGAGCATTGATTTTTGAGCACCCAAAAAGCACTAGTCCACCAAGCAAAGATTTTTTGATTCCTGCAATATTTATCATACTTAACATATTAACTAACGGTATAATCCGTCTTTAAATTAAAAGTAAAGTTTATTCTATATAGACTTTGTTTTTGGTTTAACTTGAACAGCAAAGATAGTAGTTTCTTTAAACTTCTATTTTAATATTACTAATTTTTCAAATTTTTCAACTTTATTACCGTCATTATCTGTTACTTTAACACGATAAACATAGGTTCCTTTTCCTATATTGTCTCCATAGTCATCTGTTCCGTTCCATTCGATAGGGTCTGTTCTGTAACCATGTGTTTGAACTCGTTTATTAATTGTTTTTACTAATTTCCCTGAAACAGTAAAGATTTGTACTTGTGCATCTAAAAATTCGCAAGCTTGATTGTGTTCAAAAAAGAATTGAGTTCTAGTAGTAAAGGGGTTTGGATAATTTAAAACATGATCAATAGCTAGCTGCTCATTCTTAACAACTACAAAATCGATAGTTTTATCGGAAGAATTATTATGCACATCCCATGTTTTAAGTGTAAGTGTATGATTACCCTCAGCAACAGAGCTTAAAGGGTAACTTATTTTTCCGCTTTGATAGGTGTCAGCATCCGACTCATAAGAATTATTAAGTACAATAGCTTGATTAGTGTTTCCGTCTATAACAGCTGTAATATCATGCCCAATTCCATTACCTGTGGTATTTATGCCATTTGAGTCAAAAATCTCAGCATAAATAGTAGGGTTTTCATCAGTAATTCCACCAGAGACAAAGTTTTTGTTGTTTAAGAAGAGGTCAATCTCCGGACCTTTTTCATCAAGAGTAGCATTGTTGTTAGTTCCGCCAACTGTAATTCTATCTTCATATCCTCCTGCATCTTCGTTTCCATTAAATGCATAATAACTTAGTTTTCCGTTTCCGAAAACATAATTGATGTCTTTTGGGACTATAAATGTATAACTAAATTGACCATTGGTAACGGTTGCTTTTCCTTTATATAATACGCTAGATTGAATTTCAAAATCTCTAATGAAAGAAGGAGAATAGTTTCCTAGTGTAGAAAATGTTTTAGCCTTATCGTAAACAGTAGGGTAAACAAAACCGTTATATGAACTAATGATGTTATCATTTTCATTCGCTACTATTCCAGTTATGGTTACTTTACTTAATGCTTTTAAAGTATCAATATTACTTGTGATAGGAATTCCGTTTACTGTTTGTGTAATAACCTTGTGTTTAGGATATGCTATGTCTAAGGCGGGATCTCCGACTAGACCAAATTTTCTAGAGTTATTATTACCTATTACACTAGGATGATTTTTCGTAAGAAGATACACATCACCTAAAGTTCTTGGTGAGCCATCTGCTTTTTTTACAAAAACTTCTTCAAAAAAGGCTTCAATTAATCTTTCGTTAGCCGATTGAAATACAGCTCTGGTTGTAGTAAATAGAGCAATACACCCTCCGTTAGGATTTAAAAATAATTGTTCTCCTGCTGAAGTTCTACTTGGGTCATCATATTTAGTAAATTCGCAAGTGGCTGTTAAGAATATTGGTAATCGATTATAATTAGTCCAACTATTAATAGTTGCTAAATCAAGAATTCTTTCGTGAGCAAAGCCAACTTCTCCACCATGTCCTTCATAAGCAACAATTAAGGAGCCATTTTCTACTCTTCTTCTAAGTTCTTCGGCACCTACAGGATATCGTTCGCCTCCAGGTGTTGATTCTTGCTTGTAGGCATCCATGTGTAGTTTACTGAGATTAAAGACAGGGTAGTTCTTTGTAATGCTATCCATCACTTTTTCTGCATGATTAAAGAAGCTCATCTCCCATGATTCGTCAACATCATCTGTTAGAAACGTTAAAATATTTCTCCAATCACCATAAGAGTTACCAGAATTGGTAGTGTTACATTGCTTTAATTCCTCTAAAGAAACACCTTCTTTTTGGTAATTAATAATTTTGTCAACAACAACATTAGCTTCTGTTGCTGATCTTACGGTTAATCTTCCAACCGAAACATCCATTAAATCAGAATCGCCTATACCTTCGTTAACATCAAGAATTCCAAAAAAATCATCCGAAGTATAACTTGACAAATCATTTAATGAAGCTTGAGATTCCCATACCGGGACAAAGTTGTGATTTGGAGAAACTCTCCCCTTATAATCAAAAGATCCATCACCAAATAGTAATAAATATTTTGGAGGATTAGCGCCACCTTTTTCATATAACATTCTAGCATATGTTTTAATTGCTGTGATATCTTGAGAGCCACTCGAAAACTCATTATATATTTCCTGTACCGATGCTTTTACAACTGTCAATCCCTTAGAAACATGAAAATTCTCAAGTTTGTCAACCGCACTCTTAAAATTAGGGTGATACACAATAATCATATCCGAAGGTGTTTGTCCGTGTAAATTTTGTTTCTCTAATTTACTTAGTATGGTAGGTGTTAGATAATTATTGTTGTTAAAGGCAATGAAGGTTCTTAGTGTATCTGATGTAAACACGAATGACTTAGTTGAACCAGATGATGTATAGTTACATTCTATTACTTCAATAGGATTAGTAATGTCCCATATTTTCTGAACATTAGTCGCATTTTGTAAATCGAATTGAGTTATGTTTCCTGTACCAACAGTACTCAAATCTCTAAAAGATAATTGGTTTGCATGCATTATTAGTCTGCGTTTAGCATTTACTTCAATGTAGTCCAGCCATCCTTTTGAGTTTCCTCCAGTTGCTTTTGTGAATGATATGTTTACTGGGATATTGCTACTTGATGTTTGAAAAGTTAAAGTGCTATTACCTTTTGAGGCTAAAGATGAATGTGATCCTTGAGGGATACCAGCTATCGATATGTTATCTGAGGTGCTTCCCGCATTAACTTGAAAATAACTTGATGCAGTTCCTGGGGTATAGGCTAATAATGCAGTTTTAACAATAACATTTTGTGTTGGGTCAATATTAGGAAAGTTAAAATTAAACGCATAGTTGAGTTGTACATCAAATACTTCTCCATACCACTCTTTACCAGATCCACCTCTGTTGTTATCGAACATAAGATTGTACCTTTCTATTTCTCTGCCTTGATATGCATTAAAACTTGTCATGGTTTGATTGGCCGAGGAGGTGCTTGAAGTTTGACTAGCTATTCTTTTTGCTCCACTACCATCATTTACACTTAAAAAACAATATGCTTTTGTATCGTACAAGTGTTGATCGTAGAAGAAAGCATTATTGCCTGAGTTTAATTTCCATTTGTTAATTTCTTCAGCATAAAATAAAATATAGTCTCCAGATCCAAAAACACCATCATTTCCGTCTTCAATATAAATTGCATTTTTTTTCAAATCATCATGCCTAAATCCATTATTTTGTTCAGGCAACATTCCATTATGATTTCCATAAATGTTGATTAAGTTACTTGAAATGCTTCCAGAAATAATATTCTTTGAAATTAATGACTCGTATGTAATTTTGTGTACACCAGTATTTATAATTTCTAATTTGTAAAGATCTGTATTGCTAAATACTGAAGTGGTAGAAAAATTGTTACTTCTGTTATATGTGTTGTTGTTAGCAGCATAAGCTTCTTGATATGACAAATTAAATTCTTCTATTACATACGGGATATTATTTTTCAAATAAATTGGGCTAAATGAAATGAAAGCTTTTTTGTTTTTTCTAAATGAAGGGTAAGATGCTTTTGGCTTGTTTAAAGTTGTAAGTTGTTCTTGATTAATATTTAAACAAGTAAGCTCTATGCTTGTTAGCTTTCTTTCTCTTATTATTGTAACAGAAGGGGTTATTTCATTTTGGTTATCAATATCTATAATGTGGTTAAATGTCGGGTTTTTCAACAAATTATATGTTAGGTTGTTGTTGAATGACAGTATTTTTGTCTCACCTTCAGTTACTTTCCATTTCAAATTGAAATTCAAAGTGGTTTGACTGTAAGAAACAGAAAATGTAGTAGGTAAAATTATTAAGGATAAAGCAAGAAAGAGGTTAATCATAATTTTAAATGAAGTATTTAGAATATAAAATTAAATTAATTAAGTATTACTTTCGGCAATAAATGTATTTTTCTTTCTCTTTTCTTTGGTCATTATAACGTACTATAAATAAATCTTATTGTATTTCATTGTTGATTTTTGAAACTTATTTATATTTTTACCGTATTGATTGTAATTGAAATTTTATGAACAGCAATTTGTTAAAAACATATATTGGGATTTTAGTGGTGTTTTTGACTCTTGATTTAAGAGCTCAAGACCCTGAGTTTACTCAGTTTTATGCTAATCCACTTTATTTAAATCCTGCCTTTGCTGGAACTCACAACTGCCCAAGGGTTGCATTGAATTACAGAAACCAATGGCCAGGTATTTCAGGAACTTATGTAACTCAAAGTTTTTCTTATGATCAAAATGTTAGGTCTTTGAAAGGAGGGTTAGGATTATTAGTGACAAACGATCAAGCAGCAAAAACGCTATCCACATTAAATGTTAGCGGTATTTATTCATATCAAATTAAAGTATCTAGACAGTTTTCTGTTCGTGTTGGATTTCAAGCAACTTTTTTCCAAAAAAAATTAGATTGGAGTAAATTGACCTTTGGAGATATGATTGACCCTAGAAGAGGGTTTGTATATCAAACTAATGATGTGCCAAGAGGAGGTAGTAAAACGGGAGTTGATTTTTCAGGTGGTATATTAGGGTTTAGTAAATCTTTTTATATTGGTGCTGCTGCACATCATGTTACTGAACCGGATGAGAGTTTAGTTCAAGGAAACAGTCCTTTGCCAATGAAGCTAACTGGGCATGCGGGTGCGATCATACCTTTGTCTGAGAGTAAGTATGCAAGTAATGATGCTAAAGTTTCTCCAAATATCTTATTTAGACAACAAGGTACTTTTCAACAATTAAATTTAGGTTTGTATATAACTAAAGGTCCGATTTGGGCAGGCGCTTGGTATAGAAATGGAGACGCATTTATTGTATTATTAGGTTTACAAACAGATATAGCTAAAATTGGATATAGTTATGATGTTACTACTAGTAAATTAACTCTTGCAACAGCAGGATCACATGAAATATCATTTTCATTAAATTTTACGTGTAGACCACCAAAGAAAAAGTATAGAACAATAAGTTGTCCATCTTTTTAGTTATAGATAGGATGCTTTAGTGTTATAATAAAGAGAGAAAAGAAAAGGAAGAGAAATATGAAGAAGTCGATTAGGAGTGTTAACAGGATGTTTGTTGCTGTTTTAGCAATTTCTTTTATAGCTGTGTCTTGTAAAAGAAAAGAAAGAAGTAGTGCAACAGGTTGGAATTATAATGATCCACAAAACGGAGGGTATTTAAAAGCTAAATTTGTAGATCAAGAAACTGGTCCAGGTTTAGTCCTTATAGAAGGTGGTACTTTTACAATGGGTAGAGTTGAGCAAGATGTAACATATGATTGGGATAATATACCAAGAAGAGTTACTGTTTCTTCGTTTTACATGGATGAGACAGAAGTTACGAATCAACATTGGTTAGATTATTTACATTGGGTAGGTAGAACATATACTGATTTTCCGGTTGTTTACAAGAAAGCTTTACCGGATACATTGGTTTGGAGGAGTAAATTAGGGTACAATGAGCCTTATGTTGAGTATTATTTAAGACATCCTGCATACAGAGACTATCCTGTAGTTGGTGTAAGTTGGTTACAAGCTAATAATTACTGTGCTTGGAGAACAGACAGAGTTAATGAGTACATTTTAATTAGAGAAGGTATATTGTTATGGAATAATAACCAACAAAATGAGCCATATTCTACTGATGCTTATTTAGCAAATCAATATGAGAACGGTAAAAATGAAAAAGGTCAATTAGTTGATCTAGATCCTAACAAAGGAAATGGAGGCGGAAACGGTAAAAAAATAAGAACTAAAGATTTAGCTACCAGAAATGTTAAAATGGAAGATGGTATTTTATTGCCAAGATATAGACTTCCAACTGAAGCAGAGTGGGAGTATGCTGCTTATGGTTTAATTGGTAATTCAGTAGATGAGCGTATTACGAATAGAAGAATTTACCCTTGGGATGGTCATTGGACTAGAAATCCAGAAGATAAGTTTCAAGGAGACATGCTAGCAAACTTTGTAAGAGGTAGAGGTGATTACATGGGGGTAGCAGGTAAGCTTAATGATAATGCTGATGTTACTGCACCAGTATATGCATATTGGCCAAATGATTATGGGTTGTATCATATGGGAGGTAATGTTTCGGAATGGGTTATGGATGTATACAGACCATTATCTAGTGAAGATTTTGATGAATTTAGACCATTTAGAGGTAATGTATTCAAAACAAAAGTGTTAAATACTGAAGGAGCAATTGCTGATAAACTAGACGAAACGCTATATGATGTGCCTGGTATTAAGGAATATCTAGTAGACTTTAGATCAGAAAGGGAAAATAGAAAAGCAGGTATTGTTACTGATTCATTAGACTTTTATTTATTAGATGAATTAGATTCCCTAGTTGCTATAGCTAATGGGTTATATTTTGATGGTAGAAAACTAGATGCTTCTATAGCAATTAGAGAAATAATTGAAACAAATATTCCCGATATCTCTGATAATGTACAGGCTGCGCCAGGATTAGAGAATTTTCAATTCGAGATTGTGCCAAAAATACTTAAAGGTATATCAGACTTTGTAATGAATACACCTGGTAATCTTAAAGTAAGAAATGTTACAAGAGAAGAAAATCTTGATAGAAGAAATTATCAAGATGATGATTATATTGATTATTTAGATGGTGATTTAAATTCAAGTGCATTCTATGAAGATGAAGATGTAATAAGCCAAATTAATGAATTTGATGCTCAAAATGATGTTGCTGAAAGAAATAGAGATGGAGAAAACCCAAATTGGGTAATGTATCAGTCTGGTAAGAAAAAATCTGGAGATGAGCCAACTTCTCTTATACACGATCATTCTAGAGTTTATAAAGGTGGTAGCTGGAAAGACAGAGCTTACTGGATGAACCCTGGAACTAGAAGATATTATGATGAGCATAGATCGACTGATTTTATTGGGTTTAGATGTGCTATGACTCGTGTTGGTAGTCCAGTCGGAAAAAATGCTAAAAGAAGATAAATTATAATTTTATTAGATTTAAAGCCTCATTCAAGCGAATGAGGCTTTTTTTATTTAGAAATTAGAGTAATGATACAATCACTTTATACAAAATACCTTAATGCAAACCGAGTTACAACCGACTCTAGAAATATAAAAGAGGGTGATATTTATTTTGCATTAAAAGGAGACCGTTTTGATGGCAACAAATTTGCTAAAGGGGCTATCGATTTAGGAGCTAACTATGCAGTTGTTGATAATGCAGAATATGCTGTGAGTGAACGTTATATTTTAGTAGATAATGTTTTAACAACACTTCAAAATTTAGCAAAGTATCATAGAGATCAATTAAATATTCCAGTCATTGGAATAACGGGGTCTAATGGAAAAACAACATCAAAAGAGCTTATAAAAAGTGTGTTATCACAGCAGTTTAATGCTTTTGCAACTTTTGGCAATCTTAATAATCATATTGGTGTGCCTTTATCGTTATTGCAAATAAATGATACACATGAAATAGCGATTATCGAGATGGGAGCTAATCATCAAAAAGAGATCGAATTTTTATCAGGTATTGCCCAGCCAGACTATGGTTACATTACCAACATAGGGAAGGCACACTTAGAGGGGTTTGGAGGAGAAGAAGGAGTGTTAAAAGGTAAAACCGAATTATTTACATATTTAAAAAAACATAATAAGAAGGCATTTATAAGATTAGAGGATGAAAAACTTAATCCATATATTAAAACTCTCGATAGTATCGTGTTTGGAGAAGGAAATCAGGTTTATTGTAAAGGGAATTTAAAAAATGAAACACCAACATTATTAGTAGAGTTTTGTACAGATAAAATATCAGGAACGTGTAAAACCCATTTAATAGGAGCTTATAATTATCATAATGTTTTATCTGCAATAACCATTGGTGCGTATTTTGGATTATCGTCTGAGCAAATAATTAAAGGAATAGAATGTTATATTCCAACAAATAATAGATCCCAAATAATAGAAAATAAATCAGTTAAAATTATTTTAGACGCTTATAATGCAAATCCTACAAGCATGCAGGGAGCTTTAGATAGTTTTATAAGAACTAAAGCGACTAATAAGTATGTAATTTTAGGTGATATGTTAGAACTTGGAGAATACTCCGAGAAAGAACATGAGGAAGTTGTAAGAAAAATTGAAGAAAATAATATTGAAGGAGTGTTGGTTGGGAAAGAATTTAAATCAATTAATCAATCGAGTTATACCTGTTATTCGTCAACCAAGAATCTCGAAGACGACATGTCAAAAATAGATTTTAGCGATACGTTAGTGCTAATTAAAGGATCTAGAGGGATTGGTTTAGAAAAGTTGCTGCCATTTATTAATGAGAAATAAGACCCTTGTTATATTCTTGCAAGAAATGCACATATTCATTAACTTGCATAAGAACTCAATAAAAAAAGAATGGCCAAAAAAATAGTTACGAGTAAATCAATTAAATTTTTAGAAAAATACCTTAATAATTACTCGCCTACTGGCTTTGAAAGTGAAGGGCAAAAATTATGGTTAGATTACCTAAAACCATATATAGATGAGCATTATGTTGATACTTATGGTACTGCAGTAGGTGTTATTAATCCTAAAGCTAAATTTAAGGTAGTAATCGAAGCGCATGCAGATGAAATTTCATGGTTCGTTCACTATATAACAAAAGATGGTTTTATATACCTTAGAAGAAATGGAGGGTCAGATCATCAAATTGCACCTTCTAAAAGAGTAAACATCCATACGGATAAAGGAATTGTGCCAGCATTATTTGGATGGCCAGCTATACACACAAGAAAAGGATCATCAGAAAAGCCACCAAAAACCGATAATATATTCCTTGATTGTGGTTGTAAAACAAAAGAAGAAGTTGAAAAACTAGGGGTTCATGTTGGTTGTGTAGTTACCTATCCAGATGAATTTATGATACTTAATAAAAAATATTATGTAGGTAGAGCACTTGATAATAGGATGGGCGGGTTTATGATAGCAGAGGTTGCTAGGTATTTAAAAGAAAATAAAATAGAACTACCTTTTGGGCTATATATAGTTAATGCCGTTCAAGAAGAAATAGGACTAAGAGGAGCTCAAATGATTGCTGAAAGAATTAAACCTGATGTAGCTGTAGTTACTGATGTTTGTCATGATACAAATACACCAATGATTAATAAAATTGAACAAGGTGATATTGTTGGAGGCAAAGGACCTGTATTAACGTATGGTCCAGCAGTTCAAAATAATCTATTAAAGTTAATAATTGATACTGCTAAGAAAAACAAAATACCTTTTCAAAGATTAGCAGCATCAAGAAGCACAGGTACCGATACAGATGCATTTGCATATTCTAATGAAGGAGTTGCTTCAGCATTAATATCACTACCTTTAAGGTATATGCATACAACTGTTGAGTCTGCTCACAAAGATGATGTAGAGAATATCATTAAATTATACATAGAAGTATTACAAAATATTAAGAACAATCACGATTTTAGATATATTAAATAAAAAAAGAAATGAAGATTAAATTATTTAGCATAGCATTATTAACCATTATATTGGCTTCATGTGCAGCTGGTGAGGCTATTGAAGATAATACCCTTGAAATTTTACCAGATAACATCAAAAAAACAGATCTTAGTGAACATGAGTTACCAGTATATATTTATACTGAAAAAATAAAAGATGAAAATGGAGTGCCCATTAATATGGATATTACCCATGAAGAAGGAGATTTGGACTGGGATATTAGATTAGGAAAAACATTTAATATTATAATAGAGGATTGGGGAGATGAGAAAAAAGACCCAGTAGGAGAAATTAAATATATGAAAGATTTAGAGCAATTCTATGATTATAAATTTATACAGGAGAGTGAAGATCATGTTGTATATTCTAAAGCCATACCAGGAGATTCATTAAATACTACGTATCATTTTTATTTGCAAAAAGAGTTAAGAGATAATTATTTCTATACAGTGAAAAATAACGCTATGGAAAAATATACGCTAGATCAAGTGAATATCATGTTAGAGGCTGCAAGGTCAATAAAACCTATTGACGAAGCGAAAACAGTTTAATATAATGGCTAAAAAAACAAGTATAAGAGACTTTTCTGTTACACCATCTGTAGATCAGGTTGGTATTAACGATAGAATCACAAGGATTCAAAAGCGTAGTATCAAAAAAGAGTCTAAAATGGAAGGATTAAAAATGATCCTTAACATGATTGACTTAACTACGTTAGAAGGAGCTGATACCAAAGGAAAAGTTGAGCAACTTTGCTATAAGGCTCAACATCTTCATGATGCTCAACCTGGACTGCCAACAGTAGCAGCAGTTTGTGTGTACCCAACATTTGTTGGAGTAGCAAAAAAAGCATTAGGTAAATCTGGAATAAAAGTAGCGTCAGTAGCAACAGCTTTTCCATCAGGTCATTCATCTTTGGAGATTAAAAAGATGGACACTCAAATTGCTATTGATAATGGAGCAGATGAAGTAGATATGGTAATATCTAGAGGGCGTTTTCATCAAGGAGATTATAATTATGTTTTTGATGAAATAGCTGCTATTAAAGAAGTATGTGGAAAGAAAGTGAGGTTAAAAACGATTCTCGAAACAGGAGAATTAGGCACATTAGACCGAGTAAGAAAAGCAAGTGATATTGCGTTACATGCAGGATCAGATTTTATTAAAACATCTACTGGGAAAATAAAACCAGCAGCTACGCTTCCTTTTACTCTAACCATGTTAGAAGCAATAAAAGATTATTACTACGAAACAGGTATTCAAGTAGGGATGAAGCCTGCTGGAGGAATATCTAACTCAAAACTAGCTTTACAATATTTATTAATGGTGAAAGAAACATTAGGTAATGCTTGGTTATCGAATGAGTGGTTTAGATATGGAGCGAGTAGTCTTGCAAATGATGTATTGATGCAAATTATGAAACAAGAAACAGGAAATTACCAATCGAAAGATTATTTCTCGATAGATTAAGAAATGGGACAAATCATTATTACACATAGTATAATATATGTTCTTGTAGGACTTTTGGTATTATTTGCAACAGACGGTAAATCATCAAAAGCCTTTTTTACAGTTTTTATGTTGTCTTTTATACCTTACCTTATACGATTAGTAATGTATTTTATAGAAGGAACATGGTATTCTCCAAATTTAGAAGGAGTAGTTATGATGTTTAGTAGAGGAGCATTCGAAGCAATTTATTTTCTATTTGTAATTAGTATTTTTCCTATTATGACATTTGCGGTATCATTGGGTATTTACCGTAGTATAACATTACCCAAACAAAATTATTAGTATAGTTTATGGCTAAGAAAGAAGTGAAAATTGAGTACAATAAGGGATGGGATTTAGCTCCTGCTCCTGAGAGTACAAGTCACATTAAATTAAAGAAAAAGTACGATTTATTTATTGGAGGTAAATGGGTGAAACCATCATCTGGTAAATATTTTGATACGATTAATCCTGCAAATGAAGAAGTTTTAGCTAAAATAGCTGAAGCAGATGCAAAAGATGTTGATAAAGCAGTAAAGGCAGCACGTAAAGCTTATGATACGGTTTGGTCTAAATTATCGGGTAAAGAAAGAGGTAAATATATTTATCGTATTGCTCGCATCATGCAAGAACAAGCTAGGGAATTAGCAGTAATAGAATCGTTAGATGGAGGAAAAGCGATTAGAGAATCAAGAGATATTGATGTTCCTTTAGCCGCAAATCATTTCTTTTATTATGCAGGTTGGGCAGATAAATTAGAATTTGCTTTTCCAAATAGAGAGGTTAAGTCTTTGGGTGTTGCTGGTCAAATTACTCCATGGAACTTTCCATTGTTAATGGTAGCATGGAAAATAGCTCCAGCTTTAGCATGTGGAAATACAGTAGTGTTAAAACCTGCTGAGACAACTCCTTTAACAGCACTTAAACTAGCAGAAATTTGTCAACAAGCAGGTTTGCCAGATGGTGTAGTAAACATTGTTACAGGTGCAGGAGCAACAGGAGCAGAGATTGTAAATCATAATGATATTGATAAGATAGCCTTTACTGGATCAACAGGAGTGGGTAAAATTATTCAAAAAGCGGTAGCTGGAACCAATAAAAAAGTAACATTAGAGCTTGGAGGAAAAGCAGCTAATATTATTTTTGAAGATGCACCATTAGATCAAGCAGTAGAGGGAGTTATAAACGGAATTTTCTTTAATCAAGGTCACGTATGTTGTGCAGGATCAAGATTGTTTGTACAGGAGTCTGTTTATGAAAAAGTAATGCGTAAGCTAAAGGACAGAATGGAAAGCTTGATAGTAGGAGATCCTTTAGATAAGAATACGGATATTGGAGCTATTAACTCTAAAGAGCAATTAAATACGATTAAAAAGTATATAAAAATAGGAAAAGAAGAAGGTGCCGAAATGTATCAACCTAAATGTGCTATTCCAAAGAAAGGATATTTCTGTAAGCCTACCTTATTTTATAATGTTGCTCAGTCGAATAGAATTACACAAGAAGAAATTTTCGGGCCAGTATTAGCTATTCAAACCTTTAGAACAGTATCAGAAGTGATTTCTAAGGCAAATAATACTCCTTATGGATTATCTGCTGGGGTTTGGACTGATAAAGGATCTAAAATCTTTAATATGACTTCTCAATTAAGAGCAGGAATTGTTTGGGCAAACACCTATAACAAATTTGATCCAGCTTCACCTTTTGGAGGATACAAAGAAAGTGGTTTTGGTAGAGAGGGAGGTATGCATGGATTATCGGCATATTTAAATTTAGATAGCTAGTTGTTTTAGGTAGAAAAAAGTGTTCTGTCATCCTCAGCTTGATTGGGGATCTAAATAGATAAAAAATGAGATTAGAAGTATTGAAAACGAACAAATTATATATCGGAGGTAAATTCCCTAGAACAGAATCTGGAAGATTTTACACAGCAGTAGATAAAAATGGTAAAGAAATTGCCAATATGTGTTTAGGCTCTCGAAAAGACTTTAGAAACTCAGTTGTTCCTGCAAGGAGTGCATTTGGAGGTTGGAGTGCTAAAACAGCTTTTAACCGTAGTCAAATCTTATACCGAATTGCAGAAATGCTAGAAGGTAGAAGAGATCAATTCGTTAGCGAATTAACGAAAATGGGATCGACTAAAGCAGCTGCAGAAAAGGAAGTAAATACTTCAATAGATCGTTTAATCTACTATGCTGGCTGGTCAGATAAATATTTACAGGTATTTAGTGCAGTAAATCCTGTATCATCTTCGCATTTTAATTTTTCTGCTCAAGAAGCAATGGGGGTTGTAGGGATTTTAGCTCCAGAAGAAAACGGATTAATTGGACTGGTATCTTCAATAGCTCCAGTAATTGCATCAGGTAATACATGTGTAGTGTTAGCATCAGAAACAAAACCATTGTGTGCTATATCTTTTGCCGAAGTATTAAACAGTAGTGATGTTCCTGGTGGAGTAGTAAATATACTTACAGGTAAAAAAGAAGAATTAGTATCTCACTTTGTTACCCACATGGATGTTAATGCCATTTTATACTGTGGTAAAGACGAAAAGATTAAGAAACAATTACAGGAGGATTCGATAACCAACTTAAAGAGAATTTTAATTAAGGATTTCGACTGGTTAAGTGACAAAGCAGAAAACCCTTATTTAATTACCGATTTTACTGAAGTAAAAACCACATGGCACCCAATTGAACAAGTAGGAGGGGCTGGATCTGGTTATTAATAAGTGTGTCATACTGAGCGGAGTCGAAGTACGATTGTGAGTTTAATTTTAAAAGTGTAAAGGCATCAAGTTAACTTGATGCCTTTTTTTTGTTAATGAATAATATCCTAAGCTTAAAATCAATATTTTTGTGGAAATAACGAATACATACATTAAGTGAGTAAACCACCTTTTTATAAAAGAAAAAAATTCTGGAAACGATTTGTAATATTAGCAATACTCTTACCCATTGTATTATTTTTTGCAGTTGTAGGAGTAGCGTATTGGAAACAAAAAGAAATTGTTCAGCATTTAATAGAAGATGTTAATGAAGATTTTGAAGGGTTAATAGAAATAGAAGGCTCGCATATTTCTCCTTTTGAAACATTTCCGTACATATCTATTGATCTTGAACATGTACAAATATTCGAAAACAAGCAAAAAACAACACGTCCTTTGGTTGATGTAAACGAAGTTTTTTTAGGTTTTGATTTATGGACCATCATTACGGGTAATATGGAAATTAAGGATATCAAACTAAAAAATGGTAACCTTAATCTAGTTCAGCACGAAAATGGGGAGTTCAATATAACTAAAGCACTAACATCCAAAAAAGAAATAGAAAGTGCCAATGAAGAGTTCCATTTAGATCTACATGAAATAGAATTAGAAAATATAGACATTATAAAACTTAATGAGGCCAATAATTTATTGGTAGAAGCATTTATTAATGATGCCGACATGATCTTTAACACATCACCAGATCATGTATATACTTCATTAGACTCTCGGTTCGAACTTAATATTATTGTAGAAGGAGACACTACATTTATCAAACATAAACATTTTGATGTAGATACTGAATTAGATTATTTGGTCAAAAAGGATATGTTGCATATTCAGCCTACAAAAGTCAAGCTAGAAGGAACAGACTTTAATATGGAAGGAGATGTTAATTTATTAGAGGATGGTTTGCTTGATTTACATTTTGATGGAAATAAAGAAAATTTCAAGCTAGTTATGGCAATGGCTCCCGAAGAAATTATTCCAATTTTAGAGCGCTATGATAATCAAGGGAAAATCTTTTTTGACGCTACCTTAAAAGGAAAATCCATGAATGGGCACACACCTGCAATTGAGGCAACATTTGGGTGTAAGGAGGCTTATTTTGCTAATCAGCAGGTTAATAAAAAATTAGATAAATTAAATTTTGTTGGTCATTTTACTAATGGAGAAAAAAGAGATCTTTCTACCATGAAATTTACCATTGAAGATTTATCTGCAAGACCAGAAGTAGGAGATGTAAAGGTAAATCTTGCTGTAGAAAATTTTGAAGAACCTAACATAGATTTAAAATTAAACACCAAATTTAAGCTTGATTTTTTAGCTAAGTTTTTAAATGTAACCGATCTTAAAAACATGAACGGAGAGGTTGATTTAACCATGAATTTTAAGGATATAATTGATTTAGAACACCCAGAAAAGAGTATTGAAAAATTAAATGAATCATACTATACTCAACTTAAAGTAACTGACCTTAGTTTCCTATACACGAAAAAAGATGAAGTTCCTCTAAAGGACTTAGATATGTTCGTTAAAGTAGATGGACATAAAGCGGTTATAGAGTATTGTAACATTAAATTAGGTAAATCTGACCTTGCGATTGATGGCTCTATTAGCGATTTGCCTGCTATTATTCACCATACCGATATACCAGTAGATACTCGATTAAATATTAAAAGTAAGTTAATAGATATATATGAATTAACTAAAAAAGATAGCGGACAAGGATTTGATGAGCAAATAGAGAATTTATCATTAGCCTTAGATTTTAAAAGTTCGGCAAAGGCTATTACCGAATCTCCTAATTTACCAAAAGGAGAGTTTTTTATAGAAAACTTATATGCTAAGTTAAAGCATTATCCACATGCCTTTCATGATTTTCATGCAGATATTTTTGTTGAAAGTGAAGATTTTAAAGTTGTAGATTTTAAGGGGATGATCGATAAAAGTGATTTCTTCTTTTCAGGTAAACTGAAACATTACGATTTATGGTTTGCTAACGAAATGAATGGCGATACACGAATAGATTTTAACCTAATTTCCGATCATTTAAGACTTGAAGATATTTTTGCATATAAAGGTGAAAACTATGTTCCCGAAGATTATAGACATGAACAATTCGATAAATTAAAAGTACATGGAATTGCAGATTTACACTTTAAAAAAGAATTGCAGTCCATTGACTTAATGATGGATAAATTTGATGCTAAAATGAAAATCCATCCCTTACGATTCGAAAAATTTAAAGGTAGAGTGCATTACGAAAAAGACCATTTAGTAGTTGAGGATTTTTCGGGTAAATTAGGTAAATCAGATTTTAAAACAACTCTTCATTATTATTTAGGAAAAGAAGAAGCCTTAAAGAAAAGAGAGAATCACTTTGAGATCGCTTCAAACCGCTTAGATTTTGACGAGCTTTTTAACTATAACCCATCACCTAATAGTGCAAATGAACAAGTAGATCATGATGCCGGGTTTAATATATATGAACTACCGTTTACCGATATGACCTATCATTTAAATATTAAACATTTAAATTACCACAAGTATTTAATCCATAATATAAAAGGAGAATTGCGAACTACCCCTCAGCATTATATTTATATGGATAAGTTAAATTTAGATGCAGCAGGAGGTCATCTTGCTATTAATGGATATTTTAATGGTTCTAACCCTAAACTAATTTATTTTAGTCCAGATATGAAAGTTAAGAATGTTGAGCTAGACAAACTAATGTTAAAGTTCGATAATTTTGGACAGGATCATATGGTCTCCGAAAATCTTCATGGTAAGTTTTCTGGAACAATAACAGGTAAAATACATATGCATAATGATTTGGTTCCTAAAATTGATGACTCCGAAATACACATTGATGCACATGTTACCGAAGGTAGATTAGAGCACTTTGCAGTATTCGACTATATGTCAGATTATTTTAAAGATAAAAACCTAACTAACGTACGTTTCGATACATTAGATAATAAATTTGATTTTATTAATGGAAAACTTATCATACCAGAGATGGATATTAACTCTTCTATAGGGCACATGCTCGTAGAAGGATCACAGGATATGGATATGAATATGGATTATTATATTCGTGTTCCATGGAAAATGGTAACCCAAACAGCTTCTAGTAAATTATTTAAAAGAAAAAAAGAGGCAGTAGATACCAATCAAGTAGACGAAATTCAATATGCTAACGAGAATAAGAAAACACGATACGTAAATATTCGTGTTAAAGGAGATGCAGACGATTACAAAGTTACCCTCAAGAAAAAGAAAAAGTAATTTTTTATAAAAAGAGGGGTTACCTTTTTATAATTTCTTCATTAACTAATAAAGCATATGAAAAAAGTTCTGTACATAGTTTGTATCCTATTATTAGGAGGTTTAGGATATGGTCAAATATCAAAACCTAAAAAAGTAAAGTTACATTACAACTCTATAGATCATAAGGTTTTAGAAGAGCTAGTCTTATCGAAGGTTAATCAATTAAGAGATTCATTAAATATTAAGCCATTAATAAAAGATGATATATTAAGGCAAGCAGCCTTAGATCATTCTGATTACCAATCTTACTTTAATAAACTTACACATATACAGAAAAGAGTAGGAAAAAAGGAACCCTATAATAGAGTTGCTTATTACAATGGAACACATTCGTTAATTGGAGAAAATTGTGCTTTTAGTTACATCAATAAAAATGTTAAACTTAAAAATGGAAAAGTAGAGTCAAATAATACCTTAGCATCTTTAGCAGAAAGTTTGTTCCAAAGCTGGTTTCATTCTCCGGGACATTATGCAAATATGATTAATGAAGAATATGTAACTACCGGGATAAATTTTTCTATTAATAAGAAAAGTAAAAAAATATATGCCACACAAGTATTTGGAGGTAAGCCTTATGAGCTTCCTAGAGGAGTTAAAGTTCCAAAAGATGCCTATGGTATATCAGAAGGGAATAATAAGCTGTGTGATAAAATTAAAACATACAAATATGGATCAGAGTTTTTTGCAAATTATTTAGTAAGGGATGGTAGGGATGTCTATATTTATTTTCATGATTTAAATTATTTTAAAAAGATTTTATCGGGAATAAATGATGCTATTGCGATAGATATTATAGAACGAAATCAATTACCTTGTAATAAACCTAATGTTTTTCATGGAAACCCGGTTCATGATGGCGTGCTTAAAAAGCCAGTTTATTTTTATGAATTATATAAAAACAATCAAGCAAAAAAAGAGAATCATCTATATAGTTATTTAGGAACAGTTCCAGAAAGTATAAGAGGGGAATATCAAGTAAATACCTTGCTTATAAAAAGAAATAAAATGTGTTATAATTCTTATCCGGTTTCTGTCCCGTCTGATGAGATCCCGTTATTTAAATTTCAACCATTGTTCGATACAGTTTCTGTCGGTAAAGTTGGAATTGATACCTTAAACTTTGACATGGAGTTTTATGTTCCATTTAATAGAGGAGAGGTAGATTATGGTTCAAAAGAGTTTAAAACATTATATAATCGAATAAAGGGTTATAAAAAGCACATTAAAGAAATTAATGTATTTTCTTACAGTTCGGTTGAAGGGTCTTCTCAACAGAATAAGTTTTTACAAGAAGAAAGAGCTAAAAAGATTATAGCTAGAATTAAACAAGCCAATTTACCTAGTTCAATTTCTATTCAATCCACATCTGAAGAAAACTGGAAGATGTTTTATGAGCAAATAAAACAAACCGAATATGCTTATTTAGCTAACAAAACTAAACAAGAAGTAAAGGTCTTTTTAACTGATAAAAATAATTTAAACTTTTTTGAAGATATGCTTTTTCAAGAGCGAACGGCAAAAGTTATAGTTAAGGTAAATGGAATTATTGATGCTAATTCTACAAACGATCTATACGATTTATCCCTTTCTTACAGAAAAAAAGTTGATACTAAAAAATTAAAGGAAGCAACAATAGTATTAGGGAAAGCTTTAAAAAGTTATAGTGTATCTAATGATTTTCCGTTAGATGTATTTTATAATCCTTCTATTGAAACAAGCAATGAAAACTTAGTGATATTTAATAACCAATTAGCATTATTAACTAATATCAGTTGGTTTTCATTAAATAAACAAGAAGCAAAGCCAATTGTTAAGCTGATAAAAGACAATAATAATTATGTGCCATTAAAGTACAACATGTATTGTAACGCTATTAAATATATGTTTTATGAGCAGGATACTATTTATTCTACTAAGGAATTGTTGAATGGGATTAATGCATTAAAAAAACATAAAGATTGGAGTAAATACGAAACTCAATTGGGTGAAGAAAACTTTAATAGATTAATTATTAATTATCATTTAGGAGCTTTAAAGTTTAATAGAAGATATAGAAAGTATGAAGAGGTAAATGAGTCTTTAAAAGTGATAAAAAATTATTTTAGTAAAGCTAATATGACCGTTCAAGAAGCAACTAAAATGGGGTTGTTTTTTAATGAATATTACCGATTCGATTGGACTATTGAAATTTTAAAACCGTATTTAAAGGAAACAAAAGTAGATGAAGAAGCCATTTTTACTTTTGTGCAAACTACCACTTTATTAAGAGAAGAATTTCCAGATGATGAGTATTATGAATATATGAACAAGGCAAAAAACAAAAACAGCACACGTTTTTGCACATGGATTAATAAAGATTTCCAAGTGATGAGATATAAAAAAGTAAAGGAAGTATTTTGTAATGCTTGTAAATAAAAGTTAATCCCCAAAAAAGTTAGTTTTATTTCTTTCGTAGACGAAATCCTCTTACTCGTTTAGTTGATTTTTTTTGTTGGATATTTTCTTCTTCCCAAGATGGGTCAATCATTATTCCCATGAATACACTTTCGTGATCTTCTTCTAATTCGATTGTTAATTTACCCCCCTCTTTTATTGATTTTTCATTCGGTTTTATTTTGATTACTTGTTCTTTATAGCCAATATATTTTATAACTATTGAAAGGTCTGTTAAGGTATCAAGATCTTCTAATATATAAGAGAATTTCCCATCTAAATCAGTGATAATTTCTGTTTCAGAATTTATTCTAATACTACAAAAAGGTAAAGGTTCTCCAGAATGCTTGTCGGTTACAATTCCATTTAAAGTAGTTTGATTTATTTTATTAGAATCAGAAAGGGTAGCATTGTTATTTAGTTTGTCAAGTGTAAAATTGACGGTAGCTGTAGCGGTTTGATTAAAATTAGTCTTATTAAGACTTTGCTCTATTTGCTTGTAATTTTCGTGTGAGACAATCAATTTAAGACTGTTAATTACATTAACATCATTTAATATTAAGTGAAAAGCCCCATTATTATCAGAAGTTGTTTCAAGATCTAATTCGGCTATATAAATTCTTGCACCAGCTATTCCTTTTCCGTTATCTCCTATAATTGTGCCTCTAATATCGAAAGGTTTTGGCACTTTAATAGATTGTTCAATTACTTGTTCAGGTTTTATATTAATATGAGAGTTTCCAATATTTGGAATTGTGAATGCTAACAATCCAGCAGCCATAAATTTTAATGGAGGCAAAAAATTGTATTCTTTAGCTTTTGGTCGAACATTAAAATGTTCTTTAGCATATATACCACAAACTTGTGTTTCAGAAGCTTTGTGCGTGTTTATTATTTCTTGTATAGATGAATGTGTAAAGTTGATAACTTCTTTATCGCAAGATGAACAAAACTTACCTTTTTCAGTAGCTTTCATCTTGTAAAGATTTTCTTTACAAGGATACATGTTTTTAGCGTTTAGATGTTTCATAAAAGTTATCTTAAATTATATACTTATTCATACACCTAAAGGATTAAAAAGTTCAGTGTATAGTGAATCTCTTGAGTAATAGCTGTTCCTAATATTATAAATACTATTAATCTATAATTAGCATAGGTAATAAATGATAATGTTTTAATAGTAGGGTTAAATAATTCAATTTGTGATTTATCATCTATATCAAAAGGAGTGTCTCCTTTTTTATAGTGGACTGTATTTATCTCTTGTAAAGACATGTTGCAAAAATCGATAATCTCACGATTGTATGAGTCAAAACATTTACTAACTGAACTTGTTCTAAATTCGTTCCATTTTTTAATACATGGTTTAATTTGCTTTATAGTTGTAAATTTTGTCATAAATCATGGGTTTATAATGAGATGATAAACTAACCTATTTCCATAAAAAAACCACCACAAATAAATGTGGTGGCTGGGATTACACTGTTGTTCCTATGTATATTTTGTTCTACTAAATACTGTTAGAACTTCAGTTTTATCTCTAGTCCTGGGTCTATTGCAACCCAAGTATTTCCGTTTGTAGTTACTTCTACAAATGGTTTAACATCTAAACTAATAGCAAAAGGTATGTTTGGAATTGCATATTCAATCCCTACAATTCCATCAACACCTAACCCCATATCATTATCAGCATAATCATATCTGTTGTTGCCATTATTTAAACGAAAATCTGATGACCAAAATGCTGCATGTCCACCGGCACCATAATACCAATTAAGTCCATCAACATTAAAGGCATTTACATATTTTTCCCATAATAAGGTTGCGCCAAAACCGTTATTCCAAATTCCTAATATACCTTCAATTGCTTGTGATCCATTAACAAATTGTTTTATAGTTAATCCAGATGTTCCTCCACCTCTTAAACCAATTGCAGTATTATAGTTTCGACTACTTTGTGATGTTGTATTTAATGTTGTTTGTGAGTTTGAACTAACAGTGCATAGAATTAATACTATTACTGATAGATGTTTTAAAATTTTCATATTGTCTGTTTTTTTTGATTTAGTTATTGTAGTTCTATTTTTGTGCCAATCAAAAAAAAACACTTTAAAAGCTGTTAATCAGAGTTTTATTTTTTTTCACTTTTGCTTGATGTGTGAAATAAAACCACACTTTTGGTATGCAGGACACATCACCAAATAATGGACTAATAAAAAAGGATTAACCATTGGCTAACCCTTTAAAACGCTAGATAATATTTATTCTGTCCTACCAAAATTCATATTGAAATAATTATGAGCGTTTAATTACTACATATCTTTTAAAAGATCTTGTAGTACAGCACCAACTCTATTTTTAGAATTAATATTTTTATCTATGTATGCTGATATGCCTTTGTTTTTTAGTTCTTCTGTTAAACCTTTCTCTTCTTGAGCACTTATCATCACAACTTTACATTCGTCACAGTGTTTTGTTACTTCATCTAACACATCAGCTCCAGTTAGTAAATCAACTTCATTTTCATGTTCCAAATAATAATCGAGTAACATAATGTCTGTGTCATCTTCTAGCTCCTGTATGGTGTTTTCTGCAGTATGATAGGATTTAATATTAAAATTAAAATCTGAATATACTTTCTCATCACAAATTGTTTCAACATACTTTGTTAATACCTTATTGAAATATTTATCGTCTTCCACGATAACAATATTTACATCTTTTTTATTTTTCTTCATGGCTTTTGGTTTACTATAGATACTTCTACAATCAGTCCAAAATTAAAAAGTATTGATTTTCAGCAAATTAATAAGTGTTAGATGTGAGAAAGTCGTGATTTTTTTCTCAAAATGAGCGTTTTTTACCCGTCTTGGACGGTATTTAATTCTTGCTTTGCCAGATTAACAGTTTCATTGACTTGATCAAGTGTATCGTCAACAAGTACCTTAATGATATGAATAGGCTTATCGATTTTACAATTTTTCTCTATAGCAGATAAGTTATTCATTATACCAAATGCTTCTAAATGTCCAAAAGTAGCCTTCATTTTATGGGCTATTTTGGCGATAGATTCTGTGTCTTTTCTTGCCAGTTTTTTCTTTAAAGCAAGCGAAGATTCTGATGTAGATTCAATAAAAGTGTTAAGCATATCTGTATAAAAATCTTGATCATTATTACAGAGTTTCTTAAGGTTATCGAAATCTATTTTATTAGAGGGTTTTTCGTTTTTGTGTTTTCCTTTAGGTTCAAAAGAGTTTTTTCCTTCAAATACTTGTTCAATTTTGTATAAAACATCTAGTTCTTTAAACGGTTTAGCAATAAAACCATTAACTCCAGCCGACATATAATTGCTAACATCATTATTTTCTACAGCAGCACTTATTACTATTATTGGAATATTATTTTTAGTATCGTCTTTTAATTCGCGTATTTTTATTGATGCCTCAGTGCCGTTCATTTGAGGCATGTAGTTATCCATCAGTATTAAGTCAATATGATAGTTGTTAACTTGTTCAATAGCTTCTATTCCATTAGTAGCAGTTAAAGTATGAATGTTTTTTTTATTTAATATAGCTTCTAATAATTGTCTATTAAATGGCTCGTCATCAACAATTAAAATGGTTTTGTCTTGTAGTAGTTTTTTATTTACAGGTTGCTGTTTTTCAGTAGGTATTTCTGCTTTTTTACTGATAGGATAAGAAATTAAGATTTCAATAGTTGTTCCTTCATTTTTTTTGCTTTTAACAGTTAGTGATCCATCATGAAGATCTATAAGCCTTTTAGTAATTGATAATCCTAAACCCGTTCCGCCATAAGCTCTCTCGGTTTTTGTTTCTCCTTGCTCATACGTATTGAATACTTTATCTAGTTGCTCAGGAGTCATACCAATACCAGTATCAGTAATCTTAAAAAGCATATTAGTTTTATCAATATTTGGTTTAAGCTCTTTCAGAGATAATGTTATAGAGCCTTTGTGAGTAAATTTAATTGCATTACCAAGTAGGTTTAATAGAATTTGTTTTATCCTGTAGGGATCACCAATAACGATATCATTTTTTGTGTCAATATTTACGTTTAATGTTACGGGTTTATTTCGGAGTAATGAGGTAGTAGAATTTTTTAGATCATGAATAGTTTCAGTAATATTAAAAGAAGTTTTTTCAAGTTTTAATTTACCAGATTCTATTTTAGAAAGAGATAGAATGTCATTTATAATATATAGTAAGTCTTCACTAGATTTTTGAACAATTTCTATTTGTGATCTTTGTTCTTCATTTAAAGGCCCTAGTGCAATTTGCTCAATAAAACCAGTTACGGCATTCATAGGAGTCCTAATTTCATGGCTCATAGTTGCTAAAAATTGCTCTTTCGTTCTAGCTAATTTTTCTGCGTATTCTTTTTCTTTTTGTAAAGCAAGTTTATAAGATTTATTGGAGTTTACATACCTTATGATAATAATCATTAATATTATTAACATAATTAAAATTAAAATAGAGCTAGAGATTAAAATTACTCTTGATGATTCTATGGCATAACTATTAGCACTTGCATTATTAAGTAGTTTTTCTTTTTCTTTTATCTCAAAACGGCTGATAAAATCAGTGATTTTATTACTGATGTTTTTATCTTCTGATAATAATTTAATTTCATGAGTTATTAAAGTATCCTTAATTAAAGTTTCATTGTTTTTAACATTGTTAACAATACGTTCAACTTCATCTTTGTTTACTTTGTTTTTTGAGTGGAATATTTTATTCCATATTTTGTTTTTATCAGATTTATTATTTGAATTTATTTCCCTAATAATGTTAGATAATCCATCAGTATTTTCTTTTAGGTCTTGAGTTAATATAAGTTGATTTAATACATTTATTTTGTTGTTGATAAGCGTGTCTAAAACAAGTAAATTGGTGTTAGAACTAAAATCAGTTATAATTTTTTTTGATTTCAATTTAAGTTCTTTAACATTACTCTTAAAGTTTTTAAGGTAATCTTTACTTTGAGTTATGACATAGGACTTTGCATTATTATCAATTTTATTTAATCTGTTTAAAACAGTTTGTATTCTAATTGATTCATAATCTGGTTTAGTAGTTTCGGTTAAGATGGATAGGGTGTTAGAAAATTTACTATATGTAAACATACTTACAGCAAGTATTATCATAGCGATTATCGCTATGATAATATAAATTTTATTGATAAAACTTAATTTTCTAATCATGTATACACTATATTAAAAACGTTTGGTAATCGTTTTTTCGATAAAATAACATGCTCTTTCAAGAGTTTTATCGTCCTTTGGTATAAATGCTGAAGCCCCATAACTTCTAGTTATAAATGAAAGTTTAGGATCATCTTTTTGAGTAACAATTGCAATGCTACAATCTTTATTTTTTTCAGATATTTTTTTTAGTACATCAATAGCAGTTGTAGAATCTCCTAAATAGTAATCTAATAATATAATATTCGTCCCTGATCCTAAATTTTGATATAAGTCTTCTGGATGCAAAAAACTCATTATACGATAATCTAATGTGTTATTTTGTGAGTATTCTTCTAAAAAATTATTAATTCGAAAAGAAGCTAAATTGTTAAAAAAAGGATTGTCGTCTAATACTGATATGTTAATTCGTTTGCTCATAACTAAAGGTTTCGTTTTGTAGAACAAAAATTAAACCATGAGTAAGGATGCTTTAATAATTTGAAAGTCAATTTTTTAAAATAAAAAGATAGATTTTAAGTGAGGGATTTTTACCTGTTATGAGTAATTATTACGCACTTTTATAAAAAGATAATTATTAAATTAATGTTTTACGATCTCACAATCTTTTAATTCCAATACAGTATATTTCATACTAGGTTCTATATACCACTGTTGTTGATAAATGATTCCTTTTATTAAAACGAAACTTCCTTTTTTTAGAGCATCAACTTTATCAGCAAATTCTGCATTAAAAATACAAGCTACATCATAGCTAAAATCTTCTTCGCTTATATCTTCTTTTTCTTTAAAACGTACTTTAGCACCAGTAACTTTAAAAGAATCATCATCTTGTAATGAGCTAATAGATCCTTTGCTGTATATAATCCCAGAAATTATAACCTCTTTTCCATCTAAGATATCATTTCCTTTCATTTCTCCTTTCCAATTCTCATTGTAAAGGGTTTTTAATTCCATAAAAGGGTATACTTTTTCTTCTAAAGGATTTTCAGTCATATTTTCATTAATTGTTTCGGTTATTTCATCTTTTATTATTATTTCTTGGCAAGAAGAGATAATAATAAGTAGAAAAAGAATAGTTATTAATCTCATGTTATTTTAAGTTTTTTACGAAACTACTACAAAAATTAACATCAAGTTGTTAAACGATTTAAATCATGGCTTATTTCTGTATCTTTGTAGATTAAATTTTTTGCTAATGGAAAAAAGATGGAATATAAAAGAAAAAGTTGTTAACCAAGAAGTTGAGGCTCTTTCTGAAGCATTAAATGTAAGTTCTTTTATTGCTCAACTTTTGGTTCAAAGGGGAATAAAAACCTTCGAAGAAGCAAAAAGTTTTTTTCGTCCATCTTTAGCAGAATTACACGATCCTTTTTTAATGAAGGATATGGATAAAGCTGTAGGTAGGGTTTTATTAGCAATTGAAAAAGGAGAGAAGATTTTGGTATTTGGAGATTATGATGTTGATGGTACAACTGCTGTTTCGTTAATGTATAGCTTTTTATCTACCATTCATGGTAAGTTAGAATATTACATTCCTAATCGTTATACAGAAGGTTATGGAGTTTCCATGAAAGGGATAGACTATGCAGTAGAACATAATTTTTCATTAATAATTGCACTTGATTGTGGTATAAAAGCAATAGATAAAGTACAGTATGCAAAAGAAAAAGGAATAGATTTTATTATTTGCGATCATCACAGGCCAGGAAGTGAAATACCAAATGCTGTAGCTGTTTTAGATCCTAAAAGAAGTGATTGTGAATATCCTTACAAAGAATTATGTGGATGTGGAGTAGGGTTTAAATTAGTACAAGCAATAGCGATTAAAAAAGATATTCCCTTTAATGATTTAAAACAATACTTCGATCTATTAGCAATAAGTATAGCATCTGATATAGTTCCTATAACTGGAGAAAATAGGATAATGGCTTATTTCGGATTAAAACTAATTAATACCAATCCTAGAAGAGGGATAAAGCAATTATTATCTATTGCGGGAACAAAAGATAAGGAGTTAACGATAACTGGTTTAGTTTTTACTATTGGACCAAGAATTAATGCTGCAGGTAGAATGGAAACGGGTATGAATGCTGTTAAGTTATTAGTTTCTGGAGATGATGAAAGTGCTAAAGAAGTGGGGCTGTTTATTGAAAAAGAAAATGCCCAAAGAAAAGATTTTGATCGAAATATTACTGAAGAAGCCTTGGCTATTATAGCTGATAATGATGAAATGGTTAAAGCAAAAACCTCTGTTTTATACGATAAAGATTGGCACAAAGGAGTAATAGGTATTGTAGCCTCTCGATTAATTGAAACGTATTACAGACCAACAATAGTATTAACTGAAAGTAATGGAAAAGCAGCAGGTTCTGCTCGTTCAGTAAGTGGTTTTGATGTATATGAAGCTATCGATAAATGTTCTGATTTACTTACACAATTTGGAGGACATAAATATGCCGCAGGTTTAACTATGCCAATAGAGAATATTCCAGCTTTTCAAGAAAAATTTGAAGAAGTTGTAAGTGCTTCAATTGCCCCAGAATTATTAGTTCCTGAAATAAAAATTGATGCCGAAATCTCTTTTTCTGAAATTAAGAATGGCTACAGCAATGAATTACCAAAGTTTTATCGTGTCATAAAACAATTTGCACCATTTGGTCCTCAAAATATGACACCTGTTTTTTTAACTAGAAACTTAAAGGCAAAGTGGGTAAAGGTAGTTGGAGAAGTTCACTTAAAATTTACCGCATTTGAAGAAGATAATCCAAACAATTCATTTAGCTGCATAGCTTTTGGTTTAGGAGATTTTTATGAGCATTTGCAATCTGGTAAATCGTATGATTTGTTATATGTGTTGGAAGAGAATCACTGGAATGGTAGTACCACTTTGCAATTAAATGTTAGGGATATAAAAATAATACACTAATAAATTAGTTTGCTATACTAGAAGCAGAGTGATTTATGGAGAGGAAGTTAGTATTATTATCATTAGCGTGCGTTTCAAGTTTATCTTTTTCTCAGAAAGAGAGTAACTCCCGAAGAGGAGATTATCATACTTACATAAAAGAACACATCCCTACTAAAAGAGTTGTGCCATATCCATCATTGAGAGAAGCAGATGTAATGTGGAGCAAAAGGATATGGCGAAAAATTGATTTAAGAGAAAAAATCAATTTTCCAATGTACTATCCGCTCGAACCTATATCTGATCGTATGAGTTTGTGGGATATCATTAAATTTAGTATAGAAACTGAAGGTAGTTTAACACCTTACGAAATAATTCCAAGTGAAAACGGTAATGAAAATGATATGGTTAAATTCGATCAAGATGGTCAATTTTTATATCCAATATCACCATTAAATGGAAATATAAAGGATTCAACTTATACACAAAAAATTAATGATTTATTCTATACCGTTAGAACAATAGAAAAGTGGGATGATGAGCTAGATCAACCTGCTACTGATGATAATGGAGAACCTTTATACATTGAAGAAAAGATTCCTGTTTCTAGTAAGGATGTAGTTCAATATTTAATAAAAGAAGATTGGTTTTTTGATAAACAAAGATCAGTTATGGATGTTAGAATTATAGGTATATGCCCTATGGTTAGAAAATATGATGAAGAGGGTAATCTAAAGCCTGGCATGGAACAAAAATTTTGGTTGTACTTTCCTGAGTGTAGATATGTTTTTCAGAATTACTTTGTGTATAATAGAAAAAATGACGCTCAAAGAATGTCTTTTGATGATTTGTTTTGGAAACGCATGTTTGGAAGCTTTATCTACAAAGAATCAAATGTTTATGACAGGGAAATAGATCAATACGAGCGTGATGGTGTTAGAGCGTTATTAAATGCCGAGAAGATAAAATCTCAGATGGCTAAAATAGAGCATGATTTATGGCATCTTTAAAAGCAATACTTAACGGATTAATTTGGTTGATTAACGTTTGTTTCCTTCTGTAGCCTCTACAAGGTAAATTCCGGGAGTAAGTTTGTTTACAGTAATAGGAGTTTTATTTGGAAAGACTGTTGGTATATGTAATATTAATGTTCCTGTTAAAGTAAATATTCTCAAAGAGACAGGTTTTGTGTTATTTGTTGAAATATAAATTTCATTATTAGAAGGGTTAGGGTAAATGCTAAGTTTCTTTTCTTGTTCAGCCTTTATAGAAACAGTAGATTGATTATAAGAGTCAGCTAACCAAACTACAGCATTTCGAATTACTTGCCCAAATGGATGATTAATGTTAATGCTTTCTCTTCTTTCTCCTGCTTCTAAGTAAGCAACTTTTCCAATCATGCTATTTGAGCTCACATCAATAAGTTTTGTAAATCCAGCATTGTGATTTTGAGAAGCCGGATTTTGGTCATTAGAAAATAAAGGGTTGATATCATTTATATTATCTCCAAATGTTTGTCCAGGAATAAACGTCATGTTGTCGTAGAGTTCATCAAAAATATCAAATGTTTGAAAATTGGAATAACTGTTGTTTGTTGCGGTACTTAGCGGATTAGAACTCCATGTATTTGGAGCTGTTCTAACCGTATCAAAATGAACTCCATATGTAGATACAAAATGTCCGTAGTTTGTGTTAAACAAATTATATCCCGTTAAGTTAGCCTACCAGCCAGCTTGAGCACTTTCTGCTCCAAACAATTGGTTTACTATAATGTCTTTATTGAGCGAACCACTATAGTCGTTATATAATCCATGATGTAGCGATAAAACACCCCCTCCATTGTCAGCATAATTTACTATTGCTTGTTGTAGCTGAGAAGTAACAGCAGTTTTCCAATGTTTAAAGAAAATGACAACATCAAATTGATTGATGTAAGCTTCTATGGATGTTTGAGAACTAGGATTATAAGGTAAAGAGATATCTGTTATGTCTACATTAGTTACCTGTATATTAAAATCATCTTGAGTAGAATTAGCTAATAATAAATTGTTTAAATGTCTATAATCGGCTGGTAAATTTGTACCTGTTCCATAGTTACACGGTACGTCATTTAGCCTATTTCCAGGTCCACAATTGGTAGAATCAATTTCACCTCCATGAAGAATTAAAGTTGATACCGAAGAGGTGTTGTGTTGCTGATTTGGATATGATGCGAGAATATTTAATACTGTTTTTGCTGCATAAGACACTAGAAGGATTTCCAGGAGTTTGTGCTTCAAGATAACCCGTAGCTTGGTTGTTTTTTAGTAAACTGAAACCCAAAGCCTCAGCTCCTGGACCTGATGTGCCAGGAATTCGCCAGTTAACAGGTAAACTTGCCCCATGACATTGGGCTAACACGGTTTTTTCTTTTGTTAAAGCATCAATGGCTAAATCATTTAGCTTTTCTGCTGCAGCTTGTATATCGGTTGATGATACTAATCTAGTTCCAGTTCCTTGCGAAGTGTAAGATCCATCAATTCTATACTCCATTATTCCTGTTCCGCCAGCTATTAGTAATCCATCATAATTATCCATGTTTACAACATCTTGTATTCTACCATTAACAGAAATTTAGTTAGGAGTGGAATTTAAGGTTGCATTCCATGATGAATCAAATAAATTACTAAACTGAGATTGAAAATCTGAATAGCTGCTGTTTGATAAAGAATTGGCAGTATTAGCAATAGTAGTACTTGCCGGAATCATATAAGTACAGGCAGAGTCGTTACTAGCACTTCTAACATCAACTGTATAGCCTTGAGCTTCAAATGCTTCGAGCATGACAATATATTCCGAGTAATAAGTGTCTTCATGAGATACAAACAATAACACTGTATTTGTTTGTGAGTACGAACTCATCATACAGGAGAAAAAACAAGAAATAGCAAAAAGGTATTTATTAACCATAAGCATATAATAGTATGAATTACAAATCTTATTATACGGATATAATGTTCTTAAAGTTATTAGGATTATATTTATTCTATGTCATCATTTTCAGAACGTTTTATTAAAGGGTTTAAATCCTTATTACCTTCTCCTTTAACAATCGCTTTGTTGCTTACATTGCTAACGTTTGTAATAGCATTAATATTCACTATAAAACCAAATGAGTCAACAGGTAAATATGCTTTACAATTATTAGAGTATTGGGAAAAAGGACTATGGGGTTTTGATTTAAAAGATGGTGAATGGGTTAGAGGATGGCAACTTCCGTTTATAGTTCAAATGATGTTAATGTTGGTGCTAGGGTACATATTAGCACTGAGCTCAACTGTAGATAGGGCAATCTCTGTTATAGTGAAATACTGTGATACAACTGCAAAAGCAGCTTTCCTAGTTACTTTATTAACGCTTTTGGTTAGTTTGTTTAATTGGGGTTTAGGATTAATTTTTGGTGCTATTTTTGCCCGTAAAGTAGGAGATTTTGCATCTAAAAAAGGATTTAATTTAAACTATGGATTAATTGGAGCAGCAGGTTATTCGGGTTTAATGGTATGGCATGGAGGATTATCTGGAAGTGCGCCCATAAAAGCAGCCGATACAGAAGGTGTAGCGAAATTAGTTTCTAACACTAGTAATTTTCCAAGTAATGTAGGGATGGATGAAACCGTTTTTTCATCTATGAATATTGTGGTGTCAATAGTATTACTAATTATTCTGCCATTAAATATGTATTTATTGGGCAAAAAATATGATGGCAGTAAGATTAAACTAAAGAAAACAGTTAAAGAAAAAAAACATGAAAAAGGAATTGGAGCTGAGCGAATAGATGCATCTAGAATATTTACATTGTTTATTGGAGCTGTTATTTTGACTTATGCTTTTTACAAAGCCATCTTAAAGCCAGATGAGTTATCACTAAAGTTTTTAAATCCCGATTTTATTAACCTTACCTTATTGGGCTTATGTTTTTTATTTCATAAAAATATTATTCAGTTCTTAAAAGCACTTGATCAATCTATTGGTAGTTCGTCAGGAATACTTATTCAATTTCCTTTTTACTTTGGAATATTAGGGTTAATGAAATATAGTGGGTTAATGAATGACATGTCTGGGTTTTTTGTAGAAATATCTAACGAGTCTACTTTTCCATTATATACATTTATGAGTGCCGGAATCGTTAATATTTTTGTTCCAAGTGGAGGCGGACAGTGGGCTGTTCAAGGACCAATTGTATTAGAGGCAGCTCAGCAATTAGGTGTATCATTGCCTAAAAGTATAATGGCAATTGCCTACGGAGATCAATTAACAAATATGTTACAGCCGTTTTGGGCTTTACCTTTATTAGGAATTACCGGACTTAAAGCAAAAGAGATATTACCCTATACTTTGTTTTTGATGGGTATCGGACTCGTTATTTTTTCATTAGCTTTGATTGTATTTTGAAAAAAGAAAAAATCATATTAGGAATAGATCCAGGTACAACCATTATGGGATATGGGTTGATATCGGTAGTGGGTAATAAAATGACGCTCATTACAATGGGAGAATTAAAGCTTTCTAAGTACGATACACATCCTCTTAAGCTTAAAAAAATATTCGAACGTACATTAGGGTTAATAGACCAATATCATCCTGATGAGCTTTCTATTGAAGCACCTTTTTTTGGTAAGAATGTTCAGTCTATGCTAAAACTTGGAAGGGCACAAGGTGTTGCTATGGCTGCAGGATTATATCGAGAGGTAGCGATTACCGAATATTTACCAAAGAAGATAAAACAGTCTATTACAGGTAATGGAAATGCTAGTAAAGAACAGGTGGCTAAAATGCTTCAAACATTATTAAATATAAAAGAAATTCCTAAAAACTTAGACGCAACTGATGGCTTAGCAGCAGCAGTTTGTCATTTTTTTCAAGCAAAAATTGGAAGTGAAGATAAATCGCATGGTAGTTGGAAATCGTTTATTTCATCTAATCCAAAAAGGATAAAGAAAAGTTAATTGCTATGCTAGGAATTTGAGATTGCTTCACACTCATTACGTTAGTTTTCACAATAATAATTTAGATGAATGTTAAAATATGATTAACCTAAAAAGAAGGAACTCCAGCTGTTTTGTAGTAAATACGTTTAGCTTTAAATATTAGTACTAGTTTTTTATATGGATTAACAGTAATATCAATGTCTTCGTAGCGAAAAGAATGTCCTTTTTTATTATGAAATGATGGAATGTCTATTTCAAATATTAAGGATTCATCAG
>JAHDBM010000009.1:57376-78505 GCA_020630395.1 Flavobacteriales bacterium
CCTTTTTTATTATGAAATGATGGAATGTCTATTTCAAATATTAAGGATTCATCAGTAAAAGTAATGGGGATTTCTAATTCGAAAGTGCGGTCATCTTTAACAATAGCGGTCCCAATTAATGAGTCATTATAATATACATTCAATGTTTGTTCTTCAAAAGAGTTTTTCACTTTTCCTTTAATTGTTGCAGTAGGTATTCCAATTATTTTCTCAGCTTGTTTATGAAAAGCATCTATTTCTTGTTGGGTTTGCTGTCCAAAAACAAATAAAGAAGAGCCAAATACTAATAAGCTGCTTAAAGCAAACAATTTTAACCCTTTGTAAATGGTGTGTTCTTGTTTTGAAGCTAAAACCCCTTGGTTAAAAATACCACAAACAGCTCCCTTTTTTTGGTTATATACATCACGAATTTCAATTAATGTACTATTACTAAAGTCGTATATTTTTTTCTGGCAACCATCACAGTATTTTTTACCATCTATAGATTTAAAATCATTAATTTTTTTATGACAAGGGTTAATTATTTTGACTTTTTTCATGGATAGCCTTTTCATGTTAAACAGTTTAAGGCTTTAAAAGGTTACAAAACAGCTCTCCTTTTAATCACAGCTAAAGCTAATCTTATTTCATGATAAGGAACTTCTTCGTTTAAGGCTTCAAAAAAAGGTTTAAGTTTACCTTCTGTTATTAAATCTGAGTAAATGGGTTTAATCTGATTGACTACTTCCTCAGAAACAAAATCATAAATATTGATGTCTTTTTCTTCTTCATAGCATTGTGCAATGTGAGAATAGATAGTGGTAACTTGTACGTTTCTTTGCTCCGCTATTTGTTGAGGTGTTAAACCTTGTTTGTGTAAGTTATAGGTTTCTATGTAAGCTGGTATTTTAACTTTAGGAGTATTGGTTTCTTTATGTGTTTTAATTAAAGAGATGAATTCGTCACCAAAACTTTCGAGCTTTTGATTTCCCACTCCAGATATGGTTAAAAAAGCATTGTCAGTTACAGGCATTTCACTAGCCATTTCTTTTAATGACTTATCATTAAATATAATGTAGGCTGGTACGTTTTCTTCTCGGGCAATTTTTTGCCTTAACTGCCTTAGTTTTTGAAATAAATCTTGATTTGTATTACCCGTATTAACGGCAGTTTTCTTTGCTTTTTTCTTGGGTTCAATTTTTTGAGGAATAGTTAACGATACTTTATTACCATTTTTTAAAATATCCCAACCAAAAGGGGTTACTTTTAAGCTGTTTCCTTCTTGGTACGCAATTTCCATAGCGCCAATATTAAGCAATTGAATCATGTAATTTTGCCAATCGAAAAAGGAATGTTCTTTACCTTGTCCGTAAGTTTTTATAGTGTAATAACCCATGGCGTGTATTTCGGCATTTTGAGACCCTCTTAAAACATTTATAAGCATATTCATGCCTACCTTTTCTTTTAGTCGTACTAATCCTGATAAGGCTTTTTGCGCTATAATAGTACCGTCTATAAAAGTAGGAGGGTTTAAGCAGATATCACAATTTCCACAATTTTCTTCTAGGTGTTCACCAAAATAAGCAAGTAGTATTTTCCTTCTACAAGAAGTCGCTTCTGCAAACTGTTGCATTCGTTTTAGCTTCTCTAATTGTACATTGCTTTGTCCGCTTTGATCTGCAAATTGCTTTAGTAAAATTACGTCTTTGTAATTGAAATACAGGATAGTATCACTTGGAAGTCCATCTCTTCCTGCTCGTCCAATTTCTTGGTAATATCCTTCAATGTTTTTAGGTAGGTTGTTATGAATTACCCATCTAACATTCGATTTATCAATACCCATTCCAAACGCAATAGTAGCCACAATGATTTGTAAGTCATCATTGATAAACTGCTCTTGAATTTGTTCTCTTTTTTGAGGATTCATACCTGCATGATAGTACGAAGCATGTATTCCAAAACTTTGTAAATCGCCTGCAATTTCTTCCGTGTTTTTTCTACTTAAACAATAAATGATACCACTTTCATTTTTTCGTTCTTCTATAAAACGAACAATTTGTTTTATTCTATCCTTTTTAGGGATTTGAGCTCGAATATCAAGGCTTAAATTTTTTCTATCGAAAGAAGAAATAAACGTTTCTGCTTCAAGTAGTCCAAGTTGCTCTATAATATCTTTTCGAGTTAATTTATCTGCAGTAGCTGTTAAGGCTATAAAAGGGATTTCGCTAAATTGCTTTCTTAAAGCAGCCATTTGGGTATACTCGGGTCTAAAATCATGTCCCCACATGGAAATACAATGTGCTTCATCAATGGCAATTAAAGAAACAGGAATACTAGTTAACCAAGTATCTCTAACGGATAATAACTTCTCGGGAGAAAGATAGAGTAGCTTTAATTTACCTCTCATGGCTTTAGAGAGAACAGCTTCTTCTTCTAAAGGAGTCATGGAACTGTTGGCGTAATCAGCATCTATTCCATTAGCTTGTAATGCTTGCACTTGATCCTTCATTAATGAAATAAGTGGAGAAACAACAATGGTTACCCCATCAAAAATAAGAGCAGGAATTTGATAGCAAATAGATTTACCACCACCTGTAGGCATTAATACTAGGGTGTCCCTTTTATCAAGTACACGGTTAATAATGGTCTCTTGATGATTACGAAAAGCGTCATAACCAAAAGTTGACGATAGGATGTGTAGAGGAGTGTTTTCCATTGCCACAAATATAAGGAGAGATGATTAGTAAAAAGAGTTATTGAAGTTTTACTTTTTGTAAATCCTTTATTTGAAATAATGTAGGGTTTTCAAAATCAATTTTAAGAGAATTAAATTCTTCGTCTATAATGAATTTGTAACCGTTTATTGTATCGTTTGGTTGTTTTTTTTGGCTTTTATATTGTTTTAAAAAAGCACCTATTTTTTTGCTTTCTTCTTGTTCAATTGCTACTAAAAAACCATCTGTATGCTCATATTCATTATACAGGATATTATGGAAAGGAAGTTTAGGCAATGGATTTTTTTATAAAACAATAATAAATAAATCAAACCGTTTTGCAATGAAAACTATAAAACATTCTCCTTATTATTTTAAGATTACTTAACCAAAAATAAAACAAGTAATGAAAATCAATTTTTTGATTCTGGGAGTAGTAGTGTTTAGTGTTATTTCATGTAAAAAAGAAAAACATGAGGTCGTTTGTAACGAAGATTCTTTTAAAGAAGTTCAGTTCCTCCCTCTTAAAGATGGTAACTATTGGGTATATGCTCATCAAACTAGAGACACGTTAAATAATATTATTTCTAGTTCTAATAAATTAGATACTATTACTGTAATAGGAGATTCAGTAGTGGCTGGTGTAACATATAAATACCTTAAATCATCTGGAGCAACACAAGGTTTAATCTTGCCAACTTTATTACGTTATCTGAACTCAGAAATTTTGCGACCTTATGCTAATGAATCATCCGGAAATTATGAAGGAGAAGAAGCTGTTGTTTTTTCTTTATTTATGGATACCTTAATTTCAATAGATTGTATGAACGCATCATGGGCTCAACCATGTAAATATGAAGTGGGCAATGTTAGAAAAGAAGGAAAAGAAACCATATATGTGCCAGCTGGCACTTATGATGTGTCAACTATCCATGAGGTGGTAATTAAAAATGATAATGGTACGGAGGGGTGGCCATACTGGGGGGTAAAAAGAAATAATAAACTCCAATTTGCAAATAAAATAGGATTAGTTAGGAGAGAATATTTTTTTGTTTCTTCAACTAATGTGAATGAATATAGGCTACATTCTTATAATCTCAATTAAAATAACAAACACCTTTCGTATTAATATGAATCAGCAAAGCGGAAGGTGTTTAAATTAAGTTTAATTGTCGTCTAACAATAAACTCCCATAAAAGTATACAACCTAATGCAATATATACCCAAATAGAGGTTAAATTGTCGATTATGTTTTTACCATATTGCGCTAAATTTGATAATCCATTTTCTGTTGTTGAAGGGTTATCTTGAATAAAAGAATATATGATAATTGACAAAAAGAAACTAAACAATAAAAACCAAGTTGATTTTCCAATAAGAGGGTCAATTACTTTTCTTTCTTCAATAGTTTCTTCAATTTTGTTCATTACCTTATCAGAAAAATTAACCGAAGGCGTTTCGCTTGGTAATTCTTTAAATAATATATCTAATTGTTCATCCGTTAATTTATCCATGCTGTTTCATTTTTGAGTTGTTTTTCCAATATGGACTTTAATTTTTTTCTTGATCTATGTATAGATACTTTAATGTTTGATAATGTCATACCTGTTATATTAGCTATTTCTTTTGTAGATAATTCTTCTAAATAATGCATGGTTATGAGCCCCCTTTCATTGGGTAAAAGCTGGGCAATAGCTAGTGATAATTGATGTTGTCTATCCTTTGAATTTATCGTTTGTTCTGTCAGGTTATTACTTCCAAGGGCATCATCCTGTATTTGGGTTTTATTGACATTCTTTTTCCTAGTAGCAGATATTGCTGTATTGTAGGTAATGCGGTATATCCAAGTAGATAATTTTGCATCACCTTTAAACGATTTAATAGCTAAAAAGATTTTTATAAACACATCTTGAGCTGTTTCTTCGGCAAGTTCTCTATTTTGAATAATTTTTAAGCATAGACCAAAAACTTTTTCTTTGTAAAGATTAACTAACAAATGAAATGCTTGTTGATCTCCTTCTTGTATTTTTATAAGTGTTTTTGCGTCCATTTATTCTTCTATACGAAGCGTATTGTTTGTCTCTTCTTTGCTTTTACGCTCTATCATGTAGCTAATAATTAGAGAAAGCCCCATAAATAAAAAACCAAAAATTATATATGGGAAGGGACCTTCCATTTTATACTCTATTTGGAAAAAATAAGCAACAAGAATACCAATTGGGACTAAAAACCAAAATAAACCATCTTTAAGGTTTTTATGTTTTTTATCTTTTGAATGGGTATTTGGATTAATTCCTCTTTCAATCATGGCTATGTTTTGCCTATGTTTTGCAGTCACTACTATGTATACAATTCCAAAAATCATAGCAAACGAGCCTAGTGGTATAAGAATTTCAATCATGTTATTTGTTTTTATAGATTTGTCCTTTGGACGCAACAAATCTACATGTTGGTTACAAAAAAAGCCGAATAAATTAATACTCAACTTTAAATCAGTTAATTAAATATTATTTTAAAGGGTAGAATAATGTTTTCTGTTTTATTTGTTTCTAAATTATCTTTTTCCACTATTAGTGAAATTGATTTTACTTTTTTTGATATTCCAAATTCCTTATCAATAAAAAACCAATCTTCGGTAAATTGCACTCCTACTATATCTTCAAGAGAGTATGGAGATTTCTCAATAATTGTAACGGCAGTTCCATCAGGATTAATAGCTGGAGCGTTCTTTTTATCATCCCACATTTCAATTATTCTATCTTCCATTAAAAGTTCTTTAGTATAGGTTAATTGTTTTTCATTTATATCCTCTAGAGATAGTTTTTTATCTACTACATCATTAATTAATTTTCTTAGAATATGGTCTAGTTCATTTTTTTGCACTCCATTTTCATCTATATTAAACATGTAGTCATATTTAATGTTTTGCTTAAACAAAGTGGTTTTTTTATTGTTTAATAGATCAGTTTTTATAGATATTTCAGGAAAAAAACCTTTTTTTGTTTTATCAAATGGATCTAAATGAGCAGTTGTAATTAAAATATTCTTTTTTTGAAATACACCATTGGTATAATTCCAAGATTCATGAAATTGAATTGCTTTTAAAATAGATTCATATTCAAATGCTTGATGTGTTTTATTGGAATCTTTAAATTTAAAATTCCAAGCTGGCGATACCATATATTTACGGTTTAATAAATAATTGCCTGTTTTAAAATGGTGTGGCATCCAATTTTTATATGTTGGTTCACCATTAATAGGGTAATAGTTATTGTTGAAAAAGATACATTTTGTTCTAGTCTCTTTATTAAGATGTAATCCGCCAACAGCTAATGGTAATACATAAATATAGTCATTGGTGTCTTTTATATGTTTATTGAAATAAGCAATAAATGTAGACTTATCATCATCATTTATAATGATGTTATTATTGTCAGTAGATGTTTTACTGTTAAACATTACAGTAGATAAATTATCTACTTGTGCATAAGTGTTTGTAAAGCATAGCAAAGCTAAGGCTTGAAAAATTGTCGTTTTCATAGGTGAATTTTTAAGGTTATAATGTTATCCGGAATTACAGGTATAACGACAATAGATTGAAATGTTACAAGCTAATCACATTTTTTTTACCCTTTTTTGTATATATCATACGAAAGTCTGTAATTATCAACATTTACATGGGTATTTTCTAACTTATGAATAAAGTACTTTTTATACTTTTCTTTCTTTTCCTTGTCATTTTTTAAATGAAGATTACTCACTTTTATCATTTTCTGTATGAGTTTTTCATATACAGCATAAGTTCTTAATCCACTTAGTACATGATTAGCATTTATTTCAGGGTGTTGTTTATTAAAGCTAGTAAGTGATGAGCTTCTAGAAAACACATTAGATTTAACGGGGTCAGTATAGGAAGCCAAGTCAAAAGTTAAATCTTTTTTAGTAAAATGAATATGCCCTTCTGTAACTCTAAGTTCTTTAAATTGTGGAGTGTTTTTTATGGAATCTTTTTCTAAAGTTGTATTACCAGGATACTCTTTAAGTTCACTTTCTAGAACATTGTTAACAGGATAAATTCCAGTAGCTCTTTTTTCACCAATTCCTTTTCCTTCTAAGTTAAATGTTAAAGAAATATCTTCATCTATTACATACTGTATCATTTTGGTAAATAAATAATCGGCTTCTTTTTTAAAGGCTAGGCTATCAAGTCTAAATCGATCGGGTTTAAAAGCATCTACCAAATATAATTCTACATGTTCAACTGGGGTAAAAGACGAGTTGATTTTACTAACTGCAATGTTAAGTTGTACTTCGTCAGCATAAAAACTCATAGGGTTAGAACCTATTGCTAATAGCTGTAAATAGACCTCTTGAGGTTCATTATCTGCTTCAAAAATAAGGTCTTGGGTTTTTAAATTAAATATGGTTCCATCTTCAAATCGATAAGAAAGATGATCTTGTTGTTTAAATTTTTGTTCGTATTCACCAAGGTTTTCTTTCATAACTCTCAAGCGAAATTTCATTTCATCTAGCTTTGTTTTTCCAATTTCAAATTCTTCTTCAGATTCTTCTATTTTTTTGTTTAAGGCACTTAATCTTTCATGTTGTTTGGTAAGTGTACCCCCAAGTCGTTTTATTTTCTTCTGGTTTTTTTTCTGTCTTTGTATTCTAAGATTAGAAACTTCATATTCATTTTTTTGAATATTAAGCAGTAATTCGTCTTTATCAATTTTATATTGTTTTAGCTTTTCTTCTAGTCCTTTTTCTCCAAAAACTTCTTTTTCCCATTCAGGAATCATAACAGTTTCAAGTTCAATAATATGATTTTTATATGTTTTTTCTTTATTGTTAAAAGCTGGGTCTGGAGATAGTTCTCCAGTGTGTTTACTTCCATATAAAAGGTATGTTTTTTCGCCTTTTGTAATCACAACAGCTGTTTGTGTAGAATAATTAAATCCCCACATGCTTAAATGTAAATTTGTTTTTTCTCCCTTGCCTATTGTGAGTAAAGTTTCTTTAGGTTCTTTTTTAGGATATAACTCTTCACGATTATCGGATGAGAGGATAGAAGTTTTGTAGGTAAATAATCCAACCCCTTTAGGTTTTCCTTTATCATCAACATTGTCTGTTTCTTTTTCGCCTAACAGTCCAGCAGTTCCGCTACCATCACCAGCTGCTAATAAAAAATTAGTTTGAAGATCATCCTTCATACCTAACATTTTAAATATGTCTTTTGATTTTCGTTCTGTATACTCTTTTATGGTTTCATGGATAGCATCCATAAGTTGTCTCTCCTCACTAACATCTAAGCCATTAATTTTCATAATGAGTTCTTTCCTTAAATTATAGGTTAGATTTGGGTTTAATAATTTAATGACATCTTTATCTAAACTTATTGATTTGACTTTTTTTCCGTCTTCTTTTGCTAATCCTTTACTAATGCTTGTTTTTTCTTGAATAAGGCGTTTTGGAACTCTAACCTTTAAACTGTCTAAAAAATCTTGATAGATAGGAGAAATAGCTTCATTATTTTTTTCTTCAACACCTTTTTTAAGTTCGTTATAGAGTGTCCAGAGTGCCATTTTAACTGCTAATTCGGCTGCTATACCATTAGATTGATGTTGAAACTCACTTAATTCTATTGATAGTAAACTTGGTTCATTAATAATTTCTTTTTCAACATATAAATAATCGTCCGGATCTTTGGTGTTATATGTTCCAGTGTAATTAAAAATATACTCTAAATTTCGATTTAAAGTTGGACTTTTCATTACGATATGGTACATGTACGCTTTTTCTTCGTTAGTTAAAAAAGCAGAAGTTTGGGATGTTATATTGAATGAAAATATTCCTGTTAACAGGAATAAAAAGTATTTTTTTATCATATGAACCAGTTTAATTACATTTGAATAATGAGTAATTATTGCTTTTTATTGCAAAGAGGAATAAATATAATGTTCTTTTTAAGAAAAACCTTTGAGTCTAAAACTAAAACATTTTATAACATGCAACTAGAATTTAATGTCACGATAAATAGGCCTATTGAAGAAGCAATAGAGATTTTATTAGATATTAAACAAATGAAATCATACATGGATGGCTTATTAAATGTTGAGGTTATTTCTGGTAGAAGAGGTGAGTTAGGATGTAAAACCAGATATGAGTTTAAAAAATATGGAAGAAGGGTTGATGTTTATGAAGAATTAGTAAAAGTAGATTTACCATCTACTTATAACGTATTTTATATTGTAAATGGACAAAATCAATACCAAGAATCTTCTTTTGTTAGAAAAGCAAATAATAAGACAGAATATAAGCTGATTATTAAACAAACTCATGGTTTACTTTTTCTTGGGTTTATACTTAAAAGGTCAATTAAAAAGGCCGCTAATAAATTCATGAGAGATTTTAAAAACTATGTTGAATCAAAATAAATTTTTTGTAACCGGCATTGGGACTGATGTTGGTAAAACAATTATCTCAGCAATTTTAGTAGAGGCACTTCAGGCTGATTACTGGAAACCCATACAAGCTGGAGATCTTCATTATTCAGATACGGATAAAGTAAAAGAGTTAGTTTCTAATACTAAATCAGTTTTTCATAAGAATAGTTATGCGTTAAATTCACCAGAATCACCTCATTCATCTGCAAAAAAAGATGGGATAAACATTGAGTTAGATAGTATAATAGAGCCTAATATTTCTAATAGTTTAATTGTTGAAGGTGCTGGTGGTTTATTAGTTCCACTAAACAATAAGGAAACTATTCTTGATTTTATTAAAGCAGACTATAACGTAATACTAGTTTCTCGTCATTATTTAGGAAGTATTAATCATACTTTGTTATCTATTGAAGTATTAAAATCAAAAGGAATTAACGTGTTTGGGATTATTTTTAATGGAGATGAGCATGTTTCAACTGAAAGTATTATTACTGAAATGACAGGTGTGCCAGTTATAGGAAGAGTTAGTCATCACGAAACATTCTCTAAAGAATTAATAAAAGAATATGCTGTTAAATTTAGAAAAGCATTACATCAATAATGAAGTTAGAAGAGAGAGATAAACAATATATTTGGCATCCGCTAAACCAGCATAAAACACATCCAACCAGTAAAGGTATTGTTAAAGGAGAAGGTATTTATTTGTATGATGAAGTTGGAAATAAATATATAGATGGTATTTCATCATGGTATACAGCAGTATATGGTCATTGTAACCCATATATATTACAGGAGGTTAAAGATCAATTGGGTAAATTAAATCAAATCGTGTTTAGTGGTTTTACACATGAGCCAGCAGTTGTGCTATCTGAAAAACTGATGGAGATACTACCTCAAAACCAAGCTAAAGTATTTTTCTCAGATAATGGATCTACAGCAGTTGAAGTCGGGATTAAAATGGCGCTTCAACATTGGTCTAATAAAGGGATAAAAAAGAATAAATTAATTGCATTTAATGAGGGATTTCACGGAGACACTTTTGGCGCAATGTCTGTTTCTGGACAATCTATCTACAACAAGCCTTTTAAAAACTATTTAGTAAAAGTAGAGCGAATACTCCCTCCAACTAATCAAAATATTAATTATGTGTTAGAACATATAATAAAGCTGGTGAAATCTGGAGAGGTTGCAGCTTTAGTATACGAGCCATTAGTTCAAGGAGCTGCAGGCATGAAAATGCATGATGCTGAAGCATTAAATAACGTGTTGCAACTATGTAAAGAGCATGAGGTTTTATTGGTAGCAGATGAAGTGATGACTGGTTTTGGAAAAACTGGGACAAATTTCGCATCAGATCACATGGAAATTAAGCCAGATATAATATGTTTATCTAAAGCGCTATCTGGCGGAGTATTGCCATTAGCGATTACGAGTTGTACTCAAGAGATATATAATGCCTTTTTAAATGATGACCCTGCTAAAGGGTTATTCCATGCACACACCTATTCTGCTAACCCCATTGCATGTAGAGCTGCTATAGCCTCTGTTGAGTTATTGCAATCGCAAGAAATACAAGATGGAATTAAGCGATTAAACGTGCTAAATAGATCATTTTTAGAAGAGATTCGTTCATCCAATAAAATTGAGAACACAAGACAAATTGGTGTTATTGCAGCTTTTGATTTTAAGCTTGAGAATAATTCGGATACTTACGGTAAATTCCGAGACAATTTGTATGATTTCTTTATGAAAAAAGGGTTGTGTTTGAGGCCATTAGGAAATACGATTTATTGGGTTTTGCCTTATGTTTCTTCTGAGGAACAAATAAAAAAAGTACATAATATAATAAGACAAAGTATTGATTTTGTCTAGTTTGTAACCTATTGATCTTTTTCTGCGTAAATTATAGTAAAGAAAAAAGAGAAAGAGATGAGAAAGAATTACATGCTAGCATTTATGCTACTTGTTTGGGGGGTGGGTATGTCTCAAACAGAATTTACAGGAGAAATGTTTCAGTCGAAATATGAAATTTCCAACAAAGATTTTAGAATGTTTCCAAATCCTATTAAAGATGCATTAACTATAGTGTTGCCAACTAATCGTTCAGATTTAAAGGTGACTATATTTTCAGGGGTAGGAAGTGTCTTATACGAAGAGTTGCTAGATCCAATTAAGAAAAATAACATTGATTTTTCAACTTATGCATCAGGTATATATTTTGTTGAAATTAGTAGTGAAAGTTCAAAAATCACTAAAAGAATGGTAAAGGAATAATTGTTTTTACCATAAGAAGAGTAATTTTAAAGACGGATATTATATTCCGTCTTTTTTTATTTTATGATTGATAAAATTGCAATAACTGGGTGTGGTTCTATTTCTTCACTAGGCTCTACTAGAAAGGAAATAGAAGAGAACTATCGTTTGGAAAAACATTTTTTAACGAATGATGCTGGCATTGTTGTTGGAAAAATGTCAGATAAAACAAAGGGTTTAATAGACTCGTTAAAAACAGAAAAAAAACAATATAATAAGCTAGATGATGTAACATTATATGCAATGTTATCAGCAAGAATCGCTTTAAAGGAAGCTGGGTGGAAGGATGATAATTTTGGAGTTAACATAGGTTCTTCTCGAGGGGCAACTGAACTTTTTGAAAAGTATATCTTAGATTTTCATAATAGAAAGAAAGCACATCCACTAACGTCCCCTTCAACAACATTAGGGAATATTTCGAGTTGGGTGGCTCAAGACCTTGGTTCAAAAGGAATTACTTTAAGTCATTCAATAACTTGTTCAAGTGCATCACATGCTGTATTAAATGGTGTAGCATGGATACAATCAGGGATGTCTAGTCGATTTTTAGTAGGAGGAAGTGAAGCTCCGTTAACACCTTTTACCATTTCTCAAATGCAGAGCCTTAAAATTTATACAAATGAAAGGACTAATTTTCCTTGTAGAAGCTTAGATTTAAACAAAAATAACAACACTATGTGTTTAGGTGAGGGAGCAGCTACCTTTTGCCTTGAAAAAAATCCCAAAAAAACACCTTTAGCTTTTATAACAGGAATTGGATATGCTAATGAACATATTACCCATCCAACATCAATAAGTGATGAAGGAGTTGCGTTACAAGAATCCATGAAAATGGCATTGAGTAATATTGATCCAAATGATATTGATGTAGTAATTGCTCATGCACCAGGTACAATAAAAGGAGATCAATCAGAAATAAATGCTATTAATGAGGTGTTTAAGCAGCATAATACTCCAATTGTTACATCTAATAAATGGAAAATTGGACATACATTAGGTGCATCATCAGCTTTAAGTATTGAGATGGGATTAATCATGTTAGCTAAACAAGATATAGTTAAGCCGCCCTATCAAATCTTTGATAATGAGCCTAAAACCCCATTTAAGAACATACTAATTAATGCCATTGGTTTCGGAGGTAATGCTGTATCAATAGTCATTTCCAAATAAATTAGAACATTTATACAATTATTTTGTACATTTGTATAATTAATTATACAAATAGAATCAAAATGGGATTAGATGTTTATGCTTTTATTGTTCCGGCAACAGTTTTTTTGTTGTTTGCAGAAATTGTTTATCATTTATTTAACAAAGAGAAAAAGCTGTATGCTTTTCAAGATACGATTTCAAATTTAGGAACCGGAATAGGTAATCAATGTATCAATTTAGCCGTGATTTTCTTTATTGTAGATATGTTCTATCCATGGGTATATCAATTTAAGCTGTTTGATATTCCAGAAAACTGGTGGATGGCATTTGTACTATTATTATTATCTGACTTTGTTTTTTATTGGTTTCATAGGGTAGGACATCATGTTAATGTTTTTTGGGCTGCTCATATGCCTCACCACTCATCAGAAGAGATGAACTTATCGGTTGCTATGCGTTCTAGTTTTACGCAAAGAACATTTCAATTTTTATTCTTCGACTGGATATTAGTTTTAATAGGTTTTTCTCCAGAGATCGTATATATGGTAGCCGGCATTCATTTGTTTATAGCATTTTGGCACCATACTAAAATCATTAAAAGTATGGGATGGTTCGAGAAGATATTTGTAGCTCCCTCTCATCATAGGGTGCATCATGGAGTAAACCAACAATATTTGGATAAGAATTTTTCTGAGTTTTTAATTATTTGGGATAAACTATTTGGTACATACGAACCAGAAGTTGAAGAGGTATGTTATGGTATTACTCACCCACCAAGAACATGGGATCCTATATTTATTAATATACAGTATTGGAAGCAATTATTTCAAGATGCAGCAGCAGCACCTCATTTTATTGATAAAATAAAAATTTGGTTTATGCCATTAGGCTGGAGACCAAGAGGATTACCGCCATTTCCAGAAAGTGAAACATTAGGTTATACTGTGGATCAACAAACCAAATTTGGATCAAAACAATTTAAAGGGTTAATACCTTACTTGGTAATTCAAATATTAGTGGCAATGGCATTTATGTATGTTGTGATAGGATTAAAACTAGGAGATAATTTAGGAATAACATGGACACACAGAATTATTTTATCTACAGGTTTATTTGCTATGATTATTGCTTGGGGAGGAATGACAGAAGCCAAAAGATGGTCTATTATGTTAGAGATTGTTAGGTTGTTGTTTATGGGGGCTTCTTTTGTTTTTGTAATGAATCAAATAGGAGTTTTTGAGCTTGTATCATGGCCTACAATCCTTATATCGTTATTTGTAGGGCTATCTATTTTATATGTTAGCTTTAGGTTTAAACAAAGCCAAGTAGAAGAATTACGGATGAAATTAGCAACAGCTAAATAGTAAAGTTTTAAATGCTATTTTAAACCTCTTCTTTTTAGTTAAGAAGAGGTTTTTTTTGTTTGGGAGTAGGGGTGAAGTTGTTTTCGATTGTTTAATGGATATAAAACACTTAATCATTATGAAAACAATACAATTAACATTTATCACTTTAGCTCTAATATTAAACTCTTGTACAAAACCAAGAGGAGAATTTATTGAAGACCAAGGTTTGTCAGTTAGATTTGAAGTTAACTATAATAGAACAAAAGATACTTCGGTATCTCAAATCATTTTTAACGAATTTACAGAAGGATATACCTGTGGAGGTGATCGCTATTATGTAGATTATAAAAGTATATCAGATTCAATGTTAGTTTCAATAAATGGAGCAACCGAATATAATTTACAGGATACATTTAAAAGAATTCAATTAGGGATTATTAATTCTTCAAGTATAAGTTTTGATTATTTACAATCATCTTACTTAAACAACTTTATAATGATAGACTCTATTTCATTTGTGTCAATTAACAATATATCAGCTTCAAGTACTGATTCTGTTTCTTGGATAGGTTCTTTTTCAGATGCGCATGAATTGCGATTGGAATTATTAGACACCAATAATAACTTTATAGCACTTATTGGGAGTATGATACCTGCTATTAATACGGGTAATAAAATAGGAATAAGAAATAATAGTGTTTTAGCAGATAATGTGAATAAAACTATGCGCTTAAGATTAACTAAAATAAAGCAAAATACTTTTTATAACTTAAATGTTCCCACCCCTAAATTTGGATCATCAAGAATAAGTTATTCTGTAGATCAAGATGTTTATATCAATCCATGATCGATCATTTTTTTTAAACTGTTAATATAAATTTTCTAATCTTTCCACAGTCCCAAAACTTTCTTGTATTTTTGATAGATATCTTATTTAAAGAAATATGTCAGAAATTAGAAATAATTGGACTAAGGAAGAAATCTTAGCGATATACAATCAACCATTAATGGATTTGCTTTACCAAGCATCTTCAGTTCATAGAGAGCATCATGATCCTAACCAAGTTCAGGTAAGTACACTAATCTCGATAAAAACTGGAGGTTGCCCTGAGGATTGTGGTTATTGTCCACAAGCTGCTCGTTACCATACCGATATCGAAGGAAATGATTTAATGTCAGTTTCTCAGGTAAAAGCCCAAGCACTTAGAGCAAAAGCAGGAGGTTCATCAAGAGTATGTATGGGAGCATCTTGGCGTAATGTTAAAGATGGAGAAGACTTTGAGAATGTATTAGAAATGGTACGTACAATAAATAAGCTGGATATGGAAGTGTGTTGTACCTTAGGTATGATAACTGAAAATCAAGCAAAAAGATTAGCTGAAGCTGGTTTATATGCATATAATCATAATTTAGATTCATCAGAAGAATATTACGAAGAGGTAATATCAACAAGAGGATATGAAGATCGTATCAAAACAATTGAAAACGTTCGTAAAACAAACGTAACCGTTTGTTCGGGAGGGATCATTGGAATGGGAGAGTCAGTTGAAGATCGAGCAGGAATGTTAGTTACATTGTCTACGTTTAGTCCTCACCCAGAGTCGGTTCCAATTAATGCTTTGGTAGCCGTAGAAGGAACACCTTTAGAAGAGCAAAAGCCAGTTGCTATTTGGGATATGATTAGAATGGTTGCAACCACTCGTATTGTTATGCCACATACTCAAGTAAGGTTATCAGCAGGTAGAACAGATATGAGTCAAGAAGGACAAGCAATGTGTTTCTTTGCAGGAGCAAACTCAATTTTTGCAGGAGATAAACTATTGACTACTCCAAACCCAGATGTAAATGAAGACATGAAGTTATTTGATTTACTAGGATTAAAACCAACAAAACCATTTACGTCTAAATCGCAACCAAAAACTGTTGAAGCATCTGAATCAGAATTCGAAGCATTAGGAGAAAAACCTAAGTGGACAAGACCAGATGTAGAAATAGAACGAAATATTAAAGCAACCGAAAAAGGGAAAGAGAAGAGAAAGGAGTTAAAGGAGGTTTAATAAAAGAATGAGGCATTGTCACTTCGAGTGATTTTTGTGAAATGATAATGAAACAAAAATTGTATCGAGAAGTAATTCAACAAATAGCTCTCGATTTTTTTCGGATAAAAATCGAAATCACTCGAATAGACAGATTAAAATTGTTGTTTTCAAAATGAAAAAAGAATAAGGTTAAGCCAATTATTATAATCGTTTTTGTTGGGTTAATTATACATCTTTTAATTTATTTAATTGGAATTCAAATAATAGTTAAGGATGGAATGGGGTCATCATAAAAAAGAAAAACCTAATAAGCCATTCAAGAAACAAATAAAAAATAAGTCCCCTTTCCGAAGGAAAGGGCTAGGGATAGGAAAAAAATGAAAGACAATTATTTAGACGGATTAAATGAAGCTCAAAGAGAAGCTGTTGTTAATACTGATGGCCCATGCATGGTTATTGCTGGAGCAGGGTCAGGTAAAACAAGAGTGCTTACCTATAGAATAGCGCATTTAATAAAACAAGGAGCAGAGCCTTTTAGTATTTTAGCCCTAACCTTTACCAATAAAGCGGCTAAGGAAATGAAGGAACGTATTGGTAATATTATTGGTGGTTCTGAAGCTAAAAATATCTGGATGGGAACTTTCCACTCTATATTTGCAAGAATTTTAAGAGCTGAAGCTGATAAAATTGGGTATCCTCAAAATTTCACCATATACGACACACAAGATTCTAAAAATCTAATTAAAACAATTGTAAAAGAGTTTGGGTTAGACGATAAACTTTACAAACCAGGAATTGTTTACAATAGGATTTCATCTGCAAAGAATAACCTTATTGGGGCACAAAGTTACCTAAATAATGCCACTATTATGGGTGATGATCGTAGCAATGGTCGTCCAAGAATAGGAGAGGTGTACATGGCATATCAAACAAGATGTTTTAGAGCTGGAGCAATGGATTTTGATGATTTATTATTTAAAACCAATGTGTTGTTTAGAGATCATGCAGATGTATTATATAAGTATCAACATAGGTTTAAATATTTATTGGTAGATGAGTATCAAGATACCAACTACTCTCAGTATTTAATTGTAAAAAAACTAGCTGCATTAAATGAAAACTTAGCAGTTGTTGGAGATGACGCTCAAAGTATTTATGCGTTTAGGGGAGCAAACATCCAAAATATTTTAAATTTTAAAAAAGATTACCCAGATTATAAACTATACAAGCTAGAACAAAATTACCGTTCTACTCAAGTGATAGTTGAGGCTGCAAATAGTATTATTAAAAACAATACGGAGCAGATTAAAAAGAATGTTTGGACAAGCAATGATGAAGGCAATAGAATAAAAGTCATTAAAGCACTTTCTGATAATGAGGAAGGTAAGCTAATTGCGAATGATATTTATGATATACAACAACATTATAATGCAAAAGCATTAGATTTTGCCATTCTTTACAGAACAAATGCTCAGTCTAGATCATTTGAAGAGTCGTTAAGAAGGTTAAATATTCCGTATAAAATTTATGGAGGACTGTCTTTTTATCAAAGAAAAGAAATAAAGGATCTATTATCTTATTTTAGATTAATTGCCAATCATAAAGACGAAGAAGCTTTTAAACGTGTCATAAATTATCCTAAAAGAGGAATTGGAAAAACGTCTGTAGATCACATGATTATTAAAGCTAATGAACATAAGGTTAGCTTATGGGAGATAGCGTCTAATATGCAACAATATCAATTGCCTATAAATGCAGGAGCTCAAAAAAAGATAGGAGAATTTACGGCTATGATGAATAGTTTTAAATCGCGTTTAGAAGAAACTGATGCTTATGATATTGCAAAAGAAATAGCTTCAGTTACCGGTATGACTAAAACACTCCATGATGATAAAACCCCTGAAGGTGTTAGTCGTTATGAAAATATACAAGAACTATTAAACGGGATAAAAGAATTTTCCGATAAAAATAAAGAGGAAGATAAATTAGTAACCTTACCCGATTTTTTAATTGATGTAGCCTTACTAACTGATGCTGATAATGATAAGCCAGAAGATAAAGATAAAGTGGCTTTAATGACTATTCATGCTGCAAAGGGACTGGAGTTTCCTTATGTATATATAGTAGGAATGGAAGAGAATTTATTCCCTTCGCAGCTATCATTAAACTCTAGAACAGATTTAGAAGAAGAAAGAAGGTTATTTTATGTTGCGATTACTAGAGCTGAGAAAAAACTAACCTTGTCATACGCTACTACACGTTACAGATGGGGGAATCTAATTAGTTGTGAATCTAGTCGTTTTATAGAGGAAATAGATGAAAAATATGTAGATAATGTCACTATTTTTGATCCAAAGCCAATGAAAAAGCCTAGTTCAAGTAAAGAAGCAGCTTTTAAAATGAAGTTTTCATCCCCCAAAAAAGAAAATCTTAAAAAAGTTTCTGCTGTAACGAGTTCTTCAGCAGGAGGAGGATCAGATAATAAAGACTTTGTTGTTGGGTTAAAGGTGGCTCACGCTAAGTTTGGAAAAGGAAAAATAGTCAATATTGAAGGGGCATATCCTAATAGAAAAGCAACAGTTTTCTTCCCTAATGTTGGTCAGAAACAATTGTTATTAAAGTTTGCAAAGTTAGACATTATAGAATAATGGCATGGTTATTGTTTTTTTTGCTAAAAAATATAATCATGAAAAAAATAATTCTTTTAACAAGCGCAATTTTTGTTTGTTCATTTAGTTTAAAATCACAAACTAAGATATATGGTGAAGATTATGTAGATGGAATAACTGATTCAGTAAAGTCAGTTTCTGATTTTAAAAAATGGAGTGATGAGCCTTGTTATTATGTGGGTAATTGTACTGAGACAGATGGTCCTGGAGATTTAACTTATAAATTGTGGGCAAACAGACTTACTAAAAGATACCCACTAATGAATTTGATAGATTTTAATTTAAATACAGCTTGGGTGTGTAATATTGGCGATACATTATCAATTCAACAAGAATTAGATTCTATTGATAAAATTGATAGACCAAAATTAGCATCACAATTTTCAAATATTATTATTACCAATGGCTATACTAAAAGCGATAAATTGTGGAAACAAAATGCTAGAATTAAAAAGGTTGGTGTCTTAGCAAATGGGAAGCATATTAAGAGTATTGAACTTCAGGATACATTTCTACCCCAAGTAATTGACTTTGATCTTAGTTTGCCGGTTGGATCAACTGTATCCCTTGTAATAGAAGAAAAATATAAAGGAACAAAATATAAGGATATTTGTGTTTCTGATTTTGTTATGCACAATGGTTATTTATTAGGAGGATTAGGGATAAAGATAAAATAGTGTTATTGTTAATATTTTCTTTATTTTTGCTAAACTCGATATCATAGAATAACCCTATTCTATAGTTATTTTTAATACACAATAATCACACTTTGGAAGGATTACAATACAATACAGCCCGTGAGGAATTAACTATTCCAGAATACGGCAGAAACGTTAAAAACATGATCGAATTTGCTAAAACAGTAGCCGATCGTGATGAAAGAAATCAAGTAGCAAAAGCTATTATATCTGTTATGGGGCAGCTAAACCCTCATTTACGAGATGTAGAAGACTTTACGCATAAATTATGGGATCATTTATTTATTATATCAAATTTTGAATTAGATGTAGACTCACCATACCCAAAACCAGATATTAAAGCGGCTAAAGAAAAGCCAGAATTATTAAGCTATAGTAAAGAAAGAATTCGTTTTGCTTACTATGGTAAATCAGTTTCTTTTTTCATAAAAGAAGCAATCGAGATGGAAGAAGGGGATAAAAAAGAAGCCTTAATTTCAGAGATTGTTAATTTAATGAAACGTTCTTTTTTAATTTGGAATAAAGATCATGTAGATAATGATGTCATCATAAATCACTTAGATATTTTATCAAAAGGTAAATTAGAGTTAAAAGATGAGAGTAAAATAAAATCGGTAGATCAATTAGGGATAAGCCAATTTAAAAATAAAAAGAACCACAGCCACAACAATAATAAGCATAGAAATAATAAGCATAGAAATAACAGGAATAATAACCACCGCAATAAAAAGAGAAACTAAATGAGTGCTTTTGAAATAATAGGAGGGAAAAAATTAAAAGGAGAATTAACGCCACAGGGTGCAAAAAATGAAGCATTACAAATTCTTTGTGCTGTTTTATTAACTCCAGAAGAGGTCATTATAGAAAATATTCCTGATATCATTGATGTAAATAAGTTAATTAACTTATTACAAGCAATGGGAGTTAAGGTTCAAAAAATAGAAAAAGGTAAATATTCCTTTAAAGCAGATGATGTTAATATTGAATACTTAACTACTGATGATTTTAAAACAAGAGGTTCTGGATTAAGAGGATCTATAATGATTTTAGGACCATTATTAGCTCGTTTTGGTAAAGGATATATGCCTAAACCTGGTGGAGATAAAATTGGTAGAAGAAGATTAGATACGCACTTTTTAGGCTTCCAAAAATTAGGGGCAGAATTTAATTATGATCCAAAGGATACGTTTTACGAAGTAAAAGCTGATAACTTAAAAGGAACATACATTCATTTAGATGAAGCTTCTGTAACGGGTACAGCTAATGTTGTAATGGCTGCTTGTATGGCAGAGGGGAAAACAACAATATATAATGCTGCTTGTGAACCTTATTTACAGCAATTATGTAAAATGATTAATTCAATGGGAGGTAACATCTCAGGAATTGGATCTAATATGATAGTTATAGAAGGTGTTGCTAATTTAGGTGGATGCAACCACAGGATTTTACCCGATATGATTGAAATAGGTAGTTTTATTGGTCTTGCTGCTATGACAGGTTCAGAAATTACCATTAAAGATGTTTCATATCCTAATCTTGGAATTATACCAGACACCTTTAGAAAACTAGGAATAGATATTCAATTAAAAGGAGATGATCTATACATTCCAGCTCAAGATAATTATGAAATAGAATCATACATTGATGGATCTATCATGACTATTGCTGATGCGCCATGGCCTGGGTTTACACCCGATTTATTAAGTATTGTATTGGTTACAGCTGCTCAAGCAAGAGGTAGTGTGTTAATACACCAAAAGATGTTCGAAAGTCGAT
>JAHDBM010000133.1 GCA_020630395.1 Flavobacteriales bacterium
CAAACCAGTTTCCAAATCCACCAATTAATGTTGGCATTACCATAAAAAAAATCATGATAAAAGCATGACCTGTTACAATAAGTGGCCTAACTACCCAAGCCTTTTAACTCTCAATTAGTCGACCCCAAACCACACGTGCGATTTTCACCGCATGTGGCTCTCACTCTCACTCTTTGCTATCTAACCTAAACGATTTCCCATCGTAATGACCGGAATGTACTTGTTGATGACAAGATTTGCATAAAGGTACTTGTTTTCGGTTCATTTTCGACATCATATCCTCTAAGAAATTACCCTTTCGAGGTCTTTTCCTTAACGATCTTACATGATGAACTTCAATATTTTCACTACTTCCACAAACTACGCATGGACCTTTCAAATTCTTTCTTCCTCGATTAACTCTTATATCGATTTTTTTAATAAAATCTTCCTCAAAACGCTTCACAAAATTTGAAATTTTTCTAGGCCTTTTGTAACTTATTGTAGGGTAGCTAGTTATGATCTTTCCTTTATCGTTTAGTATCTTTAAATCTTTACCGTATTTCTTAAAAACTTTCTTCTTAGTTTTGAGTTTCATTTTTGAAGCAATCGTTAATACACACGAATATTTCAAAATAAAATGAACTCTAGCTGCTAAATTTCCATAATTATTAGCTAACGAATAATAATTTAGTATACCACGTTCTACTGCACGAAAATGATTTATTATATCAGAAAGTTGATGATTGATAAATCTCGCGTTTCTCGTAGGTTTACCTGCTTTAGTAGCGTACTTTTGCTCAATTAATCGTTTTACTATATCTTTGATAGGAGCATCCAAAATAGGTCTTGGAACTATTCGACGTAATCGGCCAATCTTATCTACTCTAATAGGCATTTTACTCATTACTGTTTTATGAATACCATAACCTAAAAATTTAGCAATTTCTTTTTGGGCATTGGTAATTTTAGTCTTCTCTAAATTTAGTACCATATTCAGTTCTGTTTGTAAGAAATGATTTATTTTGTTTTTCAACTCCGTACAATCATTTTTAGAAGCATCTACTCCGATAATAAAATCATCAGCATATCGAAAGTAGTACATTCGTTTTCAGTTTGAGTCAATATCTAATATTGATCGTATACTTTTATCTTTGACCTTTTTTAACCCAAATTCATAATACTTTTTAAAGTATTCCGGATTTTTCGCACGTTTATTCCCTTTATTGAAATTCGGTATTAGATAGTTTTCTACCCATTCATCAAAAGGATGCATGTATATATTAGCTAAAATAGGTGAGAGTATTCCACCTTGAATAACTCCTACTTTCATAGGAGTGGCTTGTTTAATATTTTCGCCATACCCTACTTTCATATATTTATACAATAGATCGATAAACGCTTGGTCATCAACTTTAGTTTTAATAATCTTTATTAAAATATTATGGTTCATAGTCAGAAACTGTTGATCTATATTTCCTTCAATGTACCACGTACAACCTTTACATTTCATTCGAATGTCATTTAATGCTGTTAAACAGCCTCGTTTAGGTCTCCATCCATAAGAGCTATCTTTAAACAAAGGTTCAAAAATAATTTCTAATAAAAACCGCATGCCTTCTTGTACTATTTTGTCCTTTGGAGACGGCATAGTTAAAGGACATAATTTATTGCTATTAGGTTTTGGTATATACTTCCTTCTAGCAACTTTAAATTTGTAACCACCATTTCTCATTATACCAGCAGTTTCTATGAACCATAATTTCTGAATTCCATCAATAGAACCGTCAAAAGCTGAGGTTAGACCACCTTTGTTAGATCGTATTCGAACCCAACAGGCAATCAGAAAATTGGGGTCACTCATAATTACACTAAGATTTGTAGCTTTTAATCCATTCGATAAGTCATTTTTAAGTTTTAACAAATGTTGACTTTCATAAGAACCCGAAAGTTCAAAGTTGGTCAACTGAATAAGACTAGAACCCTTCCTACTGATCAGTGTAGTACTACGATTCCTCCGTTCTCCGTACTTTTCCAAGCATTGGAGAATCCCGAATTCCATCAATCCATGTCGATTGCTTACCTTAGGTCTCTCTTTCATTAATCCACTTCTAGTGATTGCCTGTTTTAGTCGCTTCGGTAATTCTAAGACAATGTAATTAGAATCACTCCACATTATATTGGGGATCTGAGACCCCGGCATGAAATTGAGATTCGTTAACCTAACCATAGTAAGCTGTATCTTGGCAAACATTCTTTCAGTAAGCCTTTTTGCACATGCTGTGTTCCCCAAATCAGTTTGAATCCTTATTGGGTAAGTGCAATGATTTATGACACATATGAATTTCATATGAAAGCGACTATGTCAGCTGGTACATCTCCAGCAGGCATGAATTGTGTTAGACGGCGCACCATTATACAAATGATGATTGTATTCTAAAAAACTACAATTAGGCTGCGCTAATGTAATTCTAATATATAAAGATAATGCTGTTCCAGCAACACCTGAAATTGCACCAAAAATTAAATATAAAGTACCTATATCTTTATGATTTGTAGAAAAAAGCCATCGAGAGATGAATTGATAAAAATGGCTTGACGATGTAGTATTAACGGTATTAATAGACATTGTTTTGTTAAATTTTTACAATTGAGTCAATTACTTTGATTTTAATGAGAATCAAAATTTAAACAAACTAAGTTTTTTAATGCATTTTAAAACAAGAGATTCGTTTTGTTTTACAAAATGTGTTCTAACGGATTTGATATCTCAAAGCCTTTAAGACGTTAAATGTCAGAAGCTGGATTCGAACCAACAATCTTCAGGGCATGAGCCTAACGAGCTACCATTGCTCTTTTCTGACAATACTTTATTAAAAAATTAATTCCATTCTAAAGCACCTATATACCAAATATAAATAAAACCAACGCC
>JAHDBM010000066.1 GCA_020630395.1 Flavobacteriales bacterium
ACACTTTCCATGTCATGTTTAGTCGCAACATCTTTTAATCTCGATAAGATTTTTTGATGCCCAAAGTGAACTCCATCAAATGTTCCTGGAGTTAAAGCAACTGGCTTTGAAGGGTTAAAATCGGCTATATCGTAAAAGACTTTCAATTGTTTATAAAAATTCGCTCTTCAAAGGTATTTTTTTTTGCAAAAATATTGGGTGATGCATTAAAAAAAACTAATTTTGCACTAATAAATTAAGTTAATATACATCTAAACCCATATTTATGGCTGTAAAAGGTAAAATTTCTCAGGTTATTGGTCCAGTAGTAGACGTAACATTCGAAGACAAAAGTCAATTACCAAATATTCTTGACGCACTAGAAGTTACTAAAGATAACGGAGAGCATGTTGTTCTTGAAGTTCAACAACACATTGGAGAAGACTCAGTAAGATCTATTTCTATGGATGCAACTGAAGGATTAAGAAGAGGTTTAGAAGTAACAGCTACAGGAGATCAAATTAGTATGCCAATTGGTGAGCACATTAAAGGAAGACTTTTTAATGTTGTAGGAAATGCTATTGATGGTATTGATGCTGTTGGTAAAGAAAAGAAAAAAGCGATACATGCTGAACCACCAAAATTCGAAGAATTATCTACTTCTACAGAAGTACTATTTACTGGAATTAAAGTAATTGACCTTATTGAGCCTTATGCAAAAGGTGGTAAGATTGGTTTATTTGGAGGTGCAGGTGTTGGTAAAACAGTACTTATACAAGAGTTAATTAACAACATTGCAAAAGGACATGGTGGTTTATCTGTGTTTGCAGGAGTTGGAGAAAGAACAAGAGAAGGAAATGACTTGATGAGAGAGATGTTAGAATCTGGTATTGTAAAATACGGAGATGATTTCTTACACTCTATGGAAGAAGGAGGATGGGATCTTTCTAAAGTTGATAAAAATGAGTTAAAAGAATCAAAAGCGACTTTCGTTTTTGGTCAAATGAATGAGCCTCCAGGTGCAAGAGCAAGAGTTGCTTTATCTGGATTAACATTAGCAGAATATTTTAGAGATGGTGAAGGAGATGAAGAAGGTAAAGATATCTTATTCTTCGTAGATAATATTTTTAGGTTTACACAAGCAGGTTCTGAAGTATCAGCACTTCTTGGTCGTATGCCTTCTGCCGTAGGTTACCAACCAACATTAGCTTCTGAAATGGGAGCTATGCAAGAGCGTATTACTTCTACAAAGAAAGGATCTATTACTTCGGTTCAAGCGGTATACGTACCTGCAGATGACCTTACCGATCCAGCACCAGCAACAACATTTGCTCACTTAGATGCAACAACAGTACTTTCAAGAAAAATTGCTGAGTTAGGAATTTATCCTGCGGTAGATCCATTAGATTCTACTTCAAGAATTCTTACAGCTGATATTTTAGGTGACAAGCATTATAACTGTGCTCAGGATGTAAAAATGATTTTACAGAGATATAAAGAATTACAAGATATTATTGCAATTCTTGGTATGGATGAATTATCTGAAGAAGATAAATTAGTTGTACACAGAGCAAGACGTGTTCAAAGATTCTTATCTCAACCTTTCCATGTTGCAGAGCAATTTACAGGATTACAAGGAGTATTAGTTGATATTGAAGATACCATTAAAGGATTTAACATGATCCTTGACGGAGAAGTTGATGAGTATCCTGAAGCTGCTTTTAACCTTAAAGGTTCTATAGAAGAAGTTATTGAAGCTGGTAAGAAAATGCTTGCTGACGCTTAATAAATTATATTATGCAACTAGATATTATCACACCAGACGCTAATTTATTTTCTGGAGAAGTTACTTCTGTAATTTTACCAGGAATTGATGGTAGTTTAGGTATTTTAAATAATCACGCACCTCTTATTACAAGCTTAAAAAAGGGAGTTGTTACCATTACAAGTAATGATGGCAAGGAAGAATCTTTTGAAACTAACGGAGGAATTGTTGAAGTGCTAAACAATAAAATAATTGTATTAGCCGAATAAGATTTAAAAATCGTTTTCTATATTGAAGGATCTAAGCTAAAACTTAGATCCTTTTTTATTTATATGAGAATTCAACTTGCTATTAATATTGTTTTGGGAGGCTTATATCTTTTGGCAAATGGTTATTATACGTATTTGTCTTTTGAAAAAGTAAGTAGTCAAATCATGGAAGCAGGGCTACGTGTTAATGCAAACCCTGTAAACTTGTCTCAAACGGTTGCGGTTGTTTGTTTAGTGATTTTAATTGCTATAGTATTAAATACGCTTATCTTTTTTGGCATAGGAAAAACAAAATCTATTCCTATATACGGTAATCTATTTATTTCTGTTGGTCTTGGAGTATGGGCCTTTCTTATGTTTTTATCTCCAGGTCATATCTCTTATACAGAAGTATTCATATTCTGGATTTTATTTGGTTTTACTAATATGGGATTAGCGTATTGGGGATGGAAAATAACCCATAAAGAATCTAACGCATTATCTAATGATGTTTTAGATGACCTTGATCTATAAAGCTGGCCAAGCAACCTCAAAAAATAAAAACAAAATCAATAGCCAAACTAAAGCTCCAGTTAACGCAATCTTACTATCATAAGCTTCTGATTTAACTGGAAAAATAGCTAATGGTATAAAAAATAAAAAGATTCCAACTAACCCACTTATTATGGCAACAAAAACAGTCCATAAAGTTAAACTAGCATCATCTCCAGAAAATAGATGTTTAATTGCTCCGTTTCCGTCTTCTATTGTCCGCTTTATTCTTATCCCCATTAATCCATACAACCCAAAAATTAAAGGTACATACCAATATAATACCGAATTAACCAATTCTGTTTCGCTCATATTATCAAAATTGATAAAATAGAAATAAATTACAATTACTAGACCTACAACTAACGATAAAAGATATACTGGTTTCATGTATTTATAATATGTTTTACATTATGAAAAATAACTATTAAATAATTACACAGCAAGGTAATCAAGTAATATTGAGCTTAAATAATCCTTAAAATAAGAAAAATACAGTAATGATTTATTAACTATATTTATAACACATCTTAAATCTGTTCATTATGAAATTTATGTTTTACCTAATTGCTATTTCTTTAATAATTTCTTGTAAGAAAAACAATACAGATCAAATTGAATTATGTAATGAAACAGAGAATCCCCCAAAAGCTGATAGAGATACTTTTTATGAAAAATTAGCAAATAGATGGGCTCCTATTCACTATCAAGATGTTGATCCTACAGGAAGCCATTCGCTAAGTGGAAAAAGCGATTATATAACTGCCATGGATTATGATGGAGATTGGAATGCACTTAATAATTGGGAAAATTTAGATACCACACATGCAAAAGCAGTAGGCTATTATACCGTGATAGAAACCGCTACCCATTGGTTTTTAACAGTGGCCTTTTTTCATCCTAGAGATTGGTCAGATAATTGGTTTACAACTGGCGAACATGAAAACGATTTAGAAGCTATTGTTGAAATAATCGAAAAAGATGGAAGCGAATATGGTAATTTAACAGGAGCTATAACCGTATTTCACTCTGATTTTTATTTATACAAAACGCCCACAAGCACACTTCAAGATGGAGCAGATGGTTCAATTCAATCTACTCCAATTTCATTTCAACTAGGTGATGATAATAAGATGCATCCTAAAACGGGACAAGAGGCAGAAGGTCATGGGTTAAAAATACATCCTGATGTTGAAATAAAAAGCGGAGACGGTATAATTTATTTTCCCTCTATAACAGAATCTGAAGAACCTGCTGACATATACGATACTCATGTTAAGTATAAGTTAATTAACATGTTCTCTCAAAATGAGATATGGGACCAAAGGTTTAATTCCGATTTCTTTGAATCTTATACCGTTATTGCCGGAGATAATGGGAGTGGTTCTGCTCAACCACCTTGGGGATGGGATGATCATGATGACGGCAGTAATAATCCAATAGGAGAAATAGCTACTGATCCCGTAAAATTAGTACAGAATTATTTTTCTAATCTTGGTACTTTTAGCACACAGTATATCTATAATCCATACCAAGGAATAGATTAGATTCCATTATATCTAATGATTTTTCATTTTTCCATTATATTTACATGATTTAAAAATCTAAAAGCAATGAACGAAGAGATACAAATGGGACTTGATGAAGCTAAAGAAGCTATGAATCAAGCAATAGAACATCTTAAAGAAGAACTAATGAAAATTAGAGCAGGTAAAGCTACTCCTAGCATGCTTGATGGTGTTATGGTAGAATATTATGGTTCTATGACTCCTATTTCTCAAGTTGCCAATGTAAATACAACTGATGCTCGAACTATTACCGTACAGCCATGGGAAAAAAGTATTTTAGATGAAATTGCAAAAGGAATAATTAATTCTAATATTGGTTTAAACCCACAAAGTAATGGAGAAATCATTATCATTAATGTTCCCGCACTTACTGAAGAGAGAAGAAAAGATTTAGTAAAAAAAGCTAAAGCAGAGGGTGAAAAGGCTAAAGTGAGTATTCGAAACCAAAGGAAAGATGCTAATGACTTCATTAAAGGGTTAAAAAATAACGGTCTATCAGAAGATATGGCTAAAACTGCTGAAGATGAAGTACAAAAAATTGTAGATAGCTATTCAAAAAAAGTTGATGACCTTATTGATTTGAAAGAAGTTGATATTATGACAGTATAACAATTGTCAATTTTATTGACTCTGCATTCTTTTTAAAGCAACCTTTTCGTATTTATACGTTATCTTAGCGTATATGAGATTTTGTTATATTTATATTGTTCTTGTTTTTTTCTTCACGTCATCTGTTTCATTAAGCCAAACATGTCCTGGAGGGAACATGGTTGGTAATTTAAATCCAGTTGCCGGAAACACCTATACCTATTCTTTTCAATGTCCCAATTGCACCAACCAATCTGGTTGTATTTTTACTACAGGAATTGGTCCTGGTGAGCACATTAGAATTAATGGTATTGATTTTAATGGAACAAATGCAGCTTTGTTTCCTTGTGTTACAGGAACAAATTGGTCTAGCTTTACTATAGAATTTGTTACCCCAGTAACAGGTTTAAGACTTGGGTGGGAAACTGAATGGATTTATTAACAATCCTTGTCCTGCTGGAGCTGTTGTACAAAGTCCAGTATTTGGTACTACAAACTGCACAAATCCATTTCCTCCTAGTAATTTAACTGCATCACCATCATCTGGCTGTGCTCCATATAACACTAACCTTTCCGGAACTTGTTCTGCTGGTACATTAAGATGGTATACCAATGCATTGGGAACTGGAGCAGGAATTGGTAATACTCACACTATTAATATGGATTCAACATTTTACGCAAGATGTTATGATGCTTCCAAACCAACATCTTGTCAATATAGTGCATCTAGATCAATTATGGTTACAACATCAAACGGAGTTTATGATACAATAAAAGATACACTTTGTATGGGACAATCTCTAAATTTCGGAGGTAACACATACAACTCAACTGGATTATACAATGACACCATCCCTTTAGGTGGAGGATGCGACAGTATCATTACCCTTGATTTATTTGTAGTTCCAACACTTCAAATTAACATTAGTGATAGTATTTGTGATGGCGATCTATATAATTTTAATGGTAATATACTTAATACTGCTGGTACGTTCAGAGACACTTCAAATTCCGTATACGGATGTGACAGCATTACCATTTTAACGTTAACTGTTTTACCAATATATCGTGATACAATTCACGAAAGCATTTGTACAGGAGAAATGTATTTATTTAATGGTTATACATACGGTATATCAGGTTACTTTCAAGCTAACTTTTACTCCAATTATAATTGCGACAGTATTGTTGTACTAGACCTTACCGTAATTGATATTATTAGAGATACAATTAATGAAGATATTTGTTATGGTGAAACTTATAATTTTGGAGGAACGATACTTTCATCTTCTGGTACCTATAACGATACACTTGTAAATGGAAATGGTTGCGATAGTATTAGCACAATTAATCTAACAGTTAATTCATTAATTACAGATACGGTATCAGCTACTATTTGTGATGGAAACTCTTATGCTTTTGGAGGAAATAATTACACCAATACAGGATTATACAATGATACACTCCAAGCTACTAATACATGTGATAGTATAGTAACCTTAAATCTTATTGTAAACTCAGTTTATTATGATACCATACAAAGAGCTATATGTGATGGTGATGTATACCTTTTTGGTGGAAATGCTTATGCTGTTGCAGGAAATTATAACGATACACTAAACACTTCATTTGGATGTGATAGTATTGCAACTCTCCAACTTACGGTTAACCCTTCTCCTTCTACCACTATTTTTGATACCATTTGCGAAGGATACCTTTATAATTTTGAAGGAAAAAACATTGGTGTTGGCGGGATATACTTTGACACATTAACTACAACTGTTGGTTGTGATAGTGCGCTTATACTTAATTTACATGTAATCCCTACCGTTAGAGATACAATATCTACTGAAATTTGTGATGGAAATTTCGTTCTTTTTGATGGTGTACCTAGAAATATTGATGGTATATATACTGCCACTTACACCTTAGCAAATGGATGTGACAGTACCAGCACATTAATTTTATCTATAAATCCTAATCCAGTTGTTTCAATAATTGGTGATTCTATTCTCTGTAATAATACTCTTGGCTTATTATCATCTTCTGGAAATTTCACCTCCTATCTTTGGAGTACAGGAGAAACAACTCCTTCCATTAATTTTTACAGTGAATTAGAGTATAAACTTACTGTAACTGATGATAACAATTGTACTGGTGCCGACTCTCTTTTTGTGGATGTCATTAATTGCGAAGATACCTGTCAAATCTATGTTCCAAATGCATTTACTCCAGATAATGATGGGTTTAATGATATATTTAAAGCTATTGCAAATGATGAATGTATATTCTCTGAGTTTAAACTACTAATCTTTAATAGATGGGGTCAATTACTAAAAGAAGTAACTGATATAGATCAAACTTGGGATGGTACATATAAAGGTCTTAAATCTCAAATAGACACCTATATTTGGGTGTTAACATACAAGAAGAATAAAGAAGTTAACTTTATTAGGAAATTTGGTCATGTTAGTATAATTAAATAATCAGTTTACAAAAAAACTATTATTATGAGAATAAAAACTTTTAAAAAAGTAACTTTAGTTAAATCAATATGAAGTAATTATGAGATTTTTTTTAATGCTAATTATCATTTTTCAGGGAATATCAAGTTTATATGGCCAAAATGTTGGTATTGGAACTACTGTACCTACTAATTCTTTGCATGTTGTACCGTCCTCTACTAACGATCCAATTAGAATTGAAGGTTTAAATATTTATTCTTCGGAAAATAGTTTTTTAGTTGTAGATACAATATCTGGCATTGTTAAACATCTACCCTTTGATAGTCTTGCGTCTGTTATAGGAGATAGTATTGATACTGATGTTGACAGTATGATGTTTTTAAACGATACACTTTACTTATATGAGGATAACCAAATTTTAAAAACCTATTTGCCCATATCTTTAGATACCAACTTGTTAGATTCACTCATCATTAGTAGATCTGATACTTTATATTCTATTATATCTGATTCGCTTTTAAACGACTCCATTTGGATTATAAAATTAGATAGTATTCTAGGAAATAGTGACACGGTTTATTTTAATGACACATCTTATACTTTAATTCGTGATTCTCTTTTAAAAGATTCTTTGTTTATAGATAGTTTGATCTCTATTATTGGCGATAGTATTGATACTGATGTTGATACCGCTTTACTACAAGACACTATATTAATCATTATAGAAGATGGAGATTCATCTAAAGTTAACTTACAACCTATTATTGATAGTGCCCTAGCTAATGCAGATGATAATGATTGGGATATTAATGCAAATGGCACTGGTCTTGAAGGGAATCCTGGCACTAATGTTGCTTCCGGAACGAATTCCATTGCGGCTGGTGACGGCAATGTTGCATCAGGCAATTATGCTGTTTCTTTGGGGCAAAATAACACAGCAACTGGTTTGGTATCAACTTCACTTGGACGAGATAATGATGCAACAGGTTTGGCTAGTACGATAGCTGGAGGAAGTAATAATAATTCAACAAACCAAGGTACAGTAGTTGGTGGTGGTGCGGCAAACAATGCAACAGGTTCATACGCTACAATATCAGGTGGAAGAAATAATAGAGCTACAGGTACTAATACCATTGTAGGAGGAGGTTGGAGAAATCAATCTAATGGTCTTAGTTCAGCTGTAGTTGGTGGTGAAAATGATACTGCAACTGGAGACTTTACCTTTATTGGAGGTGGAGAACAAAATGATGCTAATGGAATCTATTCTGCAATAGCAGGAGGATCCCTAAATAGAACAACCGGAGATTATTCTGTAATTTCCGGAGGTAGCCAAAATAATACAATTGGTAATTATTCTGTTATTAGTGGAGGCAGAGTTGATACAGCTTATTCTTATGGAGAATGGGTTGGTGGAATTTATTCTACAGGATATACACCTAATTCAACAACAGGATTTAACGCAAATGATAGACTTTTTGTTGTAGGTAATGGAACGTCCAATGTTGCTCGATCTAATGGCTTAGTATTGTATAAAAACGGTAGCTTAAAAATTAATGAAGCTTATACCTTACCAAATATAGATGGAACGGCTAATCAAGTGTTAACTACTGATGGTAGCGGAACGGTTTCATGGGCTGCACCTGCCGGAGGAGGTACTGACGATCAAAATTTATTAACTCCTAATTTAACCGGAACTACACTCAACACACACATTGAGAATGGGGCTTCTACATCTGTAGATTTAAAACCTATTATTGATAGTGCAATATCAAGAGCTGTAGATTCTGTTTTAACAACTATTGACACTTGCCAATATATTTCATTTAACATGCAAACGTTAGGTGCACAATCGCCTACTGCAGATATTGGTAACGTTATGATACCTGTTCGAGGGGAAGTTATTAAAGTTGGTTTATTAATATATGATTTTGTCGGATCCGCCACTACAATATCAGGTAGAATTCAAGCTCCTGATGGCACCTTATTAGGAACAGCTAATGGAACAACCGCAACAGGTAGTGGTGTGTTTACTGATCTTACCATTAATCCTACAGGAGTAAATGTTGTTCCAGGAAGTACAGTAGGTGCTCAATTTAACGGACCTATATCTTTTGGTGGAAATATTGCGGTTATTGTTAGAGTATGCGATAATTTAAATCCTAACAGGTAATGTGAACTACACGTAAGGTTTAAAAGCACAATACTTGGTCTTAAACCCTTTATTTCCAAATAACGTTTCGTAATACGTTTTAATACTCATTACTTCTTTCATGCGAGGTGAAAAACGTTCCCAATCTTTTTCATAAACATTAATTGCAGAAAATAATAACTCATATTGATGAGACTCTATTTCATCTAGGGTTGATAAGTATAATGATGTATTATCTGTTTTAAGATGAACAATACCATCTTGTTTCAGAAATTTTAAATAGCGTTCTATAAAAGGTCTAGAGGATAATCTTTTATTTGGTTTTTTAGGTTGTGGGTCGCTAAATGTTAACCAAATTTCATCTACTTCATCTTCAGCAAAAAAGTGTTCAATAAAATCTACATTAGTTCTTAAAAAAGCAACATTTAACAAGTTCTCTTCATTCGCTTGTTTAGCTCCAGCCCATATTCGAGCACCTTTAATATCTACCCCAATATAATTTTTAGATGGATCTTGAATACCTAAACCAACTGTATATTCACCTTTACCACAACCTAACTCTAAAACAATAGGATTATCATTTTTAAAAACTTTTTCTCTCCATTTACCTTTTAATGAAAAGTCACCATTTATAAAAGCTTCTTTTTCAGGCTCAAATACCCGATCAAAAGTCTTCATATCAGCAAATTTTTGGAGTTTATTTTTAGCCATGAATAAAAAGTTATTTTTTAAAAATAATTAAAATGAATGGGTAACATGCACTACAACTGCTTCAATTTTTCCCTAAAAGAAACCGTCCTACTTCTAGAAACAGGTATTTCCTTTCCATCAGTTAATAATGCATAGGTTCCTTCGGAAGTAATATACTCTTGAAGAAACATACAATTAATGATATACGACTTATGCGTTCTAAAAAACATATACTCATCCAACATATTTTCATATATTTTTAATGTACGTGTATCGGTATACTTAGAACCGTCTTTAAAATATAAAACTGTACAATTACCATCAGCCTTTAAGCAAACTATATCTTTTTGGTTAACAATTTTAATTCCTTTAGTATGAGATATTGTTATTTTTCCTAATTCTCCTGTTCGTATAGATTGAGAAACTTCTTTTACCGTTTCTTGATATACTTCTTTAGCTTCGGCTGAATTTTCTATTAACGATAACCTCTCTGCAATTTTTTCTCCTGCTTCTATTAACTCTTCAACATCAATTGGTTTTAATAAATAATGAACAGCATTAGCATTAAAGGCTTTAATCGCATACTCTTTAAAAGCAGTTACAAATACAACCAAGAAATCTTTATCCTCTAATTCGTCTAATAGATTTAATCCTTCTACTCCAGATGGCATTTGAATATCTAAAAATACTACCTGAGGAGATAGTTTGGCTATCTTTTGTTTAGCATCTTCTTTTCCTGTTGCTTTACCAACAACTTCTATTTGCGGACAAAAACTCTCTAACAGCATAGCTAAATTTTCCCTAGCTAACTCTTCATCATCTACTATTAAGCCCCTTATTTTCATCTATTTCATAATCAATTTACCGTTAAATAACTACATCCTACCTTATAATAAAGAGGTGTTTACTTTTCATATTTATGCCCGTACATTCAATAAACAATCACACAAATAGTGATTTAAATACAAAAGCATAATCATGGAAAACAAGATACAAAATTTAGCAAATTACAAGATGATTAATGCTGATAAATGGATTTTTATAGATATAGGTAACTAAACCCTAAGGGTTATTTATACATGGCATTAGTTGCTCAATGAATATTTAACCATTTAGGATAATCATATTTCACGACAACTGTGAAAAACACGCTATCGACAATAGCAAATTCATTTCTTTCTTTTTTGTTGTCTCGAAAAAGCCTTTAAGTTTTATTACTTAAGGGCTTTTTCTTTTGTATTAGTTTTTTAGAATTTGTTTTTTTATCTCTCCCTCAGAAGATACAACATGAAGAATATATACACCAGATGATAAATCTCTTATATCTAGTATCTCTACATTTCTATTGCTAACTTTTTCATACACTAGCTTACCATAACAATCGATAATGCTAATTTTTCTACTGTTAACATCATTAAAATCAATTGTTACTATATTATTAGTTGGGTTAGGATATACATTAATATCAGTAGTTGTTACATTATCAATTTCTACAGTATTTAGTGTAAAGATATCTTCTGCTTCACAGCCATTTGTATCCACACCAACTACTATATAGTTTCCGTTTTGACTTGGTGTATAATTCATATAAATTGCACCAGAAATTATAGCTCCGTTAAGATACCATTGATAAGACACAAAACCAGTACTTGCAACTAAATCTGACCCTGCTTGAGATATGCTTATTACACTTGGAGTATTAACAACTAAATCTAATGAAATTATACTATCACATGAACTTCCAACTAGGGTATCCCAATATGTTCCTGAAGTTGATAAATAAGTTGAATTAAAAAACAAGGAATCTCCTGAGCAAATAGTATCATAAATATAAGTGTAACTCGCGTTACATAAATTACATGACGCTATTTGTTGTGGAATAGCATTTACATACCCTTGTTGTGGAAAATTAGATTGATACTCAAAAGAAAAACCTTCTCCGCAGGTGTACATTAAACCATTGGTATCTATGAATAAACTATTTAAAGCTCCTCCAGATACAGCCTCCCATTTATTCTCATGCCCAATTTTAGTAGGAGTATATGTTTTAGGAATAAAATCCAAATAGGTTAAAGAATCGGCTGTTTGTCCATTTCCATTTCGACCCCATGCCCATATAGATCCATCAACTTTGCTAGCAACAGAATGTACCCTACCACCTTCAACAGATCTCCAGTTATTGTCGGTACTAATTTGAGTTGGAGTTTGCACATCTGATGTTCCTCCATTACCAACTTGAGCATATAAATTTTCTCCCCAAGCCCATAAGGTACTATCGCTTTTAACACCTAGTGAATGAAATCCTCCTGCTCCAATTGTTATCCATTTATCAGTACCCACTTGAGTAGGTAAATACCTATTTCCAGACCTGCCTAATTGACCATCTCCATCATCTCCCCATGTCCATAATGTACTATCACTTTTTAATGCCATAGAATGATGATCTCCTGCTGTAATAAACGTCCAATTTGAGTCTGTTCCTATTTGAGTTGGTGCTGTTGCGGTAGTAGTTGTACCGTTTCCAATTTGTCCATCATAGTTATATCCCCATGCCCAAAGCGTGCCGTTACTCTTTAATCCCAATACAAACTCACTACCAGCAGCAACCATTAGCCAGTTAGAGTCAACACCTATTTGAGTTGGAAAATCATGTCCAAAAGAACCCGGTATACCCAATTGACTTCTTCCATTTCTACCCCAACCCCATAGTGTTCCGTTTGTCTTTACTCCTATTGAAAAATGAAAACCTCCAGTTACATTGCTCCATATAGAATCATTTCCAACTTGTATTGGTAACAAGCTATGTACATATGACAACCCATTACCTAATTGGCTATCATTGTTTTGTCCCCAACCCCACAATGTTCCATTATCTTTAATAGCTAAAGTATGTCCATTTTGGTATCCAGAACTTGTTATGGCAAGCTTCCAATTTGAGTGATTTACAATCGGCTGTAACTTACTTTCATTTTTACCATTCCCAAATTGTGCATGATTATTTCTTCCCCAAGCATACAATGAATTATCTGTTTTTAATCCAAAACTAGTACCATAGCCAGCAACAACATCCTTCCAATCCGTGTCAACACCAACTTGAACAGGTGTGTTCTGTAAAACAATTGTACCATCTCCTAACTGACCAAAATTATTTCTTCCTACAGACCAAATTGTGCCGTTCGTCTTTAAAAACAATGTATGAGCTGATGTTGAATAGGTATGGCTATTATCTACTTTTAACCAATCAGTATCTGTTCCTACCTGAGCCAAACCAATTAAATTTCCATTACTGTAATTCCATTCCCAAAGTGTACCGTTTAACTGTATCCCATATTCGGTACTATTTCCAGAAGACATGGTTTTCCAATTATTAGATGTACCAACTTGCTTAACCTGACTATTGATAGAAGAATTTATCGCGTTACCAAAATACCATAGTGTATTATCAGATTGTTTTCCTAAACCTCCGTATCGACTTGCAGAGATTTCTATCCAATTAGAATCTACTCCAATTTGCATTGGAATGTTACTATTTGTTCTATCTAAACCTGTCACTAACTGACCATAATTATTTCTTCCCCAAGCCCATAAAGTACCATTGTTTTTTATTGCATAAGTGTATTGGTCTCCACATGATACTTGTTTCCAATTAGAGTCTTGTCCTACTTGAGTTAATACCCATTTATTAGTATTTGAACCATCTCCTAATTGGCCAAAACTGTTTTCTCCCCACATCCATAGTGTTCCATCCTCTTTTATAGCTGCATTAAACTGATTTCCAGTTGCTATTTCAACCCAATTATTAGCAGAATCAAATACAGTTGGTGTGGATAAAGCTCTATTTGCATAACCTCCCCACCTCCACAAGGAACTATCTAATGATATGGCAATTACTTGTTCATTTTTAGATGCTATTTTTTCCCAACATTGACCAAAACTTAATTGAGAAATTAATAATAAGGTAAATAATATCGTCTTCATGTTTTTTAAGGGTATGATTTATGCTATAAAATTAGCTTAAAACAAATGACTACATTAATAAAAAAGCACTATTTATTTAACCTGTATGAACTAATGAGTAACTGATATAAAGTAGAGGATAAGTGTTGAATGATATTCTATTCACATTAATGTTATTAGAGTCTTTATTTATAGTTTATATATTCTTCATTATAACTCTAACCATCCGAAAATGTAAAAATCTACCCTCTACCAAGAACCTCCTGCTCCGCCTCCATCAAATCCGCCTCCGCCAAAGCCTCCAAATCCACCTCCACCAAAACCTCCAGATCCTCCACCTCCGTTCCATCCACTTCCTCCTCTTGAGCCACCACCCATATGAATCCACCATGGGTAAGAAGTTCCTCTGTGCCTTCCTGTTCGCTTACCTCCTCCACCAAAGTTTTCCCAGTCATCTCCACCTCCATTACCGTATTTTTGAGAAAGCGCAACTAACACAAAAAAGATGATAAAAAACACTATAATCATCCATAAACCATCTCCTTCTTGCTTTGCCCCATAGTTTTCGTGAGATATTTCTCCTGTTGCCAATGAGATAATAACATTAGTTGCATTCGTTATACCTCCATAATAATCATTAAGCTTAAAGTTTGGAATTAATTCTTTTCTAACGATATCTCTACTTGCAACTAAATCGGGAATTACACCTTGTAATCCATTACCAACCGCAATAAATGTATGACCTTGTTCATTTCCGTATTTTGGTTTAACCATTAAGACTACTCCATTGTCAACATCTGATCTACCAATACCATTTTTATCAGCAAATGTATAGGTATACTCTGCTTTATCATATCCACATAAATCGGATGTAGTTACTACAACTAATACATTAGAGGTGCTTTTAGTAAATTCTTTAAGCTTATTATTTAAGGTTTGTTCTTCACTAGTAGATAAAACATCAGCTTGGTCATATACAAACTGAAAATCCCTTACTCTTGGAAAACAGTTTTTCTCTTGAGTAAATCCATTAAGGAAAGAAAAAACAAACAGTAATACTACTATAATTGTTTTATTTAAGTTATATGTGTGTTGTTTAATCAATCTCCTATGGATATATCGTCAGACAATTCATTTACATCATCTTTTTGGTATGGAAAATGTACTTTCAACTGTTTTCCTGCTTCTATAATAGCTTTAGCAATTCCTTCTCCAAAGTTACCCGACTTAAAATCGGTTAACATATTATCTTTTATCTCCACCCAAAAATCATCTGGCACTTGATCATTTATTCCTTTATCTCCAATGATAGCATAGGTTTTGTCTTTAACCGCAACATAAAACAGCACTCCATTTCTTAATTCTGTTTTTTGCATTTCAAGTTCATTAAAAACCTCAGCTGCTCTTTTTGGCAACTCTTTTTTGCTTCTAGACTCTAAATGAACTCGTATCTCTCCAGATGTATTTCTCTCTGCTTCTTTAATTGCCTCAACAATCATTCTTTCTTCTGCCGGAGATAAAAAATCAGCTACTTTCATATAAATTAATATTAATGAGCTACAACCTATTCAAACGAAATATCTGGTGCGTTTTCACTTCCAGCTTGAGATTTAAAAAATTCTCTCTTTTGAAAACCGAAAAATCCATTAAAGAAATTATTTGGAAACGTTCTTATCTTGATATTATAATTTCTAGCTGATGTATTATAGTCATCTCTAGCTTTTTTTATCCTATTTTCTATGCCTTCGTATTGTGCTTGAAAATCTCTAAATGCCCCAACAGCTTTTAAATCAGGGTAACGCTCTACAGTAACTAATAATTTACTTAATGCTCCTGTTAGTTGTCCTTGAGCTGCTTCAAATTGTTGCATTTGCTCTGGTGTAATATTACTAGGATCGATTGTTACACTTGTTGCTTTAGCTCTAGCCTCTACAACTTCTTTTAACGTTTCTTTTTCAAAATCTGCAGCTCCTTTCACTATTGCCATTAAATTCTTAACCTTATCAGCTCTGGCTTGATATGAAGTTTCAACTTTTGCCCAAGAATCTTCGGCAGCAATATCGGCTTTAGTAATGCCATTATATGAGCTCCAAATCCATAAAACAGCTATTGCTATTAACCCTATTAAAATATACATGGTGTAATTCTTCTTGGGAGTTCTTCCTCCATTATCATAACTCATGTTTCTATCTCTTCTATTTTCTTGTCTTTTATCTAAATCCATTTTATTATATATAGTAAAAGAGCGGTTATGTAACCGCTCTTTAAATTATTTTATTAAATCTACACTTCTTTTTAAGAATTGCGTTAATTTTTCTCCCTTAAGCATCCCCTTGGCTAACAGTGCTAAATCGACAGATTGTTCAATTAATTTTTTCTTTTTCTTATCAGTTTTTGTTTCCAAAATAGTAGAGATTAATGGGTGATTTGCATTTACCACAAGGTTATACATCTCAGGCATACTTCCCATAAAGCCCATACCTCCGCCTCCAAGCGCTTGCTGCTCCGTCATTCTTCGCATAAACTCGGCCTGTGTAATTACAATTGGCGCATCTTTTTCGCTCATGCTTTGAAAATCTACTTGAAACTTCTCTTTTGGAACAACTTCTTCAAAAATTGGTTTTAACGTATTTTGATCTTCTTCGGTTAATTTAGAAGGAATTTCTTCATCTTTTTTAATTAACTGATCTATCGTGTCAGAATCTATTCTTGCAAATGATGCTTTTTCAATTTTTTGTTCTAACTGCTGAATAAAATGTGGCGTTAACGGACTGTCCATTAATAATACATCATATCCTCTTTCTTTTGCAGATTCGATTAATGAATGATGTTCTTCTTTATCATTTGTATATAAATAAACAGTACGCTCATCTTTATCAGTTTGTCCAACTTTAATCTTTTCCGCATATTCTTCCATTGTAAATGCTTTCCCATCTACGTTTTTAAACAAGAACGATTTATTTGCTCTGTCATAGAATTTCTCATCCGATAACATTCCGTATTCAATAAACACTTTAATATCATCCCATTTTGCTTCAAAATCTTCTCTGTTTTCTTTAAACATAGAATTTAACTTATCTGCTACCTTTTTGGTGATGTAACTCGATATCTTACGCACATTACTATCAGCCTGTAAATACGAACGCGATACATTTAATGGAATATCTGGAGAATCTATAACACCATGTAACAACTGCATAAAATCAGGAACTATATTCTCTACAGAATCGGTAATGAATACTTGGTTAGAGTATAATTGAATTTTATTCTTTTGTACTTGTACATCATTTTTCAATTTAGGGAAGTATAACACTCCTGTTAAATTGAATGGGTAATCTACATTTAAATGAATGTTAAATAATGGCTCTTCAGAAAACGGATATAACTCTTGATAGAATTTTTTATAGTCCTCCTCTTTTAACTCAGTAGGTTGCTTTGTCCAAAGTGGCGTTTTATTGTTAATAATATTATCAACTTCTACTGAATCTTTCTTTACATTTCCCTGCTCGTCTTTCTCTCCTGCAGGGTTATCTATGTATTCGGTTTTTGTTCCAAACTGAATATCAACTGGTAAAAACTTACAGTATTTAGTTAAAATAGTCGTTAAACGAGCTTTTTCAGCATATTCTTTAGATTCTTCAGAGATGTACATTACAATATCAGTACCTCTTGTTTCCTTATCTATATCTTCTAACGTATACTCTGGCGTACCATTAGATGACCATTTAACTGCTTGCGATCCTTCTTTATGGCTTTTAGTATGAATCTCAACTTTATCAGATACCATGAAGGAAGAATAAAACCCTAATCCAAAGTGACCAATAATAGAATTAGCACCATCAGAATCTTTGTATTTTTGAACAAATTCTTCAGCTCCAGAAAATGCAATTTGGTTAATGTATTTATCTACTTCTTCGCCAGTCATTCCAATACCATTGTCTCTAACTGTAATTGTTTTTGCTTCCTCATCTAAAATCACCTCAACCTTTAGCTCTCCAAGCTCTCCTTTAAACTCTCCCATTGAAGAAAGGGTTTTTAATTTTTGAGAAGCATCTACCGCATTGGATACTAGTTCTCTTAAAAATATCTCTGTATCAGAGTATAAAAACTTTTTAATGATTGGAAATATGTTCTCCGTTTGTACATTAATGTGTCCTGTTGCCATTTTAATATCTATTTTTTGTTTGATTTTAT
>JAHDBM010000067.1 GCA_020630395.1 Flavobacteriales bacterium
ACCATTGCAAAACCTAATAATGCTACTGTTAATTTTACTGTTTTTTTCATTTGTTGTCGTTTTTTTATTTTTGTTAGACATGACAAAACTATAACAATTAGTATGCCAAAAATATTAAACTATGTTAAAACTATATTAAATTATTGTTAACCAGATATTCAGCTATTTGAACAGCATTTGTGGCAGCTCCTTTTCTTAGGTTATCTGCTACAATCCATAAGTTTAATCCGTTTTCAATTGTATTATCTCTTCTAACCCTACCTACAAAAACTTCATTTTTTCCTTCTGCATATTTTGGCATTGGATAAATGTTCATTTCGGGATTATCTTGTAGCTGAACTCCAGGTGTATCGCTTATTTCTTTTCTAATAGAGTTAATATCGAATGGCTTTTTTAGTTCAGCATTAACAGCTTCGCTATGTCCGCCAACAACTGGAACACGAACAACAGTTGCGGTAACTTGAATAGAGTTGTCATTAAAAATTTTACGTGTTTCGTTAAGTAATTTTAATTCTTCGGTTGTGTAACCTGTTTCATCAAAATCTCCACCATGAGGTAAACAATTTTTATCGATAGGGTAAGGGTATACCATATCAACTTGTTTTCCAACTCTTTCACCTTCTAACTGTTCAACTGCTTTAACTCCAGTTCCTGATACGGATTGATAGGTAGAGACGATAAGTCTTTTTATACCATAATTTTCTTGTAAAGGTTTTAGCGCCAACACCATTTGAATAGTGGAGCAATTAGGGTTAGCAATTATTTTATCATCTTTAGTTAGTGATTGCGCATTAATTTCGGGAACGATTAATTTTTTGGTTTCGTCCATTCTCCAAGCAGAAGAATTGTCGATAATGGTTGTTCCTGCATCAGCAAATTTAGGAGCCCATTCAATAGATGTACTTCCTCCAGCAGAAAAAATAGCGATTTGAGGCTTCATTTCTAAAGCAGTTTCTAATGAAACAACTGAATACTCGGATCCACCAAATTTTATTTTTTTACCAACAGATCTCTCAGATGCTACAGGAATTAATTCTGTTATTGGAAACGAAAATTCGGCTAAAACTTTTAACATAACTTGTCCTACCATACCAGTAGCACCTACAACTGCTAATTTCATATTGTATAATATTTGATGCCCAAAAAGGGCTTTCATGTTGATAAATTAAGGGTTTATTTACAATAGCTTTACTCGATAGCTGATACAAAAATATTATATTTACTTAATACCATACTATTTATAATGAGATCATTGTTAATTTTTATGCTAATCAATTTGTTTACTGTGTATAGTTATGCCCAGTTTACTGATAGCTTTACCGATTTAGATTTTACGTCTAACCCAACATGGAGTGGAGATCAAGCCGATTTTCAAGTTACACCTTCAGGTATTTTACAATTAAACGCACCAGCTGTTAGTGCAACTAAATATTTAAGTACACCATCTAGCGCAATTAATAATGCAAGTTGGGAGTTTACTTCTAGAATAACAGTAAACCCCTCAGGGAGTAATTTTACTGAGGTGTATTTGGTATCAAATACAAATGACTTATCAGCAGCTTCTATTAATGGTTATTTTGTTAAAATAGGAGGGACATCTGATGAAGTTTCTTTATACCTAAGATCGGGAGGAACAACTACTGAAATTATTGATGGAATTGATGGTTTGGTTAGTTTAAACGATAACAATGTAAGAGTTCAAGTAACCAGAACAGCCACTGGTGATTGGGAATTATATACCGATACTACAACAGGTTTTACAGGATATACACTAGAAGGTACAATTACTGATAATACACATACACAAAGTTTATTTAGTGGAGTGTCTTGTACGTTTACTTCTACTCGAGCAGATGATTTTTTGTTTGATGATTTTGTAGTAACTGGAACAGCTCCAATAGATAATACACCACCTAGTTTAGATACAGTAATTGTTACTTCCAGTATAACTTTAGATGTGCAATTTAATGAACCTTTGGACTTAACAAGTGCTCAAACGGCATCAAATTTCACAGTAAATAATGGTATTGGGAATCCTACTACAGCTGTTAGAGATGCTAGTGATTTTTCATTGGTACATTTAACGTTTTCTACCCCTTTTTCTAATGGTGTGTTTAATAATTTAGATGTTACGAATATTCAGGATATTGCATTAAACACGTTAACATTACAAGGTCAACAGTTTATTTATTTTATACCAGTACCTGCAGTTGCCAGAGATATTTTGATTAATGAATTGATAGCAGATCCTACTCCAACTAATGGTTTACCGGAAGAAGAATTCATTGAACTCTATAATAATTCTAGCAAAGTATTTGATTTAGCTGGTTGGAGCATTACGGATGGATCATCTACAGCTACATTAGGGAGCTATATTTTATTACCAGATGCATATGTTATTATTTGTTCTAACAGTGTAGTAGGAGACTTCTTTTTATATCCAAACGTACTAGGTGTTTCTTCTTTTCCTTCTTTAAATAATTCAGGAGAGAATTTAACCCTAAGAGATGATCTTTTTCAAGATATTGATTTTGTTTCTTATACAAGCGATCAATATGACGGTACAGGAAAAGAAGGCGGAGGCTGGACATTAGAGCAAGTTAATCCTAATTTGCCGTGTTTTAATAAAGGCAACTGGTTACCGTCTAATAATGCGAATGGAGGTACTCCAGGAACTGTTAATTCTGTTTTGGATACACTTCCAGATACTATAGCTCCATCTATTGTAAGTATTATAGCATTAAGTGACTCTCAATTATTAGTTACATTTGATGAAACTATTGACACTGCTGCGTTAAAATTGAATAACACAACTGTTTCTTTGGGAAGAACATTAGTAGCTAAAAATGACCTTCCACTTCGTTTTACAGAAGTAATGTTTGATGTTTCTCCTAAGCTTGATACTGCTATTATTTATACGTTATTTATCGATAGCTTAACAGATTGTTCTGGTAATTTAAGAGATGACGAACATGATTTTGTTTTGGCTAATATTCCTGATTCTGGAGATTTAGTAATCAATGAAATTTTATTCGATCCCTTTACAGGTGGATTTGATTTTGTAGAAGTATACAATAACTCTAATAAGTTTATTGATATATACGGTTGGAGTGTTTCTAAAGACCCAGTTTATGAAGATTCTATTTTAGAACATAGAATCCTAATACCAGGATCTTTTTTAGTGTTAACTGAAAATGCCAGTGCAGTTAAAATGGATTATATTACGCACGATCCAAGTGCTTTTATTCAAATTCCAGATTTACCTTCTTTTAGTAATGATGAAGGTTCGGTTTATATATGGTATAGTGATACTAGTTATAGCGATAATTTCAATTATAAAGATGATATGCATTTTCCATTGCTTAGAGATGAGGATGGTGTATCACTAGAGCGATTAGATTACGATAGGAAAACAAATGATGCAGGAAATTGGCACAGTGCTGCAGAGAATATTGGTTTTGCAACTCCAGGATTAGTGAACTCGCAAGTTAACCCTACTGTTTTTACTGGGGAAGAAATTGGTATATCTCCAGAGATATTTTCACCAGATAATGATGGGTTTGAAGATATCTTAAACATTACTTATAAGCTAGATGAAGCAGGTTTTGTAGGAAACCTAAATATTTATGATGTAAACGGCAGAAAAATAAAAACATTAGTAGATAATGTATTGTTATCTACAGAAGGTGTTTTTACTTGGGATGGTACTACTGATGGAATTGAAAAAGCTCGTATTGGGACTTACATCATCTTTTTTGAGGTGTTTAGTGCAACAGGGGAGGTGAAGAGCATTAAAAAGACATGTGTGTTAGCGCATAAGTTTTAGTCTATATATGAATACCTATTATGGCTTGGACAATAGTTTTAGAAAATGAAAACAAAAAAGCTGAAAAAATATTAAGTAAGGAGCTATGCCTTTCTGAAAAAGATGTTGCTGGAACTATCTTATTAAAATATTTAGACCCATATGGAGATTTAACATTAAATCATATTCAAATGGTCGATCTAATTAAGGACCTATCTTCCATTAAAGCTGATGTTTCATTGATTCATGAAATAATTTCGTTAGCTAATGAATGTAAAAATGGCAATCACAGCTATATATGTTTTTACGGAGATTAAATAACTATATGATGAAAATCTTTATTCTGCTAATAGTATGCTTTTTGTTTTTTCAATGTAGTCATTCAGAAAACGCTAAATTAAACCCAACTAAACACTCAGAACACTTTCAAAATGAGCATTTTTAAGTTCATTTTTTGATATAGAAGAAGCTGTAACTTCTGCTATTTATGCGGATAAAAAAAATCTAGTCATTTTTAATGCTTGGGGCACTCCAAGAAGAGCCTTATTGGAAAAAGAAATTTTCTCTAATATTGAAATACTAGATGTAATTAATGAAAAATTTATTCTCACCAATTTATATGTTGATGACAGAAGATTATTACCATCAGAAGATTGGAGAGTTTCCTCAAGAAATAAAGATACACTTAAAACAAATGGAGCAATAAATAACGATTTGCAGATTACTAAGACTCAAACAGAGGTACAACCTAAAATGTTTATTTACGACATAGAAAAGAATTATTTTCAACCTTATTCTGGTAAATTACTTGAGTCAGATTCAGTATTAAAATGGATTAAAGATAATTAGTCTACCCTACCTCAAATCCAACATGTCAGGTAATCGTCTAATTAAAGCAATCTCTTTAAGGGCTGCACGAGCTTCTTTTGCAGGGCTACCAAGATACGTTTTTCCTTCTTCGGTATCTTTTAATATACCACTTTGTCCTAGTGCTACAGAACCTTTTTTCATGGTTACATCAGCAGGAATACCAACTTGTCCCCAAAGTACAACATCATCTTCAATGGTTACACAACCCGCAATACCAACTTGAGCAGCAAAAAGGCAATTAGCACCAATAGTCGAATCATGCCCAATATGTACTTGAGCGTCTAGTTTAGTGCCTTTTCCTATTCGGGTAACACCACTAACGCCACTATCAATGCTACAAGAAGCACCTATTTCTACATTGTCTTCAATTACCACTGATCCACACGTATGCATTTTGTTGTAGCCATTCTCTCTTTTCTGGAAATAGAAAGCATCTGCACCTATCACGGTATTGGCATGTATAATAACATTATCACCAATAATAACATCATTGTATATAACTACTCCAGGATAAATAATAGAATCTCTACCAATTTTAACACGATCGCCTATGGTAACATTAGGGAATATAGTTGCTTTATCGTGAATCTCCGTTTCTTTTTTAGTCCATAGACCAAAAGGTGCAAAGTGTTGTGTAAGTTTATTATAATCTGCAAAAGGATCATCAGATATGATTAAGACTTTACCTTCTGGACATTCAACTTCTGTATTGATAAGAATTGTTGTAGCATTAGATTCTAATGCCTTTTTATAATATTTAGGATGATCTACAAATACCAAGTCACCCTCTTCAACTTTATGAATTTCATTTAATCCAGTTACTAAAAAATCGGGATGGCCAATAAATTCACGATCGATTAAACTAGCAATTTTTCTTAATGAGTGAGCGAATGGTAATTTCATAATATTATAATTTATATTTCGACTTCGCTTAATCTGACATAGATTTTACTTTTGTCTTGTTGAGCGGAGTCGAAGCATTTATCTATCTAAGTGAAGCGTTTAGTTTATTTTCTAATTCAGATTGAATTTTAGACATAATTTTATCTACCTGTTTATCTTGTAGCGTTTTTTCATCATCTCTAAACAAGAAACTTACGGCATAAGATTTTTTACCTTCTTCAAGGTTTTTTCCTTGATATATGTCAAACAATCCAATTTCTTTTAATAGTTTTCGATCTGCTTTTTTAGCTATTTCTTTAATTGCACTAAATGGAGTCGATTTATCTAATAATAAGGAAAGGTCTCTTCTAGATGAAGGATACTTAGATAGAGGCTTATATTTGGTTTTATTCATCACCATAAGTTCTAAAACAGTATCCCAATGAATAATAGCTGCATACACTTCTTGTTTAATATCAAATGAATTGGAAATGTCTTGCTTAGTTAATCCAATATCAGCAACTTTTTTTCTGTTTATGCTGTAGCTAAGACCATAAGTTAAGTGAGGATGATTAGTTTCCTCAAGTTGTTCGTTTTTGAAAATTCCCAATCTAACCAAGATGTTTTCAAGTGTTTGTTTGGTATGATTAAAATCTACAGAGCTGGTAGCTGCTTTCCAACTTTCTTCTTGGCTAGTACCCGTAAGAAATAAGGTTAAGTAATTTTCTTCTATAAACTTATCCTCTTTTTTATGATAAGTTTTACCAAATTCGAATGTTTTAATATTTTTTATTTGCCTCTTAATATTATAAGAAATTGTTTCTAGACCATTAAATAATAGCGACTGTCTCAATACATCTAAATCAGAGCTTAGCGGATTAAGCAGTTTAACATTGTTATTAGGGTCAATTAATTCCCCACTAAAATCAATACTGTAATTAGATTTAGTTAACGAATTAGCCATCATTTCATAGAAGCCATTATTCACTAATAAATCGGATACGATATTCTTTAACTTGTCTTTATCGATACCCTTAGAATACGCAATTGAAGTATTTAGTTTTGCAGGAATATCAATATTGTTGAATCCATAAATTCTTAATATTTCTTCAATAATATCAGCTTCTCGAGTAACATCATTTCTAAAAGCCGGAACTTCTAATGTTAATTGATCACCTTCCTTGTTAAGTGTTTTTATATCTAATAAAGAAAGTATTTCATCAACTGTTTCAGTTGGAATTTCCTTACCAATTAAAGTATTGCACCTTTTATAAGAAAATGATGTTGTATGATCTTTGATAGGTGTAGGGTAGGACTCCTGTATCTCAGAAGATATTTCACCACCAGCTATTTCCTTAATAAGCATTGCTGCTCTTTTTAATGCATAGGTGGTAATGTTGGGATCAATTCCTCTTTCGAATCTAAAAGAAGCATCAGTGTTTAAGCTATGTCTTTTTGCTGTTTTTCTAACAGACACTGGATTAAAATAGGCACTTTCTAAAAATATAGAAGTAGTTTCATTGGAAACACCACTTGTTAAGCCTCCAAAAACTCCAGCAATACACATTGGGGCTTCCTCATTACAAATCATTAGATCATCTTCATGTAATGATCGTTCAGTTTCATCAAGAGTAGTGAATTTTGTTTCACTTTTAGTAGTTTTTACGACAACCTTGTTTCCTTTTATTTTAGATGCGTCAAATGCATGCAAAGGCTGTCCTAATTCATGTAGTACATAATTAGTAATATCTACAATGTTATTAATAGGACTTAGTCCAATCGATAATAAACGTTCTTTAATCCATTCGGGAGATTCATCAACTTTAACTCCAGTAATAGTAACACCAACATATCTTGGACAAGCCTCATGGTTTTCAACATGTATGCTAATGGGTAGATTATTATTGTCTTGCGAGTAAGATTCTACAGATGGTTTACATAACATGGTATCTTTTCCAATAATGCCTTTATGTTTCATGGCAACTACTAAATCACGAGCAACACCCCAATGGCTCATAGCATCAGATCGATTAGGTGTTAAGCCAATTTCGTATACCCAATCATCTTTCATGTTAAGGTAATCACTTATAGGAGTACCAGGAATAGCTTCTTCTTTAAGAATCATGATGCCATCATGGCCAGTACCAATTCCAATTTCATCTTCGGCACATAACATACCCATAGATTCCTCACCTCTAATCTTAGATTTCTTAATTTTGAAGGCATCACCTTCAGTAGGGTAGAGGGTAGTTCCTACAGTTGCTACAATTACTTTTTGTTTTTCAGCAACATTTGGTGCACCACAAACAATGGCTAGAGGTTCTTTAGAGCCTATATTAATTTTAGTAAGTTTTAATTTATCCGCATTAGGATGTTGGGATGTTTCTAACACTTCACCAACAACTACTCCTTTTAAACCGCCAGGGAGTGCTTCCTTTTTTTCTAATTTTTCTACTTCTAATCCTATATCTGTTAATATAGCTGATGTTTCATCAGTAGTTAGTGGAATATTAATAAACTGTGTAAGCCAATTATGTGAAATCTTCATTTAAAACGAACCTTTATGTTGTTGATTTATAAAGATACGAGTACAAATTAAATTTTCTTATTCAAATAGAAACTTTAATGCATAAAAAAGCCTCAATTATATAATTGAGGCTTTAATAATACTATACATTTTTTTTAGAAAGAGATCGGACTATTGTTTTTAATTTCAATATCTTTCTCATCAAACTTGATAACTTTAAATTCAGTTCTTCTGTTTTTTTGGTGTTCAGCTTCAGAGCATGTACTAACTTTAGCTCCTTCGCAAGCACAACCATTAATTAATTTAGATTCTCCATAACCTCTTCCTTTAATTCTTTTTGGGTTAGTTATTTTACTCTTAATATACCTTGCAGAAGAAGTAGCTCTTCTTTGTGAAAGTGCTCTGTTATATGCTACAGATGCTCTACAATCTGTATGAGAACCAAGTTCTAACTCTAAACTTGGGTAATCATTCATTAACTTAACAATTTTATCTAACTGTAAAGCTGCATCAGGTCGAATGTTTGATTTATCTAAATCAAAATATATCTCGTTAATTACGATTACATCACCAGGTTTTAATGAAAGATCTAGTACTGTATTGATCTTATAAGTACCAGGCTTCTCTAAAGCTTGCTTATAATTTAATACTTTGGTAATGTATCCTTCTTTCTCAATAACTAATATATTATTTAGATTGTCACCAACTTTGTTATTAGTTAATTCTTCAGAATAATTTCCATCAGCTAATGTCCAAACTTTCTCCGTATTACCAGATCCTTCGTTTTTAAATGTAATCGTAGCACCAGGTAAAAGTTTACCGGTTATAGCATCAGTTACAGAAGCTTCTAATACAAGAGGTTTAACTTGACTTAAGTATAGATCTAATTCTTGACTTGGACTATTTTCATTAATTGTTACTGTTTTAGCATCATCAACAAAACCATCTTTTGTTGCTCTAACTTTAAAGGTTCCAGTTTCTTCTGTACAGAAAACATATTCTCCATTTTCTCCAACAGTTACTGTTTCAATAGCCTCATTGTTATTATTAATTAATGATACAAGAGCTCCAGTTAAAATACTATTATCTTCTTTGTTATACACAATACCTTTAACTTCTTTACAAAACTCAAATGGTTTTAATAAATCATAAGCATAGATATCATCATTTCCTTTGCCTTCTTCTCTATTAGAAGAGAAATAACCTTTCTTCTCAGAAGAGTCTAATATCATAGCAAAATCATCAAAAGAAGTGTTAACAGGAACACCAACATTTTGTACACTACTAAAGTTTTTATTATCAGAAGTTTTAGTAACAAAAACATCTAATCCTCCTAAGCTAACATGACCATTAGATGCAAAAAATAACATTCCAGATTCATGAATAAAAGGGAACATTTCATCACCTTCAGTGTTCAAAGCAGCTAAATTAACAGGAGTACCCCATGAGTCACCTTTCTTTTCAGATATGTATAAATCAGTTCCTCCTTTACCACCTGGCATATCAGATACAAAATACATTAAGTTACCATCAGCTGTTAAAGATGCTTGTCCAACAGAGTATTCTTTGTTGTTAAATGGAACACCAACTGGGGCAGCCCATTTTTTTCCATTTTTTTCAGCATAAAACAATTTAAGTTTAACTTCTTCATTAGAACTTTTTTCTTCGTAATTATTTCTAGTATACATCACATAATTGCCATCTTTAGTAAATGATGCAGGACCTTCATGAAACTTCTTGTTAAGTTTAGAAGAAAACTTATTTACTTTTCTTAATTCAGACTTGTCATTTTTAGGTGTAGCTTCATATAAGTTTAAAAAATTAAGATTGTTCCAATTCCATACTCTATTGAAAAGTCCCCAAGATCTACTAGAAGCAAAAACAACTTTATCTTCATAATAAGCAGGACCAAAATCTTGTTCTTTACTATTAAAACTTAATGTAGTAACATTAAATCTACCAATATCCTTTTTTAAATCTTCATAATAACCTTTGCTACTAACATAATCTTTAGCTCTTTCGTCATTTTTAGACATGCTGTAATACTTTACCATCCATTTTTCTGACTCAGTAACTTTTTCATTTATCAATAAAACATTAGCATAATTCAAAAAGTCTTTAGCTTTAGCATCAGATCTTTTTACTAGTTCAGCATAATAAGTTTCAGCTTCTTCAGTATTGTGAATATTTCTTAGAGCGTTAGATAAATTTCTTAAACCTTCAGTCGATAATTTTTCAGTATCAACTCTTTCTAGTTTATCGATAGCTCTTTCCATGTAAAATCTATCATACAACTTATTTCCTTTTCTTTCTCTTCTAGTTTCTTGTGAAAAAGAACTTGTACATAGGACTATACAAAACAATAATAATAATTTATTCATCTCAGTTTTATAAAAGGGTTATTGATTTAAATTAAAAGTATCTTGGAGATCTAATTTTGTCTTGACTTTTAAATGTTAAGTCGTAAGAAATCATGATTTCATGTGACCACTTGTAGTAAGAGTTTAGTGCAGTTAATGGATAATCAACAGCATATCCAGCTCTCAGTTGATCTGTAAATTGATAGTTTAATAAACCACCAATACCATCATTAGATCTATACATTGGACCAATTCCAAATTTGTCATTAATTAAAAATTGAGCTGTAATATCAAATTCTAAAGGAGCACCATTAACCATTTTCAACAAACCAGTAGGTTTTAATTTTAAATCATTACCAATTAGGTTAATAACACCTCCTAGAATAAAGAATGAGTGTCTTTTTTCAGTAGAAGTACCAGATAAATCTGATAAATCATTTTCTAAGAATTTAGGAACTGAAATACCAGCATAAAATCTATCCATGTAGTAATATAAACCTGCTCCAAAATTTGGTAAGAATTCTCCTCCAATGTTATTGTTGAAAGCATTATCATTAGCACCTGAACCTAAATCAAGAGAGGTAAGACCAACTTGCATAAAGTTAAAACCACCTTTTAATCCAAAAGATAAATTAGCTTTTTCAGATAATTTTAAATGATAAGCTAAATCAACATAACCTAAAGTAGATTCTGCTGGTCCAACTTCATCATGAACTAATGATACACCAATAGCTAACTTCTTAAATAAAGGAGTATGCATTGTTATAGTTTGTGTATTTGGAGCTCCATCAATACCTAACCATTGTTGTCTAGCTAAACCTGTTATACTAAAAGCTTTTCTACTTCCAGCATAAGCTGGATTTACAGAAAGTGTATTAAACATGTACTGTGTGTACATTGGATCTTGCTGACTAAATGCAGTTTCCGAAAAAACCGAGATTAATGAAAGCGCAACTATTATTAACTTTTTCATTTGTGATGTTTTATATCGTTATAATACTTTAATTAATTATCTTTTTAAGAATACCCAACCTACTTTATTTTCTATCAAGTCATCCTTCAAGTCTAGAACATAGTAATAAGTACCTGCAGGTAAATCACTTGATCCATCTGGAGAAGGTAATCCTACATTTTTAGTTCCATCCCAATCGTTATTGTAAGGAGAAGCCTCATAAACTAAGTTACCCCATCTATTAAAGATTTTTAATTCAGCTTCTGGGTAATCATTTAATCCTTGGATAACAAGAACATCATGAGTACCATCATTGTTAGGAGAGAATCCATCAGGAACATTAATTTCACACTTAACAGTTAAGTTAAAGTTACAAGAGTCAATATTTCCAGAAGAATCTGCAACAACAATAGTAATAGTATTTGTTCCACTAGCTACAACAGTTCCTACTGTTGGAGTTTGAGTGTATGTATAAGAAGTACTACTACAGTTATCATTTACAGTTACCATTCCAGTATAATCTGGTATAGTATATTGGCAAATACCTGTCAATGTTACCTCTTGATCAGCAGGACATGTAATTGAAGGTACTAGTGTATCAAGAACAGTTACATTAGCCGTACAACTATCTGTATTACCATATATATCAGTTGCTATTAACGTAACACTATTTGGCCCAACATTACTACAATCAAATGTAGTTGGGTTAACATAAATAGTATCTAATTGACAGTTATCTATAGTTCCATTATCTATATCCGCAACAGTAATACTAGCATTACCACTTGCATCAAGATATACCGTTACGTTTTGGCAAACTGGAGTAGGAGGTAATGTGTCTAAAACTGTTACTATAGCTGTACAGCTATCCATTAATCCTGTTGAATCTCTAACATAAACTGTTACTGGATTAACACCAACATTTGCACAATTAAATGTAGAGTTTGATATCCAAACAGAATCAATATTACCATCAGCATCAAATACTGAGTCAATAACATAAGAAGTATCAATTACAAACGAACCAGTTATATCTAGGTAGATTGTTGTATCGTTACAAGCAATTACTGGTGGGTTTGTAGCACAGTCAGATTTATCAAGAACAACTGTAGACATACAAGAATCAATATTACCTGATGAATCTCGAGCATAAATAGTAACCATTACAGTATCAGCTGAAGCACAAGTTAAAGTGTCTAAAGATAACCAAATACTATCTACACCACAGTTATCAAATGCTGTATCGAATACATGAGAAGTATCTAATACAAAAATACCAGTTAAAGAATCTATTACAACATTAGTGTCAAGACATAAAACTGTAGGAGCAAGTGTATCAAGTGCTATAACAGTAGCCATACAAGAATCAATATTACCACTAGAGTCTTGAGCATAAATGGTAACCATTAAGGTATCTACACCACAATTAACTATTGTGTCAGAAATCCATACTGAATCAACACCACATCCATCAATAGCTGATGTTAACACGTAAGAAGTGTCAAATATAAATGAACCAGTAGCATCTAAGTAAACAGTTGTATCATTACAAGTAATTACTGGAGCTAAAGTGTCAAACACTAATACAGTCGCTATACATGAATCTACAACATTGTTAGAGTCTCTAGCATATACAGTAACCATTAATGTATCCATTCCACAAGTAGCAATAGTATCTGATAACCAAACTGAATCAATTCCACATAAAGAAGAAGCATTTGCTAGAACATAAGTAGAATCAAATACAAATTGACCGTTAGCATCTAAATAAACTGTTGTATCAGTACATACTATAGCTGGTGGTACTGTATCCATAACAGCAACAGTAGCCATACAAGAATCAATATTACCACTAGAATCCATAGCATAAACAGTAATCATTAAGGTGTCAATACCACATGTAATAACTGAATCTACTATCCAAACAGAATCAACTCCACAAGCGTCAAAAGCAGAATCAAATACAAAAGAAGTATCAATTATGAATTGACCAGAAGAATCAAGGAAGATTGTAGTATCTAAACAAGCTACCATAGGAGCAACAGTATCTAATACTATAACTGTAGCCATACACGAATCAATATTACCACTAGAGTCTCTAGCGTATACTGAAACCATCATAGTATCAGTTCCACAGAAAGCAATAGTATCTGATAGCCAAACTGAATCCACACCACAAACATCAACTGCTGAGTCAAAAACATAAGATGTATCAAATATGAATTGACCAGTTGCATCTAAATAAATAGTGGTATCTAAGCATGCAACTACAGGAGCTATGGTATCTAATACAATAACAGTAGCAATACAAGAATCAATATTATTACTAGAATCTCTTCCATATACAGTAACCATTAATGTATCCATTCCACAAGTAGCAAGTGTATCAGATAACCATACAGAATCTATTCCGCAAAGTGAAGCTGCATTTGCAAGTACATAAGTAGAGTCAAATACAAATTGACCGTTAGCATCTAGGTAAACTGTTGTATCAGTACATACGATAGTTGGAGGAACAGTATCCATAACCGCTACTGTAGCAACACAAGAGTCAACATTACCACTAGAATCCATAGCATAAACAGTAATCATAACAGTATCCATTCCACACACAATTAGTGTATCTGATAACCATACAGAATCAATACCGCAAGTGTTATCAAATACAGAATCTAAAACATAAGAAGTGTCAATAATCATTTGACCGGAAGAATCAAGGTAAATAGTTGTATCAAGACAAACTACTGTTGGAGCAACAGAATCCATTACAAGGACAGTAGCCATACACGAATCAATGTTACCACTAGAATCTCTAGCGTAAACTGTTACCATTAAAGTATCCATACCACAAGCAGCTATAGTATCTGATAACCATACAGAATCAACACCACAAATATCCATTACAGAATCTAAAACATAAGAAGTATCGATAATAACTTGACCTGTAGAATCAAGGAAAACAGTAGTGTCAAGACAGGCAATAGTAGGAGCTAGGGTATCCATTACAAGAACTGTAGCGGTACATGAATCAATATTACCATTAGAATCTTGAGCATAAACCGTTACCATTAAAGTATCCATACCACAAGTAGCTAATGTATCCGATAACCAAATCGAATCAACACCACAATTATCCATAGCAGAATCTAATACATAAGCAGTGTCAAATACAAATTGACCAGTAGCATCTAAATATACAGTAGTATCAAGACAAGCAATAGTAGGAGCTAGGGTATCCAATACAAGAACAGTAGCCATACACGAATCAATATTACCATTAGAATCTTGAGCATAAACCGTTACCATTAAAGTATCCATACCACAAGTAGCTAATGTATCCGATAACCAAATCGAATCAACACCACAATTATCCATAGTAGAATCTAATACATAAGCAGTGTCAAATATAAATTGACCAGTAATATCTAAATATACAGTGGTATCAAGACAAGCGATTGTTGGAGCAAGTGTATCCATAACAAGTACAGTAGCCGTGCAAGAATCAATATTATTACTTGAATCTCTTGCGTAAACCGTTACCATAAGTGTATCCATACCACAAGTAGCTAAAGTGTCAGATAACCATACAGAATCAATTCCACATAAAGAGGCAGCATTTGCTAGTACATAACTAGAGTCAATTATAAATTGTCCTGTTGCATCTAAGTAAACTGTTGTGTCAGCACAAATAATAGAAGGGGGAACAGTGTCCATTACAACTACAGTTGCCATACATGAGTCAACATTACCATTAGAATCTTGTGCATAAACAGTAACCATCACAGTGTCCATTCCACAAACAATAATACTATCAGAAATCCAAATAGAATCTACTCCACAATTATCCATAGCAGAATCGAATACATAAGATGTATCGATAATCATTTGACCTGAAGAATCTAAATATATAGTTGTATCAAGACAAGCAATGGTTGGAGCTAGTGTATCCATAACAAGAACAGTAGCCATACAAGAATCAATGTTACCTACAGTATCTTGAGCATAAATCGTTACCATTAAAGTATCCATACCACAAGTAGCAAGCGTATCAGAAATCCAAATAGAATCTACTCCGCAATTGTCCATTGCCGAATCAAATACATATGAAGTGTCAAAAGCAAATTCTCCATTTGCATCAAGATATACAGTAGTGTCAAGACAAGTAATAGCAGGAGCTAGTGTGTCTAAGATAACAACAGTAGCCATACAAGAGTCAATATTACCTGCAGTATCTTGTGCATAAATAGTTACCATTAATGTATCCATATTACAAGTAGCTATTGTGTCTGATAACCATACCGAATCAATTCCACACACATCAACAACTGAATCTAGCACATAAGAAGTATCAATGATTACTTGACCATTAACATCTAAATAAACAGTAGTATCAAGGCAAGCAATAGTCGGAGCCAAAGTATCTAAGATAACAACAGTAGCCATACAAGAATCGATATTACCATTAGAGTCTTGTGCATAAACAGTAACCATTAAGGTGTCCATGCCACAAGTTACTAAGGTATCTGATAACCAAATCGAATCAACACCACAATTATCCATAGCAGAATCAAATACATAAGAAGTATCAAAAGCAAATTCTCCACTAGCATCAAGATATACTGTAGTGTCAAGACATGCAATAGTCGGAGCTAGCGTGTCCATTACAAGAACAGTCGCCATGCAAGAATCAATATTGCCAGCAGTATCTTGCGCATAAACAGTTATCATTAAAGTGTCCACACCACAAGTAGCTAGTGTGTCTGATAACCAAACTGAATCTACACCACAGTTATCCATAACTGAACTAACCACATATGAAGTGTCAAAATCAAACTCTCCTGCTGTATTTAAATATACAGTTGTATCTATACAAGTAATTGTCGGAGCTAAAGTATCCATAACAAGAACAGTAGCTATACAAGAATCAATATTGTTACTTGAGTCTCTAGCATAAACAGTTACCATTAATGTATCCATGCCACAAGTTGCAAGTGTATCGGATAACCAAACTGAATCAATACCACATAATGAAGTTACATTTGCTATTACATATGTAGAGTCTAAGATAAATTCTCCATTTGCATCAAGATATACAGTAGTGTCTGTACAAACAACTGAAGGAGGAACAGTATCCATGACAACCACAGTCGACATACAAGAATCAATATTACCTGCTGTGTCTCTTGCGTAAACAGTTATCATAACGGTATCCATACCACATAAAATAACACTATCAGAAATCCAAATCGAATCAACACCACAGTTATCCATAGCAGAATCAAATACATAAGAAGTATCGATAGTCATTTGACCAGAAGAATCTAAATAAATAGTTGTATCCAAACAAGCAACTGTTGGAGCTAAAGTGTCCATAACAAGGACAGTAGCCATACAAGAATCAATATTACCAGCAGTATCTCTTGCATATACAGTAGTCATTATAGTGTCTGTACTACAAGTAGCAAGTGTATCTGATAACCATACTGAGTCAACACCACATATGTCTACAACAAAATCTAGCACATAAGAAGTGTCAAAATCAAACTCACCTGTAGCGTCCAAATAAACTGTTGTGTCAAGACATGCAATAATAGGTGCTATAGTATCCAAAACAACAACAGTAGCCATACAAGAATCAATATTACCTGCTGTGTCTCTTGCGTAAACAGTTACCATCAAGGTATCCATACCACAAGTAGCAGATGTATCTGATAGCCAAACAGAGTCAACTCCACAAATATCAAAAGCAGAATCAAGTACATATGAAGTATCAAAATTAAACTGACCTGTAATGTCTAAATAAACAGTTGTGTCAAGACATGCAATGGTAGGAGCTAAAGTGTCAAATACTAATACTGTAGCCATACAAGAATCAAGGTTTCCTGCTGTGTCTTGCGCATAAACGGTAACCATTAAAGTATCCATTCCACAAGTTGCTAGTATATCTGATAGCCAAACAGAATCTAATTCACATGCATCAAATACACTGCTTACTACATAAGAAGTGTCAAAAGCAAATTCCCCATTAGCATCTAAGTATACACTAGTATCATTACAAATAACAACTGGATTCGTAACGTCTGGAGTACACTGCCCAATCGATTGGTTTGAAAATAAAAGTGTAATAACTACAAGTAGAAAACTAAATGACTTACTAATTAGATTGTAATACTTTGTCATAACTATAGTGTTTTGTGTTTTATATAAAAGTGTCTGATTTACAGTTAATGGTGTAAATATAAGGGTGCAAAATTAATTATCTTTTTCAGATAAAAAAATAAATTTCATAACAATTGTTAAAATGCTTTTGAGCTTATGTTCAAAAGCGATAGTTTGAAACAAAAAAAACTCAATCGAATGATTGAGTTTTTTTGTTTTGAATATGTTGTAAATCTACAAAGCTTTCATGGTTTTGTATAACTTAGATTTTAAATTAGCAGCTTTGTTTTTATGAAATATGTTTCTTTTAACCATTTTATCGATCATGCTTACCACTTTTGGGTAGAATGATTCAGCTTCCTTAGCATCTTCTAGTCCTCTAAATTTCTTAATAGCAGAGCGTGTAGATTTATGATAGTATCTATTTCTAAGTCTTCTCTTTTCTGTAGACCTAATTCTTTTTTTTGCTGATTTATGATTAGCCATGCTAATAAAAATTTTAAATTGTTTTAAAAGTAGCCCGTAGGGGAATCGAACCCCTATTACCAGGATGAAAACCTGGCGT
>JAHDBM010000134.1 GCA_020630395.1 Flavobacteriales bacterium
ATGCAGCTTATCTTCAAAGTTGGCTTTCTTGCTTGAAACAAGATGCTAAATTCATCTTTACAGCAAGTGCTAAAGCCCAAAAAGCTGCTGATTATATCCTGAACTTTAATCAATCTGATACCATTTAGAACAGGGTATTACCTATCAAAATATTAAGCTCATAAGATTTATTTCTTATGGGCTTTTTAAATTCGGGTTGATGCCATTGAATGAGAGTGATATTACAGTAATGAGGGGTTAGTGTCCTTTTTGTTTTTTGTGAATATCTATGTTGTTGCATATTCATTTTATGCTAACCTCTTACGTTTTTCCTCATTAAGATTTAGACGTACTAGACTGTCCGAATTTTAATTTAAACTTTACTAAACCACTAATTCCCCTTAATTGAAGCGGTTAAATTAAGCTGTGTTCTGCCATCATTCAAATCATGGTCAATGACGCAGCCATCCGCAGGATGGTTAAAAGAATTGCATTTTTTCAACTGAAAAAATGCTAATTCCTGCTTTTGACAATGCTTTTCAATCTGGCTTTTTAGAACACATAATTTAACCTCAAATAAGGAGAACAAAAATGGCTTATAATTGTAAAATTGAACTTAACGGAAATCTTGGTGAGGACGCTAAAATCATCGAAAAAGATGGTAAGAGCTTCGTTGCTTTGAGAGTTGCAACAACAGATAGTTACCCTAAAACAGAAGGTGAAAACACCGTATGGGTAAATAGCAATACAACTCTATGGCATGATGTATTGGTTTTCAATCCAAATGCTGTAACAGTTGCACAAGAGCTTAAAAAAGGTGAAAGAGTAGAAATTATTGGTTCTTTGTCATACCGTCCATTTAAAGACGAGAATGGTTATACTAAACACCAAGCATCTGTAATTGGTAACTTTATCCGAAAAGTTGAGTTTGGTAATTTTAATCAACCAAGTGAAGAAGATTTAGCTGCTGCCACTAGCTAACTTCTTAGTAGGGTAGGGGATAAAACCCTTACCCTATTACTTCCTTAATTTTTATTGAATCAAAACTCCACCTAGTAAGAGCAAATGATACTATTTTATCATGTCTATTTTGGATAGAGCTACTTTTCCACGTTTTTACTTCTTCGCTCTCACTACTTACAAATTCCTTTATTTCTGCTTGTTGGTTTAGTAATGGATTATTATTGTATGTGCTAAGTTTTTTGTGAAAGGGCTGATTACCTATTGAAGCATTATGAGAGCCAGATATTAACATTAGATTGCCAATGCAGTTTAAATACTTTGCTACAAAATCATCAGAATATTCATTATTATCATTAACCTCATATCCTGTTTCTAAGGCTTCTCCATTAGGGGGTGTTTGTGGAGAGATATGTTCTATTTGCTCATTATGTAGAGTGTATTTTTTTATACTATAACCCTTATTTTGGATAGAGTTCTCATACTGCCATAGAAGATAGTTTAAGACTTTATTTCCGTAAAGACTTCCATTTAGATAGTTTTTGACATTAGTATCGCTCCAATACCAAGTTTCATTTAATTTACTTTTTATATCATTTATCAGTTTGCTAAGATTGCCTTGAAAATTTAATAGAATGGCATTTAGCCGTTCCTGAATATTAGCTCTACTGTTTATTAATCTTGCTCTAAATGTCAGAATTTCAAGAACCTTAAATAAGGTATTTAGTTTTTCAATATCATCGCCAAGATATTTATAACCTTTCAGGATAAATGGATATACGAAAGCAGGAGCGTTTAGCTCTGCCAGTTTATGAGCGTAGAAACTATTTGCAGTTTCAAATTTTTTCATATTGGCGAATGAAGTATAAAGTTCTGATATGTAGTTTTTAATCCATAATACCTTGTCATCAGCTTTTTTAAATACCTCTTTAATATCGTCTAAGGTTCTATAATTGTAGCCCTTTATGTATGCGTTATTATGGTAAATCAAAATACTATCTTCATTCAGTTTTTTTAAATCATTAATCGTCAGGTAAATGTTTTTGAAGATATTAGATACATTTTCGATATTAGATTCTGTTTCCTCTGGGATGCTATAAACATACATTTGATACATGAAATATGATTTGAGCTTTTCCATGTTTGTAAGGTCTTTTCCTCGATTATTTTCAAGCTCAAACATTAAGGCAGAATCTTTCTTGCCTGACAATTCAATAACAGTTAGTTCTGTACCTTCTATCTTTTCCAAGATTTTCAAAATTATAGGTGTACTTAATTTTTCCAGTTCTTCAATAAAGTGTGCTTTTGCTTTTTTTATTCTTTGTTGAGAAGGTGTGTTGGTTTCAAAATTAGCTTTATCATCTATGATGATAGCATCATAACAAGCCCTATCATATTCTACGGGTCTAAGTTTTATATTTCCATTATTCTTTAGGAATATGCGCTCTTTACCTTCATAATCGAAATCGGTAAGTTCTTGTTCTTTTGCTCTTTTTTTGAGAACATTTAGTAAAGCTCTAAAGAATATTGTTAAGGTAGTAATTCTTTGTTGTCCGTCTATTATTTCATATTGAACACCTTTTTTTATGGTTTCAAGTAGTAGGTTTCCATAAAAATAATTGTTACCACCTTCTATTTGCTCCTTTAAATCATTTAGGAATGCCTCCCAATGCTCTTTTTCCCATGAATAGGCTCTTTGATAAACAGGGATGATAAATGATTTTTGAGAGCTATCGAAAAGCTCTAATATAGTGTAGGGTTTAAAGTTCATGTGACTTATTTGTGAAACTTAAATATTATGTAAAAATAATATATTTAATGTGATTATTCTATAACAATGTACCTTAATATCTTGCTTAGGGTTTCACCCCCAACGCACTTCATATAAAAATAGTAACAAACCGTGTTGTCATA
>JAHDBM010000068.1 GCA_020630395.1 Flavobacteriales bacterium
CTTTAGTAATTTTTTCTCTTTTTCTCTTTTCTTAGAAAGAAAATAAATAATTATTAATATTAATATTAGCAATATAATTACACCTAAAATAATGATCCACTGGTTAAATAACGCTTTATCTTTAGATATTAAATGTTGTGACTTAATATCGCTTTGCTTATTGATTAATTGATTATTTAATTTAAGAATTCTATTTTCTATAAAAGCTGTTGACTCCAATGCATGCATATTTTCTTGTTTTTTTCTAAAAATAGATTGTAATGAATCTTTAATTCTAGTAGAAGTATATGCATTTTTATAATCTTCTATTTGTTCATAAATTTGTTGTTGTTGTTTGTACAGTTTAATACTTATTTTAATGTTTTCTTTTGCTAAAGGAATATTAAGAGCTTTGTTTAACATTAACAGAGCACTATCTTGTTTATTTACATTGTTATAGTAAGAAGAGATAGTTGAATAATATGAAATCTTGTTTCTTAAACTTATGCTGTATTTAGATGCCTTATCAATTTGTTTTCTAGCTTTATTATCCTCATCTAAAACCAAATAAATTTTAGCATTATGCAAATATGCATTACAAACTTGCAAGTAATATTCTCCTTTTTCAATATTTTGAATTAATTTTTCAATGTAAAAATGAGCTAACTCAATACTGTCTTGTTTAAAATATATGTTTGATAATTTTTTAAAGCTAATATTTTTCATATACCAACAATCTCGATCAGAAATACTTTCTAATTTTTTGGTGTAACTTAAAGCTTCATCATATTTTTCGAGATTGAAATATACTGAGCTTAGCAAATTTAAACCATTCGCTATATCACAACTATCTCCTCTACTATATGCATAATCAAGAAACTCACTTAGCGGCTCCATTGCTATTTTATATGCATTAAAATCGGAGTAAATTCTCGCTATATGCAACTTGCTTCGCATCAATTCATCCTTGTTGGCTTTAGGAATATAACCTTGATAAAGCCTAATGTTATCAATTGATTGAGATAAATCTCCATAGGAATAATTTAGCTTAGATTTGTAGTAATAGCATTTAGATATACTTAACGAATCTTTTATCTCTTGTGCTAATGATAAAACTATATCTATACTTCTAAATGAATCGATTGGTAACTTAGTATCAGAATTTAATTGTAAAACAGTTGAAATTATTTGAGTTGTATCGTTAGCTAACTGAAAATAGTATATAACCGAATCTCCAAGCATTTCAACTTGTTTATCGATTTGATTATAATGAATATCTTTTCTCGTTTTAAAAAAATGATATAACCCTTTTAGTCTATATTTTTCGATTGCATTGGGTTGGGTTTTTATTTCTACTAAAACTTCAGTAATTAAGCTGTCTGCAACCTGCTGAGAGGTTTTTAAATTTTCTCCAAATATTTTACGCTTAGCATCTATGTTTACCGTTTGACCAATAGAACTTGTATATACCAATAATAGTATTGATATAATCCCAATCCTTAAATAGGATGATATGTTACTTGTAAAAAAAATAGCATTTAATTTATTGAATATAATTATTAGATAAATTAAATGCTAACTATTATTGTAGAATAGTTTGTCTAAGGATGTTTGCTAAATATAATTAAAGCGTTTATAATATTAATATTTGAAAAGTTTCATTAAGTTCCAACCATTATTCCAATCTGTTCTTTGAAAATCATACCACACCCTTTCATTATGTATTTTATTTACTTTACCTGCTTCCACCATTTGTCTACCGGTTTCAGAAAGATTTATTTCTATAGATCCCTCATAAGTTAAAAATTTCCCTTTTACTCCGGTTTTTACATCTTTCATGCCAAAATCACCTTCTGAAAATCCAAAATTCTCATCCAAAACAAATGATCCTTCAACACCTACTGTACCATAAGCTTCTAATCCAGCATATTGATTCTTTGGAGTTCTTGTGCCAAACTTAATTTCTCCTCCTACACTAAACCTATATCCACCTCCTTTCAGCTCTGTAGCCCCTACCATAATTTTTGGAGATACAAATATTCCTCCGGCAGGAGATCCTATATCTGCTGATATATCCACAGTAATCTTAACATCTCCATTTCCATCAGTTCCAATTTTAATTGTCACTTTTCTTTCATCATCAATTTTGAACTCGTAAATTTTAAATTGATGATTAGCTTTTATGATTGGATCTGTTTGCTCTTCCTTACCTTCTTCTTCCTCTTCTCCCTCTTCTTCTTCACAATCAGGGCAGTTACCATCTAAATCGACAAGACTCACAGGATTATTCCATGCATAAGCGTACGTAGATTTATCTACTTGTTTTTTGTGATCTGCTAAAGCATCTACAGTATGAAATCTTGCTATTGCTGGATCATAAAATCTTGCTCCATAATTATACCATTCCAATCCCAACTCTTCATCAATTTCTTTCCCATTATATTGATATGCATTTTCTTGACCAATAGTGTTACTCGCCATTTCATTCATTTCTAATCCAAAAGGATAAGTATGTACTTCTTGAAGAATATCAGCTTTAGTAATGATATTATTATTATCTCGATCAGTAAAATATACTCTTGGAGTTCCTAAGTGATCATGAATAGCAAACTCCATAATAGTTTGCCCATTAAAAAACAATACTCTACCAAAATCAAAATAAGCAGCTTCTAATTGAGTTGTTCCATTTTCAGTAACATATTCAAAGTTTACTATGTAATCTTTAATTCTTTGGCTACCTCCAACAGTTAATATCTTTTGTAATCTATTTTGTTTACCACTATATACATTTTGAATATTATCGCCACTTGTTGTTTTAGATATACTTGATGGTAAATCGAAAACATTGTAATCTAATGCAATTCCTTTACTCTGCTCTATGGTAACATTGCCATTAGCGTCATACATATAAGATGTATTTCCTTTTTGACCATAATTGTTGTAATTTACACCTGTAGATTCTGTTATATGCGCTAATCTTCCTGTTGAGCCAGCATAATCATATCTTAAATTATCTATTTTAACGATTGATCCATTTACTTTTCCATTTCTCTTTAAAGAACTTATGTTACCTAATAAATCGTACTCTACTGAAACTCCATAAACACCTCCTAAGCCAGGTGTTGCCCAATTATCACCAATAGCTGATTTACTGTAATAATTTGCAGCTGTCATACGTTTCAATTCATCATATTCATATGCATATTTGCTATATTCATTACAGGTTGTAGACCACTCTATTGAGTTAATAGTAGTCCCTAATGTTCCATAATTTATTTTCTCAGCAAATAAATCAGTTGATTCAACACCACCACAGCAATTAGCAACAATAGCAGTATGTGTTTGTGTTAACTGCGCTAAATTTGTTATTGGTGCATTAGACTGTATAATTACCATAAGATTTAAACTATCATTTATCATTACTTCATCATGCTTATATCCTGCTGTGTTTAACCAATTTTCAATTCCATTAATTAAAGCTGTTTTTGTAGAGAAATCCAATGTGTAAGGAAATGAAATTCCTGGTATATTCGTTTCTCCTGTCACTGGATCTAAATAGTTAATTGATTGTATTTCTGCTTGAAGAATTCCACCAACTTGAATAGTATCGATACTAAGATGAATATCACAATAATTATCAGCTAAACAATCTTCATTATTAACATCTGCTAAATCGTTTATTTGTACTAACCTGCCTGCTGCATCATAATTAAAATCTATACTTTGTAAAAATTCACCTGGTATTGTTTCCTGTAAATTCTTTTGAATAAGTTGTAGCTCATTATTATATACTAAATTGGAAGTATGTTGAGTTCCACTAATTCCACTAATTTGTAAGTAAGTATCTGTTTGTCTTAAACCATTATCAAAAGTGAAATCTTTAACAACATTTACTTCTGGTGCAAACGTTATATTACTTTTGTTATGATCAGTTTCTTCTTTGTATACTATGTTTGCATTATTGTAGTAATTACGAATTACCTCTAATCCTCCTTTGTGGTTATCCTTTTCAATTCTAATTACTCTTCCAATATTATCATGTATATAATCTGTGTTGTAAAAGATTGGTGAAGGATTATTAATGGTAGACATGTTAACTTCTGATTCATTTTCAATCCAATCCATTGGGTTACCTCCCGGAGTTTCTTGATAAGAAGTTGTATGATGAATTTTTTCTATACTAGTTGGTATATTAGCTATATGATTTAATTGATCTATATGAGAAATTGAACTAATCTCTCCTTTTTCAATTTCTCTCCCTAAATCATCATATTTAATAGCTATGATATTATCGTTTGCATCCTTTACAGCTAGTTGTCTGCCAAAAACATCATAATAAATTTGTTGGGCAAATAACTCTGTTGGTACTTTTTTGCTAATGAGCATTCCTCTATCATTATATGTATATAAATATGAACTACCAGATGGAGGAGTAATTTGCTCTATTTGATTGTAATCATTATATGATTTTGAAGTTTTAGCATATTGTAGTGATCCATTGATAGTAACAGGCCTAATAATTTGAATTTCTCGATCTATAAAATCTTTATATACTATTGTTTGATTACCATCAGTATCAACAACTTTTTGCTTGCTAAGTGTTCCTGCTAAATATGTTTTCCCATTAATAATAAGAGATCGAGCGTTATGTCCATAAGAAAATTTAGTACTACCAAAAGGTTCTATTCTTGACAACAATCTATTGGTAGCTGCATTTTCATAAGTATTAGATGATATACCTTCCCCTATAGTCATTGTAGATGCTAACCTTCCTAGAGGATCATAAATTTGTGAATTCATTATTGCATCAGTTCCATCTGGGGCATAAGCTAATTTAACTTTACTTTTATCTCTACCGTAATCATCTAATATTGATTTTGTAATTTGATTAGGTACTGCATTACTTCCTGAAGATAAAAAGTGTTGAGTCGAAATAATTTCATTATTAGCTCCAGACACAAAATTACCAGCAGCATTTAATTTATAATTATAATCAATAGTTGTCCACTGTCTAAAATCGGTTTCACCAACTGCCTTACCTTTAGATATTATTTCTAGTCTATTTAAATCATCATATTTATAAGCTATAATTTGATTATTATGATCAGTAATGGAAGTTAACATATCATCTGTATTATATCCATATACCGTAGATTGTACTCCATGATCACTTGTATATTCTCTTCTAACAAGTTTATCTTGTACCCAAAAGTTTTTTGTTAAATTATCATCTAGCATACTAGAGTTTATATTAGCCCCTATTTTATAGGCTTTAACATTAACTGGCTTCCCTCTATAATCCCATGTTAACACTTTGTTTACGGGGTAAAATACACCATGTTGTAAACCATATGTTTTTTCTAATACTAATTTGCCTGAATTTAGGGTATACTCTACTTTACTCCCTGATGTTAATTTATAACTTCCAGATCCTATTTTTTGCTTATTTACCGTTTTATAAGGAACTCCTACTAGATTTTTGGTTTGCATAAATGCCTCTACAGTTGTTGCACCTGTGCCAAATCCAACACCATCATATAAGTAGAAGTTTTTTGTTATTGCATGATCTTCGCCATTTAACGTAACATCTCCATCAGTTTCCCTCCACTGAGTTTGCTCACTTATATTTCTATGACTATCATAGGTAATTTTTCCAATATCTACTAATGGTTCTTGACCTAATTCATTGTAAGTAATCTTTTTGGTTTTAGTTAATTTAGAATAAGATGATCTAGGATTGTACAAGCTTACAACAAGCGCGGGATAATGTGGTAACAATCCTCCTAATAGATCTCTATTTAGATTTTCACAAACCATTACTGAATAATCGAATGGTAATTTATCTGACTCTGATGTCATACTCTCACTGTAAATAGCATACTCAAATGCCTCATCTAAAACTAGCATGCCATTACTATTATATACTTTACTACTATCTAACAACCCTTTGTTTGCATCTATAGGAGTATAATGATTAGCATAAGCATGATTGAAATTAAGGGGAATAGGATCCTGTCCTTTTCTAAAATAATTGAGTTTGTACGATCCATCAGAATAGTTTTCTCTAACTTCTTCATAACAAATATGCCTTCCATCTACACTTGAAAGTGAGAAGTTAGAATGATCTTGATTTGATATATCCAGCTCTTGTCCCACTGACCCAAAAGACTCATAAGCACCTACATAACTAGGAAATTGAACTAACCTTCCTGAACTCACATAACTAGCACCTCCATTAGTATTATAATTAAATTCTTTTACTGATACTATTCCATCATGAATTGTTTTAATCTTTTTAACCCTTAACCCTCCTACTTTTGCTTGAGGACTGTTAATTTTTCTATGATAATACATTTTAAATTTAGCTTCAGCATTAGAACTACCAATAACAGATAGTTTAAACCTTACTACATCTCCTGCATTTATATAAGAAGATAATATAGAAGATAAATCTGCTCTTCTAGTTCCTTGAAATGTGCCTGGATTAGTTTCTGAAACTGTTATAGGATTTCTAATAGTAGCATAACTTTGATCTAAAAATTCTAATTGTATCGTGTAAGTTTGAGAACCTGGACCTGATGATGGACATGCTTTTACTAATAAATCATATTTTGCATGTTGTATTTGTTCAGAAGTCATGGTATGGTAATATTCGGCAGGTGGTAAATTAATTCCACAATTATCATAATTAAATTGAAACACTTCTCTAGAATCCCAGTATTCATAACCCGAAACTCTATTCGCTTCAAAAGTAAACGTATCAACAGCACCTAATGGATGGTTAATTTTATTTAACATACCTAACAACATTGTTTCTTCTTTCGACTCTCTATTATTAGATGTAGCAGGAACTCCTATTAAATTTTGAAATTGATCATATAATTCTGATGTTGGTATATTTGGTGTATTAACTGCATTTTGATTTTGTCCATTATAATATCCCCAATGATCAATTGCTGAACTATTTCTTTTGGGAAAAAACAGATGTCCATTTTTAATACTATCATTATAATAAAATTTATACGGAGGTTCAACTATAGTATTATTACAAGTTGACTTTTGAAGAGACTCTAGATTAAATCTTGTAATTTTTGTTGGACCAGGTGCAGCATTGTCTCTTAAATTATAATATTGAAACTTATGTTTAATGCATTTACCAGATGGAAAAGCTATTGATATATCATCTAAACGTTCAGCCGATCCAACTAAACCTATATCAGGTCTTGTTGAAGAATTAAAATCTATTTCTATGTTATTTACTAACGCACTAATTTTAGATAGTCTTTTTCCTTTTACATGTATTTTTAAATATGGTGCGCAATAATCATCTTGTTGGCATGCTTGATTTGCAGCCATTGCTGCAAGAGCTTCTGCTGGTGTCATGCTAGCATGAATTGTCACCAGGTTTCTGTTGGTTGTTAACACTTTACATGAGTTTTTTGTATAATACTCATAATATTCTTCTTCATACTCAAAGAAAATTTTATTAGTCCCATTAACATTACTCATCTCTGTTAAATGCCAAGCATTTGCAGCATGTTCGAAAAATGGATTGGACAAAGAAGTAATATTATGCTCATTAGCTGTGTATTCTTTTGCTGAAAAAACATATCGTATTCCTTTAAGATCTAATATTTCAAAAGATTCAAAATGACCTAAAGAACCAGTCGTAACAGTAACTTTTAAATTATCATGGTTATCTATAAACCTAACTTCTTTGTTGTGATCGAAATAAAATTTACCCGTATAACCAGTTGGTAACGAATAACTGAAAACATCTGGTCCTTTATCTATTTTACCATCTAACAGCATATTAATAGAATCTAACTTGTAACCACTTGGCTCATGACTAGTCTTATCATAATCCAAAGCGGAAAGTGGCTGAGGACTGTGGTACCAGCCATATTTTGGAAGATTTATTCCATTTGCATTCCAATCATCTTGAATTCCATTTACTGACCTTGAAACAACACCACTTGCCATTAAATTCCAACCAGACCCAACCCAACTAGATACTGATGAAACCACAATACCTTGACTGTGATAAGATAAACTAATAGGAAGCGTTAAATCCCCCTCTGTTAACGCATAAATTGGAACAGATATATTTGTAATACCTCTTGATAAATCTACAGGATGATCTATATATTTACCTAATGAATTTACTTCTGGACTATGTGGTGTAACTTCACCATTGATGTCTGTAATTTGAGTTGAACCTGAAAAAGAAATAGTTAATACTAATCCTATTATTAATGCTTTGAAAATTAGACTTTTCATATTATTTTATTTTTACTATTCTTGTTGATACTACTTTTAATTCATCTACTAAAATTGCCAATTGATAAACTCCATTTGGAAGCTTATTTAAATCTATTTGTAATGTCTTATTACCTATATTTTGTGATGGTAATAATACTTCTACTTCCTCTCCCAATGCATTTAACATGACTAAACTCCCATTAAATAAATTGCTTGATTTAATATTAACTGTTAAATAGGTTTTAAATGGGTTAGGATAGGCCATTAGCTCTAGACTAGCATAATCTGCACTATCTTCTATTACTGCCCCATTATTTAACTGCTTAGCATATATATCCCAATTATTTGTTAAGCTATTCATTGTTGAATCTGTTTGATTAGATAACGTTAATGCTTTAATGGATTTTGGACTACAATTCTTTTGAAGAACCTGAAGAGTTTTTGTTGAGATTATTTTAGTGCCTTTACTATTTGTTAATAAAACCTTTAGTGTATAGCTACCACTTTGTAAACCCGAAAATGTCATTCTACCTATTAAAAAACTATATGTACCTGTTACGGGATTACCCCATTGATCTTCTAATTCTACAGTAAGCGTATTGGATAGGTTTTTTAACCTTTTTCTTAATTCTCGTAAATTACTATACATGATCTTACCCGTGCCTATTGAATTCGAATAAATACATTGATCTTCAACACATATTTTCCCTTGAGGTATATCAGAATCAATTATAAAGTCACTAGTAAAGTACTTCTTTAACTGCTTTAGTGAAAATGCACTTAGTCCTGTTATAGTAGATGATGAAGTAAAAAGATAATCATCAAAATTACGATCACTAGAGGTTGGACAAGTTCCGCAATTTACTTTTAATATTTCTATACTTAAATCATACTTACATCCGTAGTTGTTCATTACCGTAAACGTATGTGTACCCCATTTAAGATTTCCTATTGTTTTATTTGTTTGTCCTGATGAAATAGTGCCTAACTCAGTTCCTATGGCATTAGTTATGGTGTAAGGTCCACTATTACCAGTGGCATATATTTTTACAGTTCCTTCATAAACTGATGTAGCACAAAAATCATTTTGAGTTTTCCTTATAAAGTATTCTGCCTTTAAGGATAAAAATACAAGCTGAAAAGCTGTAAGAATTAATACTGACCTCATATCACTTATTGTTTTAAAATTAACAATGCAATGATAAAACAAACAAGTCATGTAAAACTCCTCCAGACCTTATTATTATTGAAATGTCTCCTTAGTGTATACTTTTGTCGCCCTGTGTCGCCCTAAAGATTTATTCATTTTGACATGGAAAAGGACTGATATTTTTTAAGAACTATTTAAAGAATAATATGATTAGATTATAATTGACACCCATAATCAGATATATAAACACAAATTATAGCTTGATTAGCTATGTGTTTTAGAAAGTAAAAAGTCATCTATGTCTTCTCCTAAACTAACTCCTAGCTTAGCGCGTATTCTTTGTTTTCTTTTTTTAACTCCACTTTCGGTAATGAATAAAATATTCGCAATTTCCTTGTTCGATAGTTTATAAAACGTAAGCGCTATGGTTTTAAGGTCTTTTTTAGTAATGCTACTAAATACTTTCGATACCTCATTAAATTTAATATCATATAAACTTTCGGTACAAACAAATAACTCTATCCAATCATCACTAGATCTAAGTTTTTCAAGTACTGATTCTTTGGTAAGGTTTGACCTTGTTTCCGCTACTAGTTTCTTTCTATTCTCCAATTGTTCATGTAAGAGTATTATTTCCTCTCGGTTAACTTCAATTTCTTTTAACAAAATTGATTTTTCTTTAGCTTTTTGCTTCCTATAACTTCTAAACATAAAAAACAAAACAACTAATAAAATGACTAACGCAAACAAGATAAAACCCCTGTAAAACAATCGGTTACGTGATTGATTTAGCTCACTTTCCTTTAGTGCATTATCTTTAATTAAATTACGCTTATCGTTTTCAAGCAACTGATTTTCTAAAGCATATTCCCCTTCTTTTATTAATATGGCAGTTTCTAATTCATTTATTGAAGCTCTGACTGAGTCATTTTGCTCAATTCTAATTATAGCTTTTAAATAATTTCCATTTTTTTTGTAAAGTGTAGCTAGGTATTTATTAATCTTTAAGAATAACTTATCCTTTTTAATATTTCTAACCAAAGATGATGCAGTCTCGGCATGCTTAATGGCATTGGACAACATTCCTTTTTTTTCATAGCAAATTGCAATTCTATGATGTAAATGCCCCGTTAAATGTTTTCTACCTCCTTCTTCGTAACTTCTTATCAAACTGCCAAATAAAGAAATTGCACTATCATATTCTTGGTCATTTATATATATTTGACCATAAATTTGATTAATGTTTACTTTAGCTATTTCTCCTGCTACACCATCAGCTATTTTAAAATTTCTAAGACATTTTTTTGCCGAATCCAACATTCCTAAACCTACGTATGTCCTTGCTAAATCTAATTTGTAATTTAAGGTATAAGCACCACAATAAACCTTATCATCAATTTTGCTTAAATAATCTAAACTTTTCTCATACTTTTTAGCCGATTGATAATTTTTTGCTATCAATGAATACGCATTGTATATTCCACACTGATCATCTTCTTTTAATTGAAGCTCTAAATATTTATTCAGATACTTTAATGCGTATGAGTTTAACCCCAATCGCTTGTATATTAATGATGCATCATGATATATATTTGTCTCTTTATATTGGGTTTCTGTTTTAACATATCGTTCTCCTTTCTTAAAGTGCTCAAAGGAAGTTAGTATATTTCCTCTAATGTATTCTGCCCTTGCCAAATGACCGTACGTTTTGTAAATTATAACAGAATCATTAAATACCAAACTCATTGGCTCTACTTCAAGGACAATGTTAGCTATTTTATCGTAATCACTATACATTCCTGCATAGGAAATGCTTGTAATTAAAGTATAATTAGTATCTTTTATTTTACGAAAATAATGTAAAGCAGAATCAAAATACTTCACCCCTAAGTCAAAATCTTTCTTATAAAACTTTAGATATTTAGCTTTCAGTAAAAAATTAATACCTCTTAAGGAATCTTTTATTTTGTTTTTAGAAATCAATTCTATTTTTTCATCAAATTCAGCTATTAACTTTTGTGCCTTATTAGTATCTACCATGTACACACTATCAAAAGCATTAATAATATTACCCGATATATCTTGGCTATAAGCTCTAAATGAATTACCTCCAAATAAACTTAATATTACTAAACAAACTGATAATATGTGTATTATCCTACTCAACATAATCTGCATCAAAACTAACTGGTCTACTCATTAAATACGAAACTCCACTTTCTATACTCCAATCGCCATAAACGATATTATATAATGCTTTTGCTATAGGCGCATTAAATCCATAAGAATCGAGTAATTTAATAACTCTTAGTGTTTTTATCCCTTCAGCTACTTCTCCTATTTCTTGAACTATATCATCTAATTTTTTACCTTGAGCTAAGTAGTATCCTACTCTAAAATTTCGACTTAATTTAGAATTACAAGTTGCCATTAGATCGCCTATTCCTGCCATACCTAAAAACGCCTTCTCGTTAGCTCCTAATGCTCTACCTATGTATATCATTTCTGCCATACCTCTTGTAACCAATAGAGATTTTGTATTGTCTCCATACCCCATTGCATTTAACATACCAGAGGCAATAGCAATATAATTTTTTAAAACACCAGCTAATTCTATTCCTGTAGTTTCATTGCTACCAAAAGCTCTAAACAGCTTACTATTTAATGCCTTTTGTCCTTCTTTAATTACTTCGTTATATCTACTAGCAATTACTGTTGCGCCTAATTGACCTTCAGCAATTTCACGTGCAAGATTTGGTCCTGCCATGCAACCTACCCTAACTACTGATGTCTCTTTCAGTATAAGTTCTGACATAGTAAAAACCTCTTCTTTTTTTAAAGACTCTACATGATCTAAATTATTATCGATATGAAAACCTTTTGTTCCATGAATAAGAATATGTCTTGGAGATAAATGCTCTTTAAACTGCTCCAACATCTCTTTAAAATTAGAAGATGGTATGATAGGAAAAATTAAAAAACATTCATCTGTTATGGTTGGAATATCATTAGTAGCTACTATATTGTCCCGAAGTGATTGATTTTTATGCCTGTGTGTATTGTTAATCTTATCAACTACTTCTTGTCTTCTAGAATATAATATGACATCATAATTGTGCGAGATAAGATTAGCTACAGCCAATCCAAAACTACCAGAACCAATGACGCCTACTCTTCTCTTCTCCATATTAAATTCTATTTTCTAAACCATACCCCGATAAACGGTTATGATAAAAGTAAAGTAACTTCATGCTTTCTGTGAATATCATACCATGTCGATTCATTCTCAACACCTTTTTATTATGATAGTTACCCACAAACTTAATCCCTTGTTTAATTAACTCATCTTTAGGCAAATCAATATCTTTTGACAATAAAATCTTTCCTTCATCTCGCATCTTAAACAAAGCATCTCTAACCCGCTCAAAAATAATTTCAAATTCAACTTTTGGTATAGTAGTTTCATCTGGTGGAAGCCTCAATACTTCATAAATACTAAAATGACTAAAACGCTTTCGTAAAATTTGAAAGCCAACAAATGCTACCAAATGACTAGACAATACCACACAATGAGATTTAAATTTTTCTACAATGGCATCTCCCAATAACTGTGTATATTGCTGGTCTCTTTGTTTATCTTGGGTTAGCTGCCTGTTTAACGTAAAATAGTCTACGATATCTACTTTATGCCCAATTTTATTATAACTATCTCCATTTTGATCTACTTCATTACCAAGCACATCCATTGGTGGCCCAAAAGATATGTGCATACCCGCATTAGCAGTAATAACCTTGTATGCTCTTTTTAATGCTCCGAATGATGAATGATCTTCATCCATTAAAAATTCTTCTTTACCTTCCTGCTTTAAATGTTGATCTATTAGTGAATAAGCTTCAAAAACATAGTGGTAATTCAATGTGGCTGGCACAATAAATATTTTTTTTGCGTCATCTCCATTCTTTTCTAAATTAATTCTTTGCGCTTCAATAGTAGTGCCTAACAAGCCTAATTTAAGCCTATTTTCAATAGCTCCTGATCTTGATCTTGTCCCACCAGGAAAAAACAAACTATTTGCTCCATTAGTAATAGCAGCAGTAGAATAATTCTTTAAAAATTCAGTATACAATCTGTGCTTTCTTCTTCTATCAACTTTATAAGCACCTAAATTATTCATTAATTTAGATAATGCATTTAATGTAAACAAGTTAACTCCTGCACCATAAGTAAAGGCTGATAAACCAATAGAACTTAAGCTCAAACCAATAGTAGGAGAATCTAGGTTACTAAAATGAGTTGGAACAACTACTACTGTACCTTTTTTGGATAAATCTCTTATTAAATCAATATCTCCCGTAATCTTCATCTTATTATAGATGGTCATTTTGGAACTAAAAAATTTAAAGAAAAATTGTTTTGCACTACTCATTAAACGAGCATATACAAATGGCAATACTTTTTGTACTTTATTATACGTTTTTATCCTAAAATTAGCCACCATTTCGTGACCGTAATACTCCAATATATCTCTTAATATTTGCTTATCTACATCTGAAGTATCATTTTGATATTCTAATGTAGATGTTGCTATAATTTTTTTCTTCACGTCCCTCCAAAATTCTTTCTCTTTGGGATCATCTGATTTCCATGGAGTTTGCGTTAACCTAATTTTTTCTTGGTAAAGAATATTTTTCAACTCTTTTCTTAGGGTTTTAGCATCTTTTGTTAGCCATGCAGAATTTTCGAGTGTTAAATCAATAATCTCTTGAATAAAACGCTCCTTATCTTGATATAACCTGTATATAGGCCAATCTTCTATGTTTGGTATAACATAATCCAATTGTTTATCAATAGTTATTCTGTTTTCTTTCATCTAAGCGTATTAGTCTTCTGCTTCTTCGTATTTAGCCATTTCATCTTCATAGAAGTTATTGGCTTCTTTAACCAAATATTCTATTTCTTTTACTAGCTCTTCTTCTTTTTCTTTTTCTATATCATCAAACCATTCAATGTCATCATCCGATAGGTTTAAAATAAATCTTGGGTATTCAGTATGAATAACAAAAATATCATCTGGTAAAGCTGATGAATCGGCTAATAAAAATCTTGGTAACTCCATTTACTTATATTGATTTACAAATACAATACAAATTAACAATAATTCATGATATTTTATAATTTTGATAAACAACTTCATTGCATTATATTATAGTTAAACTTAAACACTAAACTCATGTCTATAAACACGAAAAACAATTACGCAGCAATTGATATTGGTTCAAATGCCGTCAGACTGTTAATCGCTCATGTTGTAGAATTAAAAGAGTATACTCAAATAAAAAAGCTATCCTTAACCAGAGTTCCCATAAGGCTTGGTGAAGATGTGTTTGCTACAGGTAAAATATCTGATTTTAAAGAAAATGCTATGATTAAAACCATGCAATCTTTTAAGTTATTAATGGATGTTTATGGTATAAAAGACTATCGTGCATGTGCTACATCTGCAATGCGTGAGGCAAAAAACAGTAAAAAAATTATTGAAGCTATTAACTATCATACAGGAATAGAGATAGAATTAATTAATGGAAAAATAGAAGCCGATCTTATTTTTAGCTCTATATACACCCATGCATTAAGCAAAAAAGAAGCTTATATTTTTATTGATGTTGGTGGAGGAAGTACTGAAATTACTGTTTACAGAAAAGGAAAAAGAATTAAAGCTAAATCTTTTCCCTTAGGTACTGTAAGGATGTTACAAGGAAAAGTAAAAGATACGGTTTGGGACAACCTAGATGAATGGCTTGGAGAACTAAAAAAAGATGACACTCACTATACTGCTATTGGAACAGGAGGCAATATCAATAGATATTTTAAACTATCAAAAAATGATTATTTAGAACCCATGAGTTATGATAAATTTAAGTCGCTATATGATGCTATAAAAGAATTAACTCCTGAAGAGCGAATTGAGCAATATCGTTTACGATATGATAGGGCGGATGTTATTGAACCTGCTGGGAAAATTTACCTTACTATCATGAAAAAATGTGGCATTAAAAAAATCATAGTTCCTAAAGTTGGGTTAACTGATGGTATTGTCTATGATATGTATAGCAATAACTAACTTTTTATTATGATCGAAATAGCTAAAGATGTATATCAAATTTCTCTCGCACCTAAAAACGGATTAAACTGTTACGTAATTGAAGACGTTTTAATAGACGCGGGAACTAGGCTATCTGCTAAAACAATATTAGCATCATTAAACAACTATGATATTAAAGCACATGCCTTAACACATTCTCATTTAGATCATCAAGGAGGAAGTAAAGAAATTCTTAAAAAACTGAGTATTCCTTTGTGGTGTGGTGAATACGAAAAAGATTTAGTTGAAAATGGTCAGAAAGTAATTGGATATCGTTTTCCAAAATTTGGTTTTACTGAATTGTTAAATCAAAAAGGTACTAATCCGACTTGTAAAGTTGATAGCGTACTCCATGAAGGTGATAATGTTGGAGGTTTTAAAGTAATTGATACACCTGGACATACACCTGGACATATCTCATTTTTTAGAGAAGATGATGGTGTAGCTATTATTGGAGATGTACTATTAAACATAAACATGTTTAACCTAAAAGAAGGATTACATTTACCTCCATTGTTTACAACTGTAGATCAAAAACAAAACTTAGCATCAATTAAAAAGATTATTGATTTAAAGCCAACAACAATCTGTTTTGGCCATGGTAATGTTTTACATGATATAGCTAAGCTTAATGATTACATTAAAATCTTTGAAAAATAATGTAATTTTAAGCAATGGCTAAAAAAAGAAGGAAAAAAGATCATTGTTTAAATTGCAACAAAGGACTTGAACCCTGGATGGAGTTTTGTCCTAAATGTGGACAAGAAAACCACATTAAAAGAGCTTCAATAAAACTGCTTACAAAAGATTTTTTGCAAGATTATTGGACTTTTGACAGCAAACTCTTTAGAAGCCTATATCCTCTTATGTTTAAACCTGGATATTTAACTAAAGAGTTCATTACAGGCAGAAGAAAAAAGTATATTCCTCCTATTCGATTATATATTTTTATCTCCTTTATTTTCTTTTTAATGTCTTCTTGGTTAAATCAAGAATCTAACATGAAATTAGTAGGGACAAATAGAGATTCAAATCCTACCATTATTCGTGATACTTTTATGAATGACAAAGGTGAAATTGAGTTCAATACTATAAATACAACTGTAGATGTCAATAAAGAGGATCTTAATGGAATGGATTCAGCTTCTATACAAATGCTAAACGGTATTCAGGGGTTTATTACCAGAATGAGTGATCCTGAAAACATGTCGAAAGTAAAAAAGCAAATTAAGCAAAAAACACCTATGTTTTTATTTATACTAATCCCTTTATTAGCTCTAATACTAAGGTGGTTTTTTTATAGAAAAAAACACTTCTATGTTGATTATTTAGTATTTGCTATTCATATACAAACCTTCATTTTTGTGTTTTTGTTATTCTCTAAAATTATTTCTTCTATGATAACTATTCCATTTTCAGGTCTTATTGGTTTTGTTGTCATACTAACTTATTCTACCATATCAGGAAAAATAACATTTGGAATTAGTTATACTGGAAGTCTATTTAGGTCTTTAGGGACTGGATTAACCTACTATATACTAGGAGGTTTGCTAGCTATTATTGGGTTTTTAATTATCACTATGATGAGTATGTCTTAATGTTTATCTATTCCCAATATAAACATAGATATAGGTAAATAAGTCAACCTTACCTTATCTCCTTTAGTAACTTTTTTATAGTGACGTGCTCTAATATGAAATTTTTCGTCATCAATGCAAATAATGTATGAGGTTGTTTTCGACCTTCCTCCACCCCTACTAACACCTATACCAGACCCTGTACTTCTACCTCCTCCTAACTTTATTTTTTGAACAACAGTACCTTCTTTATCTTTAGCTACTCCCCTATTTAAATCTTTCTTAACCTGTACATAGGTTCTAGAGAAAATTAGCGCTACCACACATGCTATTACGGCACCCGCTATTCTTGCAATTGGAGGTAAACTTGTTGCATAATGCAACACAACTAAAATTAAACCGACTATTAAGACAACTGGTATAATTGTATAAAAATACTTGTTTCCAATCTTAACTTCTTCTTTAGTTAATGGTCTTTGATTCGTCATCCTACTTCATCTGTGCTTTAACTGATGCCTTTTTATTAATCATCATTTCTTTAGCTCTTTCTTCTATCTCACGATTAATACCTGTTTCGTTAATACGAACAGCTGTATCAATATAAAACAATGCTTCTCTTAGTC
>JAHDBM010000069.1 GCA_020630395.1 Flavobacteriales bacterium
TCATTTAAATCATTAAATGCAACTTCAGGTTCTACCATCCAAAACTCAGATAAATGTCTTGATGTATTCGAGTTTTCTGCTCTAAAAGTTGGTCCAAATGTATATACCTGACCAAGCGCTAGTGCTCCAAGTTCAGCTTCTAATTGACCAGATACCGTTAGATTAGTTTCTTTACCAAAAAAATCTTCTTTAAGATCTAATTTACCATCTTCAGTTTTTGGAGGGTTTTCTAAATCAAGAGTTGTGACTCTAAACATTTCACCAGCACCTTCTGCATCCGATCCTGTTATAATAGGGGTATGCATATGGTAAAAACCTCTGTCATTAAAAAACTGATGAATAGCATACGACATAGCATGCCTTATTCTAAATACAGCACTAAATGTATTGGTTCTAAAACGTAAGTGAGCATTTTCTCTTAAAAACTCTAATGAGTGTTTTTTTGGTTGCAAAGGATATTCATCTGGATGAGCATCACCCAACACAGTAACTGAAGTAGCTTCAATTTCAACTGATTGTCCTTTTCCTTGAGATTCAATTAAGTTACCTGTAATGCTAAGAGCAGCACCTGTGGTAATGCGTTTAAGAACATCTTCATTCATGTTTTCAAAATCAATAACAATTTGAATATTATTGATAGTTGTTCCGTCATTTAAAGCAATAAAACGATTGCTTCTAAATGTCCTTACCCAACCTTTTGCAAGTACTTCCGATCCAATTAATTGTTGGTCTTGAAGTAAATCAATAATTTTTGTCTTTTTCACGTGTATTGTTTTTTATGAATTCAAGCAACAAATATATTGATTTGAACCATTAATTAATTCTGTTCGTGATATAATTATAATGCATATTTAAAATGTTAAAAAGTGTTTATAAGTAATATAATGAATGCTTATGAGTTATATTTGCAGTAAATCACTGATTTTTAATGAAAAAATATACGTTTATATTCTTGCTGTTATTAGCATGCACATCTGTTGGTTTATCTCAAGATGAGGTAAATAAAACCCGTAGGTTTAGTTTTAAACTATATGGGCAAACTATGGTAGATGCACAAACTGGAAGCTCTTCGGTTGCATTTGGTCGTTTTAGTCCGGCTGTTAGTTTTAGTAAAGACAAGCGATATAATCATGAGATTGAATTATCTGAATTTAGTTTTAGAGGACTTGGAGGAAATGATGTTTCTAGAACGGTTACACACTCTAATGTTAGGTTAGTAAATGTTGGACTTCGATATTCTACTAATTATGAGCTTTTTAAATATAATAAGCTTAGTTTTTATTTAGGAGGAGGATTAAATGCGCGTTTTTCTAGTGCTCATTATGCAGCAAATCAAAGCACCTCATTTCCTTATACTAATACCGATAGAGGAGTTGATGTAAACATTACTCCAAGAATTACATGGAATTTTAGTTCTAAATTTTATTTAGATGTAAATGTACCGCTAAATGGTTATAGTATGACATGGAGTACTGTAAATAATGATAATCCACTATTACCCGTTAATCAAAGAAGAACTACAGATGTTAATGGAGATGTCTTTCCTAATAGATACACTGTTAATGTTGGAGTAGGGATTAGGTTTTAGTCACTCCTCCTTCCCCAAAATCTTCTCCCTATACAAATACTTCCTCTGCGTAGACTCAAAAGGACGATAGATATAGTAAGTATACCCATTTTTTGTTTTAACATGCTCAGAGTAACGGTAAAAGAGTTTAAAGGCATATTCTGCTTGTCCAGTAAGCAGATTTATGTTCTTTAAATAATGGTAGCCACCAGATTTAAATAACGCATACATTTTTTGTGCTTCTTTATCTTTAATTAAAGGCTGTTCCCACCTTTTATCTTTTTTAGATTTATGGTAATGAATGGGAATGGAATCAAATTTAGTAAAGTCTGGGTTAAATTTGTGAAGCCTATCTCCATAGTGATCAAATACTAGAATAGTGTCTTCTAATACGAATAAAGGTGCGTATAACGATTTATAATATGGACTACTGGTAAAGCTCTGAGCTCCTATCCAAATTTCCTTATCTATACCTGTTCGGTTTTCTTGTTTAAATGCCCATAGTTTATCTTTTGTAGAGGCATATTTGTATTCCGATCGATATAAATCCATCATAAATTCATCTTCTATGTGCTGTAAAACAGATGATTTAGCTTCGATTTTGGGCTGTTTTAAAATATCAAAAGCAGGGTAGTAAGGAGAGAAATTCGAATACAAAAAATGCCCATTAATGGTGTCAATAATTTTAGAAGTAAAATCATTAAACAGTTTTTTGTCAACTTCTCTAAGTCTAATGCTTTTATTAGCAATTGTGATTAAATAAATTTTCGTTTTGGTTATGAGGTAATGTTTGTTTTCGAAGTCAGTGTATAAAGAAGTCACACCCTTGGGTGCTTCATATTCACAAATTAAGTTTTGTTGTTGATCTACTAGTTTTAATAAAGGATCTTTTTCTATAGATTTAGAATAGGAGAGAAGGAGCAGCTTGTCTTCATGGAATAAAAAATCCTCTACACTAGTTTCTTCACTTCCATAAACAAGTTTAGGTTTTTGCTTGCCTCCAACAACTAAAACTTCTAGTTCTCTATCTTTTAAGGTAATGGTTATATATATAGTGTCTTTAACTGATTTACGAAATAGTTTTTTGTTTAGGGCAACAGCTTGTTGTTTGTAAGCAACATGACTTATTATAATTTCTCCTTTTGTTTGTTTAGTAATAGGAAGTTTAAAATTCCCTTTTTTATCAGATAATGTAATCTTTTTGTTGAAAGTTGAAAGAAATACCTTAGCATCACGAACAGGTTCTTTTTCTGTATTTAGAATAGTACCTACAACATATACATTCTTCTCTTGGCCAATGATAGCATTAGAAAGTAGAAAAATACATAATATGATAAATAGCGTTTTCAAAAATAAATCTTTTTTAAATAGATGCAGAAAGTAAGAAAATTACATAAAAAAAGCCTTCATAATTTATGAAGGCTTATGGTTATCATTTATTTAACACCTTATATTTTTTCAATCCATCCCCATTTATCAGTTTCATTACCTCTTTTAAGGTTGTTTAAGAAATCATATACTCTGTTAGAGAATTCTCTCGTTTCAATAGCGGGTAATTTATAATCAATTCCTTCGTGACCAATTAACGCAATTTGTGCTATAGTTGCTGCTGTACCTGCTCCAAAAGCTTCTTTTAGTTCTCCAGTTTGAGCGGCTTTAATTATTTCATCAACAGTAACAGGTCTTTCTTCTACTTCGTATCCCCAATCTTTTGCAAGGGTAAGTACACTATTACGAGTTATACCAGGAAGAATAGCACCCGATAAGTTAGGCGAAATAAGTTTATTCCCTATAATGAACATGATGTTCATAGTTCCTGATTCTTCAATATATTTATGCTCTTTCCCATCAGTCCATACTAATTGATGATATCCATTTTCTTGAGCTTGTTTGGCAGGGTATAGGGAAGCGGCATAATTTCCTGCACATTTAGCTTCACCAACACCACCTTGAGCAGCTCTGGTATATTCAGTTTCTACTTTAACCTTAAGAGGTTCGGTATAATAACTGCCTACAGGACACGTGAAAATGATAAATTTGTAAGTAGCAGAAGGTTTAATACCTACATATTCATCAGTTGCAAATAAAAATGGACGAATATATAATGAGCTTTCTTCACCACCAGGAACCCAGTTCGCATCAATAGTAAGTAATTGCTTTAATGCATGATGAACTAATTCTTCTGGAATTTCGGGTATACACATTCTATGTGCCGATCTATTCATTCGAGCAAAATTATCTTTAGCTCTAAACATGAAAACATCATCTCCTTTTCTGTAGGCTTTTAATCCTTCAAAAATAGATTGTCCATAGTGTAATGCACTCATTGCTGGACTAAATGATAAATTTTGGTAAGGTTTAATTTCAAGATTTTGCCAAGTGCCATCTTTATATTCCATGGTAAACATGTGATCAGAAAATTCTCTGCCAAATTTTATGTTATCAAAATCAACCTCATGAATTCGAGATTGAGCAATTTTTTTGATTTTAATATCAGAAATAGCTGTATTCATTATTGTAATTAACTGTTTAAAAAGAGTAGATTTTACTCTTCAAGGCCAAAAGGATGTTTTATCAATAAAAACTGAGTGCCTCCTTAAAGCGAACAAATATAGTGAATTTTAACGATTTTGTAAATACTTTTATACTTTAGCTGAGCATAAAAATGAAATTTAAGATATGAAAGCATTCGTTTTTCCTGGTCAAGGAGCCCAATTTGTAGGAATGGGAAAGGATTTATATGATTCATCTTCTACAGCTAAAGAATTATTTAACAAGGCTAATGATATTTTAGGGTACGATATAGCGAACATCATGTTCGAGGGTACACCAGAACAATTAAAAGAAACGAAAATTACTCAGCCAGCCATTTTTCTTCATTCAACTATTTTGGCAAAAGTTAAAAGTGAACAGTTTATTCCAAATATGGTTGCAGGTCATTCTTTGGGAGAATTTTCGGCTTTGGTTGCAGCAGGAGGTATGTCGTTCGAAGAAGGATTAAAATTAGTGTATACTCGTGCAATGGCTATGCAAAAAGCCTGCGAAGTAACACCTTCTACTATGGCGGCAGTTTTGGGATTAGACAATAATATCGTAGAAGAAACTTGTGATAGTATAAACGGAATTGTTGTTGCGGCTAATTATAATTGTCCTGGGCAATTAGTTATATCTGGCGAAGTAGAGGCTATTAATGAAGCCTGCGAAGTACTAAAAGAAAAAGGAGCGAGAAGAGCTTTAGTTTTACCTGTAGGGGGTGCATTTCACTCACCATTAATGGAACCAGCAAAAGAAGAGCTTAAAGCTGGAATTGAAACAGCTAGTTTTAGTAAGCCAATCTGCCCAATATATCAAAATGTTACGGCTAAACCAGAAACTAATCCAGAGATAATAAAAGAAAACTTAATTGCTCAATTAACTGCACCTGTTAAATGGACGCAAACTATGGAAGCCATGATTGCAGACGGTTTAAAAGATGTTACTGAAGTAGGTCCAGGTAAAGTATTACAGGGGTTATTTAAAAAAGTAGACAGGAGTATACCAACTGAAAGTTTATAAGACGGATAAAGATTAATTAAAATACTAAAAAGGGATATGTAAAGCATATTCCTTTTTTTACAGTCAAAAATCTGCATATTAATACCATTTATTTACCGTTTAATTAATCAAATCTACCTTTGGCTAGATAGACACCATTTTTCGCAACCAATTTTCAAATTGATTCGTTAATTTAGGTGTATAGACCTATGAAAATAATAACGACATATATAATCATTAGTTTGCTTATCACGTTTAATAGTGTGGGACAAAATACACTTGTAGCCGATTATGCATATTCAACTTCATGTGCAGAGCATATTGTAGCATTTGAAAATATGAGTAGAGGCTCAATGGTAAGTTGTTTATGGGATTTTGGTGATGGCAATACCAGCACATTAATTAATCCAACTAATAAATATACACTAAGTGGTAATTACAATGTTTCGCTAACTATTTCTGATGGATTTGGTGGAACAAATACGGTTAACAGAGTTATAAATGTTGTTAAGAATACTCCATTAGATATTTCTAATTGTGCATGTGAGTTACCGTCTTATGTGCCAAATTATTCTCTTGAAAATATGAATTGCTGTCCAAGTGCTCCTGCTGAATTATCCTGTGCACAAGATTGGGTTCAAGCTTCTGCAGCAACATCCGATTATTTTAATACTTGTGGCATCTTAACAAGAGGAGGAGTCGCTAATCCACCTTTACCTTTGCCAAATGGAAATGGATATGCAGGTACATGGAATGGTGTAACAAGTGGTTTATTTGCTGATCCAATTGACAATACATATAAGGAGTATTTAGGAGCTTGTTTATTGCAAAATTTGGTAGTTGGTAAGTCTTATAATCTATCATTTAAAATAGCCATTGGTAGTGGTCTTCCGGCTTTTGAAGTTGGAGTGTTTGGTTCTTCCAACTGTGCTGACTTGCCTTTTGGAGGAAACGATATGTATTTTGGTTGTCCTACAAATGATCCTAATTATGTAAAATTAGCTTCTAGAGTCGTTAATGTAACTCCAGGCACATGGCATACTGTAAATTTTACGATTGTCCCCACTCAAAATATAACAACATTAGTTATTGGTCCTGACTGTAGTCCAGCTATATTACCATCTGGAGGTTTTGGAGGTAACTATTATTTTTATGATGAAATACAAATTAAGTCATCAATTGATGTTGCCATTGATTCATCAGGAAGGTTTTGTGAAGATTTAATTTTAAATGCTTCTTCTACTGTTAATAATGGTCATTTTATGTGGTTTAAAGATGATTTAGAATTAGTAGGTGAAACTCAAAGTCAATTAAACATTACTGATAATAATTATGGAGCAGGTAATTATAAGGTAATGTATGTAGTAGGAGACTTTTGTGTAGTAGATAGCGTTAACATTTTAAGTTCGCCTATGCCGGTTGCTGACTTTGACTTTAATGATGTGTGTTTAGGAGATGAAACACATTTTAAAAATAAAAGTTATATAATGTTTGGTGATATTGTTTCTTGGATTTGGGAAATTGATAGAGAAAATAGAGATACTAAAGATGTTGATTATACTTATACAGATGTAGGATTACAAGAGGTTACATTGTATGTTGTATCAGATCAAGGTTGTAAAGATACAATTTCACAAAACGTAAAAGTAAACCAAAACCCTACAGCTAATTTTGAGGTACTTTCGGATATGAATGATATTTTTAATACTGAAGTATGTTTTCAAAATAATAGTATTGATGTATTAAATCATACTTGGTCTTATGGTTTTAATAATTACACCAGTAACGTATGGGATGAATGTGTTGATTTCCCTACAGATAAAGGAGATACCTATGAAGTTTGTTTAGAAGCTATTAATAATGAAGGGTGTGTAGATCGAATGTGTAAAGAGGTATTCATTAAGCCCAAAAAGTTGATATATGTACCAAATAGTTTTACCCCTAATGGAAATAACATTAACGAAGTGTTTATACCTTATTTAACTGGAATTAAAATAGAAAACTATGAATTTCTTATTTTCAATAGATGGGGAGAAGTCATTTTTAAATCAACCACATTAACTGAAGGTTGGGATGGAACTTTTAAGGGACTTCCAGTGAGTCAAGGTACTTATGTGTGGAAATTAAATGGAGAAGTAATTTATGATGATAAAGTTCCTGAAGTATTAACCAATATGGGACACGTAAATGTTATACGTTAAGTATGTACTATTATTAGTATAGGATTTATAAGAATAAAAAAAATAACGATCTTTGTATGTTGTATAACATGTAAATTCTAATCGTATGTCGTTTTATAAATTTCTAGTTGTTTTAATATCTATTAGTTTAATAATTTCTTGCAAGAAAAAAGAAAAAGAAGAAGCACCTGATTGGGCTTCAGCACAGGATCAATCCATAGGTGATGTGCTATGGCAAGATATTTATAAAATGGTAGATGAAGAAGCTCAAAGTAATGGTGTTAGTTCAATTAGAAGTTGTGGAAATGTTTCGTTAAATCCAGTTAGTGGTTTTCCAACTACTTTAACAATAGATTTTGGTATAGCTGGTTGTATGGGGGCAGATGGTAGGTACAGAAGAGGTAAAATAGAAGCTCAATTGACAGGTAAATGGAGAGATTCTCTAACTGTAGTTACTGTAAATCCAATAAATTATTCTGTAGATGGATATAAAGTTGAAGGATCTAAGCGAATTGAAAATAAAGGATATTTAAATGGTAATTTAACGTATGATGTAACTGTATCTAATGGTAAAATTACTTTACCAGATAATACTTTTTTCACATGGAATTCAAACATACAATATGAATGGATAGAAGGTGAGAATACTACATTTTTATCTCATGGTTTGCCTGGAGTGTTAGATGATGTATATTTAATAAAAGGAACCTACAGTGGTATTAATAGAGCTAATCTTAATTATACATCTATAATAACATCACCAATAAGAAGAGAGTTAAGTTGTAAATGGCCAGTAAGTGGAAAGCTTAACATTACACCACAAGGGTTAGATACAAGAATTATCGACTTTGGTGATGGCACTTGTGATAATGATGCTAAGGTTTCTGTTAGAACGTATAGCATAATCGTTCAAATGAGATAAATAGAATGTTTAAGTCGTATTAAATAGGGTTGTTATACAAAAAAAAGCCAACAATTAGTTGGCTTTATATATATTGATGTATAGTATTAAATATTATGAGGTTAAAATTTATATATAATTTTACCTCTCACAAATCTAGGCTCACCAGGAGTAAAATGTATTTCTTCGACTGGTTGGGTTTCATTTGCTAAACGAGAAGTAGTTAAAAACTGAGTCTCGTTCCATTTTTCGTTCAATATGTTATCAACTGATAATATAAAATCCCACTTTTTGTTAGAGTATCCAAACGACAAATCGTTAATTAGATAACCTTCTGCAATAGCAGAATTATCTTCGTTTGCTGGTCTGTCACTCATTAACCTAGTAGCAATTGAAAGATTAAAATGTTCTCCTAATAAGAATTTGGCCGAAAAAGTAGAAGTTAAAGGAGCAGCTAATGGAATAAATTCTTCTCCATCTACTGATCTTGCTTTTGTATAATTAACATTGGCATTAAGAAACATAAACGATTTGTATTGGTATGCGATCGAAAAGTCCACACCATTTCTAATTGTTTTACCACTTGGCTCAACTACACCTTCGTCTCCTACATAAACAAATTCTTGATCAGAAGTCATGTTCCAGTATGTAGCACTTACAAATAGATTTTTAAAAGGAGTAAAGTTAGCACCTATATCATAAGAAGAAACTAGAGGTAAATCTAAATAAGATTTGTCACTCATTATTAAACGCGTATCATTAGAGTGTGTTCCCATACCCCATTTAGCAAAAACGTTTAATTTTTTATTTAAAGTATACACTATGTTTGCTTTGGGTAATAATGCATATGTACTGGTTTTTTGAGGATCATAAACACCATCTAGTTTATCTTCATATTCAAAAAAGAATTCTTCGGCTCTAATTCCTCCATTAATTCTTAAATTTTTATAGGTTAAATCTAGTCCTGTATACAAAGAATAATTTGTTTCATAAACATCACCTAATTGAACTTGAGTTAATGTTTCAGTTCTATTTTTTGTATACGATAATTCATTGTCTTTTACATCATCAAATCGTGCACTAACTCCAGTAACCCACTTAGTGTTTGTATTTCCAAAAGCGATAGGTTTTTCATAATCTACTTTAAAACCGTATGTAGCTCTATTTTCTTTTTGTCTAATTTGATCTCCATTAATAGAGTCTCTTAGAAAGAATGTGAAATTTGAATATAACTCAAAGTCATAGGTTGTATAAAATACATTAGCACTTAATGAAGAGTTATCTTTAAAAAATTTATTTAATTCTATTTGACCTAATTGTTTGCTTGTACTTCCTCCTTCTGTGTCGTCTATTGCACCAAATCTCCCAATTTGACCAGATTGTACTGCACGTTCAGGGATTTGACCTGAGGCATCCCAAGAACTGTTAAAAGTCATAGCTGTAGCAGTTAAAACTGTTGATTCATCTAGGATAACATTATATTTTGCCATTAAGTTATTTCGTTTAAACCTTTGTGTTTTTTCAAAATAACCATCTCTTTGGTCTGTAGCTCCAGCTATGTATAATGCATGTTTTTTATTGTTGAAAATATTTATTGCTCCAACAATATCTTTGCTATTAAACATTCCATAACCAAAAGAAAGTTGGTTGTTATCTATTCTTTTTTTGGTTGTGAAATTTACATATCCAGCTGTAGCAAAATTTCCTTTGGTAAGATCGTAAGTTCCTTTACCGAATTCAATTTTATCAATTAAACTAGGCATAACAAAATGTAGATCGGAATATCCTTGACCATGGGCATGTGATACCATATTTACGGGAACATCATCAACCCCAATACTAATATCTGTCCCATGGTCAATATCAAACCCTCTTAAGAAGATTTGATCGGATTTTCCTCCACCTGCGTGCTTAGCCACAAATAAACCAGGAACAAGTGTTAAAAGCTCTTGAGAAGAGCGGTTAGGTGTTGCATTTAATTCAACATTAGTTACACCATTTAACACATCATTTTTATTTGTAATAATTACTTTCTCTAACAATAATGGTTCTTTAATTAATACTAATTTGTTGTTTTTAATATCACTTGAAGCAATTAATTGTGGTAAAAAACCATCTTTTTCAATTACTAGCGTATCATAAGGAATATTTGTTATTTTAAATGTTCCATTATTACTAGTATGTGTATGTAAATCATCTTTTTTAGTTGAGGTAATAGTAACATTTTTAATGGGTTCTTTGAATTCATTATAAATGGCTCCTTCAACTTGTTGAGCAAAAGATGCAGATAAAGTTGTTAGAAATAAAAGGGAAAGTAAAAATTTCATGTTTATGTTTGTAATGATGTTTAAATATTAAGCGTTTGTCTTTTTTGCTTCATCCACAAAAGCATGAGATTGAAATGGATTTATTTCAAATGACTTATTAATCATGTCATTATCATTTGTAAGAATGCCGTGTAAACACATTAAATCAGCATCTTGCTTATTGGTTTTTAAAGCTGTTTCTGTATGTTTTTGAGCATTTTCTTTGTCATTCATAGACATGTATATGAATGCTAGTGTTTTATTTACATCAATATTATTAGGTCTTGCTTCAAGTTCTTTCTTAGCAAGTTCTAATGCTTTTTTGTTATCGTTTTTAAAGTCATGTAAAAATGCAGCATATTCTAAGTTCATGTTATGACCAGATTCTATATCCTCAGTAAACATGGTTTCGATTTCAGCAATCATCTTGTTTGCTTCTTCTGTTGCTCCATTTTCTTTTTTTAATTGAGCTAATTCAATGTTAAAACCTATTTCTGGTAAAATATTGATAGCTTTTTCATATAATTTATATGCTTCTTCAGTGTTTCCTTTTTTAGCTTCTATACTAGCTAGTCCTGCTATACCAAATGGGTAGTTTTTTCTTTCTGTAATGGCAAATTCATAAGACAATTTTGCGCTATCTAATTGTCCTTGATCTTCATATAGCTTACCTAAAGTGGTAATAGCCCAACATTTATATTCTGAATATGGAGCCCCAGCTGTTATTGCTTGTTTCATAGCAAGAACACTTCCTTCGGTTTCTCCGTATATTTCTCTCATATATGATACACGAGAATATGAACGAAGATCTGGACGTATACTCATCATTTTATCAGACATTTTTACGGCTTGCTCATAATTGCCAATTTCTACATTAGCATCAACTAAAACGCCATATACTCCTGCATTAACTTCGTTTAGAGCCAAAGCTTCTTGTCCAGTTAATAAAGCTTCATTAAAATTATGTTGACTTAATTGTACAGTAGCTTTATAGAATAAAGCAGTAAATAATTGATCTTGATCTAATTCAGAACGTTTACTTAACATATAGTTAAGCGAATTTAAAGCAGCAGAGTAGTAATGAGGGTGTTCACCCGTTACTCTGGCTTCGTATATATATATTTCGATAACCTTAAGAAGACTTTTATAATCTTTTTTATCGGTTAAATAGCGGTCTTTAGCATTATCGTGTTTTTCTTTTATTTTTAAATATTCATCATAAGAAAGTGTTGTATCTCTCTCTAAAAGTTCCACAAAAGTTAATTGTTTGTTTTCTTGATTTGAAGTTTCAAATTTTACAGATTCATTATCTTGAGTATCTGTATTTGAACAGGATGAAAACATAAGTGTTCCTGCTATTAAGGTGCTTAATGCAATTTTTGAAAATTGTAACATGATATTATTTTTGATGATGTTTGTTTAATTTTTTTAATAAAAAAAGGGTGGAGGTGAGCCACCCTCTTTGATGTTTAGTCGATTATTTTTTAATCAATTTGATAAGTTTAACAGCTTTTCCATTTTCATTAGAAACTGCAATTTTTGCAAAGTAAATTCCACCTGGAAGTCCATTTACATTTAACTGTTTAGTGTAGTTTCCTTCTGGTTGAGAAGTATTGTTAATATTCCTAGAAATTACTTTTCCTGATGTATTGTACAATGAAATTTCAACTGTTGATTGCTTTTCTAGTGTGTATGCAATTGTTGTTTCATTAATCATTGGATTAGGATATGCAGATACAGTAATGTTTTCATTATTATATTCATCATAACCAACAGAAGCTGAAGGTCCTAAAATAGAAGGTTGTGTGTAAGCAATCTCTTTACCTAATTTGTTAGAATTTCCTTTCCAAGGTAATTGAACATATGGAAATGATACTCTAAAAGCAGTGTCATTAGCTTCAACACCAGTAGAATAACCTAATACTGATAATAAATTAGGAGAAACTGGATTATCTGGAATTGGAAATTGACCAGCAGTATAGTCATCATACCATAAACCAATAGCAGCTAATACTACACCACTAACGGCTTGTAATTCGATACGTGTAACGTCATCTTCTAACCTTCTTCCATTAGGGAATCCATCCATATTAGGAATAAACTGTATTGAAGTACCTGCATAAGTAGGATCAGTAAGTCCTAAAACAGCAGCATTTATTAATCCTAAAGAACTAAAATCTGTAGAAGTTCTTGGAGTTGCTGGAACAGCCATATTTAATCTTAACATATCTCCACCATTTGGTAAAAAGTTATTGATAAATGGTTTGCCATTATCTAATGGACTGTCAGCAGCTTTACCTTCAGCTAATTGATATGGTGCTAAATTTGGAACACCTGTATGGAAAATTGGCCATAAATCTACTGATCTAGGTGCTCCAGCCTTAGGTAATAATAAATTACCAAAGATTGCTGTATCTAATGCAGTTCCAGTTGTAGCTGGATCTCCTTTTAAGCCAAATAACCCGTCATTTCCGTTTCCAAAATCAAAAGCTTGTAATGAATTTCTTTGTATTCTAAGGTCAGCAAGTGCAGGAACAGCACCACCAAATAAAGAATCATCCATATATAAAGCTAACTCAGGGTTATAGAAAAACTCATCCATTACAGTATCCGTAATTTCATCATAAGGCGACATTGAATTCCATTTATCTTTCATTCCTATTGGAATAATTGCTTCGTTTGTCAATGGCATACCTAATCTGGACACTTGTATCCAATTACCACTTTCAGTATAGGCAGCACCAGGGTTGTTTACTGAAGGTGCAGCAAGAGTTCTTACAGCTGGTCTACTAGCAGATGCCCATACACCAATCGTAAATCTTCCATCAAGAATATTTACAGCACTATCAACTGGTAAACCAGCAGCTTGTAAATCTTCAATAGGAATTTGAAGTGCAATTGAATGTACATTTAAACAAGCCAGTGCATCAGTAGGTGTTCCAGTTTGTCTTGGAGCATCTCCTAAATCGAAAATACCTGCAAGATCAACAAAGAAAGGATCGTCAGCAGAGCCACAAAATACTTGCTCTCCTGTAGATGCTGTTTGGATAGCACTAGTAAATAAAGATTGATAATTAGTACCTAATCCTACTAACCCATTGGTAATTGATCGATCTCCAATATGAGGAGGAGGAACAGTACCATTAATTAATACTTGATTAAATGTAGCACCACCATCAGTACTTTTCTCTAATGTATAAGTTGTTTTTAGGTTTTGTTGTCCTAATCTTATATTGAAGAAAGTAGTTGGATCTTCATTTACTTGATCAAATGTAAATCTATAAATGATATCATCACCTGGAGTGTTTATATCATTATCGACATGTATTTCATACCTGATATTTTCACCAAAAGAGTAAAAATTTGGTCCTGCATGAGGAATTTGAACAGGTATATAGTTTGCAATGATTGTAACGCTATTAGGGACATCAGGGCTTCTAAATGCATATAAGTCTGTGTTATCCGCTAATGGATCGTTTGCAATCAATGGAGCTTCTCTATGACTTGATGCAAGCATTGAAGTCATGGGCAGAAGCAATAAAATTGATTTTAATATTTTTTTCATGATTGTTTAATTTTTAGTTATTACTTACCAGCCCAAGGTGTTTGCACATAAGGGAAACTTGTATTAAATGTTGTGTCATTCTCTTCAACACCTGTTGAATATTGAATAACATTTAATAAATAATTTGTAACTGGAGTTGTTGAAGAGCTTACAATATAATCGTCATACCATAAACCAACAGCAGCTAATACTACACCACTAACAGCTTGTAATTCGATTCTTGTAACATCATCTTCTAATCTTCTACCATTAGGGAAACCATCCATATTAGGAATAAATTCTAATGTAGTATCAGCAAAACTAGTATCGGTTAATCCAATAACTGCAGCTTGTATTAATCCTAAAGAAGAGAAATTAGGATCGGTTCTTGGTGTAACTGGTACAGCCATATTCAATCTTAACATATCTCCACCATTAGGCAAGAAGTTATTGATAAATGGTTTTCCAGTTGCAAGAGGATCACCACCTTTTCCAGTTGCCAATTGATATGGTCTCATATTTGGAGCACCAGTATGGAAAATTGGCCATAAATCTACCGACCTTGGAGCACCTGCTTTTGGTAATAATAACGTTCCAAATACAGCATCATCTAATGCAGTACCCGCTACGGCTGGACTACCTTTTAAACCATATAAACCATCTTTAGTATTACCAAAATCAAAACTCTGTAAGGAATTTCTTTGAACTCTTAAACCTGCAAATCCAGGTACAGCTCCTCCAAATAAAGAATCGTCCATGTATAATGCTAATTCTGGATTATAGAAATAATTATCCATAAGTGTATCAGTTAATTCATCATAAGGAGTAATCGAATTCCAATAATCTTTCATTCCTACTGGAATAACTGCTTCATTAGTAAGTGGCATACCTAATCTAGAAACTTGTATCCATGAACCTGATCCTGCAACTGTTCCAGAATCACTAAGAGTTCTTGTCATTTGTCTACTTGAAGATGCCCAAACACCAATTACATAATCACCATCTAAAATGTTGGCAGCTGCTGTTACAGGTTGCCCATTTTTTTGAAGGTCTGCTATAGGTATTTGAAGCGCTATTGTATGTGTGTTGAATCCTGCCAAACCATCACGAACAATATTATTATTATTTTGTCTTGGAGCGTCCCCTAAATCAAATATTCCACCTAAATCCACAAAGAATGGATCGTCAGCTGGTCCACAAAAAACTGTTTCACCAGAAGTTGCAGAAGCTATTGCATTAGTCATTAGTGTATTGTAGTTAGCAATACCTAAACCAACAACTGGGTCACTAATTGATCTTGGCCCAATGTTATTTGGAGGTACGACTCCATTTACTAATACAGTACTAAAAGTAGCACCACCATCTGTACTTTTTTCTAACGTATAGGTAGTTTTTAAATTTTCTTGCCCTAATCGTATATTAAAAAATGTAGTTGGATCTTGGTTAGTTTTACTAAAGGTAAATCGATATGTTATGTCATCACCTGGAGTAGAAACATCATTGTCAACATGAATTTCATATCTAACATCATCACCAAAGGAGTAATAATTTGGTCCTCCTCCTGGAAATTCTGCTGGTATATAATTGGCTATAATGGTTATTGTATTTGGATTATCGGGACTTCTAAACGCGTATAAATCCGTGTTATCGGCTAATGGATCATTAGCTATTAATGGCGCCTCTCTATGACTAGATCCGAAGGAGCTAGTAACAAAAAAGCATCCCGCCACTAACGTAAATAAAGTTTGTTTCATTGTTTTGTTTTTAATTTAAAATTCATTTTGTTTTCATTTAATAGGTGGATGTTTACATAGGCATAGTATTTAAATAATACATAATCGCGATACATACGCCTTAGATCTTACTTTGGATTTGTAAGAGTTGTATTAGTTTTACAGGATTTTGATTTCCAATAGTTTAAATTCAATATTATAGTATAATTTAACTTTTATTGATCCAGCAATTATTTTTTTAACCTAATTAGGGGAAATAGCACATCATTTTGAGATTAATTGCCTCAACATATTTTAATTTAAGACTCGAAATACCTATAAATTGGTTTGGAATGATTATTTCATTTAGTTAAATAAATATTAATCAAAAAAATAAAAAAATGAACACAACAGAATTAAAAGAAAAGTTAAACAAGATTATAGAGATTTGTGAAGATGGCTATAAAGGTTATGCAACAGCAGCTGATAATCTACAAAATTCAGATTTAACTACATTGTTTGGTAGGTTATCACAGCAAAGAAAGCTATTTGCCGAAGAACTAAGAAATGATGTTAGAGAATATGGGATTGAGTTAAATGAATCTGGGAGTGTTAAAGGTTTTTTTCATAGAACATGGTTATCTGCAAAAGCTGTTTTTAGTTTTGATGTTGATGACTCAGTTATAAACTCTAGTTTAACTGGTGAAAAAGAAGCAAAGGATGTTTATACTGAAACCATAACTATGGATATGCCAGCTGCATTAAGAGAAAGATTGACTAATCAATTGAATTTAATTAAAGGAGCCATTAATCAATTGCATGAATTAGAAACTTTAGTAAGTTAATAATATTATCATTGAGCTTTAAAGACGGTCAAATTTATTGATCGTCTTTTTTGTTTATGAAGAAATAATAATCAACTAAACATAAGATTATAACATAGATCGATCTATGGCATTTAATTCTTTTTCGATCTTTTCAATTTCATTGTAGTAGTTATCGATCAAGTCTTTACCAGGGTCTGATGTTTGGTATGAATTACCAGCAGAGATATGTCTTTTTCCTAAAATTTCTCCTGAATTTTTATCAAAAAAGTATACATTTCCATATTTGTGTTTACCAATAAAGTAAGTGACTTTCCTCCCGTCTTTATCGATTCCTTCGTAGTTAGTATTGCTCATCATATTCTCCTTAACAGGTATTTTAGTATCTCTAACAAGGGCTATAATATCTGCATCATTATGTTTTTTATATAATTGAGAAACATCAAAATCACTAAGGTTTTCGACACCTTGCTCAAACATTCTAGTGAATTGGAAAAGTACTTTCTTCCCATTAAGCATGTCTTTTGTGAATGGTTTAATATCCGCAAAGTTTTCTGACTCCAATAGGTTTAGTAATGTGCTATAACGTTTGCTTAATGTTGTTTTAGCCTTTGCAAGCTCATCTTTAGGTAATAATTTGTATTTAGAGTAGTCTCTTAACGTAACATCTTGTAGAGAATGGTTAATGATATCTTCCCTAATTGCGCAAGAGATCATAAGGTCGTCTTTAATGAAATATTCTTTTATGTCGGATGAATTCGGCTTTGCTGTTTTAATGAGTTCTTCTGTGTCATTTTTAGTTGCTACTTTATAACCATTATCTAAAAAATGAGTTTTGTATTCTTCAAATACTTCATAAGAGCCTTTTGAAGCATGACTCAATTCAACATTAAAATCAGCATTAGAATAATTCGTACATCTACATACATTGCTTGTTTCATTAAAAGGGATTCCAATTTCTGTTAATGCTGTTGGTAGATCATGTTGTGGTTTTGCATTTCGGCAATCGGGCTTTGCATTAGAACAAGAAGATAATATTAGAAGAGTTAAGCTAATATAGAAAAGACGGTTGAACATATTGGATGTTTTTAAAAATGAAAAAGCTCAAATTAAATAATTTGAGCTTTTGTAGCG
>JAHDBM010000010.1:0-4953 GCA_020630395.1 Flavobacteriales bacterium
TGAAAAGAATATTTCTAATCCTGATTCTAACCATAAACAAAAGGGTGATGTTAAAAGTAATCCCAAAGTAATGTTTTTTAGACTTTTTTGAATTTCAATATTATGTTGGTTTTTGGGATGATGAGCCTTTATTACGGGTATCATAATAGATGCTACCGAACCTATTAACACAATGCTTATGACTAGTATTCCGAGTACTTTTTCCATAATACTAGTTGTTATAAATATTATGTTTGGCTACTGTCCATGATGGCCAATCATGGATAGTTTGTTTTTTGAACTTCCATATTTTATTTCTTAGGTTTTCGTCAAATGTTTGTAATTCTTCTTTAGTTATAGAGTTTACAAGAGTTTTACGTTTGTTTAATAAAACAGGAATAGTATTGGTAGATAGGGTAGTTATGTAATCAACATCTAACGCTTTATTTTCTTCAATGTGTTGTGTTATGTTGTAGTTTATTACATAGTTTTCCCAAGGCAATAATGATGATAATCCAAGGCTTAACACTATCGTTAAAAAGAAATTATGAATAATAAACCAGTTGGTTTTTACAGCTGTAATTTTGTATACCGTCAAGATTAAACCAATGGTAGTTAATAGAAGATACATATATACTCCAACCCGTTTAAGTGTTAGTCCATAATCGTTAATATAAATTCCATTTTTGTGAGCAGCAAAAAAAACTAATATTACATTTTGTATCATCCATATTATAGCTAATATTTTAAGCGCTTTATTTTTTTTGTTAAAGTTTAATGATCCCTTAAAGAAATAGAGAATAAGTACAATAGCTAGAATTACTGATGTGATTAGGTTACCAATACTCTGATGAAGAGCGTTTGAGAAAGTAACCCCTGTTAAACTTTCTGGAGATATTACATAGTAGTATAAGTCGGTCAAGTTAACAAACAATAAAAGAACATTTAATAAAGCGAATAGAATAGTTCCAGATCGTAATAAGTTGTGCTGATTAAATAATCCCTTTTTAAAGGATATGTTTTTACTGAAGGAAAATGAATTGGATACATCCCATTTAATGATACTTTTTTCGTGCAAAAAATAAAAAACACCATACGTAAAGTATCCAATAATGAGTGTGAATATAATCCACCTAAAAGAGATAAAGTCTAAGTTTATTTTACTCAGTAGGTTTCCAAAAAGCGGATTAGAAAGCCCATATATAAGTAAAAAAATGAGGAAAGTAATAATAATACCAATCGTTAATAAAGGATCTATTTTTTTATCTTTTTTTTCAATTGCTGGTTGGCTTGGTTTAGGCTTAAAAACACGATCAATAAAGGAAGCAGTAATAGAAATGACCCCCATGATAAAGCTTGTAAAGCTAGATAGTTTATGTTCGTGAATGGATGAAATAAATATAAGATATGAGATGATATAAGCGACTATACTCAATGTGTTTCCATATAACATGCAGCCAATAGCTGATAATAATGGGAGTATAAATTTTATAGTATTAATTCCATTAAACTTTGGTTTAAATAATATAAAAAGAGATATACTACTTACAATATTAAATGTTAGGATGTTTATACCAATTTGTTGGTCAAATAAGAGTAAACTAAGCGCAATAGTGTTTGCCAGATAAAATGTTAGGGTTAGTTTTTTCATGATTCAATAGTTATGATTTTTAATTTATATTTCAGTCCAAGGGGCATTGACAAAAGCAATGACAAACATTATTACTTTGCAAATTGTGTATATACCCATTATGAATAATAGACCAATAATAATGTTGATTGCTATGGACTCTGGACCTTTCTTTTTCATTAGTTATTAATGGGAATGATGTTATATTCTGTTCTAATTAAGTCAAGTGGTTGTTGGAGTAGTTTTTCAAAGTCTAAATGATGAAAGGGTTTAGACTTTTTTCCATTTTTGTATGCTTTTATAAATAGTTTTAGTTGGTCTAGATAACATATACTGGATATGATTACAGCAGCTTGATAAACACTTCTTTTACCATTACCTAGTAAATAATATTGAAGAGCTAATTCTGTCTTAACTTCAGTATTGGCATTGGTAAGAACATGAAACATATCATGTGTTTCAAGTTTTGGAAGCATATTCAATCCATTTTTTTTAAGGAAGAAATAGTATTTATAACCAATTAAATTTTTATTTAATGATTTCAAATAGGGTAAAGTAACTTGCCAAGCGATAACATTTCTTTTAAAATGTTTTCTGTACCAGTTTTCTGATACTTGAAACAGAGTGATGTATATTTTATTTCTAAATCCCATTTAAAAGTACTTTGTTTTTCAAAGTCAAAAGAGTAAAAAAATATTACTCTCCAGAAACTCTATTTATATTTAAATAATCATTAAGACTAGGGTCAATGTATATTCTTTCTTTCGTATTTATATCTTCTATCATAACATAATCATGATCTTTAAAAAAAGGGTCATTTGATAGTTGATGGATATCAATATCCATAAAACTAATTTTACCCACCACATGATAAGACTTATAATTTTTGTTATTTAAGCTTTTATTAATTAAATAGTTCATAATGCTGTTAAAGAGTGACGCATAACCAATACAATTCGCTTTACCCGTATTAAAAATTATATTGGGATTATTTGATGTTTTTTCGAAAGAAAAAGATAGGCTACTACATGTTATATTCTTCGCTATTGTTATCATATTTTCTAAAGAAAGAGGTTGTTTAATAGCGCTTAAATCAATTTTGTTTTTTAAGTTATGATTAGATATTTTATATCTTTTCTTTTTGTTAAGGATGTATAGCTTAATAATTCTTTGTTTAGTAAAGATTCAAGCTTATTATTAGTTATTTTTTTACTGGCTCTTGTGTTAGATTTATGGTAAGTAAAACTACTCCTATATATCCACCCTTTCAACAGAAATATAGCAAGTAGTAATGTTGCTGTAATTATTAACCCTTTTTTCATCAAAGACCTTTTAATAAATTTTCAAGAGCATTTATATGTTCACCAAAAGCTTTCTTTCCGGTTTGAGAAACTCGATAACTCGTATTGGGTTTTTTCCCAATAAATGATTTTCTAATTTCTATATATTCTTTTTTTTCAAGAGCAGCTATATGACTTGCTAAATTACCATCTGTTACGTCAAGTAACTTTTTTAGTTGTTTATAATCAACCCATTCGTTAACCACTAGAATAGACATAATACCTAGTCTAACCCTGTTTTCAAAAGCTTTGTTTATATTTTCTATTTTACTTTTCACTAGATAAGTAAGTTATGCTTTTCTGTCGTATTTATAATAAATGATGATTCCATATAATATGTGTAGAATACCAAAGCCAAATGCCCAAAAATAGATGTCATATTCTAATTTAATAAAAGCAATAAGGCCAGTTAATATTTCAAGTAAACCTAAAAATTTTATTTCTTTTACTGTTACTTGGCTAGCTTGAATTAAGGCTAATCCATAAAAGATGAGCGTAACCGGAGGAATAAAAATTTCAGCATTATGATAAATTAATAACCCTGAAAATAATCCGCCAGTAATTAGTGGTATAGCAAGATTATAGATCATTAATTTTGCAGACTTATTCCAAAAGCCAACTTGTAGTTTTTTTGCTTTTCTTTTACTAAGCATAAAAGCAGTAATTAATGAAAGTGAAAGTACTCCAAAAGCTATGCATCCAAAAGTAATATAAATAGGAGTTAGTCCTTTTTCAAAGTAAGTGGTTAAAAATGAATCGCTATTAATGTACCACAAAGCAGTAGCAGATCCAATTAAGGCATATATACCAATAAAAACTCCTGATAGTCCAGATAGTGACATGAATTTAGTAGACTGCTCCATTAGGTTACGTATAACAGATAGGTCTTCTTGTGATTTTAAATTATCCATAAAAAGTACTTTGTTTTTCAAAGTTATATATTCAAAACATATTTTTCAAATAAATATTGCCTTTTAAGAAATTTTAAGAATGATGAAGATAAAAGATGTATACTTTTAATGTTATGAAAAAGTTGTTTTGGGTTATACTCTCTGTAATAATTTTATTGGTTATTAGTGCTCACGAATTAACACAGCCAATGCGTGTTAAGGATGTTGAATATGATATTTATGTGAGTGAAGATAGGTTAAAGCGAGATGTATTGGCTTTATCAACTATTGAAGGGGCAAGAATGTATGCAAATAAAAAGGGGTTAAAAGAAGCGTCAAATTATATAAAGAACGAATTTGAAAAATTATCCCTAAATGTTACTAAGCAACAATATGAAATTGGAAATGATACTGTAGAAAATATTATTGCTCAGTACGGAAGTAGTAAAACTAAACAACTTATTATTGGTGCTCATTATGATGTTTGTGGAGATCAAGCAGGTGCTGATGATAATGCTAGTGGTGTAGCTGGGTTATTATAAATAGCAAGATTGTTAGATTCTTTAAAACCAACATTAAAATACGGTATACGGTTAGTTGCTTATACATTAGAAGAGCCTCCGTTTTTTAGAACAGAACAAATGGGATCTTATATTCACGCCAAATCTTTAAAAGATAGCAATGTAGATGTGTTAGGAATGGTTTGTTTAGAGATGATAGGATATTTTTCGGATGAAAAAGGTTCACAAGACTACCCACTTGGGATATTAAAATTATTTTACCCTAATAAAGCAAATTTTATAGCTGTTGTAAGTAATTCGTCTAATAGAAAATTACTTAGGAAAACCAAAAGATTAATGAAACAAACCGGACGTATACCTGTAAGATCAATATCTGCCCCATCATTTGTTACCGGAATAGATTTTTCAGATCATCTTAATTATTGGAAATTTGATTACCCAGGAGTAATGATTACAAACACTGCCTTTTACAGAAATAAAAATTATCATGAACATACTGATACTCCCAAAACATTAGACTATGATCGTATGGCTAAGGTAGTGGAAAGTGTTTATTGGAGTGTTACAAATTATTAAATAAGCTCTCCTTTTTT
>JAHDBM010000010.1:5053-75687 GCA_020630395.1 Flavobacteriales bacterium
TAGTGGAAAGTGTTTATTGGAGTGTTACAAATTATTAAATAAGCTCTCCTTTTTTGTCAAATAATTTAAAATCAAGTAAGTCTTTAGAGGTAACCCCCTCTATTTTCACCCATTTTTTGTGTTTCAACCAAAGTTTAATTTGCCTAGAAATTAATCCCTTTTTAAAATAGGCTTCTACAAATGGATGAACCCTAAGCACTATTCCATTAGACTTATCAGCATTTTCAATAGCAGATCTTATTTGGTCAGTGACTAATATAGTCGCTTGAACTTCCCCACTACCATGACATGTAGGGCATGCTTCAGCAGTTTCATAAGAAGTTTCTGGTCTCATTCTTTGTCTGGTAATTTCTACCACACCAAATCTACTCGGAGGAATAAGATTATGCTTTGCACGATCTGTGCTCATTTTTTCTTTCAGGAACTTATATAACTTTTGGTTGTTTTCGTTCTTATGCATATCAATAAAATCGACAGCAATTATACCGCCCATATCTCTTAATCGGAGTACTCGAGCTATTTCTTCGGCAGCAGCAAGATTTACTTGAAGCGCATTATCTTCATGGTTGTTTTCTTTTCCTTTTCGGTTACCACTATTTACATCAATAACATGCATAGCCTCTGCATGGTCAATAATCAAATAACCCCCACCAGGAATATTAACTTTTCTACCAAAAGCACCTTTAATTTGCCTATGGATGCCATATTCTTGAAAAATATCTAGTTTACCTTTATAAAGCTTTAATATTTTAGATTTTTCAGGCGCAACTTTATTGATGTACTCCTTGAGTTGATTGTATATAAGTACATCATTTACAACAATAGAGTTAAAATCTTTATTTAATGTATCTCTAACAATAGCAGAAGCTTTGTTAAGTTCTCCATGTATTTTTTTAGGAGGTAATGTATTTCCTATATTTTGAAAAATGGCATCCCATTTTTCAACTAATTCGGATAAATCGGTATTAAGTTCAGCTACTTTTTTTCCGCTAGCAACAGTACGAATTATAACCCCAAAGTTTTTAGGTTTAATACTTTCTATTAATCTAGATAAACGTTTTCTTTCTTCTTTATCTTCTATTTTTTGAGATATCGAAACTTTATCCGAAAAAGGGATTAACACTAAATATCTACCTGGCAAACTAATTTCAGTAGTAATTTTAGGACCTTTAGATGATATGGGTTCTTTAGTTACTTGAACAGCCAATATTTGCCCGCCATTAACTTGATCTTTTATTTTTCCATCTTTAGCAATTAATGGCTCGATTTTCAACTCTTTAGGAAGTTGATTAGCCATTGCCTGCTTTGTATATTTAGCAAAAGATTTGTAGTTAGCGCCTAAATCCGAATAATGAAGAAATGCATCTTTTTCATAGCCAACATCAACAAATGCGGCATTTAAGGCAGTATGTATTCTCTTTGCTTTGGCCAAGAAAACATCTCCTGCAACATAAGAAACTGCTTCGTTATCTTCTTTATGGATTTCAATAAGCTTTTTATTGTCCAATAAAGCAGTAGTTACCTCTTCATTTTTAGATGATATAATTAATTCTAAACTCAAGTGTTATGGATTGAATGTATAGAAGGATTGCGTATAAACACGAAAAACAAGATGCACAGTGCTCTTGCTTTAATGTGTTATTAAATAAGTATTTAACTTATTTTTTCTTTTTGTGACGATTTTTTCTCAATCTTTTCTTTCTCTTATGAGTCGCCATCTTATGTCTTTTTCTTTTCTTTCCGCTTGGCATAATGCTTTATTTTTTATTTAATATTTCTATTCTTTGATCTATCTCAATCAAGTATTTTTCATCTTTGGTGCTTTTCTTTGCTTCCGTTAAAGCTTCAAAAGCTTTGTCTTTTTGGTTGCTAAGAAAATAAGCGTCAGCTAAATAAATTAATCCGCTTGTTTTGTCATTACCATCAGTAATGGAAACAAATTTTTCAAATCTGTTAACTGCTTTTTCATATTGGCTAGATTGCATAGATAAATTACCTAATTGCCATATAGCATCAATATTATTTTCATCTTTTTTAAGAACGTTTTTCAACATTGTTACACCCTCCATAACTTTTCCGTCATTAATTAACTGTGTAGCTATTTTAACATCAACCGCTTCTTCATCAATTGAAGGGGTTTTAGGAAGGAGGAGCAAAGATATAAAAAAAAGAACAGCTCCCAACATAACAATTGAAATTGTTACTGTTTGAGAGCTATTAGTGTGTGTTTTCAATAAAAGGTAGTTATTTTACTTTTACTTTAGCTTTAACATTTTCAGTAAAAACCTTTGCTGGTTTAAATGCTGGAATGTTATGAGCTGGTATTTGAACAGGAGTATTCTTAGAAATATTTCTTCCTGTTTTTGCTGCTCTTGTTTTAATAATGAAACTTCCGAAACCTCTTAAGTAAACATTTTCTCCTTTTTCTAGAGAATTTTTTACTGATTTCATAAAAGTTTCAACTGTTGTTTGAACAATAGCTCTATCAATACCTGTTTTAAAAGCGATTTGTTCTACTAAGTCTGCTTTAGTCATTTTCATAATTTTAATTTATTTGTTCTTTTGCTTTTGTAATTTAGCTTTGCTTAAACTAATTACAATACTAAATTAAGGTAAAATACTTAATTGCAGGATTTATAAATTAAAATTAACTGTTAAAACACTGTTAATTAGAATTTTAATATTTAATGAAAGATAACAGACTTGATTTTTATAAAGATTTTTCTATTACCTTATTTCATTGGTATAGCCATAATCAAAGAGATTTGCCATGGAGGCATACACAAGACCCCTATAAAGTTTGGCTTAGTGAGATAATATTACAGCAAACTAGAGTTGATCAAGGAATGCCATATTATTATAATTTTATAGAGTCATACCCAACAGTTAGTTCTCTTGCTAACGCACATTTAGATGATGTATATAAATTATGGGAAGGTTTAGGTTATTATTCTAGAGCTAGGAATTTGCATAAAGCGGCAAAAATTGTTGTAGAACAATTTAATGGAGTATTCCCTAACTCATACAATGGATTAATAACATTGCCTGGTATTGGTGATTACACAGCTTCAGCTATATCATCATTTTGTTTTAATGAAGTTAGACCTGTTTTAGATGGGAATGTTTTTAGAGTTATTTCAAGATTGTTCGGAATAAAAGAGCCGATCAATAAACCAGCTTCTAGAAAAATATTTAAAGATATTTTGAATGAATTAATAGATAAACATAGTCCAGCCTCTTTTAATCAGGCTATTATGGAATTTGGAGCTGTTCATTGTAAGCCAAAACAACCAAAATGTGATGAGTGTATTTTTCAAGAAAAATGTTTTGCATTCTCCATGAATAAACAAAGTGATTACCCTGTTAAAGTAAAACCAAAAAAATCAATAACTAGATTTTTTAACTATTTGATAGTTGGTGAGGGAGATGATATTTGGATAAAAAAGCGATCCAATAGTGGTATTTGGAGTAACCTTCACGAATTTCCGTTAATTGAAGGTCAAGATATATTTAATACAGAATTAATAGATGAGACTGTTAAAATTATTAAGGTTAGCAAGGCAACTAAACATATCTTGTCACACCAAAATATATATGCTAAATTTTATAGGGTAAAAGATGTTGATGCTAGTTTTTTAGAGGGGTGTATCAAGGTTAAAAAATCTAGTTTACCTGATTATGCTATGCATAGATTAATGACTAGATTTTTAGAGGAAGAGCAAAGCTTCATGTAAATCATTAACATTGTGATAAATACATTGGCAGGAATATCTTTTATAGAGTTAAAAAAAAGAACTATTTTTACAGTTAAACTTTTTAATTAAATATGGCAGGATCTGTAAATAAAGTTATTCTTATTGGAAACTTGGGAAAAGACCCAGAAGTTCGTCACTTAGAAAATGGGGCAACAGTTGCTAATTTTCCTATGGCAACAAGTGAATCATATAAGGACAAGAATAGTGGAGAAAGAATTACACAAACTGAGTGGCATAATATTGTTGTTTGGAGAGGATTAGCTGATGTTGCAGAGAAATATTTAAAGAAGGGTAGTTCTATTTATGTTGAGGGAAAACTAAAAACAAGAAATTGGGAAGATAAAGAAGGGAATACTCGTTACACGACAGAAATTGTTGCTGATAATTTAACTATGCTTGGAAGAGCACCAGGTCAAGATGGTAATGATAATGCTGGATCAAATAGTAGTAACGAAACAAGTTCATCATCTAACGCGTTTGATGATGATACAGATGATTTACCTTTTTAATTTAACCTAATAAAATAAATATAATTTGGAACCTCCGAGTATCGAGCCTCTTTCGGGGCTTTTAGTATCAATAAATTCGTTTAGTTTACCAGTAATTATTGGGTTTGTAATCATGTTGTTTTTGCTGGCTTTTTCAGCTTTAGTATCTGGTTCAGAAGTTGCTTATTTCTCATTGTCACCAAGTGATAAAGATGAATTGCAAAAAAGTAAAGATAAAGCAGACTTAAGAGTAGTAGAGCTTTTAGAAAATCCAAAAACACTTTTAGCAAATATTTTAATAGCGAACAATTTTATTAATATAGCGATTGTTGTTATTTCCACTTACATAGTAGGAAATCTATTTACGTTTAGTAATGGAGAAAAATTAATCGAAATTTTAATCACAGTAGTGGGTGTTACTTTTCTTATTTTGTTAGTCGGAGAAGTTATTCCTAAAGTATATGCCACTAATAATAGTGTAGGCCTCTCTAGATTCATGAGTAGTCCCATGATTGTTATTGGTAGAATATTTGCTCCACTAAGCAAGTTGCTAGTAAAAAGCACCTCATTTATTGATAAAAAAATTAAAAACAAAGGCACTGAGATCTCTATAAATGATTTAGAGAACGCACTAGAAATTGCCGATATTGAAGATGCAACAGAGGATGATAAAAAAATCTTAAAGGGAATAGTTAGGTTTGGAAATACTGATGTGAAGCAAATAATGAAATCAAGAGTAGATGTTATTGCTTTTGATAAAAATAAACCTTTTAAAGAATTAATTCCAGAGATTTTGGAGGCAGGTTATTCTAGGATTCCAGTATATGAAGAGTCGTTCGATAATGTTGTAGGGATTTTGTACGTTAAAGATTTATTACCTCATATTAAGAAAAGTATATTTAATTGGAGTTCTATTGTACGTGAGCCATTTTTTGTTCCCGAAATGAAAATGATTGATGATTTATTAAGGCAGTTTCAAGAAGGTAAAGTACACATGGCAGTTGTTGTTGATGAGTATGGAGGCACTAGTGGAATTGTAACCTTAGAAGATGTAATTGAAGAAATAATAGGAGAAATTACGGATGAATTTGATGATGATGACTTAGTTTATTCTAAATTAGATGAGCATAACTACGTCTTTGAAGGGAAAATATCACTTGTAGATATGTATAAGGTATTAGATATCGAGGGAGATAATTTTGAGGAACATAAAGGAGAAGCCGATACATTAGCTGGGTTTTTAATTGAACAGAGTGGTAAGATTTTAAAGAAGAATGAAAAACTAAACTTCGATAATTACACGTTAATTGTAGAGGCTGCGGATAAAAGACGTATTAAGCAAGTCAAGTTAACAATTAACCAAACTGAAATAAATGAAAAAGATTAGTTTTTTTATGCTAATGGCTGTTTTTATGAATAGTTGTACTCAAGAAGTTGATTATTTTCCTAAGCCTTTAGCTTATGCTAGAATAGATTTGCCTAAAGAAAGAGGTGTTAATAAATTTACAAAATCATCTTGTGGATATTCATTTAATTATCCCGAGTATGCAGTTGTTTCAATGTCGGGAAATTGTAATCATAATATTTATTTTCCAAGGTTTAAAGCCGTTATTTATTGTACATATATAACATTGGATCCTGCTAACAAGGAGAATAACTTTGTTCATCATTCTGAGTATTCTAGACGATTAGCTTATGAACATAGTATTAAAGCAGATGAAATAACGGAGACAAAAATCAATGTAGATTCTACAGGTGTGTATGGAATTCTTTATGGAATAGAAGGTAATGTTGCAAGTAATTGTCAGTTTTACTTGACAGATAGTATTCATAATTTTTATAGAGGTTCATTGTATTTTGAATCAGCTCCTAATATTGATTCTATTCAACCTGTTTTAGAATACTTAAGAGAAGATGTTAAAAAGATGATTAATAGTTTTAACTGGAAATAAAAAAGACAGCTTGTTAAGCTGTCTTTTGATTAATCTAGTATGGTGATGTGTCCAATTTTTCTTTTGTCTTCAGTGTCATTTAGTTCTTTCCACCTTATTTCATAAGAATATATCCCAATAGGAACATTTAAATCTTTAAATCTTCCATTCCATGAGAAGTTAATATCTTCAGAGTAGAACATGTTCTCTCCCCATCTGTTAAAGATTCTAATGCTGAAATTCGATAGATCTTCATTTGTAAATACAGGTTTCCATGTATCATTTTCGCCATCACCATTTGGTGAAAAAGCATTAGGTATATAAATTATTAATGGATTTTTAATTACGACTAATTTCGTGATCGAGTTTAAACATCCAGCCTCATTTTCAACAGTTAATGTAACAGGGTATGTATCTCCATCAGTATTAGGAAAAGAATATGTTGGGCTATATACTGTAGATGAGCCTAAGCCTGCAAAGTCCCATAAGGAATTTAAATTGTTTCCTATAGATGTGTTTGTGAAATCTACAGTTGTTTCAGGTACTATTGGCTCAAATGGCAAAAAGGTAAAATCAGCTGTAGGAACATCATAAGCACAAACAAAATCAGTAAGTATAGAGTCTACGGTACAACCTTGTGGACTAGTTAGTGTGATTTTTAAGTCATAACAACCTGCATTATCATAAATGTGATTTACTGAAGCTGGGTCATTACTGGTATTTCCATCACCTAATTCCCAATCTATTTGGCTAAACTGACTCATGTCACTATTGTTAGCGAAATTAACAGAGTTTGGGAGGCAAACCGTATCATTATCAACACTTATATCTATGGTGTTAATTAGTTGAATAAAATCAATTAAAACAGTATCAGGATATGTTTCACACCCATTAATTTCTTCTTTTAAGATAAAGCTAAATTGACTGTATTCATCTACTGTAGGGTTTGATGCATAAATAGTTGAACTAGAACCTGTAAAATTTGCAGTTCCTGTACCAGATACAGAATAGTATGTCCATGAAGGATTTATTGCAGTAGCTGTAGGAGTTGGATTTAAAATATAATCTAAATTACAAGTATTGTCATCCAAACCTGCATTAGATTTAGGCCTTGCTTTAACATGAATTTCAACAGTTGTGTCATGAGAACATCCCCAGCTGTCTGTTACATTAAACGTGTAATTATGATTACCAGCAGTTAAAGGAAGAACAGTTATGGTTGAGTCATCTGGATTAGCAGTAATAGAAGGGTCAGGAGTCCATGATTTAGAAGTTATCGTAGGTAATACACTATTAGCACTTGTATCAGGTAATACCATTTGATTAAAATTCATTCCCCAACTAAAAATATAACCATCATCAATAGTTAAGTGGTCAGTTACTTCTAACGTCCAATTTCCATTAAGAGGACAGCCAATTAAGCTACCGTTAATGTCGTTAAAAGGCTCGTAACTTCCTGCTGGTAAATAACTTTGATTTACATAAGGGTTCCCTAAAATATCAGTATAAGAATATTGATAATTTCCCGATTCGTTTGTCATTGTACTGTAAGTAGGATTAACAGTGTTGAAGGAATAAACATAACCTACACCAGGGGCAGTGCTGGCTCCAACATCAATAGGTTCTCCTAAATGAGTTCCACCACCACCAGGATATTCTTTTAAAGTGGCTCTTTGATTATTTGGACATATTATCGTCATTTCTAAATCCCCAAGATAAGAATGTTCAATATCCATAAATACTTCATCTAAAAAGCCAGCTTGAAAAACTGCTGCGGGGTCAAATGAATTTACAGCAATTGATGAAGTGTATGATATACCACTACCGTCAGGTAAGAAAGTAGTCCCGGCAACACCCATTGGGGGTACATTAATAGGATTTGGCTTAGCAGCCATTGATATAGTTACATCTTCTTCAAGACATATTGTGTCATTACTAACAAAGGTAAGGTCGCTAAAATTTGGCTTTAGTGCTACACTAGCTCGTCCAACTTTAACTGTATCTGTACATCCTTGTGTGTCTTCAACTACAAGGAAAATGCCGTTTCTTCCGCTATTATTGTATGTTATATTTGCATTTTGCCCAGTTTGAACTAATCCGCCACCTATAAACCATTTGAATGTAGAACTAGCTAGTGATTGAGCATAATATGTATTGTTTTGAGGAAAGTTTGCACTACCCGAAAGTTGTACTTGCCCACCCAAACAAAGTTGAATATCATTATCAGCACCAACTGGTGCAGGTGTCACAGAAGATATTATTGGTGTAATTGCTTGGCAAGGTGCTTTACAATATATAGTTGCCGCCCAACCAGGTCTATTAACACTACCATCTGAAGTGAAGTTAAATGTTAGACAGCTTCCAGATGCTAAAATACTTTGCCCATTTAAACTTGTGCCACTAAAGCAACCTAATAGAGGAGATCCAGTACTGTTACCATCATAAATACACAGTTCATCAAACCCGCTTTCTGTATCAAATGCTGTGAATAATAATTGCATTTTAAATGCTGGATTATTAGAACATATGGTGTAGGTATTGTTTGAATTATTGGCATAGTTCCCTCCAGAGCCACCATTATCATAAAAAGTGCCCGAACATGTAGATACATTTCCATTTCCCATGTTGTAGGTTTGAGATAGTCCCATTATCCCTAAACACATGCTTAATGTTATGAGTAGTAAATGCTTCATTATTTAATTAATTCTTTGTGAGCATGAATAGTTAATACTTTATTCGTATTGCCTAATCTATATATTAATCTTTTATCAAATTTTCTTTCGATTGATGAAAGTAAGATGTTAAAAGATTTGTTTTCAATTTGTGTTATGATTTCGTTTACCGTTAAAGTAGTTTGTGATTTGTCTTTACTAGTAATGGTAATAGATGATAAGACAGGTAAGCTGTTAGGTTTTAATTTACCTGCAGGATATGTATTTAATTCAAAAGAATTAGTTAAAACAGTTGTGTAATATGCTTTCGTTTGAGGGTTATTTAAAATCGCATGAACTTTATCTTCTGAGAATGCTTGATGTAATTTGTTCTCAATGTCCTGGCTCATTAATGAGGTGGAACATACTAAAATTGTAATAATATAAATAATATATAAGATCGTTTTCATTCTGTGTTTTACATGAACTAGGCAGATCACTAATTAGTAACCTGCCCATTTTCACAAATTTATGTTATTTAGTTAAATTTATCAAGTTTTTATTTGCTTGCTTTTGTAAGGTTACCTTTGTAAACTTCATCATGACCAAGTTCATTTTTAAGTGTAACGATCCAAACATATGCTCCAAATGGAGCCATACTACCTGTTTTAATGTCGATTCCATCCCATGGTTTGTCTACACTGTTAGTTTGATATACTATTTGTTTGGTAGTAGCACTATAAATTGTCATTTCAATTGGTTTGTCGATCATTTTTAACTCAGCTGGCATAAATAAATCTAATGAACCATCTCCATCAGGAGAGAAGCCAAAGTCTCTTCTAATATTATAATATCCATCAATGGTAACTTTTTGGGATAAAGTAGCTGTACATCCATTTGCAGATTCAACAACACAGTTTAAGTTATAGTTTCCTTGCTTTGGATACGTATGAGCTATACTTGTTTCATTACTCACAGCACCATCACCAAAATTCCATGTTACATTCTTATAGTCATCATTTAATTCAAATGTTTGTTTGTTAATTAATGAATAGTCATCATTAACAGTAGCTAATGTAGGATTAGGAACATTATTTACTTGAATAGTTTTAGTTTTAGTCGAAACAATTTTCCCATTATCATTTTTAGCAACTAATCTAATTTGTTTTTTTCCATTAGTAGGCTTATATAAATAATCTCTATCATTAGAAATAAATTTGCCATTAACCATCCATGAAATCGATTTGATGTCTTTTCCTAAATCAGCTTTTAAAGCTACTTCAGTGCCTTCGCATATTTGTTGTGTTACATCAAAATTTGCAAGATAATCTCTCTCAACAGGTGTTGGAGTATGAGTATTGTAATCTCTTTCCTTATCGTCTTTTATCTCAGTAGCAGAATTTTCTTCATTATTTTTATGCTCTTCTGTTATATAATCTCTAGGAGTTTCACTCTGTGTTGGATTGATGTTTGGTGAAGAATTATGTTCTTGATTAGTTAAGGAATTGTTTTCATTCGTTTTGTTATCATCAGAAATTGCTTCAGTTAGGTTGTCATGCTGAGTCAAATAATCTCTATCATTATCGTTATTAACAACTACATTATTGTCAACACTGCTATTAATAGGATTGTTGTTATTATCGGTAGGTGTATGGGTAGAGTTGTTTTGAGTAATATAATCTCTAGGTGATTCATTGTTATTGTTAGGATTAGATTTTTCATCTTTTGGTGTAGAAAGAAAAATAGTGCTAGCTATTATTATAGCGGCAGCACCTGCAATAAACCCTTTGGTTTTATAAAAAGGTTTTTTTGCACCATCTAAAGCCTTACTAACTGACGCCCATGACGCAGCATTGTATGGTGCTTCATGATTGTCAAGCGATTGCTTGATGAATGATTCGAAGTTGTCTAGTTTGTTTTCCATCCTTCGTGTTTATTTAAAGTTTCTTGCTATTGCAAAACGATTTTGAAGAATTTGTTTCAAGTTCGCTTTAGCTTTAGCATAATTTGATTTTGATGTACCTACATTAATATTTAAAATCTCTGCAATTTCATTGTGTGTGTAATTTTCAATGGCGTATAAGTTAAAAACCGTTTTATAAGCAGGAGATAATTCTTCCATTGCTTTTAAAATGTCATCAGGCTTGATAGTTGTATATATGCTTTCATTATCATTATCCTCTTGATAGTCTTCATCTTTTACGTTTGCTTCATCTTCAATATTAAATTTGTTTTTATTTTTTCTGTAATGATCTATTGCTGTGTTTACAAAAATTCGTCTAACCCAACCTTCGATCGATCCTGTTACTTTATATTTATATAAATTATCAAATACTTTTATAAAACCTTCTTGAACTACATCTTCAGCTTCATCAGCATCTCTAGCATAACGATTGCATATCGCTTTCATCTTGCCATAAAAGTACTTGAAGAAAGCTTCTTGACTTTCTCTTTTCCTTTTTGTGCATCCTTCAATAATATCATGTAGCTGTTCTTTGGTCAAATTCATGTTATTTTCACTATTAAGACGACATTAAAAATGATTGGTTGCCTTTGTTAAAGATATTTTTAAGTTCACTATAAAATTCTTATTTTTAACTGGAAATAAAAACATTAATCTAAATAAATAATTTTTATGAAAGTTACAGTAGTAGGAGCAGGTGCAGTAGGTGCAAGTTGTGCTGAATATATTGCAATGAAAGATTTTGCTTCAGAAGTAGTTTTAGTTGATATCAAAGAAGGGTTTGCTGAAGGTAAAGCAATGGATTTGATGCAAACTGCATCTTTAAATGGGTTTGATACAAAAATTACTGGTTCTACTAGTGATTACAGTAAAACTGCGGGTACAGATGTTGCAGTTATTACGAGTGGTATTCCAAGAAAGCCAGGAATGACTAGAGAAGAATTAATTGGTATTAATGCTGGTATTGTAAAGTCAGTTTCTTCTAGTATAATTGAGCATTCTCCAAATGCTATTATAATAGTAGTGAGTAATCCAATGGATACTATGACATATTTAGTTCATAAATCAACAAATCTTCCTAAAAACAAAATTATAGGAATGGGAGGTGCTTTAGATAGTGCTAGATTTAAATATAGATTAAGTGAAGCACTAGATTGTCCTGCATCTGATATAGGTGGGATGGTAATTGCTGCTCATAGTGATAAAGGAATGTTACCGCTAACAAGATTGGCGACAAGAAATGGTGTGCCGGTTAATCAATTTGTATCTGATGAAAGATTAGAGCAAGTATCTGCAGATACTAAAGTAGGAGGTGCCACGCTTACAGGATTATTAGGAACTAGTGCATGGTATGCTCCAGGAGCAGCTGTTTCAGCAATGGTTCAAGCTATTGCTCAAGATTCTAAAAAGATGTTCCCTTGTTCAACTCTATTAGAAGGAGAATACGGATTAAATGATCTTTGTATTGGTGTTCCAGTTTTATTAGGTAAAAACGGAATAGAAGAAATAGTTAAACTTGATCTTAATGAGGCTGAAATGGCAAAATTAAATGAAAGTGCAGAAGGTGTAAAGAAAACAAATGCTTTGTTAGAAACACAAACGGCTTAATTAAAAACTTAAAAGATGTTAAAGCGTTAAGGTTATCTTAACGCTTTTTTTATGCTCAAACTTACTGTATATGCTAGTTAAGCATAGGCCTTACATAATGAAGTCTATTAAGTTATGGGTTGTGTGAGTCGATTTTTTTTATAACTTCGGCATTCCTATGAAAAAAGTATTCTTAATAATAACGGTTGTTTCGGCTGTAATTAGTGTTTCTTTTTATAATGAAACTCCATTGGTAAATGCTGGGAAAAAAATAGTTGAATCCAATGAAAGCATTGCAGCTAATTCAATAGAATCCAGAGAAAAAAAGTTTTATAATCATGCTCAGTCTATCTTTTCCTGTATTGATGACTCTACTCTTAGTTTTGAAGCGTTTCATTTTGCATTAAAAGGATATCATTCATTAAAAAATAGAGGAAAGCTAAATGAAAAGGAACAACTTATTGTAGTTGATTTCAATATGAGCAGTGCATTGGAACGATTTTTTCTTATTGATTTAGAAAATGAACAAGTAGTTTATAAAAAATTGGTTGCACATGGAAAAAACTCTGGAGAAGTATTTCCAGATGAATTTTCTAATATTAAAGAGTCAAGGCAAAGTAGTTTAGGATTTTACGTTACTGGCAATACTTATGATGGTAAATACGACAACTCATTATTAATACATGGGCAAGAATGGACAAATAGTAGAGCGCAAGAAAGAGGGGTAGTTATTCATGCAGCTGATTATGCAACTAAAGAGTTTTTAAAGAAAAATGGTAGACTAGGCAGGAGCTTTGGTTGTCCTGCACTCCCACATGAGGACTATGAAGAGATTATAGATCAAATAAAAGATGGTACAGCTATGTTTATATACTATAAAGACAAGAAGTATTTGTCTAGATCTAAATTTTTAAAGCGTAGGAGTTATTTAGCAGAGTTTTATTAAAACAAAAGGAGGATGTTAACATCCTCCTTTTTTGTTTGTTAGTTTAATACCATCTCAATTGATCCTATTATGTTGGATTTTTTTATGCTTAACACTTTCGAATAATTTTTAATATTTCGAATCGAAGCAGCAGATGGTAAAGGTTTTGCTTTTTTTGCCACAAAAATTGCGTCAAGAATTTCTTTTTCTTGTTGGTAAAATGTAGCTAAATCGTTAAGAGTAGAATTTTTATTCATAGATTATTTTTGTGTTATTAGTTTGTTAACGGCTTATTGTTTTACATATTTTGTTGGAACATGAAAAATATGCTTTTTTTTGGTAATTTTATTCATATGAATTTTCTAGCTCATCAGTATTTATCATTTCTTAACCCTAAAATTAGCATGGGGAATTTTATGGCTGATTTTGTTAGAGGGAAAGAGATAACATTATTAGATGATGATTTATTAATGGGTGTTAAGCTTCATAGAGAGATAGACGCTTTTACCGATCATCATAAATTAGTAGATGAAGCAGTTAGTATACTCTCATCAAAACAAGGTAAATACTCCTCAGTAATAATTGATATATACTTTGATTATTTTTTAGCAAACAATTGGAGTGCTTTTTCATCTCTACCTCTTAAAGAATTTAATAAATATCAATATGGAATATTTAATGATAATATTAATGGGTTTCCGCAAAAAATGATTCCAGCAGTAAAATCACTAACAACTCATGATTGGTTTTATAATTATAAATATGAGTACGGAATAAAAAAGGCTTTAAGCAATATTGAAAGAAGAGCAACTTTTGAAAACGAAATTAAAAATGCTGTTCCTCATCTTTTAGAATTAAAAGATCAGTTAGAGCCTCTTTTTATGAAGTTCTTTCCCGATTTAATTAATACAGCAATTAATTTTTTTAACGAACACAACCTTGCAATGCAAGACTATACAATAGTAAATAAATGAAATCCCCATGATGGGGCATAATAACCGATAACACCAATCGCCATGATTAACAAGGTTCATAATATCAATTAATTACCCAATTTTAAACGTATGAAGCATATTAAATTTGAAGTAAAAGATAGTGTAGGAATTATTACACTTAATAGGCCAGAGGTTTATAACAGTTTTAATATTCCAATGGCTCTAGAAGTACAAGATGCATTAAAGTCTTGCGAAGAGAATAAAGATGTTCGAGCAATTATTTTAACTGCTGAAGGAAAAGGATTTTGTGCAGGTCAAGATTTAAAAGAAGCAACAGGGCCAGATGCTCCAACAATAGAGCATATAGTTGATACAACTTATAATCCAATCATTAAATTATTAAGAAGTATTGAAAAACCAATAGTTGGCGCGATAAATGGAGTGGCTGCTGGAGCTGGAGCAAATATAGCATTAGCTTGTGATATTACCTTTGCTAGCGATAAAGCTTCCTTTATACAATCGTTTAGCAGCATTGGTTTAGTGCCTGATAGTGGAGGTACATTTTTTCTGCCAAGGCTAATAGGTATGCAAAGAGCTGCAGCCCATATGTTTTTAGCTGATAAATTCTCAGCAGCAAAAGCAAAAGAACTAGGAATGATCTATGAAGTGGTTGATGCAGATAAATTAATGGAAGAAGCATTTAGTTTTGCAAAACATTTAGCATTAAGACCTACTAAAGGAATAGGATTAACGAAAAGAGCTTTAAATAAAGCACTATATAATACCTTACAAGATCAATTAATTGTTGAAAGAGATTTGCAAGCTATTGCTGGTAAAACATATGATAACAAAGAAGGGATTGATGCTTTTTTAGAAAAGCGTAAACCAGTATTCAAAGGAGAGTGATTAATTAGTTTTTAGTATGAGTTTAAAGTTTGTAGACTTACTTTAAACTCAAAACTTTAAACCCAAAACTATACAAATGAAAGTAGGAATTGTAGGATGTGGTTCAATGGGATCTGGAATTGCACAAGTGGCTGCTACAGCTAAAGAAACAGTTGTTGTATACGACACAAATGCTAATGCTTTAGAAAAAGCTGAGTCAAGTCTTAGAAAGATATTTAATCGTTTAATCGAAAAAGGAAAGTATACCGAGCAAGAGGCTAATGATATTATAGGTAGAATTGAATATACCAATACATTAGAAAAACTATCAGGTGCAGATATTGTTATAGAGGCTATAATTGAGAGTTTAGAAATAAAGCAATCTGTTTTTAAGCAATTGGAAGGATTGGTTTCTAAAGATGCAATATTAGCATCTAACACGTCTTCTTTATCTATAGCTTCAATTGCAGCTAGTTGTGAATTTTCTAGTAGAGTAGTAGGGATACACTTTTTTAATCCGGCTCCATTAATGAAATTAGTTGAAATTATTCCAGCAGTTTCTACCTCTTCCGCTATTTTAACTAAAGCAAAAGAGATAATAGATTCTTGGGGTAAGACAACCGTACTAGTAAAAGATACTCCAGGATTTATAGTAAATAGAGTAGCAAGACCATTTTATGGTGAAGCCTTAAGAATATATGAAGAGGGGATAGCCAATTTTGCGACTATAGATGCTGCAATGAAACAAGTAGGTGGTTTTAGAATGGGACCATTCGAATTAATGGACTATATCGGTAATGATATTAATTATACGGTAACCGAAACAGTATTTAAAGCTTTTTATTACGATCCTAGATACAAACCGTCATTTACTCAAAAAAGAATGAGCGAAGCTGGATATTTGGGAAGAAAATCTGGCAAAGGATACTATGATTATAGTGATAACGCTAATTCACAAGGAGAAATTAGCGAAGAGGTATTAGAAGAAATTTTTAATAGAATATTAGCTATGCTAATTAATGAGGCAGCTGATGCTTTGTTTTGGAATATTGCCAGTAAAGAAGATATTGACCTTGCCATGAGATTTGGAACTAATTATCCTAAAGGACTATTAGCTTGGGCAGATGAAATTGGTATAGAGACGATATTGAATAGATTAAATAGTCTATACGAGACTTATTGCGAAGACAGATATAGACCAAGTCCGTTACTAAGAAAAATGGCAAAAGAAGGTTCTACTTTTTTTAGCTAATTATTTTTTTGTGGATATTGAACTTTCGTTTATATTTGCAATCCATTTAGGAGAGGTGGCAGAGTGGTAATGCAGCAGATTGCTAATCTGTAGCCCGTAAAGGGCTCCAGGGTTCGAGTCCCTGTCTCTCCGCAAATAAAACAAAAGCCAACTAATTATTTAGTTGGCTTTTTTGCTACATAAACATTACTTATGTAAATATTCTTTAGGTATTTGTGCAAGAGTTGTTATATTTACTTCCAAATCATTATTAATCAATTAAATTAAAAAAAAATGTTATTTGGAATTACACTTATTATTTTAGGTCTATTGGCAGCACCATCATTGGTATTATCTAAACATGCTCATGCTGGTGAATTACTCAGTAGAATTGCACCATATCAAGGTTGGACTGGTCTCGTTTTTTGTTTATGGGGAACATGGGGTGTAATAAGTTGTATACTTAATATTGGTATTTTAAGTTGGTCTCCTATATGGTGGATAACTTGGTTAGCAACATGTGTAGTAATGGCATTGCTTGGTTTTTTATTAGGATATGGTATGATTAGTAAATTAATACTTGGAAAAAATGAAGAAGCTCAAGCTAAAGGAGAAAAAATATTAAAAAAATTAGCTCCATGGCAAGGTACTTTAGGTATAGCAGCTGTAATTATTGGTGGTTGGTTAATTGTATGTAGATTTTTGTTTTATTCTATCGTTTAATTTAATCTTTTAGAATAATGTCTAATCAAGAAAATAAAAAATCAGCAAAAGATGCTTCTTTTTGGGAGTTATTATCTGATAAAAAAGGAGAAAAATTTATTCCTAGTGGAAAAATGATTACTTCAGAAAATAATGAAGAGGGAGATAGTATTGATAATTCTAAACTTAATAATGAAGTCCCTGTTTCTAATACTCAAAATACAGTACAACAAACAGAAAAAAAATCAGGTGCAAATGTTGTTTCTAATCAAATAGAAGGAAATGATTCGCTAAAAGATGTTTCTTTTTGGGAATTGTTAAAAGATAAAAAGGGAGAAAAATTTGCTTCGAATAATCCAAAGTTTAATAAAAACCTGAAAGGCAATAAAACTTCTGCTAATAAGTTAACTAATGAGAATAATATTGTAGAAAACAAAACTACAGTTACTCCTGTTGATAATTCTTCTGTTTCAAATGAAACAAATAATAAAGCAGAAGTAGAGTCTAATAAAAATGTTGTTTCTAATCAAATAGAAGGAAATGATTCATTAAAGGATGTGTCTTTTTGGGAATTATTAAAAGATAAAAAAGGAGAAAAGTTTGCTTCTAGTAATCCCAAGTTCAATAAGAATTTAAAGTGTAATAATAATATTGATAAAAAAGAGGTTACTTCTTCTAATAATACTAGTAGTAATCTAAAGCAAGATGTTGGATCGAATGATTCTGGCGTTAAACCAGTTGTTAATCAGACGGATTCTCAAAGTAATAACCAGGCCAATGTCTCATCACCTATTACAAACCAGAGTAGTGTAGTTAGTTCTTCATCAAATTCTGGAATTAATTCATCAAATGAGTCTGAGTCATTAAAGAGAAAGGGCAGTGTTACACCTGTTGCAGTTAGTAAGCCTGTTGGTTCAGGTGGTAAAACGAATAGAAAAGGAGCAGTTACTAAGAAAAAGAAAGGGAAAACGAAATGGATTGTTTTAATAATACTATTTATACTCTTAGCTGGAGGTGGAACTTTTGTAGGTATAAAATGGCAAGAAACCAAAGCATGGGTTAGTTCGTTATTTGGAGGTGCAAGCAATGATATTGCATCAAATGATATAAGTAACTTATCCCTTGAAGAGGCTCAAGCTAGGGCTCAAGCAATTGCAGATTCTATAGCTGAGGCTAATGGTATTGTTACAGATGATACCACTGAAGAAGATATTGAAACTGATACAACTACAAATGAAGATATTGCTATGACTGATGATGTTATTGCAGATGATGTAGTTGATGATTCTGATGTCGATACTGACACTGATGATGATTCTAGTACAGAAGAAGATGATATTGATGATACAGAAACTGTAGAGGATGATGTTGAAACTCAAACAGAAGATGTAGAAGTTGATGATGATGTAACAGAAGATAACACCACTGATGATGTTGTGGATGAGCCAGTAAATGGTGATAATGATGAATTAGTAGCTCAAATAAAATCCTTAAAAGAAGAATTAAAAGAACAAAAGCGAATTAATGCAGATAATAAAAAAACTATTTTAGCATTAAAGAGTAAAATTAAAAAGCTAGAGGCAAGTCAGTCATCTGGTAAATCAGTTGTCTCAATTGATGATGCTGTTACTAAGTCTTCTACAGGAAAGTATAATGTTGTGGTTGGTTCTTATGGGAAACAATCTAGCGCTAAAAGAAAAGCAACTAAAGTAACAGATATGGGATATGACGCTTATATTTTAGATACTAAGGTTGGAGGTTTATATGTTGTTTGTATAGGTTCATTTGATTCTAGATCAGCTGCTAACGAATTAAAAGACAAATATAAAGAAACAGGTAAAAGTGCTTTCGTTAAAACCTTATAAGGTTTAATAATACTCTTATAGAAGTCGATTTAGCATGGTTGAATCGACTTTTTTTGTATAGAATAATAGCTTGCCTTCAATTTAAAAGAACTGTCTAATAAAAGTGCTGTGAAGATGAATTCAGGTGTCTAAAAAAAGTAAAATTCATCACTCAGTAAACAATTCAAATCATAGCCATATAGCAAGTAATAATATTAGAATTATAATTGAGTAGATGCAATACCTTATCTAAGAATGGTTAATGTTATTTTGCTTGGTAATTAAACTTATATTTAGTTGATGATGATTGTGAAAAATACATTACATATAAATGTTTAAAGCATAAAAAAACCAGAAGTGAAACTTCTGGTTTTTTAATAATATTGATAAAAAGGTTATTCACCTTTAACTTCAAATTCAACTTCGCCAACTACTTGCTTGTGTAGTTTAACCGTAGCATTATACTTACCAATTGATCTAATTGGTTCGTTATGAATTTTAATGTTTTTTCTTTCAATGTTAAAACCTGCAGCAACAAAAGCCTCAGCAACTTGAACAGAAGTAACAGATCCGAAAATCTTTCCATTTTCTCCAACTTTAGCAATAACGCTAACTGTTGATTTTTCAAGCTTAGCTAAATTAGATGTAGCCTCTTCAATAGCAGCTTTATCTTTATGCGCTCTTTGTTTTACGTTTTCAGCATGCACTTTCTTCATAGAAGGTGTAGCTAAAACAGCATATCCTTTAGGGATTAAGAAGTTTCTTCCGTATCCAGGCTTAACCGATACCATTTCACCTGCATCTCCTAAATTATCTACGTCTTTTTTTAATATAATATCCATTTGTATTGCCTTTTTTACTTTAATAAATCACCAACATAAGGCATTAAAGCTAAGTGTCTAGCTCTTTTTACAGCCTGAGATACCTTCTTTTGGTACTTTTGCTTGGTTCCAGTTAATCTTCTTGGTAATAATTTACCTTGCTCGTTTACTAGGTACATTAAAAAATCAGCATCTTTATAATCGATATATTTGATTCCTTTTTCAGTAAAACGACAATATTTTTCTTTTTTAACTTCAATATCAATTGGAGTTAAATATTTAATTTCTGATGTATTTCCTGCCATCTTTATAAATGTTTAATAAGTTAAAATTAAGCTTTAGCTTTTGCCTTAGCTTTTAAATTCTCTCTTCTTGTTTTTGCCCAAGCAACAGCATGCTTGTCTAATTTTACCGTTAAGAATCTAAGAATCTTTTCGTCTCTTTTTAATGCTAATTCTAAATCAGCAATTAATTGTCCATTTTCAGCAGTAAATTCGATTAAGTTGTAAAAACCGGTAGATTTTTTTTGAATTGGATAAGCCAATTTCTTTAATCCCCAATTTTCTTCACTAACAATCTTTGCGCCCTTACCCTTAATAAGGTCAACATATTTACCTACTGCTTCCTTTATCTGAGCCTCAGATAAAACGGGAGTTAAAATGAAAACAGTTTCGTAATTTTTCATGTTTGTTTTTTTAATTTGGACTGCAAATGTAACGGTATTTTATCGGAAAACCATGACTTTCATTGAAAAATGCCACTTTATTTTTACCTTACAGCTTCATTTTAAGAATTAAGCTTACACAACATGCTAAATAAGTTAGATACAACTCCACCAGAATCATTAGATAAAAAAGAAGTTAAAAAGGAAAATAAAAAGCTGCTTGAAGAAATCATTACACTTCAAAAGAAAATGAATGGAGAAGGGAAGAAGAGTTTACTTATTATTTTACAAGGATTAGATGCTGCTGGTAAAAGTGGTGCGGCAAGGGTATTGGCAGGTGTTAATCCAAGTGGTATTAAAGTGAAGAGTTTTAAAAAGCCAACTGATGAAGAATTTGCACATGATTTTTTATGGAGAGTCCATAAGCATGTGCCTGCTAAAGGAATGATTCAAATATTTGATCGATCTCATTACGAAGACATATTGGTTCCTTCGGTTATGGGGTATATTGACGAAAAGACTATTAACGAACGATACGAAATCATTAATAATTTTGAGAAGCTTATTCAACACAATGACACTACCATATTAAAGTTTTATTTGCATGTGTCCAAAGATGCTCAAAAAGAACGTTTAATGGAGCGTGTTGAAAACCCAGAAAAACATTGGAAGCATAATGATGGTGATTGGGAAACAAGAGAGCATTGGGATAAATATATGGACGTATACGAAAACTTATTTGCCAAGTGTAATGATATTCCTTGGCAAATAATTCCATCTGATAAAAATTGGTACAAAGTAAACTTAATTAGTAAAGCGATCATTAAAGCATTTAATGATATGGATTTAGAATGGCCAGCTTTAGAAACCGAACTTTTTATTAAATAATTATGAATATTAACGAAATTAATAATGACACACCTTTTATAACCAATGACGCAGTTGTTTTAGGCTTGTTAATTGCCTTGTTGGGACTTATTTTTCATACGGCAAGTCAATCTACTTTTAAAGGATTTTATAAAGTTATTCCAGCTTTATTACTGTGCTATTTTTTGCCTTCCATATTTACTTCGTTAGGGATATTTGCTCCTCAATGGGTAGATGTTGCAGATGCAAAATTAGCCTTAGCTAATGATGGTTTCAATGTATCCAATATTATTAATTTAAAAGACCTAAAAAGTTTTATTGAAACCAACAATGTCGAAGAATCATTTTACCAGCCTTTTGTTGTAAAATCTAAGTTGTACTATATGGCATCAAGGTATTTGTTGCCAGCTAGTTTAGTGTTATTAACTATCAGTATAAGTCTTAAAGAAGTATTTAAATTAGGGCCAAAAGCACTTATTATGTTTGGTACAGCCACATTGGGAGTTGTAATTGGTGGACCATTAGCTATCTTATTTTTTCAGTGGATTAATCCAGAAATGCTAGCTGATGTTAACGGGAGTGAAGTTTGGAGAGGACTTTCTACTGTTGCAGGTAGCTGGATTGGAGGTGGAGCAAACCAAACCGCTATGAAAGAAATGTATGAAGTAGGAGATGGACTGTTTTCGGTTATGGTTACTGTAGATATTATTGTAGCAGAAGTATGGATGGCATTTTTGTTGTTAGGTGTTGCCAATGCTAAAAAGATAGATAAATACTTCAAAGCAGATACTTCTGCGGTAGATAATTTAAAAGATAAAATGCAAGATTTTAGTCAAAAAAGTGCTCGTATTGCAAGTTTTAATGATTTTATTATGATATTAATGATCGGTTTAGGTATAACGGGATTATCTCATTTCTTAGCCGATTACATAGGTCCTTTTATTGGAGAACATGCTCCAGGTTTAGCAGCTTATGGTTTGGCCAGTAAGTTCTTTTGGTTAATTGTGCTAGCTACGCTATTTGGTATATTGTTATCCTTTACAAAAGTTAAGAATTACGAAGGAGCTGGAGCTTCTAAAATTGGAAGTGTGTTTATCTATATTCTTGTAGCGACTATAGGTATGAAAATGAATATTGGGGCTATTTTTGATAATCTCGGTTTGTTTGCAATTGGTGGAGTATGGATGTTGGTTCACGTGGGCTTGTTATTTCTTGTTGGGAAAATTATTAAAGCACCTTTTTTCTTTTTGGCTGTAGGTAGTAAAGCAAATATTGGAGGTGCAGCTTCTGCTCCTGTAGTAGCTGGGGCATTTCATCCTAGCTTAGCTCCTGTTGGCGTATTGCTTGCTGTACTTGGTTATGGTTTAGGAACGATAATGGCTATTGTATGTGCTACCATGATGAATTGGGTGAGTTAAAAAGGAATAATCCATAAATACAATCCTATTAGTACAGTCTCACCAATAAAAAGAGCAGTAATAAATGGGATATATCTCATTTTAGTAATACCGGCAACATAACATATTAAATCTGTAGGAACCAAAGGGAAAAATGCCCAACCAAGTACTACCCAAAAGCCATATTGATTAATTTTTTTCTTAATGGTTTCAAAACGATTTAATTTAGATTTTACCAATTGATCTAATGCTAAATAATCAGTAGAAAAATATACCAAAGAGGCTGAAAATAAAATGCCTATTATAGATATAATGAAAACTATCATTAAATTATCAGGAAGAGCCAAAGCACCAGCCAACACAAAGGGGGTGCTTGGAATTAAGAACACTCCTCTAATTATAGAAACTAAGGCGTAAATCCATATTAACGAAGATTTTTGGTCTACTAGAAAAGCTTTTATAGCCTGCGGAGTAAACTTATCCATATTAAAAAAATAGAACAATAAACCTCCTGTCAATAAGATAATCCAAAACACCAATATCACTCGCTTTACTTTCTTGCTCTGTAAAGCTGCAAACCAATTGTTATGTTTAGATTCTGTCAAATGTTTGGTATAAAAAAAGCACCAGCCTTATGACTGATGCGATAAAATTAGTATTTGAATTAATTTTATTCTGCTAAGTGCAGAGAATCTTTCTTTTTAAGTAAAGTTGCTTCATCTTCTACAATATCCTCATTAGGGACACAACAATCAACCGGACATACAGCAGCACATTGTGGCTCTTCATGGAACCCAACACATTCTGTACATTTATCAGGAGCAATATAGTATACATCCATATCTACAGGTACTTGGTATGCATCTGCATCTACTTCTCTATCATCAAAAAGAGTTACCATTCCTGTTAAACCAGTTCCATCCGAATATTTCCATTCAGCTCCTCCTTCGTATATTGCATTGTTAGGACACTCTGGTTCACAAGCCCCACAATTTATACATTCATCTGTTATTATAATTGCCATAACGTCACTTAATTTATACAAAGTTAACACTTATCGTGCAAAATTATTGTCTTAATAAAAGGTTTAAATGGTGTTTCTTAAATTTTTTATTAGCGAATACCCTTAAACATTTGATTTCAAAAGGTATATTTGCACCATCAAAAAAGATATAGATGAATCTTCTAGATAGAATTAACGCTTTTGACAAACTAGGACAAATCATGAACCTGTTTTCTGCAGAGATAAATTGGCCTGGATTTGAAACCGGTTTAAATGAACAGGAGTATAATGATTTTAATGGTTTAATTAAAAAAACTAAGCAATATAACGGTTGGTTTACTGAAGGTAATATTCGGTTTACGCTTGCCCAGTGGGGAGAAGTATTAAGCAGTGATAAGTTAACCAATTGGTTAAGTTCTTATGATTCCAATTTATTTAATAAAAATAAAAAAGTAGCCATTATTATGGCTGGAAATATACCCCTAGTAGGTTTTCATGACTTACTTACCGTTTTATTAAGTGGAAATCATGCAATGATTAAATTATCATCTAATGATGATAAACTTTTACCGGAGATTTTAAATTGGTTGGTATTATTAGAGCCTAGATTTAAGTCTCAATTTTCTATTGTTCCTAAGTTATCAAATTTTGAGGCTGTTATAGCTACAGGAAGTGATAACTCAGCCATGTATTTTGAGAGTTATTTTGCTAAATACCCTCATGTAATTAGAAAAAACAGAACTTCTGTTGCTGTATTAACGGGAGAAGAAACAGAAGAAGAACTATTGGCTCTTGGTAGTGATATATTCCAATATTTTGGTTTAGGATGCCGAAATGTTACGAAACTATACGTTCCAAAAGGATATGATTTAGATAATGTTTTTAAAGGATTATTCCCTTGGAAAGATATTATTCATCACAATAAATACGCCAACAACTACGACTATAACAAGGCAATTTACATGATGAACCAAAATGAATTAATAGAGAATGGCTTTATCCTCTTTAAAGAAGATAAAGCGCTACATTCTCCATTAGGAGTTTTGTTTTATGAATACTATAATGCCAAAGAAGACATAGACAATATTATAAAAGAAAATGAAACTAAAATTCAAGCTGTAGTTTCTTCAGCTCATATTCCATTTGGAGAAGCCCAAAAACCTAAGCTTAACGACTATGCAGATGGAGTTGATATAATGGATTTTTTACTTAATCTTTAACAACATTAAACATTTTTTTAACACATATTTAACCAATTTTAAAGGCTCAAAACAGCATATTACAAGACAATTGGCACGGTTATAGTTCATATAATCGAAACCCATAAAAACAACAGGTTATGAAAACACTACTACACTTAAAAATGATGATGATATCCCTTATTATAGGGACATCCACATTCTCTCAGTTTGTTGATTACGAACGAGACACGAAATGGAACTTTGGACTAAACATAGGCGGAACATGGCAAGATGCAGATATTAATCTGCAAAGACCAGGACTTGGATATGGTTTTACGTTTGGTAGAGCTATATATGAACAGCCTAACAGTATGTTTGGTTTAGATCTTAGATTTAGATATTTAAGAGGTAAAACATTTGGATTAGATCCAGATCGTTACTTAGTAGATTCTGCTACTGATGGTGGGTATTATGCAGATAATGCTCCTTCTATAGTAGATAGTGGATATACTTACTTGAATAATGAAACAGATCTTCATGACTTTTCTTTAGAAGCTGTTTTAAAATTTCATAGACTTAGAGAACGTACTGGAATTTTATTTCACGTTTTTGGTGGTGTTGGAATCACTGATTTTGGAACTAAAACAAACCTAACAGATGCTAATGGTTTTAATTACGATTATAGTAGTTTACCTGTTACTGGTGCTGATCCAACATTTGATCATGAAAACATATTGGATGAAGATTATGAATCTAATGCTGCATATCATGAAGAAAGGCAAGTGAAATTCATGCCGTCTTTAGGTATTGGTATTGGTTATCAAATAACACCTAGTTTTTCTATTGGATTAGAACATAGAACTACGTTTACGTTATACGATCAATTTGATGGTGTTGAGCAACCTGGAAGTGAATTTTTAAACTTAGAAAGTGGTAATGATATTTACCATTACAGTGCATTGAATTTAAGATGGAACTTATTTAGAGGTAAAGCATCCCAAGAAGAAGATACATATGACCCACAAGATCCTTTTCCTTGTGATAAGCCTTATGTAAGTTTTGTTACACCAAGAGCAAACGAAAAGTTTGAAACGCAATATATTTCTATTTCAGCTAAGGTTGCCCGAGTATTAAGTAATAATGATATTGTTGTTAAAGTAAATAATATTGTTGTTGCCACTCAATATTCACTTTCAACTGAATTAGTTACTGCCAATGCTACTTTATTAAAGGGTAATAATACGATTGAGATAATAGCATCTAATAAATGTGGAAGAACTGTAGTTAAACGTAATGTTTCATTCCAAGAAAAAGAATGTTTAAAGCCTTATGTTAAAGTTAATAGCCCTTTAGCTACTGCTGTTAACCAAAGAACACAAAAATTAAATGCTACTGTAATTCATTTAAATCAAGGAACAGTTAATGTTACATTAAATGGACAAACTACTCCGCATACGTTAAATGGGCAATCATTAAATGCTACTTTAAATTTAGTAGAGGGAAATAACTCAGTTGCTATTAAAGCTCAAAATGAATGTGGTGATACTACTTTGTTTATCAATTTACAATATAAAGATGAACCTTGTTTAAGCCCTGTTATTAGCATACAAACTCCTCAAAATAATAGTAGACTTACAAGGAAATCAGTTACTTTATCTGCTAGAATAGATAATATGCTATCTAATGATAGTTATACAGTTAAACTTAATGGTGTAACTCAGCAAGCTAGTTTTAGTCCGTCATCTAATATGTTAACTGCTGGCTTACAACTTACAGGTGGTAACAACAGTATAGTGGTAACTGCTACTAATAAATGTGGTACAGATACAAAGGTTATTAATGTTATTGTAGAGAAAGAACCGTGTTTGGCTCCTGTAATATCTATTCTTAACCCCAGTAATGGTATAAAAGTATCAAGTCCTACGGTTAATTTAAGTGCAACTATCAATAATGTTGTATCAGCAAATCAAGTATCTGTTTCAGTTAATGGAAGAATTAATGCGAGTTCATTTAATAGTGCTAGAGGTAATTTAAGTTCATTATTAAAATTACAAGAAGGAACAAATACAATAACAATCAATGCACAGAATGAGTGTGGTAATGATGTTAAAACAATTACGGTAATATATGAAAAACTACCTTGTTTAGCTCCTGTTATTAGTATCATAGCTCCTCAAAATGGACAGGTGTTTAATAACAATTCTACTGCGATAAGTGCTTCAATTTCAAATATAGTATCGGGTAGTCAAGTAACATGTTTAGTTAATGGTAATAGAGTGGCATCTTCCTATAATGCTTCTACAAGAATGTTAACTGCTAATACTGTTCTTAATAAAGGAAATAATACAGTGTCTATAACGGCAACTAACGATTGTGGAAGTGTAACTGAAACAGTAGTTGTAACTTACCAATGTCCTACACCTGTTATTACTGTTTATGGCCCAACAACAGGTAGTGTTGTTAATGTTGCAAATGTTTCATTAAATGCTGCTGTAAGTGGTGTTAGTAATAAGAATGAGATTGTAGTATCATTAAATGGTAGTAATGTGCCTTTTAACTTTAACACACAAACAGGAAGTATTACTGGTTCATTTTCGTTAAGAAATGGAGTTAATACGATTCGTATTTCTGTTAATACAGCATGTGGTGTTGCTAACAAGAGTATAGATGTTACGTATAACAAGCCATGTGACAAACCTGTAGTAACAATAACAAGTCCTATTAATAGTCAAGTTACTAGTAATTCTCAAATTACTATTGCTGGATCTGCAACTAATGTTACTAATAGATCTCAAATAAGTGTTACACTAAATGGTAACCCTGTAAATGTTAATGTAAGTGGTAATGGAACATTATCAATTAGTGGATCTGCAACATTAACTCAATCGGGTAATAATACGATTGTAATTACAGCAACAAATAGTTGTGGAGCAGATGCGAAGTCTGTATTGGTTAATTATAAAGCAAATGTACCTTGCCCTAAACCTGTATTAAGTATTATTACTCCGGTTGATGGTAAAACATATACAACTAAAAATGTAACGTTTAGCACAGTAGTTGCAAATATTACTAGTAGTTCACAAGTAGTTGTTAAACTTAACGGAAGAACAATTTCAAGTTCTTTTAATAGTAGAACAAATCAAGTTACAGCTTCATTATCTTTAATAGAAGGAAATAATGCTATTGAAGTTGTTGCAACTAATTCTTGTGGAAATGCTCAGCAATCTATTAATGTTACGTTTAGATGTGATAAGCCAAAAATTAATTTCATCAACCAAAATGGTATTAATAGAGCAGCTGCGACTGCTACAACAACTATAGTTGCTAGGGTAACAAATGTTACAGCTACTAGTCAGATAACGGTTAAATTAAATGGGAATGTAATTCCTCATAATTTTGCAACATCTACAGGAGTGTTAACGATTACAACTACCCTTAAAAAAGGCAAAAACACGATTGATGTTATGGCTAATAATGCTTGTGGAAGTGATAATCAAAATTTAGTTATTGATTTTAATCCTCCATGTGCAAAGCCAACTGTTAGTATTGCAGCACCTAGAAATGGAGCACAATTAACTTCTCCTACAGTTAAATTAGTAGGTTCTGCATTAAATATTACAAGTAATAATCAATTAACTGTTAAGTTAAATGGCAAAGTACAGTCAACAACTTTTACTTCGTCTAATAATAGCTACCAAAGTACATTATCATTGATAAGTGGTAATAATACGATAGAAGTTACTGCTACTAATTCTTGTGGTACTGCAACTAAAACAATTACGGTAAATTATAAAAAGCCTTGTGTTGCTCCAGCTGTTACAATTACAAGTCCTGCAAAAGGTAGTGCTATTAGTAGTTCTACTGTTAATTATACTGCTAGAGTAACGGGTTCTGTAATAAAGTCGAATATTACGGTTCGTTTAAACGGAACATTGTTAACCAATTTTAGCTATAATGCGTCAACTGGAATTGTTAGTGGTACAGCAAATGTAACACAAACGGGAACTAATAGAATAGCTGTATTTGCAATGAATGATTGTGGACAAATAGAATCTGCTAATGAGTTTACCAAAAAAGCCCCATGTGTTAAACCTATTATTACAGTAGGAAGTCCAACTAATGGTTCTACAGTTAATACTGGTACTATAAAAATTGATGGATATGCTAGAAATGTTTCTCAAGCTCAAATTACGATTAAAGTAAATGGGCAAAGCAAAACATTTAACTACAGTTCTAAGTCAAATATTTATAGTTTAAACACGAGTTTAATATCAGGGACTAATACAATTGTTATTACTGCTACTAATGCTTGTGGTTCGGTAACTAAAACGATTATGGTTAATTATAATAAGCCATGCGTTAAGCCAACTGTTTCTATAAGCACACCTGCGGGTGGAGCTAAAGTTACACGAGCTGCACAAAGATTAACAGGGTCAGTAACTGAAATTACATCAGGATCACAACTTACGGTTAAACTTAATGGGGTTACTCAGCAGGCATCTTATAATGCATCTAGTAAATCTTTTGAAGCTGATTTAATATTAAATAATGGGTCTAATACCATTATGGTTTCTGCTCAAAATAATTGTGGAAATGCAATTAAAACCATTACGGTTACTTATAATCAGCCATGTGTTAAGCCTGGTGTAACTATCAGTACTCCTGCTAAAGGAGCAAACGTTTCGACTTCTAGAGTAAATTATTCGGCAAGGATTACTGGTACAGTTATAAAGAATAATATTTCTGTAAGTTTAAATGGAAATAGCTTAAGTACTTTTAATTATAATGCATCTACTGGTATTGTTAGTGGAACAGCTACTGTAACACAAACAGGTAATAATAGACTTGCCATATTTGTGATAAACGATTGCGGACAAATTGAAGTTGCTAATGAATTTACTAAGGCTGCTCCATGTGTTAAACCAAATGTGAGTTTGATTAGTCCAGCTAATGGTTCTCAAGTTAATGTTGCGAATGTTAAAATAGATGGATATGCTAGAAATGTTTCGCAAGCCCAAATAACAATTACGGTTAACGGGAAAGCAAAAACATTTAACTATAGCTCTAAGTCTAATATTTACAGTTTAAATACAAGTTTAATTGAAGGAAAAAACACAATTGTTGTTAAAGCTACAAATGCTTGTGGTACAGTTACTAAAACTAGTGTTGTAACATATAAGAAGCCTTGTAGTAATCCAAGTGTAGCTATAGCTGCTCCTAAAAATGGTTTTAAGCCAAAGAAAAATGTAGTAAACTTTAGTGCAGCTATTGAGAATATTAAGACTTCTAGAGATGTTGTTGTTAAGCTTAATGGTAAAACCGTTAAATTTACATTAATAGGTAATAAAGTAAGTGGTTTAGTAACCTTAACCAAAAAGGGAAATAATAAATTAGAGATCATTGCTACAAATACTTGTGGTAAAGTTACCAAGAGTGTTAATATATTATATTCTCCTATAACTCCTATTATAAAAGTCTCATTCCCAACTACAAACCCAACAAATGTGGGGAGTACAGGGTCTAAGATTAGTGGTAATGTTAGTGGTATCACATCTCCTAGTCAATTTGTAATAAAAATTGGTAAAGATATTCAAAAAGGAGTGTCATTAACTAGACAGAAAAATGGGAGCTATAATTTTAATGCTGAAGTAAGGTTGCAAAAAGGTGAAAACACAGTAGTTCTTGAAGCGATTAATAATTATAAGGTTAAGGCAACAAAATCTCTTGATTTTGTAGTTGGAAATGTGAAAGGCGGGACAAAAACCAATAATACAACTCCTAATGTTAAAGCCGGTTCGATTAAAGGTGTAAAACCTGGGGGAGGTAAAGTTTCAAACCCTAGGAGGTAAACGATTAAATAATGCTTATTAGCTTAAATGCCATTCGATTAATCGAATGGCATTTTTTATATTACATATATTTGAAAATTGTCGAACTCAATGATGTCGCCCTTTCTCACTTTTAATCTTTTTCGATAGTCAACTTCACCATTATACTTTACCAACCCGTCTTCAACAACCATTTTTCCTATACCACCAGAAGGTAATATGTTGGTAGCTTTTAATAGTTGTATTAAATGAATATAATCTGTGGTTAATGTAAAGTTGATTTTTTCCATAGGTAAATTAATTAATCATATCAATATGTTCTACTCCTGCATCTAAATAAGGATCACCTATTCTTTTAAATCCATAGCCTTCATAAAATTGTTGAAGATATTTCATAGCAGAAATTTTTAATGGTGCATTGTACTTTTTAGAGGTGAAATTAAGTATTGTTTTAATAATTTCATGCCCATGTTTTTTACCTCTAATAGAGGGATGTATAACAACTCTGCCAAAAGAAGCTTCTGTGTATTTTACTCCCGGAGGAACAATTCTTGAAGTTAATACGATTTTGTTATTAAGATCAGTGCCAATTAAATGCCAGCATTGTTTGTCGTAACCATCCAAGTCGTTATATATAGACTGTTGCTCAACAATAAAAACACCAATACGTAAAGATATTATATCATGAAATTCGTCAAGAGTAAGATCTTTATAATGTTTAATAACTAACTTAAGCATGTAGCTTATCTAACAATTAATTTTGTTCTAAAAATAGAACCTTCATTATTTACTAATTGCACAAAATATACTCCATTAACTTTAGGAGCATAAACAACTGAATGCTGTAAGTTGAGGTTTTGATGAACTATTTTACCACTTACATCTATTATTTTTATTGATAATATATCGTTATCTATATTAAGAATATCACCTCTAGTAATAGGATTAGGATATAACGTATACGGTTTTTTCTTGATATTGTGAATGGAAGTAGAAGATGGATTAAGTTTTACCAACCAACTATCTGAACCACCAATATTTAATGATACATCATTAGTGTCAGAAGATGAGCGTCCAATAAAAACTAGATCATTTGTATTGTTTTCGATAATTTCTATTCCTTGATCATAACTATCTCCTCCATAATTTTTTTCAAATAATAAATTTCCATTGTTTGGATTAATATTTATAAGCCATACATCATTACCTCCGTAATTATTGCTTACTTGACCATCATTAGAGGAGGTGCTACCAATACCATAAACTTCTCCATTACTTAACTCAATTAAGTTAAGCAAAATGTCATCATCACTTCCTCCATACACTTCTTTCCAATTAATATTACCATTTTTATCATAATTAATAATCCATATATCAATATTATCATATACAGAGTCAACATCAAAGTCTTTAGAGTATGAATATCCTCCTATGATTATGGAGCTATCAGATAAAGGGAGAATGCTCTCAGCAAAGTCTAAACTACTACCACCAATAGCATCACTCCAAATTACAGCACCTGTGTCATTAAATTTAATAGTAAGATAATCATAACTACCATTGTTAGATGGCGAATCATTATTACTAGATGTGCTTAAACCAGTCATGATAAAATTACCATCTAATAAAGGTTTTATATCTCTAATTTGTTCAGTTCCTGTTCCTCCATAATTTTTTTCCCACAATACATTTCCAGCTGTGTCAATTTCCATGATTAAATTATCAAAACTACCATAGTTATTAGATACATCACCATTACTGGAACTTGACATTGCACCAATTAATAGATTTCCATTTGCTTTTTGAATAATTGTTTCCCCTCTATCTCTATCAGTACCTCCGTATGTTTTTGCCCAAATTAAATTACCACTAGTAGATAATTTAACTAATAATATGTCGTCATCTCCTTTGTTAACAGTTATGTCTTGATCGTTTGACTTTGAATATCCAACAATATAAATTGCATTATCACTACCTTTTAATATTTCTTTAGGGTAATCATTAAGTGTTCCACCAATTGTTGTTTCCCAAATTATATTTCCGGCAGCATCAATATTGGCAACCCAAACATCACTTCCTCCTTTATCTACAGAAGCTGTCCCATCATTAAGGTTGTTGTCATTAGCAATTAAATAGCCTGAGCCTCCATCAGAGGTTAGTGAGTGAGATATTTCAGATAAAGATGATCCAAATGTTTTTTCCCAATCGATATCAGTAAATTGAGCATTAAGCATATATCCTAGTAAGATAAAAAGTAAAGATAGTTTCATAGTTGATTTTTTTAAAGATAACAAAATTAGGGCACAAGTACTACTTCTTTATGTTTTGTGTATAGCAAATATTGATGAACATTTTCATATCCCATTTCTCTTAATATAGTACCATATATTGTAATTTGCTTTTTATGTTTGTTTTCTTTTTCTCCTGTTTTAAAATCTATTACATAAGTTTTGTTGTTATATAATATAATTTTATCAGGTCTTAATGATTTTCCCTTATTCGTTATAATTTCATGTTCATTTTTAACAATTCCATTACCGTCAAACCATTCAGAAACTGACGGGATATTAAAGATTTCGGATACTTCTTTTTTTAATTCTTCCGTGTTATGATAATTAATGGCACCTTCACTTGATAACCTATCAATGATTTTATTAGTATCAGTTGTAGTTTCTATTTTTGATAAGATAAGGTGTATCGTATTTCCTTTTTCAATTGATTCTCTATAAGTGCCTTCTGTCCAATTCTTTTTGTAGAGCTCACTCAGGTGCACTTTATCTTTCCAATTGGTGCTTAATATGTTATTAATACTAAGTAAATTAATGACCTGTTGATCTTTATTAAGTTGTTCTATAGGTTTGTTTTCGCCTACCAATATAGTGTTGTCAATAAAATTAGGGTGAGTTTGACATATATCATACAAATAAGAAGAAATCAATCCTTTTTTAAGATTTCCTTTTTTATCTGTGGTATTGGTATCAGATATAATATGAAGTTGCTTTTCTGGTCTGGTTAATGCAACATACAAGAGGTTTATATTATCTAACAGGTTAGACTCTTCTTCTCTTTCAAGTAAGCTAGAAAAAGGAGTATGTTTTATCGCTTTTTTTAATGGTATTAAGCCCACTGGTAAGTCTAAGCCTAAATCAGTATTAATATTTACCCATTCTAGAGTTGATTTTCTGCTTTTTAACTCCCAGTTTACAAAAGGACATATTACAACAGGAAATTGAAGCCCTTTAGATTTATGGATGGTCATAATGGTTACTGCATTTGTCCCTTCAGGTGTAGAGATGGAAATTTTATGCCCATGCTCGTTCCACCACTCTAAAAAACTGCCAATATCATTTTGTTTAAAAGTAGCTTCTTGTATTTTGTCTAGTAAACAAATTAAAAACGGATTTGGAGCTCCATTATTTAATTGAAACGTCCTGATAATATGTTCTGCTAAGTCATAAATAGAAACATCTAATGTGATGATGTCATTTAATGCTTTATTAAAGCTATTTAATATGCCTTTAAGGTCTATCGAATTACCAAATTTTTCTTTCTTAACATTAGACAAAAATAGTTTGTTCAAGGTTTTTTGCTCAGCAAGATAAGTAGTAATCGCAATTTTAGCTTGGTTATTATTAGGTTGATGAATATAGGATAAGAAATTAATTAAAAAGTTAACTTCTTTATTGGTGTGAATGACTAAACTTTCTGATGTGATGACCTCAATTTGATGTTCTAGTAAATAGTCAGCAAGAAGTGAACTCTTTTTATTATCTCTTACTAGAATGCAAATATCCTTATGGCTAAATCCATTTTGATTAACATCTTTTATTTGTTGAAGTGTAGATGCTAAATAAGCATTATTTAATTCCTCTTTATCGGTTTCCTCTATAAACTTTATATGAACAATTCCTGTAGATTTTTCTTCGATAGGTATTTGTTTAACAGAGTTATATATTGATTTATATTGACTAGGTAGGAAATTGGTAATAGCCTCAAAAAACCAATTGTTAAACTCCACTACTTGACTATGAGATCTAAAATTAAATTCAAGAAGTTGTTCTTTAAAATTATTAACCAAAGAAGTTTCTCTTTCTAACAGTAAATCGTCTTGGTTATGATCAATAATGGCAGGAAGAGAATCAAATTGTTCTACTTTTCCTCCTCTAAATCGATAAATAGCTTGTTTGGCATCACCAACTATCAATGTTTGTTCGCCAGTAGATAAGGAATTGTCAACTAGTGGTAATAAATTATGCCATTGTAATATGGAGGTATCTTGAAATTCATCAACCATGATGTTTTTATATCTTTCACCAATTTTTTCATAAATAAAAGGAGCTGGTTGATCTTTTATTTCTTCAGAGATTAGCTGATTAAAATCACTTATTAAGAGTATTCCAGAAGTTTCCTTTAGATCATTTAATTTGCTGTAAAGTTCGTTTGCTAAAATAATATTAAAGCTATTTTCTTCTAATAATTGATAGGTGAAATAATCGGGTCTTAATTTCAAGATGTTACCATAGCAACCTCTTATTTTTTGTTTAATATGGTCTAATGATTGTTTAGCATATTCTGGAGCTTTGGTAGTAAGCCATTTGTCAATTGAAGGGTCAATTGCATTGGTAATCGTTACGCCTATTTCTATTAATTTTTCTAGTTTTCCTTCTCTTATATCGTTAAAAAAATTATAGAAGGTACCCCTCGAAAAAAAAGATTTTTCAATTTGATGCTTATTTAGTAGATCAATAATATGTTTAGCCTCTTTTATTATTTCCTCTTCTACATGTTGTCTTTTTTTAGCCAATGTATGAGCAGCATCATGTAAATCTTTAACAGAAAATCCTTTTAATTGATCTAAAAAGGGAGCGTTTTCTTCTCTAATAATTGTTTTGGCAAACTCAAAAATTCCATGCTCTATATTCCAACTTTTTTCATTATCAATTTGTTTGTCTAACAACTTTAATAATATAGAGGAGATTGTTTTTTTAGTTCCAGCTTCATCAACAAGAGCGTTTATGGCACTTTTTAGTAACGTATCTACATCCATTTCAATTTCAAAATCAGGTTGTAAAGAAAGGTCTTTAGCAAATGCTCTAATGATTTTGTGTGTAAACTTATCTATTGTTGATACTTTTAAATCAGAATAATTATGTAAAATAGATTGAAAAACAATCCAAGATTTTTCTTTAAGAGTTTCTTTGTCAAGTTTAAAAGAAGAGCTGTAGTCATCAATTAATTGTGGGTTATATTGAGCATCATTTTCATTAAGCGAAAGAAGTTTTAGATTCTCTAGAATTCGTTCTTTCATTTCATTAGCCGCCTTGTTAGTAAATGTTATGGCTAATATATTTCTATATCGAGTTGGATTAGGATCACACAAAGCTATCTTAAGAAACTCCTTAACTAGGGTATAGGTTTTACCTGATCCTGCAGATGATTTATATACTAAAAAAGATTCCAATTATTTAACGGTAGTAATGTTTTACTAAATATAGGCATCCTTTTAAAATCTAACGCGTTATTGCATTGGTTTGTTGATATTATTAATAAAACGAGTTACTTTTGTATCTGTAAAGAATATGTTGTTCATGCGGAGTAAATATCTATTGCTTGTATTTTTAAGTGTTATGGCACACTTTTCTTTCTCACAAAGAGGAAAAGATGGATCGTATACGGTTACTGGTACAACTGTTGTAAATGAATATACTAGATTAATTGCTACAGCAATAAGTGCATCAACAACTATAACAATTCAGTCAACTACATTAAACGCAAATAGTCGATTTTCTGGAAATCTTCAACCCGGAGATTTATTATTTATTATGCAAGTTCAAGGGGTGGAAATTACAGGGGCAGTAGATCCTTCTCAAGCAAATGCAGGTATACCCAACAATAATACATGGGGTAATATTATAGATTACAGAAATGTTGGATTATATGAATATGCTGAAGTCAAATCAATAATTTCTGGTTCCCAGATTGAACTTACCTGTGGTTTACAACATGATTATACATTAGGTAATTTTAGTGAAAAAGTTATTGTTGTTAGAGTTCCGAGATATAATGATTTAACGATTAGTAATGGGGCAACTTTAACAGCTGATGCATGGGATGGACAAACGGGAGGTGTTGTGGTTGTAGAAGTTTTGGGTAATACAGTTGTTAATGGAACTATTGATGTGTCAGAGAAAGGGTTTAGAGGAGGAGACTTAAATACTAATACTGGAAATTACGAGTGGCATTTTACAGGAAGTGATGCAACATTTGGAGGGGAAAAAGGAGAAGGGATAGCAGGTTATAAAACAGAATTAAATATTTTTGGAGGTATGTATGGTATGGGAGCTCCTGCCAATGGTGGTGGTGCCGGAAACTCTCATAATGGTGGTGGTGCTGGTGGAGCAAATGCTTCTAAACCTACTTTAACATGGACAGGGAAAGGAATACCTCAAATTACTAATCCAGCATGGGCAAACGCATGGAATGTAGAACAAGCAGGTTTAGCGACATCACATTCTTCGGGAGGAGGTAGAGGAGGATATTGTTGGAGTACATCTAATGGTGATGCATTAACTCAACCTCCAGGAGATGCAGTTTGGGGAGGTCACAATAGAGCAAATTACGGAGGTGTAGGTGGTCGACCTTTAGATTATTCTGCAGGTAGAATATTTTTTGGTGGAGGTGGAGGTGCCGGGCATCAAAACGATAGTGAAGGAGGAAAAGGAGGAAGTGCTGCTGGTATCGTTATGTTAAACACCTATGGACCTGTAACTGGAGTGGGTTCTATTACAGCTAACGGTCAAGAAGGAACAGGTTCAGATCAATTGTCAGCTCCATTTTCTGGTCAAGTTAATCGAGATGGAAGTGGAGGAGGTGGAGCCGGAGGTACTATTTTAATTAAAAATATTGGGGGGATTAGTATTGGATCAATTGAAGCTAAAGGTGGAGATGGCGGAAATCAAGTTATTAGAACAGGTTTATTTGGAGGCAGCCTAGCAGAAGCTCAAGGACCAGGAGGTGGTGGAAGTGGAGGTTATGTGGGGTTATCTACTTTAGGAGTTATTAGTGATCTTGAAGGCGGAATAAACGGCACAACTAATTCTTCTAGTATTACAGAGTTTCCTCCTAATGGAGCAACAAAAGGGGATACTGGTTATTTAGAACAAATTAATTCTAATTATAATATTATTGTTGATAACGACACAATATGTGGAGGAGGAACTGTTACGATTTCACCAACTATTGTTGGAGTTTTGCCTACAACTGGCGGACAATTAGATTGGTACGATAGTTATTTTTCTCAAACGTCATTACATACAGGGAACACATTTACTACTCCAATATTAAATACAACAACTACCTATTACTTTGGAGGTTGTAATATCCCGTTTAGAGATAGTGTAACTATTGTCGTTTCTCCACCTATTGTTATTGATAGCTCATCAATATCTATAACGCATGAATCATGTGATGGAAATGATGGGTCAATTACCGGAATAACAGCTAGTGGTGGTTTGGGAGCACTTGAATATTACTGGAATAATACACTTTCTACATCTATTGACACAATAAACCTTTCAGGAGGAACATTTGAATTAATTGTATTTGATTCTATTGGATGTTCTGATACATTATCAAACTTAGTTGTAAACGGCACATTTGTTCCTACTATAGATACTTCTTTTATGGTGAAAGTTAAAGATACTTGTGCTAGAGTTACTGGAGAACTTAATGGAGTTATAGTTACTGGCGGTAGCGGAAGTTACCTTTATGAGGTAAATGGAATAATAGTACCAAGTCTTAATGTCAATAATTTATCAGCAGGTATTCATCAAGTGGTTGTAATTGATAATAATAGTGGGTGTACTGATACTATGGATATTCCAATTGGTTTAATTTCACCTCCATCTTTATTTTTAGGAAACGATACAACTATTTGTACGGGACAGAGTTTATTGCTAGATGGAACAACAACTGGAGTTACCTATTTATGGCAAGACGCAAGTACAAACGCTAATTTTAATGTTGTTTCTCCTGGATTATATTGGTTAGAGATTGATGCTGGAGGATGCACAGCTAGAGACAGTATAAATGTTGCCTTTACTAATGGAACACCTGTTAATCTTGGAAACGACACAACACTTTGTGCAGGGCAATCTTTGTTATTAGATGCAACTGTTGCTGGAGCAACTTATGAGTGGCAAGATTTCTCTACAAATTCAACTTTTTTAGTTACTACTGCTGGACAATATTATGTTGAAGTTGATGAAGGCGGTTGTATTAATAGGGATACAATTAATGTTACTTATTCTAACACATCACTTTCGTTAGGAAATGATACTAGTTTATGTGATTTAGATAGTTTGGTTTTCGATATATCTCAACCAGGTGCAACTTATCTTTGGAGTGATGCATCAACAAACGCAAAATTTTCTATTACCGGTCCTGGTTTATATTGGGGAGAAATTAAAATAGGGAATTGTACCGCAAGAGATTCAATTAATGTTACCTATGGTGTTTCTCCAAATCCAAACTTTGGAAATGATACTACAATATGCTCAGGTGAAACATTATTATTAGAGGCAACTGTTCCTGGAGCTACATACGAATGGCAAGACTTATCAACTAATGCAACTTATACAGTTAGTTTTGCAGGACAATACCATGTAGAGGTGAATAATAACGGATGTTTAGGTAGGGATACTATAGATGTTACTTATCAAAATGTTCAAGTAGATTTAGGAAGTGATGTTGTGTTATGTGATGCTCAAACGTTAACATTAGATATAACTGAACCAGGAGCTACATACTTATGGAGTGATGCCAGTACAAATGCTACATTAACTATAGCTAATCAAGGTTTATATTGGGGAGAAGTAACAATTGGTAATTGTTCTGATAGAGATTCCATTAATATTACTTATGAAGTAACACCTGTTGTTTACATTGGAAATGACACGCTAATATGTGATGATCAAGAGTTATATTTAGATGCATCAGTTCCTGGAGCAACATATTTGTGGGATGATGGTACCATGTTGCCAAATAGAACAATTGATGAAGAAGGACAATATTATGTTAGGGTTACGAATGGATGTGGAGTGGATAACGATACCATAAATATTAATACAAAAGATTGTTCGTGTAATATATTTATGCCAAATGCTTTTTCTCCTAATGGAGATGGATTTAATGATGTTTATATACCTCAAATATCATGTGAGTTTCATCAGTTTGAGTTAAGAATATATAATAGACAAGGAATTCTAGTATATTACAGTGAAGATCCAAAAGAAACTTGGGATGGTAATCATAAAGGTGGGGTTAATGAATCTGAAGTTTATGTATGGACACTTAAGTATCGTATTATAGGTGATGTTGAAATTCAAGTTAAGAGAGGTCACTTAACAATGGTTAGGTAACTACTTCTTCCTATACACATTATACTCAACAGTTCTATGCTCATCAATTTTATTACATTGTATAAGTTGCTCAAACAGTAACGTATCACTAAAACGATCTTTATTAATCCCTTCCTCTAAAGGAGCAAACCAATTTTCCCAAATAATAATATCATTTGATTTTATGAGATTTAGATTTAACCTGTCTTTACTTGTTCTATTAAATGGATCATGATCTAATACTAAACTTAAATAGGGGTGTGCATAATGTAAAGTATGTTTTTCTAAAGAAAGTTGTTTCATTTTATCAGCTATTTCAATCGCACAAATTTGATCGGGTATTAGAGATAAATCTTTCTTCCAATGAATAGCAGTATGGTTACTAGTGAATTGGAAAACAATTATTCCAGTCATAAGTATGCTTTTAAATATTAATGTCCCTCTCTTAATTTGGTTACTATAAAGCAATATAATCGCATTAAAACCTTCAAGAGCTACTAATGCAATTAATGGTGTTATGGCAATAAGTACGCGTTTTAATCCCATAGAATTAAATATGCCGTATACCCAAAAAATCGAATGAGCAGTAATAAAAACAACTACACACCCAATGATAAGAATAGTCCATTCCGTATTTGTCTTTTTAATAATTAACTTGTAAATAAAAGAAGCAATTCCAATAAAAAACAAGATGTAAACAGGTAGTCCTACAACATATTGAAGTTGTTCTACAAAATGGAAAGCATTACCACTACCATATGTGCTACTTAATCTTGCATAGGGGTTTTGAGTAAACAACCATAGTATATCTTGAAAAACTACACCTCCAATTATAGAATAGATTACATGTCCAGTTAATATGAATGGAATATTTTTAAATTGTCTTTTATATAAAAGGTATAAACCAATAATGCCTAATATAATCATACCCTCACTTCGTATAAAAGGAAGAAAAGAAAGCAAAATCAAAGCAATAACTGTTTTGTCTTTTAGTAATAAATAGATTCCTAATATTAAAAAGAAAGCAAAAAGAGGTTCAGTTAAACTTGAGAATGTTAATACAAAGAAAAGCGAAGAACTTAATAATAGTAGTGAGGCAAGTAAAGGCAGTCGTAGTTTAAAATGATCAGCAACTTTAAACGTAAAATGTAAAGAACCTAAACCAACAAGGACATTAAACACTTTAATACCAATAAAACCAAACTGAGCAAAAGGACTTGCAAGTAATGTGAAAATGGGCTTTCCCCAATGGTCAAAATACAGCTCAGGATGAACAGGAGCATATTTAGCAATTAAAAAATGTTGTATACTGTCACCAGCATCACCTGTTCCATTATAAATAGAGATAATTACAGCCGAAATGACTAAATATAGAACTCCAAATAACCAAAAAGGTATTGAAGCTTGTTTAATATTCATTTCAATGATTAAGCTGGGTAATCATTAGGATTGTATTCGTGCATCATATTATAGGCAGCATCTATAATGTCATCAATACTAGGTTTTGAGAAATAATCTCCATCAGTACCGTAAGCTGGCCTATGTTCTTTTGCCGTTAAAGTTTGTGGTTTACTGTCTAAATACTCAAATCCGTTTTGCTCTACAAGAATTTTATCTAACATAAATCCTGCAGCTCCTCCAGGAACATCTTCATCCACAATAAGTAGCTTGTTAGTTTTCTTTAAAGACTCAACAATCGCATGATGTATATCAAAAGGCAATAATGTTTGTACATCTATTAGTTCAACATTAATTCCAAGCGTTAATAATTCTTTTGCAGCTTCTGTACATAAATTAAACGTAGAACCGTATGATACAATAGTAATATCGTTTCCTTCTTTTGTTATTTCAGGAACACCTAGTGGTTCTTTAAATAAGCCTAAGTTATTTGGAGCTTTTTCTTTTGTCCTGTAACCATTAAGTGGTTCTATAACTAGAGCAGGATCTTCACTTGCTAATAGTGTATTGTAAAACCCAGCAGCTTTAGTCATGTTTCTTGGTACACAAACATGCATTCCTCTTAACGAATGAATAATCATTCCCATGGGAGATCCAGAATGCCAAATTCCTTCTAGTCTATGACCTCTAGTTCTTACAATTAAGGGAGCCTTTTGTGTTCCTTTAGTTCTGTAATGCAAGGTGGCTAAATCATCACTTAATGTTTGTATTCCATACAATAAATAATCTAAGTATTGAATTTCTGCAATTGGCCTTAGTCCTCTTAATGCTAAACCAATTCCTTGTCCAATAATGGTAGCTTCTCTAATTCCGGTATCTGTAACCCGCAGTTCACCATACTTTTCCTGCATGCCTTCCATGCTCTGGTTTACTCCACCAATAAAACCAGTATCTTCCCCAAAAGTTAATACCAATGGGTTGTTTTTAAGATGATAATCGAAATTTTCTCGTAAAATAATTCTTCCATCTACCATCTCAGTATTGTCAGCATAAGTTGGTTCTGTAGAATTTACATTTAAAGCATTATTAGCATGCTCATTTAATAAATAAGCACTATATCTTTGCTGATTTTCATTGTTTTGATTCGACAACCAGTTTGTCGCTTGAACAACAGAAGAAAGATTTTCTCCATTAGCTAAACGAATTGCTTTTTTAATAGCACTATAAATATCTTTTCTCTGAGGTTCGCCATTGCTTTTTAATTCATTTAACTCCTTTTCAATAAAAACCTTATTACTGCTTTCTTTTGCAATATCAGTAATAAGAGCAATTGCTTCTTGGTGTTCTTTTTTTATTGGTTCAAGAAAATTAGACCAAGCCGTTTTTTTAGCTTCTCTAACTTCTTTTTTAGTTTCTTTTTCAATAGCAACTAGTTCTTCTTCAGTTGCTAATTCTTTTCCGTATTCTTTTTTATAATCAAGAATCCATTTTCTAAATTGATTAATTCCATCATACTCTTTCTCCCAAGCCAATCTTTCTTCCGATTTATATCGCTCATGAGACCCAGAAGTTGAGTGTCCTTGTGGTTGTGTTACTTCTTCTACGTGTATTAATACAGGAGTGTGATGCTCTCTGGCATAAGCTGTAGCATCTAAATATGTTTGGCATAAACCTGGATAATCCCAACCTTTAACTTTGTATATTTTAAAACCAGCTTCAGTTTCGGTCTCTTCAAATCCTTTAAGGATAGTAGAGATGCTTTCTTTTGTAGTTTGATATTTTTTAGGAACAGATATTCCATGACCATCATCCCAAACCGACATCACCATAGGAACTTGTAACACACCAGCAGCATTAATGGTCTCAAAAAATAACCCTTCAGACGTAGAAGCATCTCCAATAGTACCAAAAGCAACTTCATTTCCTTTGTTGGTAAATTGATCGTAAGAATGTAAGTCGTTATTGTTTCGATATAATTTAGAAGCTAATGCTAATCCTAAAAGTCTAGGCATTTGCGAAGCAGTAGGAGAAGCATCAGCACTAGAGTTTTTTTGCTTCATTAGGTTTTTCCAACTACCATCAGGGTTTATGTTTTGTGTACTAAAATGACCACCCATTTGTCTACCGCCCGAAAATGGTTCGTTTTCTAAATTCGTATCAGCATATAAACCTGCAAAAAATTGAGTGGGAGTTAAATGACCAATTGCCATCATAATGGTTTGGTCTCTGTAGTACCCACTTCTAAAATCCCCATCCTTAAATTGTTTAGCAAGTGCAATTTGAGCAAGTTCTTTTCCATCACCAAAAATCCCAAATTTTGCTTTGCCAGTAAGTACTTCTCTTCTACCTAAAAGAGAAAGCTCTCTACTTAAATGTATCAGACGATAATCTTGAAGAATTTCATTTTTAAAATCTTCAAAAGTAACCTCTTTAGCGTTTTGCTCTTTTGTTTCTTGCATATGGCTGGAAATTTAGAAGGTTAAAGATAGGTAAAATTTACATTTTATCCCTTGGGGGTATCTAATTTCACGAGACATAATTTGAATAAATCAATCTAGATTAATTTGCTATGCATAATACTACAACATACCAGATGCGAATAACTGTTTTCTATTGTGTATGAAGTATTGTTTTTAGGCATATTTCATTAACTTAGCTTTTGTGAATTTGAATAATAAAAAAATAGGAATACTTGGTGGTGGTCAGCTAGGTAGAATGTTTATCGAAGAGACAATAAAGTTCGATTTAAATATCTCTATATTAGACCCTAATGAAGAATGTCCAAGTAGGCACTTGGCTACTAAATATGTTAAAGGCAACTTTAACAATTATGAAGATGTTTTAGCATTTGGTAGGGAGGTAGATCTCATTACAATAGAAATAGAACATGTCAATACAGAAGCATTATATCAATTAGTAAAAGAAGGAAAGGAAGTATATCCTCAGCCTAATGTAATTGAATTAATAAAAGATAAGGGGACTCAAAAACAGTTTTATGCAACTCATGATATTCCAACAAGCTCATTTAAATTAATAGATAATAATCAAGATTTAAAAAGTATTGCTATCCCTTTTGTAGCCAAAAAGAGAACCGGAGGTTATGATGGTAATGGAGTAAAAGTGGTAAGAAGCTTAGCGGATTTAGATGATGAGTTTTTTAATGCGGCAATTCTTGTAGAAGAACTTATTCCATTTGAAAAAGAATTATCAGTCATAATAGGAAGAAATAAAAAAGGAGAAGTTACTACTTATGATATGGTAGAGCAAGAGTTTAACACTGAAGCTAATTTAGTAGAGTTTTTATTTGCTCCTGCAGATGTAAATGAAGATATTAAAAAGAGAGGAATTGAAATAGCAGAGAAGATAATTTCTAAACTTGACATGGTTGGTATTTTGGCAGTTGAGTTATTTCTAACTAAAGATGGAGAGTTGCTAGTAAATGAGATGGCGCCAAGGGCACACAATAGCGGACATCACACTATTGAAGCAAATGAGGTGTCTCAATTTGAATTACATGCAAGAACAATATTAAATCTCCCACTAGGAAACACTAAAACCGTATTAGCAGGTGTAATGATTAATTTGCTCGGAGATAAAAGTTATCAAGGAGAGGTTGTTTATGAAGAAATTGAAAAGGCTATGAATACTAATGGAGCCTTTATACATTTGTATGGTAAAAAAATGACAAAGCCTTTTAGAAAGATGGGGCACCTTACGGTTGTAAGTGATGATTTAGATGAAGCAAAATCAAAAGCCTTGTTATTGAAAGAATTAGTAAAAGTTAAAGGGAATAAGAAGATATGAGTGCTCAAGTAGGAATTATAATGGGAAGTAAGTCAGACTTGCCAGTTATGCAAGATGCAATTGATGTATTAAAAGAACTAGGAGTTGAGACAGAAGTTTCAATTGTTTCTGCTCATAGAACACCAGATTTAATGTTTTCTTATGCTAAAGAAGCTAAGCAAAATGGACTTAAAGTTATTATAGCTGGTGCAGGAGGTGCAGCTCATCTTCCTGGTATGACGGCAAGTTTAACAACATTACCTGTAATAGGAGTGCCTGTGAAATCAAGAAACTCCATTGATGGGTGGGATTCTATACTTTCTATATTACAAATGCCTAATGGAGTACCAGTTGCAACTGTTGCTTTAAATGCGGCAAAGAATGCGGGTATATTAGCAGCTCAAATTATTGGAGCTAATGATGAATTAGTATCTGATAAACTAGAGAGATTTAAGACAGAAATGAGAGATAAAGTTTTATCAACTTTTAAGCTTTAATTGAAAAAATGAACAAGTTATATAAGTACATACCAAAAAAAATAAGGAACAAATGGATATTAGCTCCATTGGTATTGTTTGTATGGTTATTGTTTTTTGAGGATATAAACATTATTTCTCTTATTAGTACTAAGTCTAAGATCTCTCAGTTAGAAAAAGAATGGAGTTATAAAGAGGAAAAGATTAAAGAGTCTAAAGAGAAAAAAGCCCTCATCATTAAAGATGTCGAAAAATATGCTAGAGAAACATATTGGATGAAAAAGCCAAATGAGGAAATTTTTATTTTCTCAGAAAAATAATTCCCGGCTCTAAAACACTTATTCGCAAGGCTTCAAGAAGTTTTCAAAAGAAAAATGTGAATAAAAGCAGAAATCTCTCCCAAATTCATTGGAAATTTAAAATAATAATGTAAATTTGCACCCCAATAAAGTGTGAAGAAATAAGAAAAATATGCCTACAATTCAACAACTAGTAAGAAAAGGAAGGGTATCCAAAACGAAAGTTAGTAAGTCAATAGCGCTTGCTTCATGTCCGCAAAGAAGAGGTGTTTGTGTAAGAGTTTACACAGCAACTCCAAAGAAACCAAATTCAGCAATGAGAAAAGTTGCAAGGGTAAGGTTAACAAACGGAAAAGAGGTGAATGCATATATAGGAGGAGAAGGACATAACCTACAAGAACACAGTATAGTGTTAGTGAGAGGAGGAAGAGTGAAAGATTTACCTGGTGTAAGATATCATATTGTAAGAGGAGCTCTAGATACAGCAGGAGTAGAAGGAAGAACTCAAAGAAGATCAAAATACGGAGCGAAAGCACCTAAAAAATAATTCTAAGTAAGAATAATATTCATTAGTAAAGATGAGAAGAAGAAAAGCCAAACAGCACAGAATATTACCTGATCCTAAATTTAAGGATGTATTGGTAACGAAGTTTGTAAACAACCTTATGATGCATGGTAAGAAAGATAAAGCTTTCGCCATATTTTATGATGCATTGGATATTGTAGCAGAAAAGGTAGAAGAAGAAGAGCCGTTAGAGGTTTTTAAGAAAGGATTGATAAATATTACTCCTTCTGTTGAGGTTAGAAGTAGAAGAGTTGGTGGTGCTACTTATCAAATTCCTGCTCCAATTAGAGAAGGAAGAAAAGAGTCTTTAGGGATGAAGTGGTTAATCGGATTCGCAAGAAAAAGAAACGACAATTCAATGGCTCAAAAATTAGCTTCTGAAGTTATTGCTGCATACAAAGAAGAAGGTGGGGCATTTAAAAAGAAAGAAGATACATTAAGAATGGCTGAGGCAAACAAAGCATTCTCTCATTTTAGATTTTAATAAGTATTACTGATGGCTAGAGATTTAACATTAACAAGAAATATTGGTATTGCTGCGCATATTGATGCTGGTAAGACTACAACTACAGAGCGTATCCTTTTTTACACAGGTATGACTCATAAAATTGGAGAAGTACATGATGGTGCTGCTACAATGGACTGGATGGAGCAAGAGCAAGAAAGAGGTATTACAATTACTTCTGCTGCTACTAAAACATTTTGGCCTTTCGAAGGTACAAAGTATCAAGTGAATATTATTGATACTCCAGGTCACGTAGATTTTACTGTTGAGGTAGAGCGTTCATTAAGAGTTCTTGATGGTGTTGTTGCTTTATTTAGTGCTGTTGATGGTGTTGAGCCTCAATCAGAGACTGTTTGGAGACAAGCGGATAAGTACAGAGTTCCAAGATTAGGTTTTGTAAATAAAATGGATAGACAAGGAGCAAACTTTTTACAAGTTTGTGATCAAGTAAGAGATATGCTTGGTGGTAATCCAGTTCCACTACAGATTCCAATTGGTGATGAAGATAACTTTAGAGGAGTTGTTGATTTAATTGCAATGAAAGGAATTGTTTGGAATGAGGCTGATAAAGGAATGACTTTTGAAGAAGTTGAAATTCCTGCAGACTTACAAGATCAAGTTACTGAGTACAGAGCTAAATTAATAGAGTCTGTAGCTGAATATGATGATACGTTAATGGAGAAATTCTTCGAAGACGAAACATCAATTACAGAAGATGAGGTTATTGAGGCATTAAGAAAAGCAACTATTGATATGTCTATCATACCAATGATGTGTGGTTCTGCTTTTAAAAATAAAGGTGTTCAAACTATGCTTGATGCGGTTATCCGTTTCTTACCTTCACCAATGGATGTTGAAGCTATTGAAGGATATAACCCAAAGACTGATGAGCCAGATTCAAGAAAGCCAGATGTTAATGAGCCATTTTCAGCTTTAGCATTTAAAATTGCTACTGATCCTTTCGTAGGAAGATTATGTTTTATTAGAGCATATTCTGGTAAATTAGATGCTGGATCTTACGTTAGAAATACAAGGTCTGGTAACAAAGAGAGAATTTCTCGTATATACCAAATGCACTCTAACAAGCAAAATCCAGTTGATTCATTAGAAGCTGGAGATATAGGGGCAGTTGTTGGATTTAAAGATATTAGAACTGGTGATACATTATGTGAAGATGGTAAATTGATTGTATTAGAATCAATGTCTTTCCCAGAGCCAGTAATTGGTGTTGCTATTGAGCCAAAAACTCAAGGTGACATGGATAAATTAGGGGTTGGTTTAGGTAAACTAGCTGAAGAGGATCCAACTTTCCAAGTTAGAACTGATGAAGAAACTGGTCAAACAGTTATATCAGGAATGGGAGAGTTACACCTAGAGATTTTGATCGATCGTTTAAAAAGAGAATTTAACGTAGAAGTTAATCAAGGGGCACCTCAAGTTTCTTACAAAGAAGCAATTAGAGGTTCTGTTGATCATAGAGAAGTTTATAAGAAACAATCTGGAGGTAGAGGTAAATTTGCTGATATAGTTGTTACTATCGAGCCAAGAGAAGATGAGAAGGAAGGATTAGAGTTTGTAAACATTATTAAGGGTGGTAATATTCCTAAAGAATTTGTTCCTTCTGTAGAGAAAGGTTTCAAAGAGGCTATGAAAAATGGTGTGATGGCTGGATTTACTGTTGACTCTTTAAAAGTAACGCTTAAGGATGGTTCTTTCCACGCAGTAGATTCTGATCAGCTTTCTTTTGAAATAGCGGCTAAAATGGCATTTAAGAATGCTTGTAAGCAAGCTAATCCAGTTATTTTGGAGCCAATTATGAAATTGGAGGTTATTACGCCAGAAGCTAGTATGGGGGATATAATCGGAGATTTAAGTAGAAGAAGAGGTCAAGTTGAAGGGCAGGATGATAGAAACGGAGCAAAAGTGATCAAAGCAAAAGTTCCATTATCTAACATGTTTGGATATGTTACTCAATTAAGAACAATGTCTTCTGGTAGAGCTACTTCAACAATGGAGTTTTCACATTACCAAGACACTCCTAGAGATGTGTCTGAAAAAGTAATGGCAGAAGTTAAAGGTAAATTAGAAGCTTAATTTTTAGAGAAGATGAGTCAGAAAATTAGAATAAAGTTAAAGTCGTACGATCATAATTTAGTAGATAAATCTGCTGAAAAGATTGTAAAAACAGTAAAAGCAACAGGTGCTGTTGTTAGTGGGCCAGTTCCGTTACCTACGCACAAAAGAATTTATACAGTTCTTAAGTCACCTCACGTAAATAAAAAAGCGAGAGAGCAGTTTGAATTAAATTCTTACAAGAGATTGCTTGATATATATAGTAACTCAAATGCAGCTAAAACAATTGATGCATTAATGAAGTTAGAGTTACCAAGTGGAGTTAATGTTGAAATTAAAGTGTAATTAGAGTTATGGCTACAGGTTTAATAGGAATAAAAAAAGGTATGACTAGCATCTTTGACGAGAATGGTAAAAATTTACCATGTACCGTTATTGAGATGGGTCCTTGTTTTGTTACTCAAATCAAGACTGAAGAAACTGATGGATATAATGCAGTTCAAGTTGGATTAGGAGAGAAGAAAGAAAACAAAACTTCAGCAGCCTTAAACGGACACTTTAAAAAAGCTAAAGTAAGTCCAAAAAGAAAATTAGTTGAATTTTCTCATTTCGATAAAGAAATTTCTTTAGGGGATACAGTTGCGGTAGCAGATGTATTTGCAGAAGGTGAATTTGTTGATGTAATTGGAACTTCTAAAGGTAAAGGTTTTCAAGGTGTTGTTAAAAGACATGGTTTTGGTGGAGTAGGTCAAGCAACACATGGTCAGCATAACAGGTTAAGAGCTCCAGGATCGATTGGTGCGGCTTCATATCCTGCAAGAGTTTTTAAAGGAATGAAAATGGCTGGTCAAACTGGTAATGTTAGAGTTAAGATGCAAAATCTTAAAGTGCTTAAGGTTCTAGAAGATAAAAATGTAATAGTTGTTAAAGGAGCAATTCCAGGACACAATGGTAATTACGTAATAGTAGAGAAGTAATGAGTTTAGAAGTTCAAAATATAGAAGGTAAGTCAACTGGAAAAAAAGTTGATTTAAATAAAGAAATTTTTGGTATTGAGCCAAATGATCATGTTATATATTTAGATGTGAAATGGTATTTAGCTCACAAGAGACAAGGTACTAGCAAATCTAAAGAAAGAGCTGAGATCAAAGGAAGTACTAGAAAGATTAAGAAGCAAAAGGGTACTGGTACTGCCAGAGCAGGTAGTATTAAGAATCCATTGTTTAGAGGCGGAGGTACAGTTTTTGGACCCAAACCAAGAAACTATGACTTCAAACTAAACAAGAAAGTTAAGAGATTAGCTAGAAAGTCTGCTTTAGCATATAAAGCTCAAGAAGGTAATATTATAGTACTTGAAGACTTTAATATGGAGGAGCCTAAAACTAAGGAGTTTAAAAGTATTTTGGAAAAAATAGGAGTTTTAACAGAAAAATCATTATTTTTGTTGCCCGCTAAAAACGAGCAGATTGAGCTTTCTGCAAGAAACTTAAAGAAAGCAAATGTACGTTTAGCTGATACAATTACGAGTTATGAAGTATTGCATGCTGATAAATTAATTGTTACAGAAAGCGCATTAGAAACATTGAATAACTATTTAGTAAGATAGAAATGATCGATATTTTAAAAAAACCTGTGATCACTGAGAAATCAGAGCAAATGATCGAAAAGTATAACACATATACTTTTGAAGTAGATCCTAAAGCGACTAAAGTTGATATTAAATCAGCTATCGAAGGCATGTATGATGTTAAAGTAGCAAAGGTTAATACGATTAAATCGGGAGGTGGAAAGAAAGAGATGAAGTATACCAATAAAGGTGTTGTTCATCAAAAAAGAAAGATTGTAAAGAAAGCACTTATTACTCTTGAAGAAGGTGATGAGATTGACTTTTATAGTAATATATAGTAACAATGGCAGTAAGAAAATTAAAACCAACTACGCCTGGACAAAGGCATAAAGTAGCAAGTGATTTCTCTGAAATTACTACAAGCAAACCTGAGAAAAGTTTACTAGCTCCGATTAAAAAATCGGGTGGTAGAAATAATCAGGGTAGAATGACTATGCGTTATAGAGGAGGAGGTCATAAAAGACGTTACCGTATAATGGACTTTAAAAGAGATAAGTTTGGTTTAAATGCTGAAGTTATGTCTGTTGAGTATGATCCAAATAGAAGCGCTCGTATTGCTTTAGTTAAATATACTGATGGAGAAAAAAGATATATTATCGCTCCAGCAGGACTTAAAGTTGGTCAAATTTTACAATCAGGTAAAGGGGTTGAGCCAAACACAGGTAATGCACTTTATTTAAGTGAAATACCATTTGGTACATTTATACACAATATTGAATTGCACCCAGGTCAGGGAGGAATCTTAGCAAGAAGTGCAGGAGCTTATGCTCAGTTAGCCGCTAGAGATGGAAAATATGCTATTGTTAAATTACCTTCAGGGGAAACTAGAATGATTTTACAAACTTGTATGGCAACTGTTGGAGTAGTTTCTAACGCGCAACACAACTTAGTAAGATCAGGAAAAGCAGGTAGAACGAGATGGTTAGGAAGAAGACCAAGAGTTAGAGGTGTAGCAATGAATCCAGTTGATCACCCAATGGGTGGTGGTGAAGGTAAATCTTCAGGAGGTCACCCAAGATCAAGAAATGGTATTCCAGCTAAAGGATATAAAACAAGAGATAAGAATAAATCTTCGAATAGATTAATAATTGAAAGAAGAAAATAATTGTTATGAGTAGATCATTAAAAAAACCACCGTTTGTATATTACAAACTTGAGAATAAGGTTGTAAAATCTAAAGAGTCAGGAAAAAAGGAAGTGATAAAAACTTGGTCAAGAGCAAGTACTATTACACCTGATTTTGTTGGAATGACATTTGCAGTTCACAATGGAAATAAGTTTATACCAGTTTTTTGTACTGAAAATATGGTAGGACACAAGTTAGGGGAATTTGCTCCTACTAGAAATTTCCGTGGGCATGGTGGAAAAAAAGGTAAAAAATAATTAAATAATAAAATTTTCTCATGGGGGCTAGAAAAAGGTTAATGGCGGAAAGGTTAAAGGAAGAAAGAAAATCTATAGCAAATGCTAAGTTGATTGGATGTCCTATACCACCTAGAAAAATGAGATTAGTAGCTGATATGATCAGAGGACAGGAAGTAGCTAAAGCGCTTGTTGTTTTAAAGCATAATCCTAAGTTAGCTTCTAATTATTTGGAAAAGTTGTTACTATCAGCTGTTTCAAATTGGCAAAATAAAAATGAAGGAGGAGATCCTGATGGTTTATATATTAGTGAAATCATGGTTGGACCAGGACCTTCATTAAAAAGAATTAAAGCTGCTCCTCAGGGAAGAGCTCATAGAATTAGAAAGAGATCGAATCACGTTACACTTACAGTAGATAAAATTTAATATGGGACAAAAAACAAATCCTATTGGAAACAGATTAGGCTTCATCAGAGGATGGGATTCTAATTGGTATGGTGGAAAAAACTATGTTGAAAAGATAGTTGAAGACGATAAGATTAGAACTTATATAAGTGCTAGACTTAGAAAAGCTAGTGTTGCAAAAGTTGTAATTGAAAGAACACTAAAATTTGTAACGGTAACAATTCATACTGCTAGACCAGGTGTTATTATTGGTAAAGGAGGATCAGAAGTTGACAAGTTAAAAGAAGAGCTTAAGAAGCTTACAGGGAATGAAATTCAAATTAATATTTTTGAAGTTAAAAGACCTGAATTAGATGCAAGATTAGTAGCGGAAGGAATTGCTAGACAAGTTGAAGCAAGAATATCTTATAGAAGAGCTACAAAAATGTCTATAGCATCTACTATAAGAATGGGAGCAGAAGGTATTAAAGTTAAAGTTAGTGGTAGACTAAATGGAGCTGAGATGGCAAGAAGTGAACTGTATAAAGAAGGAAGAACACCATTACATACGTTTAGAGCTGATATTGATTATGCAGTTGCTGAAGCTCATACTACCTATGGTAGAATAGGTATTAAAGTATGGATCTGTAAAGGTGAAGTATATGGTAAGAGAGATTTATCACCTAATATTGTTAAAGGAGGTAAAGGTGGAGATAATAGAGGTGGAGGAAAAAGAAAGCCAAGAAGAAGATAAGGTTTAAGTTTTAAAAACAAGGTATAATGTTACAACCAAAAAGAGTTAAAAGAAGAAATGCCCAAAAAGGGAAAATGAAAGGTCTTGCCTACAGAGGTAGTGAAGTAACTTTCGGTTCTTTTGGACTAAAAACGTTAGAGCAAGGTTGGATTACATCTAGACAAATAGAAGCAGCTAGGATTGCAGTTACTAGATATATGAAGAGACAAGGTCAAGTATGGATACGTATTTTTCCAGACAAGCCGGTAACTTCTAAGCCAGCAGAGGTAAGGATGGGTAAAGGTAAAGGTGCTCTGAGTCATTATGTTGCTCCTGTTAAGCCAGGTAGAATAATGTTTGAGTGCGAAGGGGTAGATCATGAAACTGCTAAAGAAGCAATGAGATTGGCAGCTCAAAAATTACCTGTTAAAACTAAATTTGTAGTAAGAAGAGATTACGTAATCTAATTGATTTATTAAAATGACTAATCAAGAAATAAGAGATTTATCCGATAAAGAATTATCAGCAGAGTTAATAGAAACTAAAACACATTTAACTCGATTGAAATTAAATCATAAGGTTTCGGATATAGAAAATCCAATGATAATTCGTTCAACTAGGAGAAAAGTTGCTAGAATTAAAACGGAGATAAGCAGTAGAAAGAATAATAAAGTTCAATAATCTTTTGAGATGGAAAGAAATTTAAGAAAAGAGCGTGTTGGGATTGTTTCTAGTAACAAGATGGATAAAACCATTTCTGTGCTTGTAGAAAGAAGGGTAAAGCATGCTATGTATGGTAAATACTTAAAGAAATCTAGAAAATTCATGGCTCATGATGAAGAGAATACATGTAATGCTGGTGATTTAGTACGTATCATGGAGACAAGACCAATGAGTAAGAACAAGTGTTGGAGATTAGTAGAAGTTTTAGAAAGAGCTAAATAATTAGAGATGATACAACAAGAGTCAAGACTAAGAATTGCTGATAACAGTGGAGCTAAAGAAGTACTTTGTATAAGAGTTCTTGGTGGTACTGGTAGAAGATACGCTTCAATTGGTGATGAAATAGTTGTTACTGTTAAGGACGCAGCTCCGAATGGTAATGTTAAAAAAGGAACTGTTTCAAGAGCGGTTGTCGTAAGAACAAAAAAAGAAATCAGAAGACCTGATGGATCATACATTAGATTTGATGACAATGCAGCTGTATTATTAAATGCAACTGGAGAAATGAGAGGGACTAGGATATTTGGCCCAGTAGCAAGAGAATTGAGAGATAAACAATACATGAAAGTTGTTTCTCTAGCACCTGAGGTACTTTAAAATATATTTGAAATGTTAAAACACAAGAAGTTACATATTAAAGTTGGAGACAAAGTTTATATCTCAACTGGTGTTTCTAAAGGAAAAAAAGCTGAAGTTATTAGTATCAATAGAAAAAATGCTAGAGCTACAGTTAGAGGTTTAGAAGGTGAGAATCTTAATATGATAAAAAAACATGTTAAGCCTAATAGTGATAAGGAATTTCCTGAAGGTGGAATTATTGAAAAGGATCCTACAATCCATATTTCAAACCTTATGGTATTAGATCCTTCAACTAATGAGCCAACAAAAACAAAGATTGTAAGAAAAGAAGTTACGATTAGTGGTAAAACTAAGACTATACCAGTAAGAGTTTCTAAGAAAACGGAACAAGAAATAGATTAAGATGGAGTATACACCTAGATTAAGAAAGCAATATTCGGACGAAGTAGTCCCTGCGCTAAAGGAGAAGTTCGGTTACAAAAATGTAATGGAAATTCCTAAGTTGACAAAGATTTGTCTGAGTCAAGGTTTAGGAGCTGCCGTAGCTGATAAGAAATTAGTTGACTCTGCTGTTGAAGAGATGACTATTATTTCTGGTCAAAAAGCTGTACCTACTTACTCAAAGAAAGATATATCTAACTTCAAGCTAAGAAAGGGAATGCCTATTGGAGCAAGAGTGACATTAAGAGGAGATATGATGTATGAGTTTTTAGATCGATTAATTTCTGTATCTTTGCCGAGAACTAGAGATTTTAGAGGTGTGTCTGCAAAAGGAGATGGTAGAGGAAACTTTACAATTGGAATTAAAGAGCAGATTATATTTCCAGAAATAGATATAGATAAAGTAAAAAATATTAACGGAATGGATATTTCTTTTGTTTCAACTGCTAAGACAGATGAAGAGGCTAAAGAATTATTAACACAATTCGGTTTACCATTTAAAAAGTAAAGATATGGCTAAAGAGTCAATGAAAGCAAGAGAAAGAAAAAGAGCAAAAATGGTTGCTAAATATGCAGCTAAAAGAAAAGCTCTTTTAGAAGCGGGTGATTACGAAGGGTTACAAAAGTTGCCAAAAAATGCATCTCCAGTTAGGTTACATAACAGATGTCAATTAACAGGAAGACCAAGAGGTTATATGAGACAATTTGGTATTTCAAGGGTAACATTTAGAGAAATGGCATTAGAAGGAAAAATACCAGGTGTTAAAAAAGCAAGTTGGTAAAATTATATTAAGAAGAAATTATTATGGTAACTGATCCAATAGCAGATTATTTAACGAGAATTAGAAATGCAGTAAAAGCTAAACATAGAGTGGTAAGCATACCATCTTCTAAGTTGAAAGTAGCTATTACTAAAATTTTAATGGAGAAAGGATATATCCTTAACTACAAAGTAGAAGAGGATAATAAACAAAATGTAATTAAAATTGCATTAAAATATGATCCTAGGTCAAGCAAATCTTCTTTTACTAAATTAAAGAGGGTGAGTAGACCGGGATTAAGAAGATATGTTGATGTAGAAAGTTTGCCTCGTGTACTGAATGGTTTAGGTATAGCTATTATGTCTACTTCAAAAGGAGTTATCACTAATAAGGAGGCGAAAAACCTAAATGTTGGTGGAGAGGTTTTATGTTACATTTATTAAACACTAAACAGAGATGTCTAGAATTGGAAATGCCCCTGTAAGTATAGTTGATGGAGTTACAGTATCATTTAATGATGGTGTAGTTACTGTAAAAGGAAAAAAGGGAGAATTAACACAGAAAATTGATAAAAGAATTTCTGTTGAAATTGAAGGTGACTCAATAAACTTTAAAAGATCTGATGATCAAAAAGAAAGTAGATCTTTACATGGTTTATACAGAGCGTTAGTTGCTAATATGATTGAGGGAGTTACTAATGGGTACAAAACTGAACAAGAATTGGTAGGTGTTGGTTACAGAGCTAACGTTAAAGGAAATCTTTTAGAATTAGCATTAGGATATTCACATCCTATTGTTATTGAAATACCAAGCGAAGTTAAAGTTACTGCTGAAACTGTGAAAGGTCAGCCACCTGTTGTTACTTTAGAATCACATGACAAACAATTAGTTGGTCAAGTGGCAGCTAAAATAAGATCACTTAGAAAGCCAGAGCCATATAAAGGTAAAGGTATTAAGTTTAAAGGTGAAGAACTAAGAAGAAAAGCAGGTAAAACTGCAGCTAAATAATAAGTTAAAGCTTAATATAAGATGGGTTTAAGTAAAGTTGAAAAAAGAATTAGGATTAAAAAGCGTGTACGTAAAAACATACATGGTACAGCTGACAAACCAAGACTTTCAGTATTTAGAAGTAATAAAGAAATTTATGCTCAACTAATTAATGATGATAAGTCTGAAACGATTGTCTCAGCTTCATCTAGAGTTAAAGGTTTTCCTAAAGGAAATAAAATTGAACAAGCTAAAGAAGTTGGTTCTATTTTAGCCAAAAAGGCAGTTGAATTAGGTGTTGATACGGTTGTGTTTGATAGAAATGGTTATGTTTATCACGGTAGAGTTAAATCTTTAGCTGAAGGTGCTCGTGAAAATGGACTTAAATTTTAATTTGGTAATAAAACAAAGATGAGTAAACAAATTAAATCAGGAGATTTAGAGCTTAAAGATAAAGTTGTTGCAATAAATCGTGTAACTAAAGTTACTAAGGGTGGTAGACATTTTAGTTTTTCTGCTATGGTTGTAGTAGGTAATGAGAATGGGATAGTTGGTGAAGGTCTTGGTAAGGCAAATGAAGTGACTGAAGCGATCACGAAGGCAATTGATAAAGCAAAGAAAAACTTAGTTAAAGTTCCAGTGTTTAATGGTACTATACCACATGAGCAATTATCCAAATACGGAGGAGCAAAGGTTTTATTAAAACCTGCAACAAATGGTACAGGAGTTAAGGCAGGAGGTGCAATGCGTGCTGTATTGGAGAGTGTTGGTGTCCATGATGTACTTGCTAAGTCTCAGGGTTCGTCTAATCCTCACAATTTAGTTAAAGCTACTATCAAAGCACTTTCAGAAATGAGAAGTCCTTTAGAAGTTGCTCAACAGAGAGGAGTTTCATTAGATGTTGTTTTTAACGGTTAATAAAATTTATAAAATGGCTACTATAAAAATTAAGCAAGTAAGAAGTGTTATTGGTAAACCTCAAAGACAAAAGGATACTATTAAGGCTTTAGGTTTCAAAAGAAATCAACAAATTATAGAAAAAGAAGATACTCCAGCTGTTTTAGGCATGATTAGAAAAGTATCTCATTTAGTAGAAGTATTAGATTAAATTATTATGAAATTACATACATTAAAACCTGCTGAAGGTTCAAATAAAAGTAGTAAGGTAAGAATTGGTAGAGGTGAAGGTTCTGGAAAAGGAGGTACTGCTGCAAGAGGTCACAAAGGAGCTAAATCTAGATCAGGTTATTCTAGGAAAAAAGGTTTTGAAGGTGGTCAAATGCCACTTCAAAAGAGAGTTCCTAAATTTGGATTTACTAACAGAAACAGAGTTGAATACAAAGGCGTTAATTTAGATACCCTACAATTGTTATCTGAAAAAACTGGATCAAATGACATTACGTTAGAATTGTTATTAGATAATGGTTTAGTAAGTAAGAATGATAATGTTAAAATTTTAGGTAGAGGAGAATTAAAAGCAAAGCTTAACATTACAGTACATCAGTATAGTAAAACTGCAAAAGTAGCAATTGAAGCTAACGGAGGTACAGCAAACGAATTATAATTAAACCATAAAAGGGCTTAATAATAGCATGAAAGCATTAATAGATAAAGTAAAACAAATTTGGAGTATAGATGAATTAAGAACTAGAATTGTTCTTACACTAACTCTTATTTTGGTTTATAGAATTGGTTCCCATGTAGTGTTACCAGGAATAGATCCTGATAAAATTGGTGATCCATCAGGTATATTTGGTTTATTAGATATTTTTGTAGGTGGTGCTTTTTCTAGAGCATCTATTCTTGCATTAGGTATTATGCCTTACATATCTGCCTCTATTATTATGCAGTTAATGGGAATAGCAGTTCCTGCAATTCAAAAAATGCAAAGTGAAGGAGAAAGTGGTCGTAAGAAGATTAATCAATGGACAAGAGTCTTAACAATTATTATTTGTTTATTCCAAGCTCCAAGTTATTTAGCAACATACGCAGGTGATGCCATACCGGCTGGTGCTGGGACAATGTGGTGGGTTACTTCAGTAACGCTATTGGTAGCAGGTACTATGTTTGCTATGTGGTTAGGTGAAAAAATTACGGATAAAGGTATAGGGAATGGTATATCAATCCTTATTATGATTGGTATAATAGCAGGTTTACCTGGTGCTTTTGTTCAAGAAATTACAAGTAGATTAGGAAATGGTGGTTTAGTTATATTATTGATAGAAATTGTATTCCTAGTTGTTGTAACTATATTTTCAATATTATTAGTTCAAGGAACTAGGCGTATACCTATCCAGTCAACCAAAAGAGTTGTCGGGGCTAGAGGTAATAGCCAAACTGTTGGAGGAGGAGCTAGAAGTTATATTCCTCTAAAAGTTAACTCTGCTGGGGTTATGCCAATAATTTTTGCTCAAGCACTTATGTTTATTCCTGCATTAATTCCGTCATTTAGTACTTATTTTAGTGATATAAATGGATTCTGGTATAACTTCATTTTTGCTTTAATGATAATTATATTTACATATTTTTATACTGCGATAACTGTTAATCCTAATAGAATTGCAGAAGATTTAAATAGAAGCGGAAGCTTTATACCTGGTATTAAGCCAGGGGTCGCAACTGCAAATTTCATTGATACATTACTTTCAAGGATTACATTACCTGGATCAATATTTTTGGCTTTAGTTGCAATACTTCCAGCTTTTGCTGTTACCTTTGGTATTAAACAACAATTTGCATTATTTTATGGAGGTACATCATTATTAATTTTAGTTGGTGTTATGTTAGATACTTTACAACAAGTGGAAAGTCATTTATTGAGTAGACATTATGACGGACTTATGAAAACAGGAAAAGTTAAAGGTAGGTCTACAGGTGGTAATGCATTTGTTAGTAGTGGAAACGTAGGAAGTACAATTTAGTTATTGTATGGGTATATATTATAAGTCGGAAGAGGAGGTTGAGTTAATAAGAAAGAGTTCTTTACTTGTTGGAAAAACTTTAGCAGAGGTTGCTAAACATTTAGAACCTGGTGTAACTACTAAGCAATTAGATAAAATTGCGGAAGAGTTTATTAGGGATCATCGGGCTAAACCTACATTTAAAGGATATGGTGGTTTTCCTGCTTCATTATGTACTTCAATTAATGAAGTTGTAGTGCATGGAATACCAAATACAGTTCCATTAGAAAATGGAGATGTTGTATCTATTGATTGTGGTGTTTTTATGAATGGCTTTAATGGTGATTCAGCTTACACATTTGAAGTTGGAGAAGTTGATAGAGAGGTTAAACAGTTATTAGAAGTAACAAAAGAATGTTTAAATCGATCAATCGAAGCTGTTAAACTTGGAGGAAGAATGGGAGATGTAGGATATGCATGTCAGTCACATGCTGAGAGTTATGATTATGGTGTAGTTAGAGAATTAGTTGGGCATGGATTAGGTAAAGAATTACATGAAAAGCCTGAAGTTCCTAACTATGGTTATGCGGGTAAAGGATTAAAGTTGAGAGAAGGGTTGGTTTTGGCAATTGAGCCAATGATTAACTTAGGAGATAGAAGAGTAAAACAATTAAATGATGGATGGTCGATTGTCACAATAGATAATAAGCCATCAGCTCATTTTGAACATGATGTGGCAATTATTAATGGTAAAACTGAAGTTTTGTCAACATTTAAATATATTGAAGAAGTAATTAAAAATAGATAATGGTAAAACAAGCATCTATAGAACAAGATGGAGTAATTATTGAAGCCCTTTCTAACGCGAAATTTCGTGTTGAGTTAGAAAACGGTCATGTAATTACTGCGCATATCTCAGGTAAAATGAGAATGCATTATATAAAAATATTACCAGGAGATAAGGTAAAGGTTGCAATGTCTCCGTATGATTTAACGCAAGGAAGAATTGTTTTAAGATACTAATAAGAATGAAAACAAGAGCATCAATAAAAAAGAGATCTGCCGATTGTAAGATCGTTAGAAGAAAGGGAAGACTTTACGTTATTAATAAGAAGAACCCTAGGTTTAAACAAAGACAAGGTTAATTTATAGACTATGGCAAGAATTGCAGGAATTGATTTACCAAAGAATAAAAGAGGAGTTATTGGACTTACTTATATTTTTGGTATTGGAAAAAGCTCAGCTAAAGAGATTTTAAAGAAAGCTGGCGTAAGTGAGGATATCAAAGTAATGGATTGGAATGACGATCAGCTTGGTAGTATCCGTAGTATTATTAGTGAAGAAGTTAAAGTTGAAGGAGCACTTCGTTCAGAAATTCAATTAAACATTAAACGTTTAATGGATATAGGTTGTTATAGAGGGATTAGACACAGAAATGGTTTACCATTAAGAGGTCAAAGAACGAAGAACAACTCAAGAACTAGAAAAGGAAGAAGAAAAACAGTTGCAAACAAAAAGAAAGCAACTAAATAATAGTATACTAGGATGGCAAAGTCTAATGTAAAAAAGAAAAAAAATGTTAAAGTTGAAGCTTTAGGTCAAGCACATATTCAAGCTTCATTCAATAACATTATTATATCATTAACAAACAACAGTGGTCAAGTTATATCTTGGTCATCTGCTGGGAAGATGGGATTTAGAGGGTCTAAAAAGAATACTCCTTATGCTGCTCAAATGGCTGCTGAAGATTGTTCAAAGGAAGCTTTTGAATTCGGTTTAAGAAAAGTAAAGGTTTATGTGAAAGGTCCTGGTTCAGGTAGAGAATCTGCAATTAGATCAATTCACAATAGTGGAATAGTAGTTACAGAAATTATTGATGTAACACCAATGCCACACAATGGATGTAGACCTCCAAAGAGAAGAAGAGTATAATAATTTATAAGCGGAAAAAGAAGAGTTATGGCAAGATATACTGGCCCAAAATCAAGAATTGCAAGAAGATTTAAAGATCCAATCTTTGGTCCTGATAAGGCATTAGATAGAAGATCTTATGGTCCTGGACAACATGGACCAAATAAAAGGAGACCAAAAGTTTCTGAATATGGAATGCAACTTGCTGAAAAGCAAAAAGCAAAATATACGTATGGTATTTTAGAAAAGCAATTCCGTAATATATTTAAGAAAGCTTCTGCAGCTAAAGGTATTACAGGTGAAATCTTACTTCAATTTTGTGAAAGAAGATTAGATAATGTAGTTTACCGTTTAGGAATTTCGCCAACTAGAAGCGGAGCTAGACAATTAGTTTCTCACAAACACATTACTGTTAATGGAGGTATAGTAAATATACCATCATATACTTTAAAAGAAGGAGATGTAATTAGTGTAAGAGAGAAATCAAAATCATTACAAGCAATTACAAGTTCTTTAGCAAATAATGCTAAGGCATGGGATTGGATGGAATGGGATGGTGTTACAATGAAAGGTAAATTTGTTGCGATACCAGAAAGAACACAAATTCCTGAGAATATCAAAGAACAATTAATAGTAGAATTATATTCTAAATAATCAATAGTTAAAACCTAAGTTTTAAAATGGCAATATTAGATTTTCAAAAACCTGATAAAGTAATTATGCTAGAGTCTGATGACCTAGCTGGAAAATTCGAATTTCGTCCACTGGAACCAGGATATGGTATCACAGTTGGTAACGCTTTAAGAAGAATATTACTTTCATCATTAGAAGGTTTTGCAATTACATCTTTACACATAGAAGGTGTAGATCATGAATTTTCTTCTATAGAGGGAGTTGTTCAAGATGTAACAGACATTATTCTTAACCTTAAACAAGTTCGTTTTAAGCGTCAAATCGAAGATACTGATGCTGAAACTGTAAACTTCACTATTTCGGGACAAACTAAATTTACAGCTGGAGATATAGGAAAAGCAACTTCTGCTTTTCAAGTATTAAATACTGATTTAGTTATTTGTGAAATGGATAAAGGAGTTAGCTTAAATATTGAGTTAACTATCAATAAAGGAAGAGGATATGTTCCTGCTGATGAGAATAAAAACGAAAGTGCCAAAATGGGAACTATCGCTATTGATTCTATTTATACTCCAATCAAGAATGTAAAATATACAATCGAAGATTACAGAGTTGAGCAAAGAACAGATTACGAAAAACTTTTATTGGAAATAGATACTGATGGTTCTATTGATCCAAAAACTGCATTAAAAGAAGCGGCAAGAATTTTAATTCACCACTTTATGTTATTCTCTGATGAGAAAATCACACTTGATGTAGATAGTAAAAAAGAAGAAGAAGAATTTGATGAAACTTCTTTACACATGCGTCAGTTGCTTAAAAAGCGTTTAGTGGATATGGATTTATCTGTGCGTGCACTAAATTGCTTAAAATCAGCAGATGTTGAAACACTTGGAGAGTTAGTTTCTTATAACAAGAGTGATTTATTAAAATTCAGAAACTTTGGTAAGAAATCTCTTACTGAGCTTGAAGAATTAATTGAATCAAAAGGATTAACTTTTGGAATGGATGTTTCAAAATACAATTTAGATAAGTAAGACATTTTTAGAAGACAGGAATAATGAGACACGGGAAGAAATTTAAAAGTTTAAGTAGAACTAAAGGGCATAGAAAAGCTTTATTAGGAAACTTAGCTTCTGAGCTTATTAAGCACAAAAGAATTAAAACAACATTAGCAAAAGGAAAAGAGCTAAGAAAATATGTTGAACCAATTCTTACTAAAGCAAAACACGATACTACTCACTCAAGAAGAGTTGTATTTAAGTCTTTATTAAATAACGAGCAAGCTAAAGGTTTAGTGAATGAGTTATTTAGAGAAATAGGACCTAAAATTGCTGATAGACCGGGAGGATATACAAGAATTATTAAATTACCTCCAAGACAAGGTGATAATGCAGATATGTGTTATATCGAATTAGTTGATTACAATGAGTTATTATTAAATGACAAAGGTACGGCTAAGAAAAAGACAAGAAGAAGTAGAAGAAGCTCTAGTAAATCTAAAGCGACAAATACCTCTACTGATAATAAAGCTGATGATCTTAAAAAGATTGAAGGTGTTGGACCTAAAATTGCAGATGTACTTACAGCTGCAGGTTTAGCTACATTCTCAGATGTTGCTAATTCATCTGCTGAAGATATCAAGAAAATTCTTGATGAAGCAGATGGTAATTTTGGAAGTCATGATCCTTCAACTTGGGCTGATCAAGCTAAGCTTGCTGCTGATGGAAAGTGGGATGAGCTTAAGAAGTGGCAAGATGAGTTAGATGGTGGTAAACCAGCTGCAAAAAAAGATAACGAAGAAGAATAATAGTTGAAAACTTATTTAAAATTCATAAAGAGGATACTTTAATTAAAGTATCCTCTTTTTTATTTTTATGCATCACGAATTAAAATAACGGTAATGAAAGAAAAAGCTATATTACTATTACAAGATGGAACAGTATTTGAAGGTTTAGCGATAGGAGCTAAAGGAACATTTACTGGTGAAATCGCTTTTAATACTGGTATGACGGGTTATCAAGAAATATTCACTGACCCTTCGTACTATAATCAATTATTAGTTATGGCTACTAGCCACATTGGTAATTATGGAACTATTTCTAAAGAAGTAGAAAGTGATTCAATAAAAATAGCAGGTATTGTATGTAAAAAGTTTAGTGATACTTTTTCTAGATATGGAGATGCTCAAAGTTTACAGCAAACTTTAGAAGAGAATAACATAGGTGGAATATCTGATATTGATACCAGAGCTTTGGTTAGACATATCAGAAATAAAGGAGCTATGAATGCAATAGTTTCCTCAGTTATTCTTGATAAAGATGAACTAACTGCAAAATTAAACGAAACACCATCAATGGATGGATTAGAATTAGCATCTAAAGTGTCTACTAATGAAGTTTATGTAGCAGGTGAGGGAAATAATGGTCCTAAAGTTGCACTAATTGATTATGGAGTAAAAAAGAATATCGTTAGATGTTTAACTGATAGAGGATGTGAAGTAACAGTTTATCCATATAATACTTCAGCATCAAAAATTTTAGAGAGCAAGCCGCAAGGAATTATGTTATCTAATGGTCCTGGAGACCCATCTGCTATGCCAAATGAAATTAGTCAAGTAAAAGAATTAGTAAATAGTAATACTCCTATTTTTGGTATTTGTTTGGGACATCAAATACTAGCATTGAGCCAAGGACTAACTACCGAGAAAATGCATAATGGTCATAGAGGGATAAACCACCCTATTAAAAATGTAATTACTGGTAAAGGAGAAATTACTTCTCAAAATCATGGATTTGTAGTTTCTAAAGATTCTGTAGAAGCAAATGATAATGTAGAAATTACTCATATTCATTTAAATGATGATACACTAGCTGGAATACGTTTAAAGAATAAAAAAGTATTTTCAGTTCAATATCACCCTGAGGCTGCACCTGGTCCACATGATTCTAGGTACTTGTTCGATCAATTTATAACAAACATGAATTAATAAAATAATATTTAATAATTTTTATATACAAACTATATGAGTTACATAGCAAATGTACATGCAAGAGAAATTCTAGATTCTAGAGGAAACCCAACATTGGAAGTAGATGTTTGGACAACTAACGGTAGTTTTGGTCGTGCAGCAGTTCCATCTGGAGCGTCTACAGGTATACACGAAGCTGTAGAGCTTAGGGATGGAGATAAAGCTCGTTATTTGGGTAAAGGGGTTACAAAAGCTGTTAATAATGTTAATACGGTTCTTAATGAAGAATTAAAGAATGTTTATGTAACCAATCAAAGGCAAGTTGATAATATCATGCTTAAACTTGATGAGACCGCTAATAAAGCAAACTTAGGAGCTAATGCAATATTAGGAGTGTCATTAGCGGTAGCTAAGGCTGGAGCAGCTTCTACTGGATTACCTTTATACCAGTATTTGGGAGGAAAAGTTGCAAATACCCTACCGGTTCCAATGATGAATATTTTAAATGGTGGTTCTCATGCCGATAATAAAATAGACATTCAAGAATTTATGGTGATGCCTTTTGGAGCTCCAACTTTTGCTGAGGGGTTAAGAATGGGAACAGAAGTTTTTCATGCACTTAAAAGTGTGTTGAAAGATATGGGAATGTCAACTAATGTAGGAGATGAAGGTGGTTTTGCACCCAACTTAAGTTCTAATGAAGAGGGGATTCAAGTTGTATTAAAAGCGATAGAAAAAGCAGGGTATAGACCCGGAGAAGATATATGGATTGCTATGGATGCAGCTGCATCTGAGTTTTATAATAAAGAGGATAAAAAATATCATTTAGACTCTACTGGAGATATTCTTTCATCTGATGAAATGGTTGGTTTTTGGAAAGATTTAGCTAATAAATACCCAATAGTATCTATTGAGGATGGTTTAGATGAGGATGATTGGAACGGATGGAAAAAATTAACTGATGAGTTAGGAAAAAAAGTTCAATTAGTTGGAGATGATTTATTTGTTACCAATACCAAAAGATTAAAACAAGGAATTGATACTAATACAGCTAATTCAATTTTAGTAAAAGTAAACCAAATAGGTACGCTTAGTGAAACTATGGATGCTATTGCTTTAGCCAAGAAACATCAATATACATCTGTAATGAGCCATAGGAGTGGAGAAACGGAAGATTCTATTATTGCCGATCTTGCAGTTGCTTTAAGTACAGGTCAAATTAAAACAGGTTCAGCTTCTAGAAGTGATAGGGTTGCTAAGTATAACCAACTGCTTAGAATTGAAGAAGAGCTTGGAAGCATGGCATACTACCCTGGTAAAGACTTTAAATTTTTAAAGTAGATAATTTTGTAGCATTTTCGTGCTAAGCAGAGTCGAAGCATAAACGAAAGTAAAAGAGGTTAAATATCATATTTAGCCTCTTTTTTATTCAATAAAACCTTATCTTATCTAAGTGTTGAGGAATATTATCATAATGTTATGTCTTATTAGTTGTATTTCAATTAATGCACAAAAAGACTCTATATCTAATTTAAAAAATACGATTTCTGGATATCCTGTAGCTTTTTTTAGTCCTGAGACTAGCTGGGGATTTGGAGGTTTTGCAATTTATGCCTTTCGTTTTAAAGGTGACACACTACCCTCACAAATTAGCTTAGGCGGAGCATATACACTTAGAAAGCAAGTGTTAGCATATGTCCCATTTCAAATCTATCTTAACAATAGAAGTTATATTTTTAAAGGCGAATTAGGTTATTATAAATACTTCTATAATTTCTTTGGAGTAGGGAATAACAACCCAACAGATTTTGAAGAAATATATCGAGTAGATTACCCTAGAATTAGATTAACTGGGCTATATCAAGTTAAAAAAAATACGTTTGCAGGTCTTTCGTATGCTTTTGATAGTTTTAAAATAGTTGAACGTGATACTTTGGGAATATTAATCAAAGATTCATTAACTGGAAGCGGTGGAGGAAGAATATCGGGTATTGGTCCTTCTTTCTTATTTGATAATAGAGATAATATTTTTTTTCCAAGAAAAGGGTATCTAATAGACATAAATTCGAACTTTCATTCTCAGGTTTTAGGAGCAGAATTTAATTATGGTAAAATAACGATAGATATTGCTACTTATCTAGAAGATAAATGGAAGAACGTATGGGCATTTAATGCGTATACGGGATTTAATACAGGGAATGCTCCATTTTTTGATTTACTAGAACATGGCGGAGGAAAAAAGGGGAGAGGGTATTTTCAAGGAAGGTATCGAGATAACACTATTGGATTAGTACAAGCAGAATATAGGTTTAAGGTGTATAAACGTTTTTCAGCAACAGCATTCGGTACTTATGGAGGTGTATCTAATAACTACAATAATTATCAATTTAAAGATTTAAGATACACTGTAGGAGGAGGAATACGCTTTTTACTTAACAAGCAAGAGCATATTAATATTCGGTTAGATGCAGGTTTTGGAAAGAATACTTCTGGGTTTTATTTAACCATTGGTGAGGCTTTTTAATCCTAAATATTTTATGCTTCTCCATAGCGAACAATTACTTCAAAAGTAACTTTGTTTCTGTCTTTTTCAAGCGTTAAAACCCCATCATCACCAATGATTTCTGCATTACCATACATTTCAATACTTAAGAATTCAAACTCTTTTAAATCTTTATGTTTAATACTTCCTCTTCTACCATCTTCTGGTTCCCATCCACAACATATCCATTTTAATTTACCCATTCCATATTGCTCCATTAAAATTTTTTCAATCTCAAAAGAGTCTTTTCCACTTACATTATAATAAGAAGTACTAATAATTTGACCTTTCCCAACTTCTGATTTAACAAATTCTAGTTTAGCTGGTTTTTCAGCATATTGAGTTAATAAATCAGGTGTTTTATGTGGGGTAAACATTAAACTGAAAAAGAGTATAAAAGATAATTTAATCATTACGAATTACGTTTTTTTATAAATATACAAAAGGTCTTTGATATGCTTATTCATGCTATTTTATAATATATACTATTTGGTATTTTAATACCTATTCTGTCTAAAAAATACCGTTCAATAATTAATTAGTTCAAAAAACCTACGTATTAGAATGTCTTGTTTATATAAATAGTTATGACATTATTAATTATGAAATTATGTTATGAATAAACACTACCTAACCCTAAAACCTATGAAAAATCAAAAGAAAAATTGGTTGGTAGTTGCTGTTTGCTTGCTATCGACTATATCATGTAAAAAAAAATCAAATTTAATAGAATGTCAAGATGCTATACCTATTGCTAAAACATCTAAAGTAGATCCTTATTTAGGAAAATACAAAGTTATATGTAGCGAGAGTATTGATGTTTGGCGTAATGGCATTTTTAGCTGGATAGACTCAACTTTTTCGAACTTTAATATAGAAGATGAATTAGAGTTAATTAAAGTGTCAGATAGTTCGGTAACTTTTTCATTTGATTCAATTTTAAATGGCCGACAATATCATCCTAATTTAGTTAGAAATGGGTACCCAAATATATTTTATTGGTCTAATAATATACCAACTAATGCAACTTTTAATTTTGAAGATAAAGGTAAAATAGATCGATTTCCCATGGGGTTTGCATCTTTTAATGATGATCGGTTAGTTAATGATACTAGTAAAAGGGAAATGAAATTTAATGCAGTAGTATCAAGTCCATATACCATTAATCAAAAAGATATATCAATAACTATTAATTGTATTTGTGAACAAATATAATACTGAAAGTCATTAACATTTAAAAATATATATCATGAAACCAATATCAATAATATTACTTTGCTTAATAATGTTATTAAGCTGTAAAAAAGAACAACACATAGAAACATCATGTCAGTCAGTAGGATTTACCGAAAACTATTTTCCATTAGAAGTAGGTAATAGGTGGATATACCACTTTTATAATATAGATTCATTAGGAAATAAAATCGATACAGTTACTAATTTGACTCAACTTGAAATATTAAGAAAACAAATAATAGGAGGTAAAGAATATTTTGTTTTAAACTCCCAATTTAATTCAGATTTTACCTTTCCTAGATATATTAGAAAAGAGGATCACATTTATTATGGACTAACCTCAGAAACAGATCTTACAGAGAGAATTTTTATGCACGATACTCCAAAAAATCAGTCAACTGTTTACCCTTTAGAAATTCTATCAACCGACCCATGGGCTCAAACTTCTTTAGGGCCAATAATGGTTACACATAAAGTAAGTTATTCTAATAATTTAACTGTTCCTTTAGGTACTTACAATGTTAGAAATGCTTCCATAACATATTTTAATCCTAAAGGATTTACTTATTTAGGTTTAGAAGAAACAGTAGATCGTCAATTTAGTGATGGAGTAGGACCTGTTAGGTTTACTTCATTTTTCTTTGGAGGTATTAATTTTACTGAGTTTGTATTAATTGATTATTCTTTACAATAAATAATCTTTTCATAAGAGTAGTAAAGCAGGAAGAAATTTCTTTCTGCTTTTTAGTTGTGTTTAAAGCACTAATAAATTGGGTTATTTTATTTTGATAAAATGATATTCGGTAACCTCATTGTTCCATTCTTTTCTTTTACCCCATAATTCTTTATTAATAAGATTTAAGGATAATCCCTTTATATATGAATATTTAATATCCTCAGGTTTGGATAAAATGTTAATTTCATTACCCTTATTTATCTCCCATTTAAACTCTCCAATAGTTGTAATGGATTCTTCACCACAAGTAGTAACGTATTTTTCAGTAACTAGAACCTCTTTCTTTTTAAAATCAAGGACTAAATATATTTGCTGTCCAGCACAAGGATTTGGTTCAATAGTTTCTTCGCATACATAGCCAACTTTAGCCGAAAAGCTCTTGTTTATTAATGACTGTTGGCTAACAATACTTATTGATAAAACTAAAAGTATGAGTGTGAATAGACTTTTCATGTAATGTCTTTATTCTCAAGAAGTGATGTTGTTATTGAACAACAATTCGCTTGTTTATATAAACATATTCTCCTTCAATATTTAAAAAATAAATTCCAGGTGGTATATGAGATATATTTAGTGTCCCTCTATAACCTCCAGTATTTAGTTGTTGTTGCTCGCTAAATATCATAGATCCATTAGTATTGTATAATGAAATATCTATGTTACCAGAAGTTGGTATTTTAAATACATAAGTTAATTGATCTAGTACTGGGTTGGGATAAACGTTAAGTTCATTTGCCTTAGGAATAATGTGTTGAATATTGGTGGTATTTCCAGCTAAACCAACTCCATTATCAACAATGTTATTCAAACAACTATCTAACCAATCACTGCCTTTTCCCCACCAATTAGTATCACTATGTCCACTATTACTATGATGTACTGTAGTTGTAAATTGTGTGTTTTTAGCATCAGTCACTTGCCCTCTTCCCCATGTAACAGCATCATTATAGG
>JAHDBM010000135.1 GCA_020630395.1 Flavobacteriales bacterium
CTCAACATGGGTATATTCCATTACATATAATTATTGCATTGACTTGTTGAGAAAAAATAAAAAACATAAGAATATTTTTAATGACAACGAAAGTCAAATTCCTGACCAAGAAGATGACATAGTTGATGATAAAAAACTTTTGGAATTAGAATTCCAAAAATTAAGCGTAGTACTTGAAAAAATTCCTTTGGAAGATAAAACAGTACTCGTAATGAAATATAAGGATAATTTAGGGATTAAAGATATTAGTAAAATAATTAAAAAATCAGAGAGTGCCGTAAAAATGAAGATTAAAAGGGCTAAGGGGAAAGCTCAAAAAATTTATAATCAATTATTTGCGGAGCAAATATAAATACTACATAAGATAATGGAAAAGAATAATTTTAACAAAATCGATGAGTACAAAGCTCCCAAACATTTAGTGAATAAGTCATTAAATGAAACCAAAAGCAATCTAAATACAGTAAAATCATTTTTTGAGATTTTAGACTTATACATATCTAAAATTTTTAATGTTTTTGCTATAGGCCTAGAAGATAAAAGTATAAAAAAACCTGTCTATGGTCTAAGTGATTACAACAAAGAAGATGAAGATTTAGTAGATGAGAATTTGAAGGATGAGAATGACGATGATAGTGAAGAAGATGACGACGACGATGATATTCAATAATTTTAGCAATCAACGCAATCAAACTTAATACAAAAGAGTAAAAAAACCATTTATGGAAAAATTAGATTTAACTAAGATTTTGCAAGAAATATTATCCAAATTTGGGGGTGCTATTCCTTCCATCATTTCTGCTATAATTATATTTATACTGGGATGGATTATTTCAGGAGTAATTAGTCGATTGCTTAGAAAGATGCTTGAAAAAATAGGCATTGATAGGTTTGCTGACCGACTTGAAGAAATCGATTTGATTTCAAAAATGAAGGTTGAAGTTAAACCAAGTCGTTTTATTTCGAAAGTCATTTACTATTTGTTAATGTTGGTTACTTTAATGGTAGCCTCTGCTGTTTCTAAATTACAAGAACTTTCAGATTTAGTCGAAAAAATAATTGACTATGCTCCTAAGTTTTTATCAGCGTTCATCATTTTAATAATAGGGTTAGTCATAGCAGACTTTATTAAAAAGATAATAAAAACTGCTTGTGATTCAGTGGGTGTTCCTTCTGGTTCGATTATTTCTTCCTTTGTTTTCTATTTTATTTTTATTACTGTAATAATTATTTCATTAGAACAAATAGGAATACCTACAGATTTATTAGAAACCAATGTAACTATTATAATAGCGGGTATTGTCTTGGCATTTGGCATTGGTTATGGTATTTCATCTATAAAAATCATGTCAAGTATGCTGTCTTCTTTCTTTTACAGTAAAGGAAAAGTAGAAGTAGGCATGACTGTAAAAATCGACGAAGACAAAGGAAAAGTAGTCGCTATGGACAGTACGTCTATTACTTTATTAAAAGAAGACAACACTAGTGTTATTTTTCCATTGAGTCGATTAGCAGAAACCAAAATCGAAATTTTTAACTAATTAAAATTATAAATAAATTTAAAACTACTTTTTAGGTATGAAAAAGATTTCACTATTAGTATTAATGTTAGCTCTATTCAGCTTTCAAGTATTTGCTCAAGATGAAGCTGAAACAGCTGAGCCCGTAAAAGAATGGAAAACAGGATTAGGAATTGGCTTAGATTTTGCTCAATTACTTCAAATTAATCCTAAAGTAGGTGCCGGTGAAAACCGTATTGCATTTGGTGGTGCTTTAAATGTATTCGCTAATATGAAAAATGGCAAACACTCTTGGGATAACTCAGCATCATGGAAGATTGGTGTTCAAAAATTAGGTGGTGGTTTATCTATCTTAAATCCAGATGTTAAAGTACCTTATCAAAAATCAATTGATGAATTGCGTTTTGATACTAAATATGGTTATGCTATCAGCAATGATAATAAGTGGTATGCAGCTACTGAATTATCATTCTTAAGCCAAGTATTAAAAGCGTATTCTGGTAACTTCATGAAAGACATCTTGAATCCAGGTGTTGAAGATGACCCTATCTCTAAGTTCTTGTCTCCAGCACAGTTGACTTATTCAGTAGGTATTGATTATAAGCCTAATGATAATCTTAGTCTTTATTATTCACCTATCGCATTAAAAATGATTATTGTTGCTGCTGATGCTATAGCAGATGATGAAGCTATTGGTGCGGATGGACCTACAGGAACTTCAGTTCATGGTAACCCTTGGAGAAGTTTAACTGATTTTGACAATGTAGATTTACAAATGGGTTCGTTATTTAAGGCTCAGTATCAAAATAAATTCTTCTCTTTCCAAGAAGGAGACAAAGAATCTCACAGAATGTTATTCAAAACATATTTGGCTTTATACTACGATTATTTACAAGGTCAAAAAAGAGATGTAAATCCTGATTACAAATTCCACACAGATGTAGATTGGGGTACAGAGACTTCTTTCAATATTTTCAAAGGTCTTCAAATTGTATTGACTACTAATTTATTCTACGATTGGGATGTTGCAGTTCAAGAAACTGACTATTCTAAAGTAGGTGGTGTATCTGGAAATTTAGTACGTAAAGTAAGTTTCACAGAACAATTATTAATTAAATACGCTATTAATTTCTAATCAAATTATAATATACATTCCAACTATGGATTAGTATTACTTACTAGTTCAAAAAAACAGGATTATAAAGAAATTTCTTTATAATCCTGTTTTTTTGAAC
>JAHDBM010000070.1:0-1781 GCA_020630395.1 Flavobacteriales bacterium
TATGTACCACTTGTTATTACTGTCATTCCTCCAAACATAGTACTATCACAAACCGTATCGGTAATTGTATCTCTTACGGTAGTGTTTACCGTTAAATTTAGCGTTACTATACTATCACAGCCATTTGCATTTTGTAGCGTATCATTATACATTCCACTTGTATCCCTATTAACACCTGCAAACATTACACTATCACATACTGTATCGGTTATGGTATCGTTTCGATTAATTGTATCTAAAATAATAACAGTGGCTACACAAGTATCTGAGTTTCCACTCGTATCAGTCGCGATAACAGTAACAGGAACACCTACAGCATAATTAGCAACAGGGTATGGGGTAGTTGCAGTAGCATTAGATGTTTCTCCATCTAAAGCATTTATACCACTATATTCCCAATTTGATAACGTAAATGAAGAACTATCGTTAGTTGTCCCTACTCTTCTATGAGCCCAACCATCTAAATATTCCCAAGGTTGCCCTGTACCATCTACATTAATGTCTCCAAAAACATCTATTACAGTACTATTATGAAATAGTTCAACTGCATCATCACCATTGATTCCCATTGATGCATCAGTGTAATCTGGTGCAAAACCAAACCAATTGTTAAATTGAGTTGATTCACTAGACACATATATAAAAGAACCGGCTGTAGCTGAAACAGCAGGAAAAGTAAACTCTTCTCCATCAGTTCCACCTCCATTGTTAGCACTTCCTATTCCGTATTCTGATAAATCAGCTATATCATTTAATACATATAACTCTATTCCTTTTGGTGTACCTCCAGATAATGGACCATCATAAGCGCCTGTTATGATTAAATTATTTGCTGGTGGTGCCAGATCAGCACAAGTAAAATCTGTTTGGCTTAAAGTAACCGTATCTAATTCACAATTGTCACTTGCTGCAGCCAATGAAAAATTTGATAATACAGTATAGTGAACGATTAATTGCGGTTGGTTAGCAGCCCCACCTTCTTTAGAACTTAATCTTCTTGCAGAACCAAAACCACTTTCATTATTAACTTTTACTAACCAACCTCCATTATTTGAAGGGTTATCTAACCAATCTTGAACATCAGCAGTCATTCCCTTCCATGAATATGAACCTACACCCCCAACTGTTTGAGATGCTGATGGTGCTGCAACAAAATCAGTCCCAGATTGAGCTCCAGGTGCTGACCACAATGTTGATAAATGATTTGAACTATTCCATGTTACTTCTCCAGCTGATGCTGCTGCTCCATTATTACCTGTTTTATTACCTTCTAACCATGAAGTGTTCAGTAGTTTATGAATATCAAAAGTAGGTGTGCCAGCAATATTACCAGAAGGAATTGTTAATATTAACTCTACAGAATCGATTATTGCTCCAGCTGGAACCATAGAGCCAATATCAAATCGAACTAATCCTCTTCTTATTTCAGAAGCATTTGTCATACCAACTGCGAAATGTGAAAGACCTCCCATATTGTTATCTACATTACTCTCATTTAAAGTTGCATCTGCTATTGGGTTTAGTGTAATCGTACTAGAAGTTCCTCCTGGTGGCATATACATGATAGATGCTTTACCGCTACTATCTAAATAAACGGTATCTACACCACAATTAACTACTGGGGCAGTTACATCTGGATTACACTGAGCTTTTGAACTTGTAGTATATGATAAACCAAATACTGTTAAACAAATTAAACTAGCTATTTTTTTCATTTTGAACAATTTATTGAATCGCAAAGGTAGTTCATTATGAAACAATAAAAAAACCATAATAAAAAA
>JAHDBM010000070.1:1881-17156 GCA_020630395.1 Flavobacteriales bacterium
AAAAAAGGCTATATACTACAAACTCCAATACTCAATATCCTTAATTTTATCTTTAAACACTCCTTTTATATCGGTTAAAATCCCTTTACCCTCTGGCAAGAATGATTTAAAATAACCTTCAGTTAAGGTAACATATTCAGCATGATTTACCGCAACTATAATCGCATCATATTTCCCGGTAGGTTCTTTTACTAATCCAAAACCGTATTCGTGTTGTAATTCTTCACTTGAGGCATGAGGGTCTACTACTTCTACATTAACCGAAAAAGATTCTAATTCTTTAATAACATCTATTACTCTAGAATTACGAATATCACTTACATCTTCTTTAAAAGTTGCTCCCATTATAAGCACACGAGCATCCATAATATTTGTTCCTTGTCCTAAAATTTTTTTTACGGTTTGTTTACCAATATAAAATCCCATAGAGTCATTTACATAACGTCCTGAGTTTATTACCTTGGCATGATATCCTGTTTTTTTAGCTTTATGCGTTAAATAATAGGGGTCAACTCCTATACAATGTCCTCCTACTAAACCAGGTTTAAAATTAAGAAAGTTCCATTTTGTGCCTGCAGCTTCTAATACATCATAGGTATTAATACCTACTCTATTAAAAATAATAGACAGTTCGTTTATCAATGCAATATTTACATCTCTTTGGGTATTTTCAATAATCTTTGCTGCTTCTGCAACTTTTATAGATGCTGCTCTATGCACTCCTGCATCTACGACCAGTTCATACGTTTTTGCGATTTGATCTAGTGATTCGTCATCACATCCTGCGGCTACTTTTACGATAGTTTGTAAGGTGTGTACTTTATCTCCTGGATTAATTCTCTCGGGAGAATATCCTACTTTAAAATCATCTATAAATGTTAACCCAGAAATTTCTTCTAATACTGGAATACAATCCTCTTCGGTACACCCAGGGTATACTGTAGATTCATACACCACATAATCTCCTTTTTTTAATACCTGAGCTACTGTTTTGCTTGCTCCTAATAATGGCGACAAATCCGGCAGATTACTTTCGTCAATTGGTGTAGGAACTGCTACTATAAAGAAAGTAGCGTCTTTTAAATCTTCTAATTTAGCTGTAAAGTGAATATCGGTTCCTTCAAAATCTTTAGATTCCAGTTCTTTACTAGGGTCTATATTGTTACGCATCATATCAACACGTTTTTCATTGATATCAAATCCAATAACACTAATTTTTTTTGCAAATTCTAATGCAATTGGCAATCCTACATACCCTAACCCTATTACTGCTAGCTTCGTTTCTTTATTTATTAATTTATCGTATATCATTTTTCAGTCTTGAGTCCTTAATCTTGAGTTATTAGCTTCAAGATAAATTATTCTTGTTATATAAGTTACACTTCGACTTCGCTAAGTGTAACAAATTTAATTTTAATGTTTTTAAAGGTAAATGAAAATCACTTACCTAACCTCCTTCATAGAAGGAACTCCTTGAGGTTAATACCCTTGTTCGTCTCTTACTTTATAGATTCTTTCTATAATATCTACCACCTTTAATCCTTCTAAAGCATTAGTTGTAGCCGTATTTCTTCCTTTTAAGGTATCTACTACATTTTCTATAATATAATTGTGATTTGCAGCAGAACCTTTATATGGTCCATAATCATTTGCTGGATTTGCAGGGGGTAACACAGGCATTTCATAATTTTCTATATGACAATAATCTACTTCGTTCATGTATTGTCCACCTACTTTTATACTGCCTTTAGAACCTACTATCGTCATACTACTTTCTAGGTTTTTATCCCAAACGGCTGTACTATAATTTAAGGTTCCCATTCCTCCATCTACAAAATCAAACGTTACTAATCCACTATCTTCAAAAGCTGTTGATTCTTTGTGTGTGAAATCTTTAAAATTTCCCTTTATATTATCTATATCTCCAAATAACCAATACATAATGTCTATAAAATGAGAAAATTGGGTAAATAGTGTTCCTCCATCTAAATCGGCAGTGCCTTTCCATCCTCCTACTTTATAATATCTACTATCTCTATTCCAATAGCAATTTAATTGTACCGTAAAAATATCACCAAGTAGTTTTTTATCGATTACTTCTTTTAACCAAACAGATGGTGGAGAATATCTATTTTGCATGACACAAAATACTTGTTTATGCTGTTTTAATGCCTTAAAAATCACTTTTTCACTATCTGCTTTAGTTAATCCCATGGGTTTTTCAACTACAATATGGTGATTAGCACCTAAAGCTTTTAAAGAATGTGCGGCATGTAATCCATTAGGAGTAGCTATAGTAATAATATCTGCTCCGGTATTTGCGCTCAACAATTCATCAATAGATGAAAAGAATGGCACTTCAAATTTATCTATTCCTAATTCAGTTTTTGGTTTTATATCGCATAATCCAACTAATTCTGCCTCTTCATTTCTGTTAATCATTTCGGCATGACGTTTCCCAATATGACCACAACCTACAACTGCAAATTTTATTTTTTCCATTTTAATTAGTATTAAGCGATTAATTTAACGCTTCCATTTTCTAATTTATATTCTTGTTTTGATTCTGGACATGTTGCATTTCCAGTATTATCAAAATTTAATCTATGTCCGTATTGACTCACCCACCCGATTTGTTTAGCTGGGTTACCAACCCATAATGAATAAGCAAATATCTCTTTTGTTACTACGGCACCAGCACCTATAAATGCATACTCTCCTATATCATTTCCACATACAATGGTCGCATTAGCTCCAATAGATGCTCCTTTTTTTACCGTAGTTTTCATATACTCGTCTCTACGAATTACAGCACTTCTAGGGTTTATGATATTGGTAAACACCATGGATGGTCCTAAGAAAACATCATCTTCACAAATTACACCAGTATATATAGACACATTATTTTGAACCTTAACATTACTCCCCAATACTACATCTGGCGAAATAACTACATTTTGACCTATATTACACTTTTTACCTAATATGCAATTGGGCATAATGTGAGAAAAATGCCATATTTTGGTACCTTCTCCAATCGTGCAACCTTTATCTATAACAGCTGTTTCATGAGCAAAATATTTATTATTGGTTACTGATTGCTTGGTTTTTGGTTTTAAGTTTTTTGAATCCACTTATTTCAAATATTTCATAAAAGCAGCTATCTTTTTAGATAGTGACTCTGTTTTTTTTAATCAACTCTCTTTTTAACTAATCATATATATAGTTACGCTCTCTTAAATTATATAACTGTGAACGAACTTCACCACAAGATGCTTTAACTATACTTAAGAAATGAATATGTTCTTTTACTCCTTTTTATTTCAAATTCTTCGGCTATATTACTATTAATTGACACTGACGACTTACTAATTTGGTCTCTCATTACAAAATCATTTTTCAATTTAGTGGTATTTACTAATCTGCAAAGATCACCTGAAATTTCTCTTGCTAGTTTCCAAATCTCTAAATCCTCAACTCTTTTAACTGCAGCCATTAACGTTTAACTATTTAACCTGAAGCTTGCCTACTTAATAAATTTATCAAATTCGTAATGATCAACTTCAGATAATTCAGCTTCACTTAAATTTCTAAAATAATTGTATGTTATTTTCAACCCTTCGCTTCGTGATACTTTTGGTTCCCAATCTAATATTGTTTTAGCTTTATCAATGTTTGGTCTACGTTTTTTAGGATCATTTTCGGGTAATGGCTTATATATTACCTTTTGATCTGTTCCTGTTAATTTGATAATCTCTTCTGCAAATTCGCCAATGGTAATTTCATCTGGATTTCCAACATTAACGGGTTCTGGATAATTACTATGTAGTAATCGGTAAATCCCCTCTATTAAATCATCTACATAGCAGAATGAGCGGGTTTGTGTACCATCTCCAAAAACAGTTAGATCTTCCCCCCTTAATGCTTGCCCAATAAAAGCCGGTAAAACACGCCCGTCATTTAATCGCATTCTTGGCCCATACGTATTAAATATACGTACTATTCGAGTTTCAACTCCATGAAATCTATGGTATGCCATTGTAATGGCTTCTTGAAATCGTTTAGCCTCATCGTACACACCTCTTGGCCCAATTGGGTTTACATGACCCCAATATTCTTCTGGCTGAGGATGAACTTCGGGGTCTCCATATACTTCGCTTGTACTCGCAATAAGCATTCTTGCCCCTTTAACTCTAGCCAAACCTAGTAAATTGTGGGTTCCAAGAGAACCAACCTTTAGGGTTTGAATAGGAATTTTAAGATAATCAATAGGACTAGCTGGAGATGCAAAATGAAGTATATAATCTAACTCTCCTGAAACATGAACATAGTTAGAAACATCATGGTTATGAAACTCAAAATTTTCTAGCTGAAATAAATGTTCAATGTTTTTTAGTCGGCCTGTTATAAGATTATCCATTGCTATAACATGATAACCTTCTTTAATAAATCGATCACATAAATGAGATCCTAAAAAACCTGCCGCACCTGTTATTAAAACTCTTTTCATTAAATCAATCTATGCGTTAATCACCTCTCTACCTATACTTTGGTAAAAGAATCCTTTATGTTTCATATCATCTAAATCGTATAAGTTACGACCATCAAAAATCACTTTCTCATTCAATAACTCAGCAACTTTATCAAAATTTGGGTTTCTAAACATTTGCCATTCTGTAGCTATTACAAGAAAATCTGATCCTTCTAAAGCTTCATACATACCTGATGAAAACGTAACTTTATCTCCGTAAAGCGCTTTTACATTTTCTGCTGCTTCAGGATCAAATGCTTGGATTTTTGCTCCTTTTTCGAGTAAAGCATCAATCATGTATAATGCTGGTGCTTCTCTAATATCATCTGTATCAGGTTTAAACGCTAAGCCCCACATAGCGATTGTTTTTCCTTCTACATCTCCATAATGATCCAATACCTTATCTACTAAAACTGTTTTTTGACGGTCGTTAACTTCTAAAACAGATTGGATAATCTTAAAATCATATCCAAATTCTTTTCCAGATTTAGCGAGTGCTTGAACATCTTTAGGGAAACAACTTCCTCCGTATCCAATTCCTGGAAATAAAAATCTATTTCCAATTCTAGTATCACTGCCAATTCCTTTACGAACCGAATCAACATCAGCTCCTACCTTTTCGCAGAAATTAGCTATCTCATTCATAAAGGTAATTTTAGTAGCTAAAAATGAATTCGCAGCATATTTTGTCAATTCTGCTGATTTTTCATCCATAAAGTATATGGGATTACCTTGGCGAACAAAAGGCTTATATAATTCTTCTAATATTTTTCTTGCTTTAGCAGATTCTGTTCCAATAACAACTCTATCTGGTTTTAAAAAATCGGATACAGCAAATCCTTCTCTTAAAAATTCAGGATTAGAAACTATATCAAAATCTACTGTAGTATTTTTAGCCACTGCCGCATGAACTTTTTCGGCTGTACCAACTGGAACCGTACTTTTATCTATAATTACTTTATAATCTTTAATCATTTTACCAAGGTCATCAGCTACTCCAAGTATATAACTTAAATCTGCCGAACCGTCTTCTCCCGGAGGAGTTGGTAATGCAAGAAATATAATCTCTGCATTTTCAATTGCTTCTCCTAAGCTAGTTGTAAAAGATAATCTCCCTGCTTTTTGATTTCGCTCGAATAAAACATCTAGCTGAGGCTCATATATTGGAACCTCTCCATTTCTCATTCTTTCTACTTTGTTTGCATCTATATCAACACAAACTACGTTATTTCCTGTTTCTGCAAAACATGTTCCTGTAACTAATCCTACGTAACCTGTTCCTACAACTGCAATATTCTTCATTTAATATTTCTATTTAAAGGATTTAACCTTTTCTATTATATAATCTTGTATGTCTTTATTTAACTCTGAATGCATAGGTAACGATATTACACATTCACATAATGCCTCCGTAACGGGAAAATCTCCTGTTTGGTATCGAGCATCTTGATAAGCTTTTTGCTCATGAAGAGGCACTGGATAGTAAACCATTGCTGGCACTTTATGCTCTTTTAGATATTCCTGTAAGGCAAACCTATTTACTGCTTTTGTTTTTAATGTATATTGATGAAAAACATGAGTTGATTTTTCGTCTAAATATGGTGTTTCCAACCAATCAATATCTTCAAATGCTGCCGAATAATAATCTGCTGCTGATTTTCTATTGGCATTATAAGTATCTAAATGAGGTAGCTTTTTTCTCAAAATAGCCGCTTGAATACTGTCTAATCTTGAGTTTACTCCAATTGAATCGTGATAGTATCGTTTACTTTGACCATGATTAGCTATCATTCTTATTTTCTTTGCTAGCTCATCATTATTAGTAAACATTGCTCCTCCATCTCCATAACATCCTAAATTTTTAGATGGAAAAAATGAAGTTGTTCCAATATCACCTATTGTACCTACTTTACTTGAATTACCTGTAGCTGATGTATATTCAGCTCCGATAGCTTGTGCTGTATCTTCAATAACATATAAATTATGTTTCTTCGCAATTTCCATTACTGCATCCATATCAGCACTTTGACCGAATAAATGAACTGGCACTATTGCTTTAGTTTTTGAAGTAATTGCTTTTTCAATTGCAACAGGATCTATATTAAACGTTTTAGGATCAACATCTACTAAAACTGGAGTTAATTGAAGCAGAGCAATAACCTCAGCAGTAGCTACATAAGTAAAGCTTGCTGTAATAACTTCATCTCCTGGCTCTAAACCAAGCGCCATCATAGCTACTTGTAACGCATCAGTTCCATTAGCACATGGTATTACGTGCTTAACATTTAAATAATCTTCTAATTCTGATTTAAAACTCTTAACTTCTGGACCATTGATATATGCTGATGAACGAACTACGTCTATTATCGCTTTATCGACCTCTTCTTTTATTTTTTCATATTGACCCATAAGGTCAACCATTTGAATGTTTTCCATAAATATGTATATACGCACTAAATATACTTATTTATGACATTATTTTTAAATATTTAAGCAAATAAGAACCAAACAAGATATAAGAACATTACCATTAACTTATTTGGGAGTATTTTTATTTTTCAACCGGCATTCCCTTACTCGTCCATGCCAAATAACCTCCAACAAGATTATACACCTTATTGAACCCTTGTTCCCCTAATATTTTCATTGCTTTTGCACTTCTTCCTCCTTTAGCGCAATACACATAAACTGGTTTGTCTTTTGACATTTTTTTTACTTGATTTTCAAAATTATTATCATAGATATCGTAATTTGTAGACGAAGCTATGTGCCCATTCGAATATTCATTAGCAGTTCTCACATCTAAAATTTGACCTTCTTTTTTAATTAATCGAGAAAACTCTTCTACTTCAACATCTTTTAGAATTTGAGAAACTACATGTTCTTCATTTACAATTTGCTCTTCTTTTGCCTTACTATCTTTAGATACTTCGCATGAAAAACCAATAAAAAACAAACTGTATATCAATAAATTAACTTTCATTTATTTATTTTTTAAATGATTTAAACATATTAATCCATATTATTTTAGATAACGCGTATAATAATGGGGCAAAAACAACCATTAAACTTATTATTGCTGTTATATATAAAGTTGGTGTTGGTTCGGGAACAGTTAAATAAATGATTAAAAAAACCGAAACAAATACTGCTACTCCGATACCATAAGACACATACATAGCTCCATAATAAAATCCGGGTTCGGGATTATTATCACAACCACAAACCTTACATTTTTCATAAATTTTACCAGATTGTTTTAAATTGTATGGATGAGAAACAAAAAAATCACCTTCATTACACTCTGGACACTTAAATTTTAGAATACTGTATAATTTTGTTCCTTTTTTTAGCATGTAACTAAAATACGTCTTATAATTTAATTGCCCTAGTCATTTCTCTTTTACCTGGAGGCCCTGGCAGAGACTCTACTTTAAATCCTACTGATTTTAAATCTCTTTTTAACTGACCCATTGCACAATAGGTAACCAATATACCATTAGGAGACAGAGTATCGTATAATTTTTGAAAAATAGTTTTATCCCACATTTCTTTTTGAGCTCTCGGCCCAAAAGCATCATAGAATATGATATCATGACTTTCTTTTGCTAAAGAAATTTCTTGTACTTTTTTTTGATGTTTTATAATCGAAAATTTATCACTAATTATGATTTCTTCACCCCATTTTGCTTCGTGAAGTTTTAAAAAATCACCTTCGAAATTAGTTTCCCCAATTAATGTTAAATAATTCAACTTTTTAATAACATCAATAGAAACAGGGTTAGTTTCAATCCCTGTGTATCGTAATTTTATGTTTGATTCAGCACTATAAATTAAAGATAGTATCGCATTAAGACCAGTTCCAAATCCAACTTCTAATATCTTAATGCTTGAGTCTTGAATTTGTTTTAATCCAGCTTCAATAAAAACATGTAATGCTTCTTGAATACTACCATTATGAGAATGATAATGTTCGTCTAGTGATGGCACATACAAAGAATGAGAACCATCTTTTGTTGTTACTATAGTTATACCATTTGGTTTAGACATATTAGTTTCTTTAACTAAATCAGTTAGCATTTGTAAACACAAAAGGCCGAATCTAAAAGAAACGACCTTTTTGTGTAAAGTTTAGCAAACTTCTCTTTCTCTATTTTAATATTTAAAAACTATCAGAAGAATTATTTTTAACTCCATTACCTCCGCTTACAATTCTAAACTCAGTTCTTCTGTTTGTTTGGTGTTGTTCTTCTGAACAATCGTAGCATTTAGCACATTTCTCTATCAAACGATCTTCTCCGTAACCTCTTCCAAAAATTCTATCTTTAGATATTCCTTGAGAAATAACATATCGCATAGAAGATTTTGCTCTTTTATCAGATAATCGTCTGTTGTATTTGTCTTTTCCTCTACAATCTGTGTGAGAACCAATTTCTATTCTCATACCAGGATTTTCATTCATACATTTAACTAATTTATCTAACTCAGCAGCTGCATCTGGTCTAATTTTATACTTATTAAAATCAAATAATATATCACCAATTTCACAGAATGCATTTACAGTTCCAGTATCTGATTGTAAGTTAACTTTCATAAACTCATTAAGATTAACAATTCCTGACTTAGTAATTCTGTATTTAAAATCTACCTCTTTAGGGAAGTAATGTTCTTTTTCAAACCTAAAACTATAATCGATTAAACCTCCAGGACACGGAATTCCATCTAACGCATCTTTAAACTGCCCATCTACACTAGTTATAAATTCTCTTTCCTCTCCAGTAGCATTATTTACCATAGTAACTTTTACACCTTCTAAGATGCTACCTTTTTCAGCATCTGTTATGGTTCCTATTAACCCACAGTTATTCTTTTTCATTCTAATGTCTCCATCTAAGATTTCTCTTTTATCAGCATCATCAGTTCTAAAAGTGAATGGACTAACTAATTGGAATCTTTCTTTCTCACCAACTAACTTGTATTTTCCTTCTGGAATACCAGTTATTGTATAATTACCATCAGCATCAGACATCACTTCTTTAATTATCTCACCAGTCTCTGTGTTCACTAATTTAAGTTTAACATCTGCAAGCTTATCTCCTGTTTCATCATCTAATGTTGATCCTGTTAAAGAAAATAATTTTGGTCCAAAAGGATATAAAATTTTAACACTATAAATATCATCATCTCCTTTAGAGGTTGACGTTACTCTATTAGATGACACATATCCAAATGTTTCATCATCATTTACTATAAATGCAAAATCATCATAGTTAGTATTTAATGGATATCCCATATTCATTGGTTTCTCAAACTCACCTTCCTCTTTAGGTTCAGCTCTATATAAGTCTAATCCTCCTAATCCAACATGACCATCAGATGCAAAGTAAAGGATTCCTTCGCTACTTATAAATGGAAACATTTCTTTACCCTCTGTATTAACAGACTTTACATTTTTTGGCAAATCCCAAGATCCATCTTTTTTTCTTCCACATCTCCATATATCAGAAGAACCTCTATTAGTATTTGCATTTCCTTCAGCATATTTAGGCATATCAGATACAAAGTATAATGATTCTCCATCTGGAGAAATTGTTGCATGCCCAGCTGAGTAAGAATCATCTTTACTGTTATATTTAAACTCTTGTAAATCGCTCCATTCTCCGCCTTCAGTTCGAGTAGCAACATATAACATTAAGTTATTATGTCTTTTATTTTGAGATAACCCCTTCTTTTTATTTAAGTAATTACTCCTAGTTAAATACATCTCTTCTTTTCCATTGTATTTAGCAAAAGCAACTGGTCCTTCATGATATTTAGATTTAACTTCTTTATTGAATTGATCTACTTTACTAACCGATCCATCTTCATTTAGTTTAGCTGTATATAAATCTAAAAAGTGAGAACCATCCCATTGAAACTTTTTATTTAACGCATTCATATTTCTTCTAGCCGAAGTGAACGTTAACATTTTCTCTCCATTTGCTTCATAATAACCTGTACCAAAATCAGAATCTTCAGTGTTAACTCCATTTGTTAACATAAAAATCTCATAACGATCTGCATGAACTTTTAATTCATCTACATAATCTTTATTGTCGTGATGCGCTACAGCTCTTGAGTCTTTACCTTGAGAAGCTTCATAGAACTTTTCCATTTGAACATTTGCTTCTTTGTATTTTTCATTACTCTTAAGCATTTGACCATAATAGTAATAATCCTCTGGTTGAACTCCAGGATTTTGAACTAATTTACTATACCAAATTTCTGCGTTTTTGTTATCATCAATCAACCTGTAACATTCTGCTGTTCTTCTCACTGCATGAATGTCGGGTTTAGATTTTTTAGCTAAATCTTCATATAATTCAACAGCTTTATAATAAGCTAATTCATCATACATACGATCTGCAACTCTTTGCTTCAATTGAGAAATTCCTTGAAAACAAAACAAAGTTACCACTGCAACCCCTAGTATTTTATTAAAATTATTCTTTAACATCTTATTCTTTTTTCTTTTGCTGTTTATTAAAATCTTCTTGGTGTTTTAAATCCTTTTCCTAAAAAGTCTAAATCATAATTAATCATTATTTCGTGAGATCCGGTATTGTAACTCCCTAAATCAGAAACCGTATAATCATAAGCATAACCAGCCCTAAAGGTAGGTGTAAAGTGATACACTATATTAGCAATAAAGGCATCTCCAGCCCTGTAACCTCCACCAATCCATAGTTTTTCATAAAACAAAAAGTTAAGGTTTGCATCAATGGATATAGGAGCATCTTGAACTGCTTTAACGACTACACTTGGCACCAACTCAATTGTACTGCTAATATCAAATGAATGACCTGCAGTTAAGAAGTAATGCCTATTTTGCTTTGCCGGCTGAGCACGATTAACAAGATTTGTACCACTAAATTCATTTTGAAGTATTTTAGGAGCTGTTAACCCAACATAGCTTTTATCACTATACCAATAAACGCCAAAACCAAAATTTGGTAGGATTTGATTTTTAATTGGCGTTACATATAATGGATCTGTATTATCATTAACAATTAAACCCGCATAACTAGCAGAAAACATATCCACCCCTCCTTTTAATCCAAAAGATAATTTACTGTTAGGTGAAACTTGAAATCTATACGCTACATCTGCATAGACTTGATTTGTTTGTGTTGGACCAATTTTATCCGCAACTATAGACAACCCTAATGCTATATTTTCTCTTTTAAGAGGTGAATGAACGGTTAACGAGCCTGTTTCAGGGGCACCATCAATACCAACCCATTGTTTCCTTCCAATTAAAGTAGCACTAAGAGCATCTCTACTTCCTGCAAAAGCTGGATTTACAGCTAGCGGATTAAACATATACATACTATATTGCGGATCTTGCTGTGCTGAACTGGTATTATAACCAATACAACTTAACAATCCACTTAACATCATTACACGAATTGACAGTCTTTTTATTTTCATAGACGAGGAATTAACGGGTTTCAATTACAAACATACACCTATTTAACGTCATTATCAAAATTAAGTTACAGATTTTAGCAGTTGAAATGCATTTTAACAGGTTTAAAATGCATTTTAGAGGGGTTAAGATGCATTAGATCGAAAGACCGAATTAAAGATGATTTTATTATTTAACTAGTAATACCATATTACAAAAAGAGGCAAACTGAAGGATTTTAGTACCACTAAACAGTATAATCATCAATTAGATTACTTAAACTAACTCCTTAGTTACCATATAAAATCAACAAAAACTAATCATTAGCAAAAAAAACTTCGGATTGATTATCTAACCATATCAAAAATATACTTTAAAAGAAAGCAACACGTTAACTTAGTGCATACCTAAGATCAGATATTAAATCATCTATGTTTTCAACTCCAACAGACAACCGAATTAATGAATCTACAACTCCGCTTTTAACTCGAATCTCTCTTGGTATAGATGCGTGTGTCATTGTAGCCGGATGACCAATTAGTGATTCTACACCTCCTAAAGATTCTGCAAGGGCAAATAGCTTGGTGTTTTTAAGAATATGATGCGCAGCTTCAACTGTATCTTGTTTAAGAGAAAAAGAAACCATTCCTCCGTAACCTTTCATCTGTTTTTTTGCTATTTCATGATTTTGATGAGTTGATAAGCCTGGCCAATAAACTTTATCAACTTTTGGATGGTTTATTAAAAAAACTACAATTTTTTCGGCATTAAAAGAATGTCTCTCAACTCGTAAATGAAGTGTTTTTATTCCTCTCAGCACCAAAAAACAATCCTGAGGACCAGGAATTGCCCCACAACTATTTTGAATCTTATATAATTCCGTAGCTAAGTTTTCTTCCTTAACAACTAAGGCTCCCATTACCACATCTGAATGACCCCCTAAAAATTTAGTAGCTGAATGCATGACAATATCTGCACCAAAATCTAATGGAGTTTGAAGAAATGGTGTTGCAAACGTATTATCAACTGCTAGATATGCTTGCTTTTTTATTTTAGTAATGCCAGCAATATCAATAATACTCATCATTGGATTTGTAGGTGTCTCAACCCAAATAAGTTTAGTTTTTTCTGTTATAACCTCTTCTACTTTTGAAAGCTCGGTCATATCAACAAACTTAAAGACTATACCATATTTTGCAAATACAGTAGTGAAAATTCGATAAGCTCCACCATATAAATCATTTGTAGAAACAACTTCATCTCCAGGATTTAGTAATTTAAGAATTGCATCTATAGCTGCCATTCCACTTCCAAAACACATTCCGTAATTTCCATTTTCAATGGCTGCTAAATTTTTTTCTAATGCATGCCGTGTTGGATTTAATGTTCGAGAATACTCATACCCTTTGTTAACTCCTACTTCAGACTGAACATAAGTAGACGTTTGATAGATGGGCGTCATAATAGCTCCAGTAGCTTCATCTGGTTCTATACCAGCATGCAATAATTTAGTTTCTATTTTCAAAAAAGTTATTTTTGCTTTTTGGCAGATTGATTAATGAGTTTCAATTTATTTTTAATTGAATCCATTTCGTTTTTAGCTTTGCTTATCTTTTTCTTTATATCACCTAACATACTCTCAGCCCCCTTGGAATTACCAAAAAAGCCCATGTTATTTTCATATTGCATAATCTCAGAAGAGAGACTGGTTAGTTTTCTCTTTAACTTATCTTTTTCTTGTTTTATTAATGACTCAGCATTAGATTTTGAAAATAATCCATCCAGTTTGCCTTTAAAAAACATATTTTCACGCTCCGTCTTATCAACTTTAAGTTTATCGTAATGCTTATCTAACGCATTTTTATAAGCTTTATAAACCTTGTCCTTTACCTTAAATGGCACATTGCCTATATCATTAAATTGACTTGAAAATTCTTTTAACTTTTCTACAGCCTCTTTTGCATTATCACCAGGTATAAATCCCGCTATTTTTTCAATTAAAGATTCCTTTTGCTTTAAGTTTTCTTCCTCTCTAGACTCCCTATTATCAAAAAAGTCTTTTTTATTATTAAAAAAGTGATCACATGCAGATCTAAAATCTTGCCATAGCTTTTGTTCAGCTTTACCTGCATGCCCAATTTCTTTCCATTGCTTTTGTAGATTAATAATGTCTCTAGTTGTCTCTTTCCAAAGATCAGACATTTTTAACTCTTCTGCTTTTGCAATAATTGCCTTTTTACGCTTTACAAATTCATCCGACTTGGATCTTAGCTCTTTAAAATAGAGCTTCTTTTTGGCATAATAGTCGTCATAAATAGATCGAAATTCGGTCCAAACCTCTTCGTTTTTTTCTCTCATTACAGGACCAACTTTTTTCCATTGTTCTTGTAACTGCTTCAGCTTATCCGAACTTTCATTCCATTCTTTAATAGAAGAAAATGTTTTAGTTCCAACTTCTTTAGCTTGCTCTATTAATGACTGTTTTTCTTCTAAATTTTTGCTGAGCTTATCCCTTTGGTCTTTATAAAAATTGCTGATTTTTTCTCTAAGCTCTGTTACAGCCGACCAATAAGCATCCTTTATTTTATCCCATTCCTCCTGAAAAGTAGGGCCTATTTCATCCCATTTACTCATAAGTAGGTTTAGCTCTTCCTGAGTTTTCTTGATTGAAGGCTCATTAGCTAGCTCTTTTAAACTATGAATTACTTGATTTTTTAGAGAGAAATTACGCTTTAAATCATGATCTTTTATCGCTTTATATAAATCAATATTATAGCTAAACGCATCATTTAAACGGCTATATTCCTTTTGAATTTCTTCAAATTTATCAGAAGCAACAGCACCTATGGCAGCCCATCTTTCTTGAATTTCTTTCCTTTTGGTAAAGGCAGCACCTATGTTCTCTTCATTTTGAACTAAATCGACAAAATCCTTTAAAATATTCTTTTTTGCAATAAAGTTCTTTTTATAAACATCTTCTAATTTTTGTCTAGCTTCTGCTCTTTTTTCAGTGAAAGCCTGTATCAACTTATCAATTTGAGTGTCTTTTTTATCTCTTTCAACAAACTCAGCTCGTTCTTCATCAGTTAGTTCATCATCTAAACTTTTACCTAGATACTTCTCATCTGACTTTGCTGACTTATAATCTCTAATTAATGCTGATGCCTGTCTAGACACTTCTAAAATGTTAGGGTTATTCAAAAATTCTTCGAATTTTTGCAGGATTTCTTCTCTAATATTCATATTTCGGGTACTCTATTATTTCTTCTTAAATTTATTAATTGCGTTTATCGTAAA
>JAHDBM010000071.1 GCA_020630395.1 Flavobacteriales bacterium
ATAAAGGCATTTGGTATATAAAACAAAGACTCATCTAACACATTAATATATACACAATTTGTATGTCTACAACCTGCGGTATTTTATACCTATATATATACTTGATGCTTATTTATTTTGTTCTTTATTAAAACAATAGAATTAGTTCATATAGTTGATTGAAGGAATTATTATACTAAAATATATGCAAAAAAAAAGGCTACCATTAGGTAGCCTTTAAATTAAAATAATTAATTCTTAGAAGTGGAAAATAGCCATTACATTAACTGATGCTCCATTTGCTAAAGAAAAAGAGTTTGGTACAGCTTGCTTTGTAATAGTTGTTACCTCCTCATCAACAGGTGCAGAAGTATAAGTCTCTGTTGTAGTCTCTAATCTAGCTCTATCTAAACTTAATCCCCAAGTAAATTCTCCTCCGATAGAAATTTTAGGTAATACGAAGTACTCAACTCCTACAAAACCACCTAAACCTATACCAAAAGAACTAGACTTAGAAACACCTAAGTTTCTTGCTACACCAGAAGTCTCAACACCTTCTTCTACTGCTTCTTCGATATCTAAATTATATTCGAAAGAAGTTAAAGTAGTTGGAGAACCAATTCTTATGTTTGCCATTGCACCATAAAAACCTTGTAATCTGTTATGACCTCTTCTCCATTCCATACCACCACCTAAAGTAATAAAATTCATCTTATCTTTTTGTGTTGTGATATACTCTTCATCATTATCAGCTCCGTATAAAGTGATAGATTCAGTTGTTGTTGTCATTGTGTTAATACCTACTGTTGCTCTGTATGCCTGAGTTGAAGAAGTAAAATACTTACCCCATACAGTTAAGTTAGCTCCATCTGGAGAATTAAAAGTACCACCAGCTAAATCACCTGTGTTAGCACCCATCTTTACAACATTTAGACCAAAATTTAATATAGGAGTTGCGTCTACTGCAATTGCGTAATCACCAGCTTGTGGTAAAATTTCGAAACCTTTTTTGTTTTTTAACGAAGTTACCTGAGCAAATGAAGCACTAGCTCCAAAGATTGCTGCTAAAACTAAAATTCTTTTTTTCATTGTTATCTTATTTTGTTTTACAAATTTTAACATGCAAATGTACCTATGTTTTTGTAAAATGCAAATAATGTTTCGTTTTTTTTTTAGAGTTATAAACAACTCATCAACAGGTTATCAACAATTTAGCTTAAGTAGCATATTTGAAAAACCCTCATAAAAGTATACTAAAACTAGTGAAAATAGGCTTGACAAGATATTTATTGACCATCTGTTCAAAATGCTATTAAGAGTAATTCTAAATATAAACACAACTGTTATAATATCGTTAACGTTATAAATTAGCCTTAATTACCTCCGAAATTTCCTTGTATTGGTCTATCACCATAGAATGACTACCTCCTTTAATAACATGAGCCGTTTTTAATGCTTTTTTAGAAAACACTCGGTCTTTATCTCCATGTATGTGTATAATATCTTTTCTGTGATTGTGATTATCCCATAATGATATTCGCCTCATAATCCATTTCTCTAACTTACCATCTACAGAACCTATCATCTGTTTTACTTCCTTGGTATTAATGCGCTTATAGCTTTTAATAAACAAAGATCCTATTGCAAAGCCTATAATAAAAACGTATTTAATGATAAATGCTGGAATAATTTGAAAGAAAGCAGTTGCCCACTTTTGCTTCATAAAAAAACTTAATTCATCTCTATTTTTACCTGATGAGACAATAATTAACTTTTCGGGTTCTAAAAATTTAGATATTTCTATACTTAACAATCCTCCAAAAGAAGTGCCCAGCAAATAAAATGGTTTTGTTTGGTCTATTCCTTCTGCCAGTCGCTTAGCATAAGAAGTTATAGACTCCTTTTTATTAGGAGGTATAAATTCCAATACTTGAGTTTCGATAGGTAACTCTTTACGAAGCCCCCTATAAATAACTTCATTGGTTATAAAACCTGGAATCATATACATTACCTCAGCCATATTTCTATTTAAGGTATCGGTCTAGATCTCTTTTAATATCTTTTTCCTTTAAAGACTCTCTCTTATCGTGAAGTTTTTTCCCCTTGGCAATACCTATTTCTAACTTTGCCCAACCTTTATCCGATAAAAACAAATGAAGAGGTACTATTGTTATTCCTTTATCTTGAACTTTTTTGGCAATTTTATTTATTTCTTTTCTATTGAGTAATAATTTCCGTTCTCTTTTGGGTGCATGGTTCATATACCCTCCATGGGAATACTCTGATATGTTCATGTTTTTTATCCATACTTCACCTTCATGAACGTAACAATAGGCTTCCTTAATACTCGCTTTGTTTTCTCTAATACTTTTAATTTCTGTCCCATATAAGCGCATACCAGATGTATACTTATCTAAAATCTCGTATTCGAAATACGCTTTTTTATTCTTTATGGATACTTTTTGTTGAAATTTTGACATCAAGATTTTCTTTGCAATACAAATTAAAGCAAATATGATAACCTAACAAACAATTTTAGATACGAAGGATATTCAATATATTTGTTTTATGAGCAATACACGTAACCTATCTTTCGACTTTCCTTCCATTTCTTCTACAGAATGGCTTAACAAAATAGAGCAAGACCTAAAAGGAAAGCCTTATGAAAATTTAGTTTGGAATACTTTTGAAGGGTTTACTATAAAACCAAATCATCATCAACAAGATGTACCTTCTACTTCTTATAATGTAAATTGGAATAACACAAACGATAACTCATTTTTAATTGCTCATGAAGTTGTGGTAAAAAATGAAGCCCAAGCAAATACAGATGCTTTACTAGCACTTAAAAACGGGGTAAACTCTCTGCATTTTATTGTTTCTGAAACTGTTAATCTATCTGTACTATTAAACAATGTTATGATTGAGATTATTGATCTTAATTTTACAACACAAACTCCTATAGCATTAGCTAAACAGCTAAAAACTTACGCTAAAACTCACTCAATATCATTTAATGATCTCAATGGTTCAATTTGTTACAGAACAAATACTACAACTAAAAACTTAAATTTATTAGTACACGAGTTAAAAGAAAGCAATCTTGCTTGTATCTCGATTAACAGTTCTCAGTTGCATTATGCTGGAGCTACTTGCACGCAACAAATTGCTGTATGTCTTGCACAACTAAACGAAATTATTGGAGAACTAAATCATGAATTTACAATTGATGAATTAACCAAGAAGCTCATATTTAAAACAACTATTGGCTATGATTATTTTATGGAAATGAGCAAATTAAGAAGCTTAAAATACACTGTTCAAGCTATATTAAATGAATATGGTGCCTCCAAGTCTTCATGTAAGCTAGTTGCCACAGCATCTACCTTGTTTTGGACAGATGAAGATGAAGAGAATAACTTGATTAGAGGCTCTATTAGTGCAATGGCTGCATCAATTGGGGGAGCCAATACAATATACATACCTACATTTACCTCAGCCAATAATAAAGATGGAACACGATTATCAACTAACATCCTACATATTTTAACAGAAGAAAGTAACCTAAACAAGGTTATTGACCCTGCCAATGGCTCTTATTATATTGAATCGCTATCCAAACAGTTAAGTGAAAACAGTTGGGAACTTTTTAAAAAGATTGAAGCAGAAGGAAGTTACAACACAGTATGTAAAAATGATAAACTTCATGGTTGGATTCTAGAAAAAACTAAACAATTAATAGAAGCATATAATAACAACAAACTCTCTTTTATTGGAGTAAATACATATAACAAATCTAATTATAGTTTAACATTAGGAGAAAGTAATGTGAATTTACCAAACCTAAAATTGGTTAAACGTTAATACAACACTATATTTACCGCTTACTAATATCCTAAATGTCAAATAAGTTAATCCTAATACTAAGTTTAATCTTTCTTTTTACTTCCTGTAAAGAAACAAAAGACACACCAAAAGTATGTGAAATACCTTACGGAGGAACTATTGGAGACACTAGACCTGAGTATGGCATTAGTAATTATGATCCAAGAACATTTAATACGGCTGATATAGTAAATACCTTTAATGCATCTTATGAAGGATTAACTAGATTAGATCATCATACACTGGAAACATTACCTTGTATTGCCAAAAGGTGGGAGTCTAATAAAAACTGTACGTCTTTTACTTTTACCATTAGAAAAGGAGTCTTTTTTCATCCTCCTTACGATACTGTTATGGTAACCGCCCAGCATGTTAAAGATTGTTTTGATCGATTAACAGATACACTTACAAATAACATTGCGTATAGCGAGATAAAAAATGTGTTGGTTGGAGCTGTTGAGAGTAGATCAGCTAAAATGAACGGTAATAACGAGCAAAAAATTAAAGGCGTAGCTCTCGTTAATGATTCTACCCTATCAATTTCATTATTATCTCCATACTGTGATTTTCCTTCTATGTTAACGAGTATCCATTATGCTATTTATCCTACAATGCTTATAAATGATAATGATGCTTTTAATGATTCTATTTTAGTAGGAACTGGTGCTTTTACTTTTAATACGCTTGATGACTCTAGTTATTTATTTGTAAAAAATGAGCAGTATTGGAGAACTGACTCTAATGGTTTTTCTTTACCATATGTCGATTCTTTGTATTTCATCTATGATAATAATGTAAAAGGTTCTTTCGATAAAAGAATCAATTCTTTAACAAGTAACCGTATTCATCTCATGAGAGATGTTGGTATTCGATACATAGACAAGCTTGTTAATATTAAAGGGTTTGATGAAAAGCTATATAAATCAGTTGAAATTTTAGGAAACTCCACATTAAGCTTTAATACATCTAAACCTCCTTTTAATAATATATTACTAAGAAAAGCTATCGCTCACTCTTTTAATAATGAATTATTTATTGATTCTTTATTTTTGGGTGAAAATTGGGCAGCATCAGAAGGTCTATATCCTCAAAGCAGTCTTTATAGTGATACATTAAAAAGTTTAACCTACGATCCTAAACTTGCTAATCAATACTTAGCTGAGTATAAAAAGCAAACTGGCATCCAAAAAGTTGTTATTGAAGTTTTAAGTGTAAAAAACAGGGGTTGGTTTCCTAAAAACACAGCTAATTTTATTAAAAAAGTACTGGATATTGAAATTAAGATTATAGATAAACCTAGTATTCCAGACTATTTTAATGCCATCTTTAAAGGGGATTATCAATTGTGTAATTTTTCAAATTCTATTGGATTTCCTGAAGTTGGAGGTCACTTAAGTAATTTTTCTAGTGATGCTCTATCGGATGATACAAATGAAATTATCAATACAAATGTGTTTCGATATAATAATGAAAAATTTGATAAATTATATCATGCTGCAAAAAAAGAACGCAACATAGAGAAAAGAAAAAAAATGTTTGCCAAAGCAGAACAGTTACTCATTAATGAAGCAGTTTCTTTTCCTATATTTTACTCAGAAGAAAGTTTTTATCAAAGTCCATTATTAGGCGGTTATCCTTATAATAATATTGATATGGTAGATCATGCTTTATTGTACTTGAAGCAATAAGCGATATTATTATCTATAAAATTGTAGCTTTGCATTTTAATTTAGATGCTTAATAACATGCGGATAAAGTCTACTATAATTATTTTTCTGATACTTACATTATTAAATGGATGCAAAGAAGAAATAAAACTATCTAACAAAAATGGAGGTTGTTTAAGAATGATTAAACCTACATTTCATAGAACAAACTTTGATCCTAGAAAAATTGAATTAACTGAATTTCTTAACTCATTTGATTGCGCTTATGAATCTTTAACGCGTATATCTCCAACAACACTAAAAACTGAACCCGCTATTGCAGAATCTTGGAGTTCTAATAACAACTGTACTTCATTTAACTTTAAGCTAAGAAAATCTATTTTTTTTCATCATGATAATGAACAGCTAACTGCTCATGATGTGAAATTTTGTTTTGATAAAATTGGAGATACCATTAAAAACAATGGTGCCTATGATATTATGAAAACTATTATTAAAGGATTAGAAGAATTTTATAATGCTACTAAAAATGGTAAAACTCTTCAAAATGGAGTTAGTGGAGTTAGGGTTATTAATGATTTTGAAGTCGCTTTTGATTTAATCTCTCCCAATTGTGAATTTCCAGATATTATTTCAAGGCTAAATTTTGCTATTTACAGTAAAAACTCTTATAACGATAAAGGTATTTTTAAAGATAACTACATAAATGCTGCAGGACCTTTTCAACTTAAAAATGCTAGTGATTCTCTTTATGTTTTTGAAAAAAACTTAAAATATTGGAGAAAAGATGAAAAGCAATGTCAGTTACCTTATCTAGATTCTATCATTTATATCCATAAAATTGATTCTTTAAATACCATGACTTCTAAAATTGAAGCGTTTGACAATCATAAACTTGATATCATACCAAACGTTAGTGCTTTTAATATGTCATATCTTGTGAAATATGAGAAGTTTGATCAAGAAAATTATCATTCAGTAATATGGGATGGACACAACTTATTAACGTTTAACGTTTCTAAACCTCCATTTAACAACAAAAATCTACGCTTAGCCATAACACATAGTATGAATAAAGAATTATTAATTGATTCTATTTGGCAAGGTGAAAATTGGTATGCAAATTATGGGTTAAGTTTATCATACAACTTTTATAATGACACTTTATTTTCTTTACCATTTAACCCTAGCTTAGCTTTAGAATATGAAAAAAAGTATTTAAATGAAATCAATAAAAATCAAGACACTGTATACCTATTAGCCATAAGAAATTTTGACTGGTTAGCGCAACACACTAAGCGTTTTATAAATATGAACTTACAGAATATTCATGTAGAAGTAAGACTAGTTGAAAGTCAAGATATAGCTTATAATAACATGTTTGTAAGTGATTTTGAGTTTGTACAGCATGGATATCTAAAAGATATACCTAGTCCATCTTCATCATTATCTACTTATTATGGCAAACTCGTTCCAAAAAGTTTTGAAGAACAATCTATACAGAACATTGCTCGATATAAAAACGCTACTTATGATGAATATTATAACAAAGCAATGAGTGAAAAAGATCCTGATAAGCAAGCTAACTATTTTTACTTAGCAGAAAAACTTCTTATAGATAGTGCTGTAATATGTCCTGTATACTATTACGAAAAAAGTTATTATGCTAATCCTAAACTTAAAAACTTTAATTATAATTCGCTTGATATTATTGATTTTAGCGTTCTGTATTTTAATAAAAATACAAGTAAAGCTTTATAGTGTAATATGCAATAATGTTATCAAGTTATCATCTTTACTTAATGATTGGCTATTGATATTAGCATCTTTTCCGCTTAAAATTTCATCCCCTCTAGTATCTAAGTCTTTTCCGTCTACTTCTAAATAAAGTTTGCTGCTTTCTTCTTTTTTTCGATTTGCTTTTGTGTTAACTGATTTCTTTTTCCCTTTAAACCTCTTGTTTTTAGCTAAAGAACGATAAGCATCATCAGTATACCCCTCATTAGAACTTTCAGGAGCAGTAACATCACCTGATATATCTTTGTAGTTAGATGAGGTATTATTTATTCCCCCTTTAGTAGATGAAACAACACTTCCTGTTGTAATAGGCTGATTAAGCTCGGAAGCCTTTTCTTTTGTTTCATTTCTATCAAATGCAACTATCTCTTCTGCTTTTTCAACATCAACAATTTCTTCTTCCATTTCCATCTCCTCATCTACTACCATTAGATCCTTATCTTGTATAGCCAAATCCACAACATTCTGTTGTTCTTTAACTTTAAACAATTCATTACTCTGTTGATTTAGCTTTTTTTCAGTTTTATCTAAGTTTTCATCATCATTAGATGAAATTTCCTTTTCAACTTCCCTAAGGTTAGACATATCATTTACTAAAGGTTCTTCATCATTAGCATTAACGACTACATCATTTTCAACTATTTGTTCTTTTTTTAATCCTTCAGTTTGTTTTTCTTGAACTGGAAGTGTATTAACCGCTAAATTATTATTATTCTCTTTTAATAATCTAGATCCAAACATAAAACCAAACACTAATAATGCTGCTAATGTAGCAAATTGAAAACCTGGTTGTTGAAAAAACTTTACATCAGTTGGAAATAAAAATCCCCAAAAACCATTTAAATTAAACCAACCAGCTCCTCTTCTACTTCTTTGCTCCATTAGCGCTAGTAATTCTCCTTTAATTTGTGGCTTAGGCTGAATTGTTTCGTTATTTTCTGCTGTTTTTTTAATCGCCAACAGAGTATTTCGCATTAAATTATATTCATCTTTAGAATCAACATGAGTAAGTACAAATGTTGCTTCTTCGGGCAATAAATCCTCAAATTTTTTACTCATTAAAAGTGCTTCAATGTCTTCGGGTTGATATGTATTATTTGTTTTCATAGGGTGCACGTTATTTAATCAAGAAAAAAGCTAATAATAGTTGTATAAATTGAGGACTATACTCCTTTAAAGAGCTTGCTAACTTTTTTAAAGTATAAAACAACCTAGATTTAACTGTTCCTTCAGAACAATTAAGCGTCTTTGCTATTTCTTTAATAGGCATATCCTCAAAATAACGAAGTACAAAAGTTGATTTTTGTTTATCATCTAAACGATCTAACTCTTCATTTAAGCGTTCGTTAAATCTATTTTCATCCGTCTTTTTCACAATATCAGTATTTAAATCTTTTACTTGTATGGTATCATCTAAACTGTTAGCTGTATTAGATCTAACAGCTTGTTTTCTATATTCATTTTTACACATATTATTAGCCACACTATACATCCATGTTTTGAAGTTTCTTGATGGATCATAATGTTTAGGTTTTTCAATTATTTTAGCAAAAAGGTCTTGCATAAAATCTTGTGCTTTTTCATAGTCTTGCCATAGCATTTTATAAAAATAATTGACCATCAATTGACTATATCGATCATATAATACAGAGAAAGCCTTTGTATCATTTTTAATGACCAATTTCATTATTTCGCTATCTTCTAACGCTTGATAATTCTCCATAAGCTAAAGATTCTTAAATATTGCTTCAACTTCTGTTTTCTTACCATTTCTACTTGCTATATCAATAGCTACTTTCTTTGTTTCATTATATTTTTTAGTCTCTTTTGTTTGTTTGTAATACCTTGCCGACTGAACCAATGGTAATAAATAATTTTTTTCTAACCGTTTTGCTTCTCCGGCTTTGGTTGTTTTAAAAAGCTCACTTGTTTTAAACTTAGTTTCCCAGTTTAAAATCAATATTGGTGTATTATTAAGCTTGTTCTTTTCATATTTCATTGCTAAACCAGTAGCGTATAAATTATGTTTTAAATCATTTAACACTAAATGTGATACCGTTAATGCGAAGTATATTGGTTTATTTGTGTTTTTCTTGGCAAGATCTGTTAATATATTAATGGTAGATGTGTAAGATTTATTAAGTTTTAATTTATGCTCTTTTAAAACTCTTTTTCTATACTCATCATCCATTAACAAATCATAATTTAATACTACAACATCTTTTCTAACTCCTTCTAATTCTTGCAGTACCCAAATAGGATATGTATCGTTTTTTCCGTAGGTAACTAAAATGCCATTCTTTTCTACAGACATAAGTGTATTATGGGCATATTCTTTAATACTACTATTTAATGTTCTATTTAATTCTTTTAACAATCCTTTTTTCTTAGCAATATCAGTAGTTAACTCATAATACTTAACCATCTCAAATTGAAGCTCCTGGCTTTTGTTATCTAAAGCAAAAGCTTGCTTTAACTGTTCGTAATCTCTACTAGCAACATCACTTTTTAAATAATTAAAATAAGCTGATGTTAAATTAGCTTTTGATGGCTCAGGGGATTTTTGAACACTAGAAACTGAATCTGTTATTTGATTAAAATCTAGTTTACTAGTTTGAGAAGCAGATTCTCTTTCATCTTCAAAAGCATCACCATACTTTAACGTTCGCTTTTTAGTATTTTTATCAACAACAAATTGTTTTTTAACCTCTTTTATAGTTGATACTTTAAATTGATCTGATGATGGTGTTATACTTTCGGTAGTAACTGCTCCATTATTGCCTCCATTTTGACTTCTTAAAAAAAGTGGCAGCAGGAATAAAAATGACAACAAACAATATTTTAAATAAACTCTAAACATAATTTTTAACTCTACATTCATTAAGTTGTACACTCAATATTAAAAAAGGTTCAATAAGTGATAAAAAAATAAGCAAAAAAGGAGCAGATAATCTGCTCCTTTACATCATGTACTTTATATTTTACTTAGTGACTACAAGTCTCTTTACAACTTGTTTATTGCCGTTTCCAATTTGGATTTGATAAATTCCATTACTAACCGAAGTTATGTCTATAGTAGATAATCCAACTTGATTAGGTTGAATAACTCTTTGCTTTAATATTTTACCACTAGCATCAATTAAGTTCAGTTGGTATGTTTGTTCTAACGCTTTATCTATTTGTACAGTTATAACATTATTAGCTGGATTTGGATAAATTTTAATAACCTTATCAATATCCAACTCTATCAATTCAGTTGTGTTAGAAACTACAACCTGCTTCTTTAAACTATCTACTCTACATCCTCCAAGCATGAATAATGTAGCATCATAAGTTCCTGGTGTATTATATGTTACAGTTTCAATTAAATTACTAGATGTGTTAGGAGAACCTCCTGGAAAATCCCATGCTAACACACTGTAAGTATTAGATGCTGAACCATCAAATATAATTGAAGCACCTGTATTAATATTTAATGCTGTTTCCGTAAAACTTACTGTTGGACTACCAGAAAACCTTACTTGTAAATCTAGAGAAGAAATTAATCCTGCTGCTGAACTTGCTCCCCAAGCTCCAGCTCCTTGCTTGTAATATGTAGTACTATATGAATTTGTTCTTATTTGTGCTGTACCAAAGATAACAGAATCACCAGGTGTATTTGTTAATCGTAACCCAACCCAAAAATTACCGTTTACTGATATTGGAGTATCAAACTGGATAACATTATATGCTCCAGCTGTTAAAGAACTAATAGCCCTGTTTTGAATTCCTAATTGTGCACCTGGTACACCTCCATTATCTGCATATACAACAGCACTAATATTATTAGTTGGACTATTAGTCGCGTTATAAAATACTGGCACAATTATTCTTTGTACTTCTGTTGCAGTAGTAACAGTAAAGGGTTCAGCAAAATCAGTGATACCAGAGCCATTGTGACCTGGATAAAAACCACCACCTGTTAAACCATAATAAGTTAATGTGTCTTGAGGTAATCCTAAGAAATTATTCATTGAATCACATAATAATGGATCATAGTTAGACACTGTTATATAAGCTGTTTTTGTCTCTGTGTCAGTAAATGCTCCAGAACTTGCAGTTAACGTTACCGTATAAGTTCCAGGTGTATTAAACGTAATAACTGGGTTTTGAGCAGCAGATGTGTTTGGAGTTCCACCTCCTCCAAAATTCCATGACCATGCAGTTGGAGTTGCTCCAATACTTAAATCGGTAAAGGTAACAGATCCTCCAGTAGCAACAGAGGTAACATTGGCTGTAAAATCAGCTTGAATTCCAACAACATTACAGTTAGTTGTATTTACTAATGCATTTCTAGCTCCAGTTGATGATAAATGACCTTTCATAACTGTTTTTTGATTAGGTGTATACATATCCATACACGTTTCTGGTACATAATCCATATAATTTTCTGCTATGGTACCTGTACACGCATCTGTTGTACAATTACTTCCTTGTATTGTTGGAGGTGTATCACAAATTTCATCTCCTTGTGTAGCACAATTCGTTTCTGAAGTACAAGATGCTGTGTTATGGAAGGTATGGTTTAACCCTAAAAAATGACCTACTTCATGAGCTAATGCTTTATTTCTTTCTGAAGCAAACCATAATCGAAAACCTGCAGAACCAGTTAAATCACTTCCTGTGGCACAATGTAACATTACTATTCCATCTCTTTGCGAGTTTAGCGTAACCGGAGAAGTTGGTAAATAAGCAAACCCTAGAGTGCCTCCAGTATATAGATTTAAGTTAGCCATATCAGCTCCGCTATTATCTATATCGGCCACTACCCAAATATTTAAATAATAACGGTTATCCCATCTGCTTAAATTTTTAACTGCTAATTCATTACTTCCTGCTGCTGTTGTAACACCAGAAGCAGCATAACCAGATACAGAAGTACCACTAACCCTATTAATTCCTGAATGAGCATTTCCAAATGGATCTTTAGTTGCTAAACAAAACTCTATCTCAGTATCTACTCCTGCTCCAAATCCAATACCGCCATCTATAGTAGGGTCTTTTCTAAAGTCTCTATTCAAGGCAGCTATTGCACTGTTAATTTGTGCATCAGATATGTTTGTGCCTGTTCCAACTGACTCACCTAAATGAATTACATGAAATACAACTGGAATCACATCTATTGCTCTATTTGCAGCATTGGAAGAATACTGACGAGCCATTTGATTTGCTTGAATTCTACCTTGAAGAAAAACAGGATCAGCTTCAAGTTTAGATTGAAGTGATGATGATAAACATTTTTCTCCGTGAGCATAATTAGCTGTTGGGATATGAGCACTCGGTATCGTTACTACTGTACTAGATCTTTTTACTTGTTGAATTTGATTTTGAGAAATTAAATTAACACTTAAAAAAAGTGTCATTAATAGAATGTATATATTTTTCATAGCTTATTTTTGATACATTAAAATAAGCATATTAATATGTAAAATCTACAATATGTTAAGTAAATGTTAACTAAACTACATTAAAGCCATGATAATCAATCAACAGTCCAATGAAATTGATTATTAAGCAACTCCATACTTCTCCAATCAATTGTTTTGACTTCAATTGTAAATTCTACTCCTTTTATTTTACCCTTAAGTGTTTTTAAATCTTTATTTTCGACTGAATAGGAAAACATATAATGATTAGAATTATAATCTTTAAGTTGAAATTTATTATTTCCAGATAACTTAAACTTAAAGTCTATCATATTATCATCTTCTAGTTGAATAATAAAATATCCTTTCCTGTGAATAAAAACTCTTTTCCATGTCTGCTTTTTTGGTATAGACATTGATGAATTAAAACGAGTCACTTCATAAGCTCCATGATACAGAGGTCTAGGAGCATTATCATCATTATAAACACCTATCGATATTGATTGATATGAAGCATTAAATAACAAAATGAAGGGTATAATATATATGATTATTTTTCTAAATGTAGTGTAATCTATTTTATCCCTATTAATCGTTATACTTGATTTTGTTATAAAGAAAGCATAAATATTATTCCAATAAAAAGAAAGTATATAGCCATTAATGAATAATAGAAATAGTGTAAATACTTTAACTGAGATATCAAATCCGATATTAATCATCAGTACGTTTATCAAGACCATAAACGATACTAATGCTCCTAGCATTCTAGTTCTTGAAAAACATAAAAATAAAGCTGGTATTACTTCTATTATTCCAGAAAACATGGTGTAAGATCTAGATGCTCCCATTACACTCCAAAACGCAATATCTTTAGACAAATAACCGATTGGAGTATGCAATGTATTAGGTTCTGGCAGATAAAACTGATGCTTGAAAATTTTATCCATACCATAAACCAACAAGATAGCTGCTAGATAATAACTACCATATATCATACCCCATTTGTACACCTTATTAGTGAATAAGCTATTTTTTAAATAGGTTAAACATGATATGATAATGGAAAAGAGTAATAATACAATTAAATGAACGTAAACGATTACACCATCACTTTGAAATGTTTCTAATATATCTCTTTTAATTCCAAAAACATGTATGGATACATATACACTTATCTCTTCAAAAAAACCTGATAATAAACTTCCTACATCAGGAAGAAATGCATGTGGAAAGGGAAATGAAAAAGTAAATAACACCAAAAAGATAAGTGTTACCCTTTTTAGAAAAGCTATCAAATTTAGTTTATTCAATTTTAAACGAATTTGATCTTACTCTACCTTTCCCATCTAGATCCATAACAACCACCCATGATTTAACCTCACTCTCTTTAGTATAATACAGACTAGGAGTGTATGTTCCACTCTTAAGCTCAGTAAAAGGTAAACCACAATCCATTTGAAGAAAGTAATGAGCATTTATAATAGAATCATTATTGGGTAATAACATAATAACTGGAGAAACATCACAATTACCATCAGTATAGACTTTATTATTCTTTAAATCTTTATTGTTAATTTGAACTGTTACGGCTTCTTTGCTAGCATAAACTAATTTGGTTGATCGCATACTAAACGTATACTTCTCTCTAGATTTTCTTTGAGCTTCCTGTATTTTTTTAAGTTTAACATGATCTGGTCTTTTCCATGTTTTAGCATTGAATCCTTTTAATTCTATTGTACTATGCATCATAGTGTAATTTGCAGCTAAGCTATCTAGCCTTAGCAATACACGTTCTTCATTTCCTACATTATAGATTGTATCTTGATATGTTTTACTTGAGAAAGACATAGTATAAAACTCTATTAAATCATTAGTTTTATATCGCTTTACTTTAACTAAAACAGGCATTGGAGCTCCTTCTCCTAAATTATCTAGATAACTTGAAGGGTTAAAGGTTTTTGATGATCCACTATGACTTTTATGCGCAATTTCTTTGGTTTGGGTAAATCCAGTAGTTGAAATAATACACAAACAAATAATAGACAACATCTTTTTTCTAACCATCAAAAGTAATCCAATCACTACTATACAAAAGATATACATCCCCATACTCCCCTTTGATTTTCTATAAGGATTTATCATCTTTTTCTTTAGCTCAAGCTTATAAGTGGATTTTTTAAGTTCACTTTTCTTAAACCCCACATAATTAGCTTTTTTAGAAAGTATAACGTGCATATTACGATAAGTCATACTATCTAAATATCTCTTTGGATTATGAATACAACTTTTATCTCTAATGGTATCTAAAGGGTAATCTTTTTTTTCTTGAGTTTTATAATTTACAGTATAAACTGAATAAATAACAACAGTAGAGTCATCTATTTTACGAACTTCATCAATATGATCGGGACTTGGTAACCCTAAATTATCTAAGTAATTACCTGCCTTAAATGTTTTGCTAGATCCACCATGACTTTTATGCGCAATTTCTTTGGTTTGTGAATGTCCAACTAAAGAGAATACTATTAACCAAACTGTTATATACTGCTTCATTTTATTCTTTTTAAAGTTAATGATAGGTCTTTGTTTTCTATTATTTTGAATTTACCTCTACTCCCAAATTTTTCAGTTTGATTAGAGTAACACATTCCGCTTTTAGTAATCGTATCTACCCAAATATCTATTTCGTCTTGAGAAACAAACTTATAAGTACCATTTAGATCGGTAAAACAATCATTACCACAACTCGCAGAATAATAGCAAAAAAAACTTGAATCAGTAAAACTGATAAAATTACCCCATGATCTATTATTCATTAAAAATTTGACATTAGTTAAGTTAAAGCTATCGGTTTTTGGATTTTCAAATACAATCCTATTAGTTCTGAATTTAGAGTCAACTAATTTTGCAGCTAATAAACTAGTTCTATAACTCATGATTACATCTTCCTCTTCAGCTGTTAACGAAAAAATAAAATCCTCATTAATGTTATATACTCCACCATCTTTACAATACGATTTTGCGGTAATAACGACATCAGATAATGTTATAAACGATTCTTTATAGGTAAGATTTCCTTTTATACTTCTCTTACACTGATTCCCGCAACCAGTAAATTCATATATCCTGAAATTTGAATCAGTAAACTCAGCATAAAACATTCCATCATTATATCCTTTTTCATCTGGTGTAAGTTTGTAGAGTTCATTTAACTCATATACATTAAAGTTGTTGGTAAGTCTATACCTTCCATTAAGTTGAAAATCTTGATGGGCAACAGTAACTTGCGTATAGATACAAATCATTAAGAGAAGAAGATATTTCATAACTTTTTTTCTTCTTGGTACACCTAAGAATTAAAAAAGTTCATCCTTAATAAATTTATTTTTCTTCTTGCTTAGGAACCAGCATTAATAAAAAGAATCCTATAATAAAAAAAGTAGCAATTACTAAAACTGAATTTCTCATACTCCCTGTTATGGCTTCTAGAAAACCAAACATAAACATTCCTATTACAATGCCTATTTTTTCGGTAGCATCATAAAAACTAAAATAAGATGATGTATCGGTAGTTTCAGGGATAAATTTAGAATAAGTTGATCGAGATAAAGACTGAATTCCTCCCATTACAAGACCAACAAAAGCTGCCGTTATGTAGAATTGAATTGGGGTTTTAATAAAATAAGCCCAAATGGTAAGTATTGTCCATACAATCGTTACTAATTGAAGTGCTTTAATATTTCCCAATTTAGCCGATAGCTTGGAAATTCCTATTGCACCTGGTATTGCAATTAATTGAATAAGTAATATACTCACAATTAACCCCAATGTCTCTTCGCCTTCTCCCCACTCTATTTCTTC